>CALUQE010000001.1 GCA_944322845.1 Candidatus Gastranaerophilales bacterium
AATGACAAAAAAGTCGTAATCAATTGGTCAGCGACATTGGAACACTTTTTGAATGATTATTACAAAAATGGTGGAGCGCCATTAGTTGATTTTTCACCGAATATGTATTTGACCGAAGCCTCTCTTGAACAGTGGATTAAGATGATTAAAAAACAGCCAATATTGTTTTAATTAAAATATTAAAAAAATTACAGTTTTATATGTTCACGTAACACAGCTAAGGAAATATGAATAAATGAGAATAGATAATAATATTCGATATTATACACAGCCGATTAGTAATAGAACATCTTTTACTTCTTTATTTCGATTGTCATCATGTCAAGATAGTTTTGGAGTTTATCATATAACACAAAATTCTACAGAATGCAGAGATGATTTGAATTATGATGAACTAGCTAAAATTGCAAAAAAACGCTTTGAAAAATATGAAAAAATTAATATAATGCCAATGAATGGTTCAGATGGTACTGAAAGTTATTGTATTGCAAACTCCATATTAAAAATATTTGGAGAAAGTGAGTCAAAAAAAAGAATTTTTCCCATTGTTGTTTCAGATATAGATCCTGATATTATTGAAAATTATGGTAAAAAAGGGATTATTGCTTTAGGGGAAAAAGATGAAAATTTATTTGGTAAAAATTTAAGTAAATATTTTGAATCTACAAACATGTCTGAACTGCCTGATATAGCAATATATCCAAAGAATGCAAAAGCATATAAATTAAAACCCGAATTCAAAGAAAATTTCAAATTTGAAGTAATGGATTTTATGAATCGATTGAAAACTACAAAAGATGAAGGAAATTCAATTATCCTTATAAGAAATTGTTTAGCACAAAGTTATACCCGTTTGGAAAGAACTTTTTTGTTCTGCGAGTTAGATAATATAATGCATAATAATAGTTTATTTGTTATTGGAGGCTATGATAGAGCTAATATCCCAAATCTTGTAAATGATTTAAAGACATATGGTTTTAAAGAAGTCGGTAAAAACATCTTTTCAAAAAATAGTAATATTTATAACAAATTTGCAGAACCAATGATTAAACAAAAAAATTTCTTTTCTGATTTTATAAGGAAAATAAAAAACAAGTTATAATGATTAAAAAACAGCCAATGCTATACTAGTGAGAATCTTTGTAACAAAAAATAATACAAATGTATAATTTAAAATATTTATAATAAAATAAAAGGATACTAGGAGGTTATATGCGTGTTGTTAATGATTTAAACAGGGGTTCAAATAATTATTATTCTCAAAATTCCCCATCTTTTGGAGCTCTTAAATCGATACAATGTAAAGGAGCATTTAATTTGAATAATCATCCTAACGAAGTTCTTTGGATAATGAGAGTATTTAGAAATCCAGACGAAATCTCTAAACTTTATAAAAAATATGATGTAGAAACAGTCAAAGGTATAGATAAAGTAACAGGAAAAAAAATAGCCTTAAGAGATGATAAAGGTATAAAACTAGTTAACAGGGTCAGAAACATCAAGAAAGATAATTTTTTAGTAACTGATACTCTTAATTTCAACGTAACAAGAATTGTAACAGCAAAAGATACTAATAGTAGACAAGTTATAGCAAAAGAGGTCGTTAAAAGTACATATCAAGGCTTAGACTACTTTAAATCAAGTTTTGAAAATGGGAAAGTGAAAGCCGTTAGACAATTCTCTTATAAGAGTACTAATGGAAAACTAAAATCTATATCCGAAATATTCTGGTTTGGAAGAAATAGTGAAGGTAAATTAAATAAAAAAGTCTTTAAAGATGTTTTAGACTATCCTATTCAACAAGAAGTTAAGAAGTTTGTGGCAGAAAATTGTCCTGAACTTAGAGATTAAATAGATTGAAACAACTCTGCACGAATAGGGAATACCAAGTTATAGTAAATAAAAAAGTCGAGGAAAATACCTCGACTTTTATTAATTTTCATATATTTATATTTCCGAGTAAATTGAAATAAATTTCCACCTAAATTTAAAATTTTGAAAAAATTTTTAACACTGTCCTGTCCCAAAATTCCTGAACTGTGTCTAAATTCCCGCCATTTAAGGTTTTGAGACACTGTCTTGTTTTAGACATTGACGGACAGTCTGTAGGTCAGGCAATGCATGACTTACTCTTCGAATAGCTTGTAGGTTGGGCATACCTGCCCAACGATAAAACTGGACATTATTGGAAATTGGAATTTTCTTTGATTTTTGTTTAGTTTCAGCCTAATTTCAAAATATTCTTTGTAACTTTATGTCCTAATAAAGTCCGTTTTCGTCCAGTTTGATTTTGGTATAACCAAACAACTTCCGACGGCTAATATTTAGTGTTGTTGGGCAAGTATGCCCAACTGACAGTTTATTATTAGTGTAACAAACTGGACGTTAAAGTATAAACAGGTTTTGTTAATCTTTGATTACCAAAATATTTTTGCAGTGGTAAATTATAATTTACCACAACAGATGTCCTGGAAATTAAGCTACACCAGGGTTTATAGAATGCGCATGATAGAATTAAAAGCCCGAAACCTTTATGGATCGGGCTTTTTAAATGGAGGAGGAGGTGGGATTCGAACAAATATTTTTGCTTTTTGTAGCTTCAAATTTTATCCCGTAACCTCTAGTATTGTTTAATCTTGTAAGTTTGTTCTTTTTGTAACTTTTAATAATTTTTAGGGACTATTTGCAAAATTAGTCCCTTTTTAGTCCCCTATACTTTATTATTTTGTTCTTTGCAAATTCTTGCATTTTCCCAGTCGTTAGGTAACATTCTCAACCAATCTAATTTAATTCTGTCATTTTTTGCCTCTGCTACCAGATTTATTCCCATTAGTTTATCAGAACAAGTGATTTTTTCTTTGTATATTTCGTCAAGCATATAAGTTAAGTACCTATGCAATAAAAGCGAAAAATAAATCAAACTATCACAAGTATCATACAATGTTTCAATTATACTTTTAACTTTTATTATATGTATTTCTAAACAATTTGTGGCTTTCTTTTCATCATCCGTTAATGAGAAATTATCAAAAGTTAATATCGTATTGTTTAGTTTTTCTTCATATTGTAAAACTTGATTTAAAGCACCCATAGCACCCTTGCTTGTATTAATCAAAAAGTCATAATCTTTAATGTTAACAGGTAATAACCATGAAGAAAATGGATATTTTTCAGTTGCTACAGTTAAATTTCCTAAATTTATGGCTTTAAGTTTTGGTATTAAAGTTTTATCTCGATAATCAATTAGAGCAGGTGCTTGCAATTCAATTAAAGTATGCAATATTATTGCTTTATTAATGTTTATTTTATGTTGTTCCTTTTCTCGCCTTTTATCAGTTAGCCAAGCTCCAAAATACACAGCTCCAAAAGAAGCAATAGCCGTTATAAATGGTGTTGCCACCTGCCACAAGTTTATATTAGGAGTTGTTTTAGCCGTATTTAAAATAAAATCTAACATTAAAACCTACTATACTTTATAGATTATAATACAAACTAACGAAAGTCATTTAATGTATTAATCCAATTTAATGATTAACACATTAAAGAAAAAACTATGTTTTTGCTATAATTAGATAGCAGGTGTGTAAATATGAATAATAAAATTACAGATTTAATATCTCGTATAAACAATAATAAAAAGAAATATATAGGATTATTCCTTTGGGATTTTTTATCAGAATTTTTAGCTGTGGTATGCTTTGTTATTACAGTTAAATTTATATACTTCTTAATCAGTTATTTAAACATAAATTATACTATGTTTTTTAACTTAGAAAAAATCCTTTATTGTTTTATTTTACTTTGGTTTTTTATTGCTGTTATTATAACAATAATTTTTCATTTTGTAACAATTTGCACAATTAATAAAAATGGCAGAGGAATGTTAATAGAAAATGAAGAATAATTTAGAAATAAATATAAACGCTCTTTTTTGTAAAACTATTATAAATTTAATTTATTTATTACTAGATACATTGATAATTTCTAGTATTTTGGCTGTAACTTATTATTTTCAATGGATTAAAATTAGCTTTCTGTCTATCTCAATAATTATTATTCCTGTAATTATTTTTACTGAAATATTTCGGCAAAATACTGCTTTTAATAGAATTGTCATAAATAATATTTACAGCTTTATTTACAATTTGTTTCAAGAACCATTTAGAATAACGGAACTAGTTAATGAAATACTAGATGTTTTTACCGTTGGTTTATTTGTGTATTACTGTTTTATTCTATTATTTAATTTCGAGCCTTTAAGCCCTCAAAATCATCCAATATTTCAAGCTATAGGAATTGTAATTACAGTATCATCCATAGTATTAACTGTTTTATTCTCTACATTACAACAATTTGAAAATAAATACTCAGATTTTAAATCAATACTACAACAATGGAAAACTACCGATATTTTTCTTTTTATATTGTTAGCAATATATACAACGGCATCATTTATTTTTTATTTTATTGGTTCAAATAAATATTTTGATATATTAATTCTTATTTCTTCAATCTACCTTGTTATAAAATTAATACTTATAGCTATTAATATATCTTTTATGATGAATTTTGGAATACTTTTGAAGATATACGAAAAGAATACTATAAAATTTATAAAAAGTTGGAATATAAGTAATGATAAAAATCTTGTAAATGAAATAACACAAAAAGGTGTAAAATATTTTATTAAATATAAAGTTTGGGGAATAAACAAAAAGAAACATTATACAATTTCAGAACAAACAATATCAGAATTACAAGGACAGGTTGAACCTATTTTTAGGTTGGCTGAAAATTTTCTAAGAGCAAATAATTTAAATGATTTTTTAATATGTAATAAAGTAATTTATAATATAGTTGCAATATATGCCAAATTATACAATGATAGCTTTGAAACAAAATTCTATCAATTTCTAGCATATAAAATTAAAGATTTATTTAGATTGGCTGTAAATTTAAATTATCAATCATTTCCAGAACATTTAGTTGAATTGAATGAGCAATTAGGTTTATTTTCAATTAGAGAAAAGAGAGACCAAGCTGATTTTAATACAACACAGACGCTATCTTTTTATGCATTTAAGGAAAATGCAAAAGAGTTTATTATAATGGCAATAAATTTAGAAAATACACCTGCACCAACTCTTGCTATAATTTCTTTTAGAAAGTTTATTAACAAACTTATTTTTAATCAATCCATAGATGAAGTTAGTGGATTAATTGATGATTTAAATACTATATCTCTTGGAATTTGGACATTAAATAATACTAAAAAAGTAACTAACAATACTTGGTGTATAAGTCTTTTGAGTTTAGTTATTACAGACCTTATTAATGTATTTTATTATGTAGCTATATATAATCTAACAGAATATATGTCAATTAGTACCCGATATATTGAAGATAAAATTAAACAGACATTTGAAAGTTCTTTTAAATTATTAACAACGTACAAAACATATCCTAGTGATTTTTCGATATTTTTTAATAATTTGGGAAGAGATTTAAATTTGAAATCGGTAACCGAAATATTAAAAAATTCTCCATATATAATGACACCTTACAAAAATTCTGTGTACAATGGTTCTTCCTTAATAACTCATTATGTAAATGCCTTAGACCAAGTTTATAATGCTATATTGGTGTATGATTTTGATACAAATGTTGATTTTGTTAGAGGTTTGACTTGTTTATCTAATTTTCTTGATTTATTTGAAAAATCTACAAAAATATTGTTTGATAGTGGCAATAATATCTGTGTAAATAGAATATTAGAATCCATAACAAATATTCAGGAGTATGTCTTCTTATTTATTGAGAGAGTAAATGCAACTAATTATAAAAGAAAACAAATGATAGAAATATCAAGCATATTGTTAAAAAACTTATATTCTACGTTCTTAAATATCTTAAAAAATTATACCATTTCAGAAAATCACCAAAGTTATTATATAGAAGATTTTGTTAAATTTGTTTACTATTCTGTAAAAATGTATGCAACCACAAATGATAAAAACAAAAAACTAATTGAAGATTTAATCCAAAAATTATTTATTGATTTTGAACAACAAGATGTTTCCAAACGAAAAGACTTATACGACGGCATAAATTTAATAGCATTGCTTCTTTGTAAAACAGATAGGAATTCTAAAATTTTTAATACTCTTTGTCAATTTTCAATAAAGTATAAACCTGACAAACATCAACGAAATAATAGTATATATATTGATTCTCTTGAAGAAAATAATATCCCTTTGTTTGCTAGATACTGGATTAACTATAATGATATAAAAGAATATCTTAATATTTTATTGAAATTTGAAAATAAGGAATCCTAACTATTTTTAACCTTCAACCCTGCATAAAACTCATCCATTTTATTAGCAACCTGTGCTTCTTTGGATTTAATTATATGCGAGTAAGTATTTAAGGTTACATTTTTATCTGCGTGTCCGAGTCGACCGCTTACGGTTACGATATCCTCACCTGATGAAATCAGCAGGCTTGCGTTTGTGTGGCGGAGTTGGTGAAATGTTATTTTGGGTAAGTTATAACGGTTTAAGAATTTTGTAAACCACTTATACGGCAACTGTGTACTTATCGGACTACCGTCCTCATGCAGGAATACATATTTACCGTTTTGCCACGCTGTGCCGAATTTCAACCTATTCTCGTTCTGTTGCTTTTTGTATTCCTTCAATAGAGATATTACCGTTTTTGAGGCTGTAACAGTTCTTATTCCTGCTTCTGTTTTTGGTTTACCCTCAATATTGCCATAACCTGCAATATAGTGTCGTTGTTTATTGATATTCACTTCACAGGTATCAAAATTTATATCTTCCCACTTCAAGCCTGTGAGTTCGCCCTCTCTTAAACCGATATCTATTGCAAGATAAATCATAGTCATATACATTAATGGTTCACTTTTCAAGCAGTCCAGCATATCTGCCACCTGCTTATCATTGTAATACTTAGCTTTTGGTTTTGTTGCTTTCTGTGGTTTGGCTCTTTCAGCAGGATTATTCATTAAAATGTTCCAATCTACAGCGGTTGAAAGTATTGAGTGAATTACAATGTGATGATTTTTGATTGTTTTTCGATTTAACTTCTTTTCTGAATTTCCCTTAAACATTCTGGTGAAATCTAATTTATAGCAATTACAGAGTTTTTGTGCGGTGCTATAGTTTGTTGCCTGTCCACCTTTTAGCCTTCTGCAAGTTTTAGACGATATGCCTGTAGTCTTAATTATGTGTGAGATTGTCAACGGTTCAAGATATTTTATCAGGGCTTTGGTAGGGGTAAACCTGCCGTCAAGCCTTACTCCTTCTTCATCAAGATTGTTGTAAAACTGTATTAAGTGATGAGGCTGTAATTTGCCGAGTTTAATATGTCCGACAGCAGGCAAAATCCGTTTGAGCATGATTTTATATGATTGTAATGTTGTAAGTGTAAGATGTTTCTCTGCGTAATCTTCTAACCACCTTTGCGTAAATTCTTCAAATGTGATTTTTTCGCCGTCTAAGTAAACTCCGTTTAATACTTCGTTCTCAAACATAACCATTTGACGGTTAAGCTCTTTTTCAGCCTGCTTTGCGGTTAATGTTTCGTCTAGTTTAATTGTTTTTCTTTTGCGTAATTTTTTACCTTTGGAGTCGTAACCCTGACAAACTGTTAATCTGTATGTATAATCTGAAATTTTTTCGTAAAATGCCATTTTATTGTCCTTCTTATCATTTCTTATTATCTCCCTTTTTCATAAATCCAAGCCTCATTTTCTTAAAAAAGAATGCAGGGCAACAGTTTTGAGGTGTTACCCTGCACCATAGTCTAACTTCCGTAATAGACGAAGGACACTCCATTTTTAGCCTTTACCATTCGTCCATATCCTTTGCGTGCAAGCCCTTCCAAAGTAACCTGTGCTGTTTTAATATTTTTGATTTTAGTTTTATTATTGCGGAATAGCTCTGTCGGTGAAACTGTTTTTAAATTTTTACGCTTAAAAAAGTTCAATGCACATTCCTCTTTTTCATCATAATTAAGCTTATTGTCTGTAATTACTTCAAAACAGCTTTTAAAATAATTAAACAGTTTTACTGCATTATAAACATCAAAATATGTGGCAGATTTTTCTTCAAGATTGCGTATACAATGAAGTATTAGTGTTAGGCGTGCGGTATAACGGGTTTGTTTCTCTAGATATGATTGTGTTATATCATCATATTTACCTGACCTTTTTAAACATACTATTTTAGACCGGAATGTTTGAAAAAGTTTTTTTGCGTCATTATCAAGTTGGTAAATATTTATAGTTTCAGGATGTAATACAACATTTGAAAATATTTTTTGACAAATTTTGGTAAAAGCAGAAAGGTCATATTCTTCATCAGAATTGTATGAAATTCCAGTTTCCTTGTATTCACTACAGCAATATAGCCATCTTTCAATCATTCCGTTATAGCATTCTATACCTTTCCCGAAAAGAGTTTCATATAATACCTTAGGCTGAATTCCACCAACTATATTATGACTTGCGTCAAAAGTATAGTCTGATTTATCACTTTTACGAACTATATTTTGCCGTTCCCTTGACCATGAAGCTAAGAAATATTCTTTATCATTCCCGCCTCCACGTTTGTATTGATTCCAACTTTTTATAAATGCAGCTAATTCGTCAACATATATCGCCAAACCTAGATGAAATTTACTATTTATATTCATAAGATAAGCTAATGTTTCTTTGGTTATATCCTGTGTCATTAAGCGGGGTTTCATAGGCTTTTCAGGTTCAATAGGTAATTCCATATTTTCTCCCTTTTTAATCGCCTCTTTGTATTTTTCCTTCTGTCGTTTATAATATTCTTTGTTACGATTATACTCATTTAATTCTGTTTCAAAATTTGTTGATAAAATTCGGTCATACTCATTTAGTATCTCTTTACCAATATTTAAACAAGGTGTTTTCTTTTGTGAAGGGTCTCCGATTATTGCCAACCATAAAATTGGATGTTCAATCCAATTTGTTCCAGGATTTACATTAATGGCATAATGTCCGTCCATAAGAATACTTGCTACTATAAGAAATGTGCAAGCTATATACTCTATAGGTGCATCCATTCGCTTATGCAGTTCTAGAATTAAATCTTTTACAGGTTCAGGAAATACTTCTACCGGAAACTCTGCAATTTCTTTCTTACCTGATAGTTTGTTTTGAATTTTTTCTAGTGTAATAAATTCTGCTTTATCAAGTAACTTTTGAAATTCATCTGCCCCGTTCGCAACTAAGAAATCATCCAGTCCTTTTGCTTCGCCTTTTGGCAAAAATATAAGTTTTACTTTAGCACCCTTTTCGCTTTTAAGATAGTTTGCTAGTGAACATAGAGCCTGTTTGACTTTTAGATTATGGTACATATCATTGTCATAGCATAGTATTACTTCCTTGTCTTTGAAATCAGCCTGCACTAAATCGGGTATGATATCAGCAATTAACTCCCATTCAGGATTTTCTTCTAAATCTATAGTGTCTGCTTTACATTTCCAACCCCATACTCCGCCAAGCGAAAGACAAGGGAAACCTTCTTGTACTGCTTTAATAGCTTTTTTGTCACCTTCTGTTATTATTATAGGCATTGTCGGGTCTTTTAACATTGAAATCGAAAGATGTAAAGGTCTAAAAATTTGCGATGGCTTGCCTGCTGGTTTTATGTACTTACCCTTACCATACTCGGGATTTTTTAACCGCCTGTTATAGTAATCCGTTTTGTAATTTGCATATAATGCGGGGTAATTTAATTGCCAGTAGTCATCCGTTTCAGAGAGATAACCTTCTTTCACATAATCTAAGATTGTTGATTCATTTATACCACTTTTCTTGAAGTCTGCTAAAATAAATCCGTACTTACACTCTAATTCGTCTGATGTTTTTTTCATGATTTTCACTCCTTTCTTCTGTATCGCCATTTTTTAAGTAATTAACTAAACTGTCGAGATTGAGCAAATATTTTCGCCCAGTCTTGACATATTTAACCTTGCCTTGCAAAACCAACTGTCGGATGTGATATTTTGCGAGCTTGACAATTTGTGCTGCTTCATTTATTGTTATCATGCAAGGGATGTCAATTTCTTTATTCATTTGATTTATCCTTATAATTAATACCTACATCATCAGGATAACAGATATTCCAAGAATTTCAATCCAGAATACCCTTGCAGTACAAGCGTTTCCGCTCGCGAAGGAAATAGTTCCGGTGGCGAGCTTTGTAACAATTTTTTTACATTTCCCTTATAAATTTCCACGATTTTATGTTGGTAACTTTTAAAATGGCAACTGTTTCCTGCTTAACCTTAAAGTGAGTATAATTCCGTGGTCTATGGTGAAATAAGTACATAAAGAAATGCACCTGTAAATATTTTGCAAGTGTATTCCAATATTATAATCTTGTATGTTAGAGGCAGGGTTTATTTCAACGCCTTGTATATCCTGTAGAGGGTTTCAATGTCAACTTGTTCATCACGAATAGCGTTAATTAATTCTTCTTTTAAGATTTCTTTTTCTTGCAGGTAGCCGAAGTTAAACAGTTCATCAATTCCAATATCAAGGGCAGTTAATAATTTGGCTAGTGTTTCAGCAGAAACAAAGGCATTACCTCTTTCAATTTTGGATAGTGTTCTCTGTCCTATGTTGAGCTTTTCTGTAAGCTGTTCCTGTGTAAGACCTTTTCTAGTCCGTAATTCTTTAATCCGTTGTCCTAATAATTTTTTTATTTCTAGATTATTTTCCATTACCGCCCTCGTTGTTTAATAATAAGTGATTTCATCCTTTTAAAACAGACCGCAAGAGTTGCAATCAAACTTGCATTTACCACTGTAATGCGTTAAGATATTCACAGAAGTAGTAAAACATGTTTGTATGAAGCCTCTAAGTTCTAGAACAGAAGAAAGGAAGTTATGGAAGCTCTGAAAGAAATATTGATTAAGAATGATTGGTTTACAAGGCAGGAAGTAGAAGAACTTTTTACATCTGAAATTCAGAAATGTATCAATGAATGTGCAAGACCAAGTCAAGGAGATATATTTAACGCATTTGACGGATTAAGACCGCAGGATGTTAAAGTGTTGATTATCGGTCAAGACCCTTACCCTGATGAGGCAAAAGCTCATGGGCTTGCATTTTCTTACAATAACGGTGAAATTCCTGCGGAGGATTCATTACTAAATATCTTTCGTAAAATCAAGGAAGATGTAGGAATTGATAACAGTTATACAAATTTGTCAGCTTGGAAAAAGCAGGGTGTTTTGTTGCTCAATACTGCCTTAACCTTTGCACCTAACAATCAGGACTTCCATATAAAAGCGTGGCGTAATTTTATAAATCAGGTAATATTTAAACTTCTTGAAGTTAAGACCAAGAATAAACAACCTTTAGTAGTCATGTTATGGGGTGATAAGGCAAATAAATTGGAAGTTCTAGCTTATAAAAAAGGCAAACATAGGGTGGATTATCAAGAAAAATATCCATTTGTTAAAATCTTGCGTTCTTCTCATCCGTCAAATAACTATCAGGCTTGTACAAAGTCTATTTGTGATGGCGAAGTTCCTGCTTTTAAGGATACTGATTTCAGACCATTCAAAGAATGCAACGAATTTTTAGAGGCTAATAATGCTGATATAATTAACTGGCAGACAGTTTAAATTTAAGAGAAAAGGCTCCTTTTCCGGAGCCTTTAAATTTTATTTATGATTTTGTTTCTTTGGATGTATTCTTTACCGCTCGGCATTTCTAAGTACATAAATTTGTACAGGTAATTTGATGAATACACCAGATTGAATTTTTTTCGTTCATCTTCATGTTCCAGTAATTTTAATAGCCGTTCAACATCTCTTTTACAAACAGGGATTTTTTGTACAAGCTGTGTTCCTTCATATTGCCAGTAGGGAATATTATCAATCCTTGCAACTTCGACCTTATCAAGGTTTGCCTTTTTGACTAAATCTTTTCTATTATCTACTCCGTACTTTTGATATAGGGAATTTATCCTGCTATCACAGGTGCGGAGCGGTTCGTTTAACTTTCGGCTTATTTCTGCATAGCTTAAGTGTTCTTTCAAGCCCTGCAATATGGTTAGTTCATCTTTTGTTAAGTACATTTTTACCTCCAAATATTTTTTATTCTTAACTGTAAGTTTTTACCCACTTTAGCTTACAACTGCCTCTATTCTGCCTCTTAAAAAGATTTTTAATTTTATGTTCCGATTTTTCCAGTTTTTCTGTTAAATTTCAATTTGATTGAATTATTTTCAGGTTTCGCCTGAATTATCTCTATGATATTTTTTCTATCATCAGGAATATCACAGTTGTAATAATCTTCCCGATAGAGCAATAAGACCACATCCGAATATTTCACAAGATTTTTATCTCGTAAATCTGTAATTTTCGGATAATAGTTTGCTGTGTTGCGTGGTTCCCTGCGTGTATTTGCCAGTTTGAAGATTATTAAATTATTCTGCTCTGATATTTCCCTCAATTTTTCAGAACTCAATCTATTTCTCCTGTTAATATGCATATTGATGAACAAATAATCAGGTTTGAATTTCTGTATTATTTGCTTTATATTTTTTATCCTGCAAAATTCTGTAGATTTAATAAACAAATTCCAACTGCTTAGTTCTTTTACTGCTTGTGTGAAATTTTCTGTTTGTATCTCTATACTTTCCTGCCTGTTTGGATTTGCAACTATTCTTAATAGCATTTCTGTAATTATTTGTTTGTCGTAATCTGTTACATACAGGCATTTATGCCCTTCTTTACAGAATAGTTCAACTAAATTCAACGCAAATGTTCTTTTACCCATAGCAGGACGACCGCCTATCGTAATCAACGAGCCTTTTACAGGATATTGTAAGATTTTATTTATTTCTTCTTTGTTCATATCACCTCTGCTATTTTCATAGTTTTATCTTTTCTTTGTCTATAACTTTTTAAAAATAAAAATATTCTTAAAGGTAGCTACATTAAATCCGCTCTTTAAGGCTCTACAATGCCATAAGGCTTTTGCTGTACTAGATTCAAGAGTTGACCATTTCCAAACTTCTTTAACTATGTGAGCTTTTAAACGCAACCCCTGACTTGTAAGAAATTGAGCATATTCAAAAGCTTCAAGGTGCAAAGTTGAATTTGAATATGTATTACCGATTATTAAAACGACAAATCGACCTTGCTCTAGGTTATCTATGCCTAATTTTGTAAATTGTTTGAATGTGTTGAAAAATTCTTCTGTCTTACTTGCTCTAATATCAGTTAAATCAGGAGTGAGTAATAATAGCTGAATATTCTTTTGCTCAAGTTCTTTTAATTTGTTATTGACTGTATTACGCAAAGAGTTATCATATTCGTAATCTTCTATCCCAAGATATTTTCTATCTAGCTTTTTTGCCTCTTCTTTTGCTGATTCAGAATTACAGAATATATTCAGAACTAAATCATTTCTTTTAGTGTATCTTTTATAAATTTGCTCATAAGTATTAACTTCATACTCCCAGAAAGAGTTCGTTTTGATTTCAGGATAATTTTTCCAATTTTTTAAATCAATTTCATTGTAACCTGTTGTATTCATATTTCCTCCTTAACTTCTAATAATGTCGTAACCCATATTTTTAGCCTTTTGTCGGGCTTCAAATATGTTGTGTGCTTCAATAGTAATTTCTTCTTGCCTTGCGTATTTATCACCCCTGACACGCACTAACATTCTGTATTCGTTAGTATCTTTATGATGATATTCAGGTGGTTGAGTACGAGAAATAAAGCTATTGTCAAATTGTGGACTGTCGTAAGTTTGCTGATTGCAGGAATAATTATTATTCCAATCGTCGTTGTCATTGTAATCATCTTCCTCATAGTAATCGTCACTGTAACCGCTCAATCGCTTTTTAGCTTCTTCAATAAAGCCGTTAATAAAAATGTAGATTACTAAAGCTATTGCTAACCATTTCATAAGTTTGTTTCCTTTCTTTGTTCTTTGGTACACAAACTTATAATAAACTGTTTTTCAAAAACACGCTCACAAATTCTTGACTTCGATTGGTATGAGAGGGTTTTAGGAGTATAGCTTGTTGAAATTTATTAATATTATTTCTGTTTCTAAAATTAAGCATGACAAAATAGACCAATATTTAGATGAATATTGGCATTAACCGCAATTACCACAGGTGGAAACCCTGAAATCTATGTATTACTTGGAATTGACCACATTTACCGCAAAAACCGTTATGTAATATTGAATTTTACTTGATTGCAGAAACCCTCTAAAATCAACAAATTTTTTCAGCAGTCCCTTTTTAGTCCCTTTTGGGTCTATTTTGGCTCATTTTTGCAGTTTGGTGACAGGGTGAAAACGCACTAAAAAAGAGCCTTTTCAGGCTCTTTTAAAATGGAGGAGGAGGTGGGATTCGAACCCACGGTACGCTCGCACGTACGACGGTTTTCAAGACCGCTCCAATCAACCGCTCTGGCACTCCTCCAAAGGTATTCAATTGGTAACAAGTACATATTACACAAAACATATTTTTTTGTAAACCCCCGTGAACTTGCTTTTCTTTATTGTATAATAATTGATAGAGGTGGGTATGTTTGATTATTTAAAAGGGTATGTTACCGACAAGAGAAAATCTGCAAAAGGTACTTATTTAACCGTTGATGTTGCAGGTGTAGGGTATCTTCTGGAGGTTGTGGAGCGAGATTTTATTAACACTTATGTTAATGAAAATGCTGTTCAAAAACTTTATGTTCTTTTGACGCACAGAGAAGATGCCATGTCGCTTTACGGATTTTCTAATAAAGAGACAAGGGATATTTTTCAGATTTTACTCTCTGTTTCCGGAGTCGGTGCTAAGATGGCTATTGCTCTTCTTAATGAATTTGATGCGTGTGACTTAATTTCGCTTGTTATTGACGGTGATTTTAAGGAGCTTACCCGTGCCAAAGGCGTTGGGCCTAAGCTTGCGCAAAAAATTATTCTTGAACTAAAAGACAAATTAATGAAAACCGAGCTTCCAAAAACTTCATGCAAAATTCCGCAATCGCAGGCATTTGAGGATACGCAAGCGATTCTACTTTCCCTCGGGTACGAAGAAAAAGAGATTGAAGATACTCTGGCAAAAATTCTGCCGACAATAGAAGACAGCTCTAATTCAGAAGAAGTAATTCGAAAAGCCCTTACCTGTCTTTCTATGTAAACAATTGTAACAATTTTCTATATAATTCTAAAGTTTTACCTTAAATATGCCGTAAAAGAAAACAGAAGGTAAAGCAAACAGATGTCAGACAAGGTAGAATTATTAAAGAAAATAGAGTTATACAGAGCTTCTCATCCGGATTTAAAGAGACTTACGGACGAGCAGATAATCTCGATTATGGTTGAAGAGAAGGTAATAACTTTAAGCGAGGCGGAGAAGATATCTGTTTTCGGCGTACAATCCGGCAGCAGGGAAGGCGAGGTTAATTTAGGAAATACTAAAACCCGTACAATCACTCTTCCTTCCGGCAGAAAAATTGTAATTAAAGACGGTATAACCAAATACTATGCAGCAGATGGCGTGGAACTTAAAAAAGAGTATTTTGAAAAGCAGGAAGGGCAAGTTGATGTAAGACCTTCAGGCAGATATTCTGTCACAAAAGCCGGTAAAACCGGATATTATGCGGCAGACGGAACAGAACTCAATGCAAAATATTTCAAACAGGTAGAAGGAAATGATACTAAAGTAACACTCTCCGACGGCAAAACCTATAATCTCAACGAAACATTGACTAGCCGCATAAACAATGTTGCTTCGGATTTGAAGAAGGCAGAGGATAATAACGGTTTTATCGGAAAGGGCTGGAGCTGGTTTAAGAACACGACTGGAATAGGTGACAGCTCCGATAAAGTAAGGGAGCAGCAGGAGGAGGAGAAGAAACTTCTTGCGCAATTTAATTCAAACGAACAAAAGCGTCCGGAGATTTTTAAGGAATTGACCGGAGTTGATTATACGCCTGAAAACCTTGAGAAATTTATTAAAGGTGAAATTAAACTAAAATCCGAACAGGCGCTATCCGGCTATAAAGAAGGTCAGGAGATGGCATCGGATGTTGCGGGAGATGTTGTATCAGGTATAGCCGCAGTTGGAATTTATACAGCTTCAGTTGCGGCAGCGCCGTTTACCGGCGGAGCATCAATTGCAGTGGGGGTTGCAGCAGCAACGGCAAGCGGAGCATTGATTAAAACTGGCGTAAAGGCAGCAGATACAATAGGAACAGATAAGAAATATACATTTGATGATTTTAAACACGATGCAGTGACGGGCGGCTTTTCGGGAGCTATAGCACCAGTTACCGGAGGATTGGGTGGCGCAGCCGGAAAAGCCGCAGCAACGAAATTAGGAATTCAGGCACTAAAACATACCGGTAAAACCGCAGCAACTCAGGGTTCAAAGAGCGGACTTAAAACGGCGTTACTCAATCCTACCGGATACGAGTATATAGGCGGGAATGTACTTAAACGCAACGCTGCATTAGGAGCAGAGATGGCAGCGGATGGTGCAGTAGGCGGTGCTGTAGATAGTGCATTCAGAACGGCTTATGACGGTGGCGGAGCGGAAGAAGTTTTACAAGCTGGTGTAGAAGGTTTTGTCGGCGGTGCAATAATGTCACCTATTATCGGCGGCGGAATGAAAGCGGCAGGGAAATTAGGGCACAGCTTAGGAGAAAAGCAGCAAGTTGTAAGAGCTGGAAATCAAAGTAAAAACCAAGTATATGTACGTCCAAAGAAACTTTCATTGGAAATTTTACAGGAAAAAATTAATAACAGCCCGGAATTAAAATCTAACCCTATATGTAAACATCTCCTATATACTTTATCAAGGGATGATTTTTCAAAACAACAGAAAAAAATGAACTTAGCTTTTCTTGATATGGTAATTTCAAATGACGCTCTTATTAAAAATAAGAGTTTACAAGATGAAGCACAACACAGAACACTTTTTATAAATAACAAAGAAACCTTGAATTTTCTTGAAGAATATATAAATAATCCTGATTTAAATCAAAATAAATATATATCAGGTGCATTGAAAGATTTTATTACGGGGTTTAACAGTTCGAATCCTCAGTATGTAAAATTTATAGAGAACATTTTGCAACATTTTAAAGATGGCGATATGACAATAATTAAAGAAATATTAGATCAAAATGTTCATTTAAAGAATTATTATTATCATTTGGCGACTCCGGAACGTTTTATCGGTAAAGATTGTGAGGACTTATCTGCAGAGGAAATTGCCATTTTAAAAGACTGGATTTTAAAGACAAGGATGGCGCCGCCGCAACATAATTTCTTGAGAGGGGTCTTTCCTGCATTGCCGGCAACTCGGGAAGATTTCCCTGTAATTGTCAAAAAACTTCAACAAAAAGATTGGATAGATACAACAAAACTGACGAATGATGATATTAAACATTTTAAAGAAAATCTTTTGGGGTTAACAATATCAGATGACACAAAAAATGCTGTACAATCTTTAATACCTGAAATTTTTCAGGGCGGAAAAGCTATATCTAATAAATCTTTGAAGCATCTAAGAATAATTTCTGCAACAGACGGGTTCAAAAATTTAGAGGAAAAAGATAAGTATATTGTAGCATTGGCAGCCATAATACAAGATTCTGATGAAGATTTATATAGATTAACAAAAAAGATTGTGGACGTAGCTCAAAGATTTGGGTTTAGCAAATACGATGCAGAAAAAATTGCCAATATTGTAACTTTTTCAAATTTAATAGAAGATTTTATGTCAACAACAAAAGATAGTGTAAAATACTATTCAATCGGCAATCAGGAAATTGTAACTAACAGAAGGAAAGAATTTTTTGATAATGCAGCATTTTTGTTAAAAGAAGGAAACACTTTTGAACTTGCAAAAATTCTGTATTCGACAAAAGATAAACCCGGATTAACACGTCATCTGGATAAAATGCTTTCTGATAAGATTCATGAAATTAAGTCGCATGATTTTATGCTGCCTCAAACTCCAAAGAGTTCTTATCATAACAAAGCAAAAAATATTACAGTAAATAATGGCGGTAAAACATATAATGTCCGTGTTATTAAGCGATCAGAAATTGATAATTTTTGCGGATATCTGCATACTCCGGAGAATGTATCTTTTCAAAAGGAAGCCAGTATATTACAAAATATGTCAAAATTTTATCTGGCTTCAAAAGATAATTTAAGCGAACGTGTTATCTGTGCCTGCTATGTAGATAAAACCAGTAAATCATTTGTGAATAATTATTATTACAAGGCCATGGGAAATGGTTTTATAATATCTGTTTCTAATAATAAACAGTTTGTGGGGGCGGGAGGTGATATCTCTTCTCGAGAAAAGAATCGTAAGCATATGATTCAAAGCTATTATAATAAAAATGATTTAACGACAACATCTGATGCACATGTTCCAGAGGGAACTGAAATGACAAAATTAAGAACACTTGTTTCTGATAATCTGAAAAGAATTTTAAAGATTGATGATGATGAATATATAACAAGAATGGATAAAATAAAAGAAGAGCTTGGTGATGAAATTTTATCTTTTGAACGACTGAGTGAAATAGATCCTCAAATGGCAGATGCATACAAAGAATTGTTTTCTGCAAGAATTGGTGAAAATAGTGATTTTGAACACGCAATACTAAGAGATGATTATGAATGGAATGAATTTTTGATTAGCGAGCCTCAAATAGCGGATATTTATACGACACATTTAGATTTACTGCCTGAAGAATATTTGGAAATTGCAGCAAACCCGGAAAATGATATTGTCATTGTGCTAATGTATGAATAACATTGTAAGTCAAAAGCAAGTGTTAATCCTTGTAAACAATTGTAAACTTTTTTCAAATTTAGGCAAATTAATTTTTTACGGGTTTTCATATAAAAGAATAGAAGGTTTTATATGAACTTGAATATCCAACCAATAAATTTTAATATCCAGAATGTCCGCTTTAAGAGCAATTCAATAACCGTTCCTTCCAATAATTCAAATTTGGAGCGCAGTCCTGAGAAGGATAGTTTTGAAATGTCTGTCGGGTATGTTAACGATACACACGGTCAGGCAAATAATATGATGAGGATTTTATCGGGAATAAAAGGCGATTTGAAGCTTGCAGGCGGTGACATTGATATCGGAGATGAAAAAAACGAAGGGATTCACAATGTTGCAACCAGGTTTTTAAACATTGCCGACATAAAGGCTTCTGTACTTGGTAATCACGAAATTGATATGGATCAAAAAAGCTGTATAGAAGCAATCAAGAGATTTAATGGCGAGATGCTTGCGATTAACTTTGAGCAGACACCATTATCCGAACAGAGTGAAGAGGAAATTAAAAAATTCGGACGTGCGGATTTAAAAAGTTATCTTAAGAAATCAACAGTAGTAGAAGTTAAAGGCGAAAAAATCGGTTTAATCGGAGCATGTCCGATGGATATGCTGGAGAGATTAACTCACCCTAACTACTATACTGACTGCTCTGTAGAAGATCTTGATGACACAATGGAAGATATACAGGAAGAAATTAATGATATGAAAAAGCAGGGTATAAATAAAATTATTTTGCTTTCTCATATGGGACACAAGCGTGATAAGATAGTTGCGCAGAACGTTGACGGTATTGATGTAATAATCGGCGGTCACACGCACGAATTAATCAAAGATATTAAAGAAGGTGAAAATCTTTTCTACTCCAGATCAGGTGAGCCTGTAATTATTACTGAAGCCGGAAGAGACGGGAATTATTTTGGCAAACTCAACCTGACTTTTGATAAAGACGGTGTTATAACTAAGGCGCAGAATAATATCGGAGAGACAAGACTTTTCCATAAGAATATGATTAACCAGTATGTATTTGATAATATTCTCGGTGAGCCTGAAAAAGTCGGGTATGTAAAAGAGGCTCCGCCTCCGCCTTCTAACCTTGCGGAAGAAAATCCGCATGCAAATTTTGTCTGCGATATTATGCGTGAAATGACCAATTCTGATATTGCACTCTGGCACCATAGCGGGGTAAGAAATTTCTTCCACGAAGGTGAGATTGACTCACGTGATGTTAAAGATATGGCTCCGTTTCTGGATTATGTCGTTGTAGCGGATGTTCCGGAAAGCGTTATTGTAGATGCTTTCAAAAAAGCGATAAAAGCGACTTATGATTCTCCGATTCTCAAACCTGGCTTGCTCGCAGTTTCAGGCTTGAATTATACGGTTAATCCGGAAGAAGGTACTCTTGTCGAGATGAATTATATTGACAAAAACGGTGTGGAGCATGAAATTGATGTTGAACATCCGAGCAAGGATAAAACATATAGAGTTGTAACGGATGAGTTTTTAATGTCGGCAGGCGCTGATTATAACGTTTTGGCTCCTGAGGAATTGTATGTGGAAAAATATCCTTATGACAAGGATGTTTTGACAAGTGCTTATATTAAACAAATGAACGAACCTATTGTAATCAATCAATTTGGGCGTATCAGATATGAGCATGATGATGATTAATATCAACTAGCAAAAAATATATTTACTCGTTTTGTTATCTAAAAAGCAGGAAAACATGAATATAAAAATATCACCGCTAAACATTAACCCACAATCATTTTCGTTTAGAGAATCAAAGGTATCTAAACAGAACAGTCTGGAAAAATCACCTGCGCAGGATAGTTTTGAGATGTCGGTCGGATATGTGAACGATCTTCACGGTCAGACTAATAATATGACAAGAATTTTATCAGGTATAAAAGGTGATTTGAGGGTTTCTGCGGGTGATAATAATATAGGAGATGAGAAAAACAAGGCGGTTAATCTTGCTGTTGTCAAGTTTATGAACCTTGCAGGGATTAAAGGTTCTGCACTCGGAAATCACGAGATGGATACTAAGCAGAAGGATTTTGCGGATACGGCAAGTAAATTTAAGGGAGATTATTTTGCAGTTAATTTGAATCAGGATTCTATTGAGGATGAAGATCCGGACGAAGTTGAAGAGATGGAACGTACTCAATTAAAGGATTATATCAAAAAATCTTCAATAGTGAAGGTTAAAGGTGAAAAAATCGGCTTAATAGGTGCTGCGCCGGTAGATCTGGCGGAAAGAGTAACGCATCCTTCTTATCATGCGGATTGCAGGGTTGATGATTTGGAAGACACAATAGAAGATATTCAGGAAGAGGTTGACGATTTAAGAAAGCAGGGTGTGAACAAGATTTTCCTGCTTTCGCATTTGGGTAATGAGAAAGACAAAGCTGTTGCAGAGAATACAAACGGTATTGATGTAATAATCGGCGGTCATACTCACGAGTTAGTTAAGGATATAAAAGAGGGTAAAAACTTGTTGTATTCTCAAACAGGAGAGCCTGTAATTATCACTGAAGCCGGTAAAAACGGGAATTATTTCGGCAGACTTGATTTGACGTTCGATAAAGACGGAGTTATTACAAAAGCTCAGAATAATTTGGGTGAAACGAGACTGTTTCCTAAAAATATGATTAATCAATATATTATAAATGAGATTCTGGGCGAACCTGAAGTTGTAGGGTTTATCAAATCTGTAACTCCGCCGCCTCTTACGTTGATTGAGGAGAACGCACACGCAAACTTTATGTGTGATGCGATGCGGTACGAACTCGGGACGGATATTGCTATTTGGAATAACAGCGGAACAAGAAGTTTCTTTCAGGAGGGAATAATTGATTCCCGTGATATTAAGGATATTGCACCGTTTGAGGACAGAATCTCCGTTGCGAATGTTTCCGAAAAGAAGCTTGTAGATATGTTTAAACACACAATAGAAGCTACATACAGAACCCACGGCAACAAACCCGGTTTGCTTGCGGTATCAGGTCTGAATTATACGGTTGATCCTGAAGAAGGGAAACTGACCGCAATGAATTTTGTTGACCTTGATGGTAATGAGTATCCTATTGATATTGAGAATCCAAGTGAGGATAAGTTATATAAAGTTGCGCAGGATTCGTTTATGATGTTTGAAGGTGCGGATTTTGACGTTTTAGCACCGAAAGAAGAGTGTATCAATTATCCGTTTAACAAGGATTATCTTGCCTGTCAGTATATAAAGCATTTAAATATCCCTATAGAGATAAACCAGACCGGAAGAATCAGATTTGAGTAGGGGGGTAAATGTATTTGATTAGTGACTAGTGAATAGTGAGTAGTGAATAGAATTGAGAAGTGGTTTCGTGAAGAGTGAAGTGTGAGGAGTGAAGGGAGCTTTAAAACAGTTTGGGTGCACTCATTCCCTATAAGAGGGAAGCGGCTTGCCGGCAGAGAACAAAGGATTTTTGCGAAAGCAAAATCCGAAGACTCGTTTAATGCCGGCAAACAAGCAGGTCGGGATGGATGATTTACATATATTGTTGATGCGGTAAATCACAGATTTACCACATCCTACCACTGGGCAAAGCGTAAGCGTGCACACCGCTTTGGTGTTAATTTTTTGAAGATAACATTTCTCTGATTTTGTTTTTGAAAAGTTGTCTCGGGTTCGCTTGTTTATTGACTTTGAATTTAACATATATTTGACACAATCTGACCGATACAGTTTTGGGAGTTGTGTTAAGTTGTCTGGCAATATTGGCATTACTATAATTCTTCAGTAACAGTGCTACAATTTCTTTTTCTTTAGGTGTTAGTAATTGTCTTTTCATTTTTACTTCCTTAATGTGTAATTTTTTAAAATTCCATAACAGACTTCTCTATTATAGGAAGTATATCATTTGATTTAAATTAAACACTAGTCTAATTTCCTTAAATTTAAATGCATTACAACATATAATAAACCTAAGAGGAATATAGGAATGTCAGATATTAAAAAGCAGTTAGGTCAGCGAATTAAATATCTAAGGAAACGTAAAGGCTTGAATCAAGAGCAATTAGCTGAAATGATAGGACTTTCGACAAGAGGATTGGGCAACGTAGAAACCGGCAGAAATTTTATGGCATTATCCAATATTGAAAAACTTATAGATGCATTAGAGGTTGAACCATACGAGTTGTTTGTATTTGATAAAAATGTTCCGCTGGATATTGTGTATAATGATGTTGTTGAAAAACTTGAGAAGTTTAAAAATAACAATAAAAGACTTTATGCCATTTCTGCATATCTCGACAGTTTGAGTTAATAATAACAATGTAGTGTGGGCAAAGCGTGAGCGTGCAAACCAATAGCATTTAACAAATTTCTGCAATTGCTTTATGCAAATATTTAGGGAGTTCAGACGCCAGAACGGAATATTTAGTGAGTTCCTCCGAGGCGATTTCGCCTGTGCGTGAATGCAGATACACCCCCAGCCTTGCAGCTTCATACGAATCGACGCCCTGTGCTAATAATCCGGCTATAATTCCTGCAAGAACGTCTCCGGAGCCCGCTTTTGCAAGAGCGGAATTTCCATGCTGATTGATGAATAAATTTTTCCCGTCGGTGATAATTGTTCTGTGCGTTTTTAGAACTGCAATACAGTTATATTTTTCTGCAAGCTTCCTTGCACTTCCTTCCAAATCCGCAAGAACTTCTTCAAGCTTTATTCCCAGAAGCCTTGCCGCTTCTAAAGGATGCGGTGTAATTATTAAAAGTTTTTTGTCATTCTGAGCGTAGCGAAGAATTTCTTTATCGGATTTTTTATAAAGTTCCGCCAAAATATTTAAACCATCCGCATCAATGATTGTCGGCATATCCGTATTTTGCAGGTCTTTTATAATCTTTTTGAATAAATTTTTAGAGTTTCGCTCTAAGCCAAGCCCGCAGCCAATCAAAATTACGGAAAAATCCTTTATTTGGTTTAAACCTTCTTTTCTTGATAAATAAACTGCTTCCGGAAGAAGTGCGGAAACGGATTTTATAATATCTTTTTCAGTTGCAAGAGCCGCAAATCCGCCGCCTGCTTTAAGTATTGAAACAGTAGACAAATATGCCGCTCCGATATAATTCTTTGAGCCGGAAAAATTAAGCACTTTGCCGAAAGTCCCTTTATTAGAATTCTCTTCTCTTACAGGCATTTTATACTCAGTCATGCACATTTCCTCCTAATCCTCTCTGCCGGAGAGGGTTTGCTTATCAATTTTTTATAATAAGTTTTTCTGCCTTATAACTTCATAAGCTACGATCGCAACGGAGTTTGACAGATTCAAACTTCTCTGCCCTGCTGCCATCGGGATTGTAATTGCACTCTCCCTTGTCACATATTCCGTCGGCAAACCTCTGGATTCAGGACCGAACACTAGAAAAACTTCATCTTCAAATTGAATATCAGTATACTTTTTCTTTGATTTGGTTGTCAGATAATAGAATTTATCCTCCGGAAATTGCTCAAACAATTCCTCCATAGAGTTAATTCTATGTAAATCTACGTGTTCCCAGTAGTCCATTCCTGCACGCTTTGTGTATTTGTCAGTAAGTGCAAAACCGAGCTTTCCCACAAGATACAAAGAAGAATTTGTACACACACATAATCTTGCGATATTTCCGGTATTTTGAGGAATTTCAGGTTCGTACAAAACAATATTAATCTTTGCCATATTGTTTAGTTTTCATCCTTTTTGAACAGGTATTTTGCCTCTATAACAACCGGCAGTCCTCTTACTACGCAGAATACAATTGCAAAAACAGCAGCCCAGAAACCGATTGTCCAGATTAGTTCTCTGTTCGGGCATACAGGAATTTTTGCGGCAATAATAAGAACAAACGCCAGAACCTTAGCAACGGCGTAACTTATTCTCATAAACTTAGAACCTGTAATAAATTTGCAAACAGGATTAACCTGCATTCCAAAAGGTGTTAAACCCTGCTCCATTGCTGCACTTCTGATGGTATCAGTTATGAAACCTCTTGTAATTGCAATCAGCGGGAACAGAATATTTAACCAGCCCATAACAGCAAACAAAATCCAGTAAGTGTTTTCTACAATTCTGTCGCCCATAATATCAAGAAGAGCACCGAATTTAGATTCCTCGTGGAATTTTCTTGCAACGTATCCGTCCAGTCCGTCAAGTGCGAAAGCAATAATTGTAAGAATTAATGCCCAGAAATACGCAGCTGTATTGCCCTGACAGGTGTAGATAAGGTATACTGCAAAGAACATTACAAAAATTCTGAAAATTGATATAAAATTAGCCATATTTTTTACCTTTTTATACTTTCTCCCTCGCCTTGAGGAGAGGGCTGGGGTGAGGTGTCAACCTTTTCCTCTTAAACTTTCATTCTTGAAAGCGCAAAGTCTTTCTTATTCAAATCCTCTACTTTTGCCCCGAGCATAATTTTTTCCGCTTCTTCTAAAATGCTTACGACTTCATATCCGTTAGCACCGTCAGAACGTGCTTTCTGTCCTGAAGCGCAGCAGTTTACAAAGTGCTGGCACGCAAGTTTTAAAGGCTCAATTTCAAGATAATCAAGCGCATAGTTCTGAGTATTTGCCGGTTTAAAGTTGTCATAAACTTTTAACTTATCTGTTGGCGCAGTATCATCAAAAATTGCAGTAGCCTTTGTTCCTCTAATCAGCAGCATAACGTGTTTTTGCGGAGTAATCCAGCTGTCTGAAATATGAGCAGTAAGCCCGTCCTCAAACTCAATTCCGAGATGAGTGATATCCATTATGTTATTTTTTTCGGAAGAGCATCCGATTGCAGAAATTATCTTAACCGGATTTTTCCCTGTAACATAAGCAATCATAGAAACATCGTGCGGCGCTAAATCCCACATAACGCTTCTGTCATTTTTGTGGTAATTAACATTCAGCCTGTCGCTTTGCGCGTAAACTAAATCGCCTAAAACACCTTCTTCAATAAGCATTTTGAGCCTGTTTACGGCAGGATGATATAAAAGCAGATGGTCAACCATCAAAACCAGATTTTTTGCTTCCGCAAGTTCTGTCAGGACTTTTGCTTCTTCCGCAACGGTTGAAATCGGTTTTTCTACATAAACATTTTTTCCTGCTTCTAACATTGCTTTAACTATTTTAAAATGTGTGTGGCTCGGAGTTACAACCGCAACACCGGTGATATCAGGGTTGTTAATTATATCGCTGAAATCTTTTGTTACTTTTACACCCGGAAATTGTTCCTTGACTGTTTTCAAAGATTCGTCATCAAGATCGCAAACAGTATCAAGCACATTCAGGTTGTAAAAATTACGGACGATATTACGTCCCCACATTCCGTATCCTATAACCGCAACTCTTTGTTCTTTCATACTTTCTCTTTCCCTTTATTATAAAAATATTATATTACAACGAACTTTTAACGTAAAGATATTGAGAGATAAAGAAAATATAAATTTAGTTTGTAAAAATTTGTAACAAATATATTAATCATTTGTTATAAAACTGCAAAATGTGGAATTATAATATATATAGGATATGTAAAAAAGATTAAGGATATGTATACGCATTTAAACTTTTTAAATGTTAAAATAATCCATAACCCGCTCCCATGGCTGCTTTTGGCTTTTAGGGGGGGGGGGTAGAAGCCTGTTGTAGAGCGGGCTTTGGTTGTGTAGATTTAGTTGAGAAGTTTAGGAGTTTAGAAGTTGAGAGGGATTTAAAAATAATTCTTTCAGCAAAAAACTCATTGTGTCTAATATTCACACTCTCCACTCGCCCAATAATCGCGCTTACCTCCCCAGTTGGGGAGGTCGCAGTTGTGCGAACGCCAGTGAGCTACAAATGCGGGTGGGGTTCAAACAAAACTAATCCCCATCCTAACCTTCCCCAACTGGGGAAGGAATGCGCTTATGTCGCTCGATTAGCGCATATCCCTCGCCCTCTAAAAACCACGTCATTGCGAGGGAATATCCATTCAGCCCGAAGCAATCCGGAAAGTATTACACAATTAAAAATGGTAGGTTGGGTGAAACCCAACAATAACAATATGGATTGCCGCGTCGCTCCCGCTCCTCGCAATGACACCAAACTGGTAGGCTTACCTACCAGCCAAAATACATTTACTCCTGACGCCCAATTAACGTATTCCCCTCGCCCCTTGTGGGAGAGGGTAGAATTTGTTAGCGAGCTGTGCGAGCTTAGAAATTCGAGAGAGGGGTCAAACCATTCCAGGGAGGTGTTATCATGATCGGCATTAACACCAACCTTGGCTCTTTAATCGTGCAATCGAACTTAAAAAAATCCACGAACGCCCTTAATACAGCCATCGAGTGCATGACAACGGGGTTCAAAATCAACCGCGCTAAGGACAACGCGGCAAACTATTCAATATCAACCAACATGTCAACGAAAATCAGCGCTTACGAGGTGGCGGAAGATAACGCCTTAATTGGTTTGGATATTTTGAATACAGCGTCAAGCTCAATAGAGTTAATAAGTAGCGGCTTATCGCGCTTAAGAGCGCTGGCAGAGCAGGCGGCAAACGGAACTTACGGGAGCGAATCACTTGACGCCATAAACAAAGAGGCAAACAGTATTGTAGACGAGATAAACCGCCTTTACACCACGACAGAATTCAACGGAGTTCAGTTGTTGAAACAGGATAGACTTCCATCCGCGAATTTTATCAAAGAAGTCAAAACTGTCGATACTTCCGGAATGACAAAACTTTCGGAAGTCGATCTGAATACGACAATTTCAAGCGGTTCGTACAGTATCTCGACAGCCGAAGAGCTTGCAAAACTTTCAGAGATGACTAATACCGGCAAGATACAGGGCGGAAACTTCTATCTTGCGGATAATATTGACTTGAGCGGATACCAAACAGGTGAGGGGTGGACACCGATAGGCACTTCTGCAAACCCTTTCAAAGGTACTTTTAACGGCAACGGCTATGTGATTTCTAATCTTTACATTAATACAACAGCAAGTACAACCAATGTTGGATTATTTGGAGTTTGCAACACGTTAAATAATGTAGGTGTAGAAAATGCGTATGTATATGCTCCAAATGCTGATTATGTAGGTATATTAACAGGGAGTAACAGGTTTCATGCAAATACTGTAACTAATTGTTATTCTTCCGGAAATGTTGTCGGAAGAAATTATGTAGGAGGATTAGGTGGTCGTCTTATAGTTTCTGATTGTTACTCTAAGGCTAATGTAACAGGCGATTACAGTATTGGTGGAATAGTTGGTAATGGCACTGTATCTAACTCATTTTCTACGAGCAATGTAAGCGGAAATTCAAATATAGGAGGTATAATTGGGACTGGCGATTGGATTAAAAATTGCTATACAACAAGCAAAGTAAGTGGTAATAAAAATGTCGGTGGAGTTGCTGGTGGACTTAGTTGGCTAGAAGGTTGTTATGTCTTAAGCAGGTGCGAGAGTTTAGACGGAATATTCAGTGGTAATAATGCAAAAATATCAGATTCATACTATAGTTCATATTATACAGGAAAACCTATGGCAGGTGGAACCGGACAAAATGTTACAAATGTACAGGTCTACGACGGTGATGTCCCTTTTGAACCTATTCCGGAGTATCATCCCGTGCGGTTTGATTTGCAGGTTGGGATAGACTCTTCTTCAGGCTCTAGCATAACTGTAGATACAAGTTTTGATATCTGGAACCTTGAGAAACTGCGCAATATCGGGTATGTGGACAGTTCTGTAATGCTAAAAACCGTTGACGAACTTTTATCACGGGTGAACGAACGCCAGACAAGCCTGGGCGCTTATCAAAACCGGCTTAACAGCGTGCTGGAAGAGATATCAATCAAGTATGATAATCTTTTATCTTCGCGCTCGACTATTCGTGATGCGGATATTGCAGAGGTCTCAAGCGAATATATCCGCCAGCAAATTCTTCAACAAGCCGCCGCAACGCTTCTTGCCACCGCTAATCAGACACCTGCAATTGCGCTGCAGTTGTTGTAGTTTAAAGTTAATGTCAGATAAAACCTGACCTACGCTTCTTGTGGAGCAAGCTCCACACTACTAACTCAAACATTTCCCCCCTACCCCCTTCGGGTACTTCCCCCGCAAGGGGGGGCAGATGCGGGAGAGGGGTTGAATATCATTCTAACAATCATCCATCCTAACCTTCCCTTATATAGGGAAGGAATGCGCTGCCGTTGTTCGATTAATGTTTTCTTCACGCCCAATAACCGCGTCTACCTCCCAAGTTGGGGAGGTCGCAGTTGTGCGAACGTCAGTGAGCTACAAATGCGGGTGGGGATTAAATAACGAAAAGTCCACCCCCTCCCTAACCCTCCCCGCCGGAGAGGGAACGCGCGTTGACGCTCGATTAGCGCATATCCCCCGCAATGACGCCCAGCCGGTAAGCTCGTCGACCAGCCCGAATATTTACCCCCCCCCTTGAAAATTATTTTTGTTAGCAATATAAAAGTATGTGGAAAAATTAATTTTGGGAATATAAGTAGTTATGGGAATTTATTTTTTATCATTAGGATTGCTGCTTTTGGGAGCTTTAATTTCTGTAGTAGTAAGTGAAAAATGGAAACTAAAAGTTTGCACTGTTTCTTCGCTTTTATCAACAGGGTTAATGCTGCTTCCAGCTATTGCAGTTTTACTTACCGGCATGGAGCTCGGGCAGACCGTTTATATGTCTCCAATGGTCGGTTATGTTGATTTTAGAATCGATTTATTATCGGCATTTTTCCTTACGGTAATCTCGATTATGAGTTTCCTTGGTGTTTTATATGCCAACGGATATATGAAACCGTATCTGGGAAAGGGTATGAATGTTTCTTCGCACTGTTTCTTCTTGATGATGCTTATTGCGTCAATGATTATGGTTGTAACAGTACAAAGTGCAATATTCTTCCTGATTGTTTGGGAAATAATGTCTTTATCTTCTTTCTTCCTTGTAATCTTTGAGGGCGAAAAGAAAGAAGTTTTAAATGCAGGGATTAAATATCTTATTTATATGCATTTATCAATGATATTTATACTTGCAGCTATGGTAATGCTTGATGCACACGCCGGAAGTTTAAGATTTGCGGATTTCGCAAACAGTATTACTCCTGGCAGTACTTATGCAAATATAGTATTTTTGCTCGCGTTTATCGGTTTTGGAATAAAAGCTGGTTTTGTTCCGTTTCACAACTGGCTTCCTGACGCCCATCCGGCAGCTCCAAGCCATGTCTCAGGAATTATGTCCGGTGTTATGATTAAAACCGGTATTTACGGTATTTTGAGATTTTTGTTATTTATCGGAACACCTTCTAAACTTATTTCATATATAGTTCTGGCAATTGCAGTAGTATCTGCTCTGTACGGTGTATTATACGCGATTACACAGCATGATATTAAAAGATTGCTTGCTTATCACAGTATTGAAAATATAGGTATCATCGGCATCGGTATCGGTGTAGGTATGTTAGGGCTTGCATACGGAAATCAGTTTGCTGCTGTATTCGGTTTCACGGGTGCTATACTTCACGTACTTAACCACTCTATATTTAAAGAACTTTTGTTCTTTGCAGCCGGCAGTGCTTATATAAAAACACATACAAGAAATATTGAGCTTTTGGGCGGTTTGATTAAGAAAATGCCTTATACAGCTCTTTTATTTATAATCGGTTCTGTAGCAATTTGCGGAATCCCGCCGTTTAACGGATTCGTCAGTGAGTTTCTGATTTACGCCGGAATGATTAAGGGTGTTCCTGCGTCAAGTATGAGCTTATTTATTGTACTGGTTCTTTCAATTGCGGCACTTGCAATGGTCGGAACAATGGCAATGCTTTGCTTTACAAAAGCTGCGGGTATAATGTTTCTGGGAAATCCGAGAGGCGTAAATCTTGATAATGTTACGGAAGTTTCAAGAGTAATGATTACTCCGATGACGATTCTGGCATTTTTAACTTTCTTCATCGGAATGTTTCCGCAATATTTTATTATGATTGCAATGGTTCCGGCTTCTATGTTTACAGGCGGTCTCGCTTCATTAAATTCTTTGGGCAGTCTGTATAATATGGTTGGTGAATTAAGTTATTACTTCTTCTTGTTCTTTATTCTTGTAGCAGTTCTTCTCGGATTGAGAAAGTTGATTGGAATCGGCAAGGAGAATGCGGTGCATACGACCTGGGGCTGCGGATATGACAGAGCAAACAATCATATGCAATATACGGCATCTTCTTATGCGGATTTGTTTATTTCAACATTGAAGCCTTTGTTCAAGAGAGTGTCTCATATTAAGAAGCCAAAGGAATTATTCCCTAAAGAAGCTTATTATGAACAGGAAATAGAAGATATTGAAGAAGCTTATATTGTCAAACCTCTTATTAATTGGGATGAAAAATTTCTTACCAAATTTGAGAGAATACAGAACGGTAATATACAGCAGTATATTTTGTTCGGTCTGATATTTTTAATATTGGCAATAATCGGTATGGTATACTTTGGGGGTTAAAATGGCAATTAGTTTGTTGAATATATTAATACTCTTATTAGCGCCGTTCTTGATGATTGGTGTTATCAAAAAAACAAAAGCCTTCTGGGCAGGCAGAAAAGGTGTAAGTATCTGGCAGCCTATGCGGGATTTTATAAGACTCATGAAAAAAGGCTCTGTAATAAGCGAAACAACATCGTGGGTATTTAAATATACTCCGGTAATCGGGCTCGGTGCAGTAATTTTTGCGGCAATGTTTGTACCGCTTGCTACAGGTCAGGCAATTGTTAATTTGCCTTTTGCGTTTGTTATTTTTTCCTATGTTTTAGGTTTGGGAAAATTCTTCTCACTTCTTTCCGCTCTTGATACGGGAAGCAGTTTTGAAGGAATGGGAGCTTCAAGAGAGGCTTGCTTTTCAACTATAGTTGAGCCGGCTTTCTTCATTGCTCTTGCTTCAATCGCGGCATTAACACAAAATTACAGTTTTGAAAGCTTTAAACTTATTCTTAAAAATGCAGGCGGTTACGGTTATATAATAATAGCTCTTGCCGTTGTGACTTTGTTTATAATGCTTTTAATAGAAGGCTGCAGAGTTCCGGTTGATGATCCTACCACACATTTGGAATTAACAATGATTCATGAAGTTATGATTCTTGATAATTCCGGTGTAGATTTAGGTTTAATAACTTGGAGCGCCGGTATTAAAATGTTTATTTTTGAAGCATTGATTGCTAATCTTTTAATACCGTTATCATGGCCGTTGTGGGTATCTGTTCTTGCATTTCTTGCAATAATATTTATTCTTGCGGTAATTATCGGAACGGTAGAATCTTCTATGGCAAGGTTCAGAATGACTCACGTATTTGAATTTATATTTCTTATGTCAATTACGGCATTGTTGATTCTTGCTCTGGTTACTTACCGTGTATACGGGGGATAGGATTAGTCAGAAAGAGAAAGGTTTGGAAGAGGTAAACAGAAAGAAATTGTTATGGAAAATATTTTTATAATTTTGTTAGGTTTATCAATGATATACATAGCGTCAACAAGCAGATTGAGAGCGCATGTAAATATGCTTATCACACAGGGGCTGTTATTGTTTCTGGTATGTCTTGCAGGGTTTGAAAAAGAACCGTGGTTTAACTGGTCAATGCTTGCGGGTTTGGATTCTATAAAGGCAAATATGCCGCACATAATCGGCTTTTTGTTTGTTGTAGTTGAAACTCTGATTGTAAAAGCATTTGTAATACCTTTGTTTTTGAGAAAAGTTGTAAAGAAAACAAATGCGCACAGAGATACCGATGCTAATATCCCGCATTTTTACTGTCTTGTAATATCAAGTGTAATTTTATTTGCAGGTTTTTTGATTGCAAATGTTGATATACCTGCTTTTAAACTTGTTTCTCCGATGTATTTCGGTGTTTCAAGCGCAATGATAATTACAAGTTTATGGTTAATCACTATTAAGCATAAAGTTTTATCAAATGTAATCGGATTTATAACAATGGAAAACGGAATATTTTTGTTGTCTCTTTCCGTTGCCAATGAAATGCCGATTATAGTTAACCTCGGTGTACTGCTTGATATATTCATTGCAGTATTTATCTTGGGAATGCTGGTTAATGAAATCAGCAATGAATTTGACGATTTGGAAGTTTCACAGTTATCAGATTTGAAGGATTACGAATACAATGATTAATTTAATTTTACTATTTCCGCTCGTTGCGTGTTTAATATTATTTATATTTAAAAAGAAAATTTTAAATAACTTGCTTATATGTTCTTATGCAGTAATACATTTTCTTATATCGCTTGCTTTTTGCTGTGATATTAATTTCCTGCCGATGATTGAACCTTGCAGATTTTTTGCGGTAGATGATACGAATAAAATCTTTTTAATGGTTATGTCGGTAGTATTTCTAGCCGTTTCAATATACAACATAGGTTATTTAAAAACTGAAAAGTCTTTGACAAGAAAACTCAGACATTATACTTATATGGTACTGTTCTTTGTATTTTCAATGACAGGTGCTATATTGAGTTCTAATCTTGGTATTGCCTGGGTATTTATTGAAGGTACAACTCTGGCAAGCGCATATTTAATATACTTTCACAAAACAAAGCATTCAATTGAAGCTGCATGGAAGTATGTATTTATTTGTTCAATCGGTATTGCGCTCGCTTTTGTCGGTATAATTATACTCACTGTTGCAACTGGCGATGTTAATACATTGTTCTACAGAGAATTATTCAGTAATGCTGCAAGCTTTAATCCGTTCTGGTTAAAGCTATCTTTTGTATTTATATTATTTGGTATCGGTACAAAGATGGGGTTGGCACCGGTTCATTTCTGGCTTCCGGATGCTCACGCAGAGGCTCCGTCTCCTATATCAGCCCTATTATCAGCAACACTTTTAAACTCAGCTTTTTTAATGATATTAAATGTATTTAGAGTTATGGTAATTGCGGGCTGTGACAGCTATGCAAGAATAATGCTTCTTGTAATGGGCTTTATTTCGCTTTTTGTAACTGCAGTTTTTGTATATCATATTAATAATTACAAGAGAATGCTTGCGTATTCTTCTATAGAGAATATGGGGATTCTTGCAATCGGAACAGCTCTCGGCGGTATCGGAGCTTTGGCTGCAATTGTCCATATGACAGGTCATTCGCTTATAAAAGCTTCTTTCTTCTTAACTTCAGGAAATATTCTTGAAAGGTACGGTACAAAAAAGATTAAATCCGTAACCGGACTTTTGAAAACTGACAGAACAACCGGCTGGTTGTGGGTTGCATCATTCCTCGGAATTGCTGCTTTCCCGCCGTCAGTGCTCTTTATAAGCGAGTTTATGATAGTAAAAACAATGTTTATAAAAAATCATAATGTCTTGTGTGCATTATTCCTTTTGCTTTTAACAATTGTTCTTTACGGTATCGGCAAAGCTGTAATCAGAATGGCATTTTCATCTAATAAAGAAGAAAATGAACAAAATATACTAAAAGACAAATTTAGCTGGACAATGTATGCACCGCAGATTGTAATGCTAATGATAGCATTCATTCTCGGTATATATATGCCGACTGACTGGACTGCTTTCTTTCTTGGTGCGGTAGAAGGATTTTAAATAAAGGGTAGGGTAATTTATGAACTGGTTAATAACTGAAAATAATAAGAAAATAAATGCTATGGATATTCCTACAATATCTATAGAAGAGATTAAATCCGATGTTGAAAAAATGAAAATGAGAGTTGTAGGATTCCTCGGAAAACAAGAGTTTGAAAATGTGCGTTTGTACGTTATTATGGCCGATGATAAGATTGGCAGGTTATATGTTACATCTGCGATTTTTCCTCCGAATGTAAAATCGTACGAATCATTTACGCAGTCAATTCCTGCTTTTCATATTTTTGAAAGAGAGTTTTATGAAGAGTTTGGTATAGAACCTTTGAACCACCCTTGGCTTAAGCCGGTGCGACAGAATCAGGATAAATACCCGTTTTTTGAAATGAAAGGCGAAGATATTCATCAGGTAGCGGTAGGGCCTATTCACGCGGGTGTTATTGAACCGGGGCATTTCAGATTTATGTGCATGGGAGAAAAGGTGTATGATCTTGAAATCATGCTTGGCTACCAGCATAGAGGCGTTGAAGAATTGTTCTTAAAAGGGACAAAATATAATAACCGTCTTGCGGAATCTGTATGCGGGGATTCGGTTATTGCTTATAATATGGCGTATTCTCAGGCTATGGAAGAGTTATCCGGAACACAAATTTCTTCTAAGGCACAAATTATAAGACGTATTGCTTTAGAGATGGAAAGAGCTGCAATTCATATCGGTGATATGGGTGCAATTGCAGGAGATATGGCATATTTGATGGGGGCATCAATATTCGGTATTACAAGAACACTGGTAATCAACACTATGCTTGAAATTTCAGGAAGCAGATTCGGCAGAGGGTTAATTAATGTCGGCGGTGTAAATTTTGATATTGATGATAAAATGGCGGAAAAGATTATAAATACGCTTACAGAAGTTGAGAAGACCGTTGACAGAACTACAAAAGTAATGCTAAAAACACCTTCCTGCATATCAAGAATGGAAAGAACCGGTGTTGTAAGCAGAGATACGGCAAAAGCGCTCGGTGCTGTCGGTATGGCTGCACGTTCTTCCGGAGTAGAGCTGGATTCAAGGTTTGATTTTAATGACAAATGGTATACATCCCTTGATGTTCAAAAGCCGTTCAAAGCAACCGGTGATGTCCACTCAAGGTTTACACTCCGTTATAAAGAAATCAAGCAGTCCATTCAGATTGTTAAAAAGCTGCTTGCTAAATTAAAAGAATTCGAATCCGAGCCGATTCTTGTAAAACCTGCTCAATCACTTGCTCCGAATTCACTGGTAATATCAATTGCGGAAGGCTGGAGAGGTGAAGTTGTTCATACGGCAATAACAGGAGCTAACGGAGAACTTTTGAGGTACAAAATAAAAGATCCGTCTTTCAATAACTGGTATATGCTTGCTATGGCAGTCAGAAATAACGGGGTCTCAGATTTTCCGCTCTGTAACAAAAGCTTCAATCTGTCATACTGCGGAAACGATTTGTAGTGCCGCGCACGTAGCCTACCGGTCGGAACACAGAGGTAATAATTACAAATAATATGTATATTTACAGGTGTTCTTCAAAATGGAATTACTAGATAGAAGGAAAATAAAATGCTATTAGATACAATAAAACTAAAATATTTTCAAGGAAATCAATTTATACCGGATATTCCGAATGCACCGATGAGAAGTCAGTTTAGAGGTTTCCCGGTACTTAAGAATTGCGGTAATGTTGATGAAACGGTTTGTCCGACAGGCGCACTTAAAGCCAATCCTTTGTCTATAGATTTAGGTAAATGCACTTTGTGCGGAAATTGTAAAGGCGAATGTGTTGAATTTACAAATCATTATAAGCTTGCTTCAACCTCCCGAGAAAAACTTGTTATCACGGAAGGTATGACACCTGAGGAGTTTGAAAAAGCGGCTGTTGAGGCAAGAAAAGAAATCAGAAGAGTTTTTTCTAAGTCTCTTAAGTTGAGACAGGTTTCTGCTGCAGGCTGCAACGGATGTGAAATGGAATTGAATGCCTGCTCAAACTGCAACTTTGATATGGGAAGATTCGGAATTGATTTTGTAGCTTCCCCGCGTCACGCTGACGGGTTGGTTATTACAGGGCCGATTTCTGAAAATATGGCGTATGCTCTTGAGGATTGTTATAAATCTACTCCTGATCCTAAGATTGTAATTTTAGCAGGTGCCTGCGCTATTTCGGGCGGTGTTTTTCAGAATTCTTCTAAACTGAACAGAGAATTTCTGGAAAAATATCCGATAGATTTATATATTCCGGGCTGTCCTGTTCATCCGCTTACTTTTATAAACGGAGTTCTTGATTTTATTTCGAAAAAAAGTTAGCATAAATTAATGAGCAAATTTTCGGTAATAATACCAACAATCCAGAAGAAGCTTGAAGTGTTAAATACACTTCTGGGTTTGTTGTTGCAGGATACTGCCGTTGGTGAGATTATTGTTATTAATAATAAGCCGGAGGTTCCTTTAGTTATTAATAATTCTGATAAAATCAGAGTAATTTCGCCTGCTGAAAATCTTTATGTTAATCCCAGTTGGAATCTCGGAATTTCTGAAATTCAGAATGAAAATTTTGCGTTATTGAATGATGATATGCTTGTTTGTTCCGGATTTTTATCAGCTGTCTTAACATCTGATATCTTTCATGACGGACAAACAGGGCTTTTAGGGGCGGATGTGCACGATATCAGACAGTTTTATGATACTGATTATATAGAGATACCGGAGCCGTATGCTGAGCAGCCGGTTTTTACGCCTCTTAAACGACATTTTCATACTCAGGATTGGGGAATCGCCATTTTAGGAAAGAAGAAAAATTATTATACAATACCTGAGGATTTGAAAATTATTTACGGTGATAATTATTTATTGTATAAAAATTTGCAAAATGGAAAAATAAATTATCAAATTTCTGGTATGCCGTTTAATCATATACATTCTTCTTCCAGCCAGGACAAGAGATTTTCCTTAATAGTAAGAGATGATTTGAAAAATTACAGAAAGTATTTTAACGGAACTGTTCAAAAGCAGGAAACTAACTCTGTTTATAAATTAAATTTTAAAAATGATGTATGTTTTTTGGAATATGAGTTGAATGGCAAAAAGAATACAATTTGTTTTAAATATATTGATGACAAAATAAGGCTTCGTATGAGATTAGCCGGAATGATTCCTAAATTTGATACAGAAATGTTGTCTAAAATTGTGGAGGAAGTTATATCCCGAAATAAAGCCGGTTAAGTTCTGCAACCGTCATAGCGCCGAGACGTGATTCTTCAAGCTGTGCTCTTTCCGTATTTTGCGTATCTTTAACTCCTTCCAGAGGCTGAACCTGAAGCTCCTGTTTTTGTTCCTCCTGTTGTCTGGTTTGAATCTTCTGTATTAACTCGGCTTTTGCCTGTTCTAATTTTCCTTTATCAATTTGTTTATTGCCGCTTGGTGCAATTCCAAAGCGCATAAGCTCCTGAAGTATCCTTAGATACTCGGGGTCTGAATAATGATTTATTGCACTGATTGCGGCTACCAATTTTGCACTCCTGAAATAATATTTGCCTATACTTATTTAATTCCACCAAATGAATGATTTATAACGTTCATTTGTAAATATCTTTACAAAAATTTACAAGTACGGTACAATAAAAGAAGATGTTTTGTTAATATTTTGTAACAAACTGGCAATAAAATTTGTTTAGGGTTTTTAATTAAAATATAATGTCAGGTGTACAGTAATATTACAACCCAATAATCAAAATTAGGAATACGGAAAACTTATGAAGAAACAAATTAGCTATTTGCTTACAGGCTTATGTCTATTATCTGTAAATCAGGTATTTGCAGATCCGATGGCAGGAACTGTTTTACCGGCTCAGGTTCAATCTGAACTCGGCGGATACAATCCTGGTGCTTTTAATACGACAGAATTACAGAATATTAATCATTATGAAATAGACAAAAGTTATATTCAATCTTTTGATGATGTAACAAAAGATGAACAGATTTATGATGCTACGATAGAAGAAAATCAGGCAAGAGAAGGTATGTTGTATAACCCGCACTTTCTTTTGCAAAAAATCAATTTTGAAGGTAATACCCAGATTCCGACAGAAGAGCTTGAAAAATTAGGCTTGGAAGTTTTAGGTGAAGATATTTTCTTTGACGAACTTCTGGAAGTTTGTCAGAAGGTTACTAACTACTATCGTGCAAAAGGTTACTTAACATCTTATGCAACAGTTCCGCCTCAGAGAATTGTAGACGGTGTTGCAACAATTAAAATCGTTGAAAGTAAAGTCGGCGAATTAAATATCGAAGGCGAAAAATGGACCAGAGAATGGTATCTTCGCCATATTATTATGGGTAAAGCGGGGCTCAGAGAAGGAGATGTATTTAATGCTAAAAACCTTCAAAGAGCAATGAAAGAAATCAATAGAGAAGATTATGTTCAGGTTCAGACAGAAGTCGAGAGACAGCAGGAAGGTGAAGAAAATACTGCAATTACATTGAACGTAAGAGACAGATTCCCTGTTAACCTGAATTTTTCTTATGATGACTACGGTCGTTCTTATACCGGCTCTCAAAGAGTTTCATTCCTTGTAGGTATGGATAACTTGACAGGTCTGGGGGATAAAATTTACGGCGGTACAATTTTATCATCAGGCGCAACCGGCTGGATGGCAGGATATTCACTTCCGGTATCTTCATACGGAACAAGATTGTCATTCGACTTTTCTGATTCTCACGTAAGATTGGGCGGTCCTTACAAGAATTTGAACGTTAAAGGTAATGCTCAAAGCTATTTCTTCAAATTAACCCAGCCGCTTATTCAAACAGCTAAATCAGATTTGATTTTCTATACAGGTTATGATTATGTAAATGCAAATACATCTGCTACTATCGCAGGAAATCCATTGAGATTGTCTAACTATAACTTGCACGTATGGCGTTCAGGTTTGTATGGTATGACAGATGATAATTACGGACGATGGATTGGTAACTTCGGATTCGATTTCGGTTTGACAGGAGACGGACACGGTGCTGTACAGGATACAACGTTTGTCAAGTTAACAGCCGGAGCAACACGTGTACAAAGATTATTCGGAAGAAGCCTCGGTATCGTAAGAGTTGGCGGTCAGTATTCACCAAACAAGTTATTTGCAGCTGAACAGATGCAAATGGGTGGTCCTTACACATTAAGAGGCTACCAGCCTGCCGAGTTAATCGGTGACTATGGTGTTACCGGTACGGTTGAATACAGATTCCCTGTTCCGTTCTTAGACAGAATCCTTCCAAAAGTAGATGAAAGACTTAAACTGGCTGTATTCTATGATTGGGGCTGGTTAGGTGAAAACGGTGGTATTTATAATTATCCTCAATCCTTCTTACATTCAGTAGGCTTCGGTACATATATTAACTTTACTGATTGGTTAACTGCACAAATCGGTGTAGGCTTCCCTCTCGGAAGGGATTACAACGAGAATACTGCAAGATTTTACTTCAGTGTTAACTCAGACTTAGACAGATTAATTCCTCTGAGAAATCCTGAAAAATTGTAAAAAATATTTATTCAACAAAAATAAAAGCCTGATTTTGAAATCAGGCTTTTATTTTATCTTATAATAGTTTGTTCTCTGTCCGGTCCGACACTTATGATTCCAATCGGAGCGCCGATAAGATCTTCGACTTTTTCAATATATTTTTTTGCATTTTCCGGCAGGTCTTCATATCTTCTTATATCGCTTATTGGCGTTTTCCAACCAGGCATTGTCTCGTATATAGGTTCAAGATATTTGTGGATAAATACATCTGTCGGATATGTCGTATAAACTTTATCATTCCTGCAATCTTTGTATGCTGTGCAGATTTTTATTTCGTCAAAATCATCAAATACATCCATTTTAGTGAGTGCAACATTTGTGATACCTCCTACTAAAACAGCATATTTCATGATTACTGAATCAAACCAGCCGCATCTTCTCGGACGTCCTGTTGTAACCCCGAATTCGCGGCCGATTTCCTGAATCTTTTTGCCTGTTTCATCTGTTAATTCGCTTACGAAAGGTCCTTCTCCGACTCTTGTAACATAAGCTTTTGATACACCTACGACTTCTTCAATCATAGTAGGACCGTATCCGCTTCCTGTTGCGGCACCCCCGCCAATCGGGTTAGAACTTGTTACAAAAGGATATGTGCCGTAATCTACATCAAGCATAACTCCCTGTGCACCTTCAAATAAAATCTTTTTATCTTTATAACGGTTTAAAAGATCTTGCCACTCAAAACACACGTATGGTTTAAAAAGTTCCGCATATTTTTCGCAGAGTGAAATTATGCAGTCTTTTGTGTATTCCTCCAGGCCGTAAACCTGCTTGAGCATTTTATTTTTAAGAGGAAGAATCATGTCGATTTTTTCATTAAGAGCTTCAAAAGAGTATAAATCCTGTATTTTAAATCCGATTCTTCCGGATTTATCTGTATAAGTAGGACCTATACCTTTCTTAGTGGTTCCGATTTTGCCCTTGCCGGCGTGAGATTCACTGTACCCGTCAATTTCGATGTGATATGGCATTGTAATGGATGCAAGAGGTGAAATTTTAAGATTTTTAAAATCAACTCCCTCTGATTTTAGTTCATTTAATTCTCTTTCAAATGATTCAGGGTGGATAACCGTACCGGCGCCGATAAAGCATATAGTTTTATCGTATAAAATTCCGGATGGAATAAGATGGAACTTATAGGTCTTTCCGCCGGTTACTACTGTATGTCCGGCGTTGCATCCGCCTTGGTACCTTATAATTAAGTCTGCCTGACTTGCAAGTAAGTCAGTAATTTTTGCCTTGCCTTCATCTCCCCACTGGGCACCGATTACAACTGTATTTCTCATAAAAACCTCTTTAGATTAAAAAAGCCGGTTTAAATCCGGCTTTACAACTATTTAAGCATTTTCTGCTTTCGCCTTTGCTTTTGCTGCCTGTTTAGCTTGAACATCCAGCATAGAATTGTGTGCCATCATATAAACAGAACAAATTTTGTAATTCTTTAAATACCAAGCGCAGTTTTCCTGCATACAAACAATTTCAACCTGTGAGCCTACGCTCATAAGAGGACATAAAGGTATTGATTTTTCTTGATCACGAGGTGCCATTAATTATCTCCTATATTATGTTACTTTGCCATTTTAAACAAATTGCAGTTTTCGCTGCGCTTTCGTTCTTCATCTTTATAAATTCTTGTACGATTTATAACTTCATCAAAATCTATTTCATGAGCATTGAAATCCGGTCCGTCAACGCAGGCAAATTTTGTTACTCCGCCTACTGTTATTCTGCAAGCGCCGCACATTCCTGTTCCGTCAACCATAATCGGATTCATACTGGCTTCTGTATAGATTCCTTTATCTCTGGTCATGTCTGCAACAGCCTTCATCATCGGCATAGGACCGACTGCAATTGCATAATCAATTTTTTCACGGCTCATGAGTTTTTCAAGAACCTGTGTGACAAATCCTTTTTCGCCAAGAGAGCCGTCATCAGTTGTAATAAAGAGTTCCGTGCAGGCATTTTTCATTTTATCCTGCCAGAATATTAAGTCTTTTGTTCTGGCTCCCATAACCATGTAAACTTTATTTCCGGCTTCTTTAAAAGCCTTAGCTATAAGATAGCAAGGAGCCGCACCATATCCTCCGGCCAGGCAAACAACAGTTCCGTATTTTTCAATATGGGTAGGCTGTCCAAGCGGCCCAACAATATCTACAAGCTCATCGCCTGTTTCAAGACTTGCAAGTTTTTTTGTAGAATAACCTACTGCCATGAATACAAGCGTCAATGCCCCTGTATCTTTATTGACATCAGCTATAGTCAAAGGTACTCTTTCGCCGTTATCTTCAGCTCTGAAGATAATAAACTGGCCGGCTTTTGCATTTTTCACAACAAAAGGTGCATCAATAGTGATTTCATATTGATTTGGACACAGTTCTTTCTTTGATAGTATTTTGTAGCCCATCTGACCAAGCTCCTCTTTTATAAGTTTATATTACCACAAATATTATGTTCACTCAATAGAAAAACAAAAAAAAACCTTTCTTTGTCGGAAAGGTTTCGGAATTTTTTTAATTAATTCCTCATGTGTAGAAGGTTAGTGTGTAGGTTGTATGAAAGGTTTGTATTATGATTAACGTTGTATATATATAAAAAATATTCCGTATAGAAAATTGCAGGTTGAATTAGAATTGTTACATAACTTTACATTTTACATAAGGAATGCTGGGGAATATTAAAAGATGTTTCGGATAATAAGTTAAAAATAAAGGTACTTGATTTTTGTTTTTTAGCGTTTAATAATGGGGTGGGGGTAAATGATAGCGGTAGTTGTCAAAATCCCAAAACAAAATATCGCGGGATGGAGCAGTCTGGTAGCTCGTCGGGCTCATAACCCGAAGGTCGTTGGTTCAAATCCAGCTCCCGCAACCAATTGATAAAACCGGCTTTTAGATATTTTCTAAAAGCCGGTTTTTTGAGAATTAATCCTATAATACTGTACTTTAAAGTACAGTTTGTTACACTAATAATAAAAAGTCGGTTGGGCATACATGCCCAACAACACTAAATATTAGCCGTCGGAAGCTCTGTGATGCATTGTTTTTAAACTGGACTGAACTGGACTTTATTAGGACTTGATATTGCAAAAAATTTTATTCAATCAGCATTGCTCAATTGTTACAAAATATTTTTGTACAATTGAAAATAATAACAATCTTTGTTATTATATAGATATATATTGTTATAAATGAGGTATTTTATGAACATATCTTTAACACCAACATTAGAAAAATTTGTACAGGATAAAGTTGCATCGGGCTTATATAATTCTGTCAGCGAAGTCATTAGAGAGGCTTTAAGAATGATGGCTTCTAAAGATAAAATATCTCAAGAAAGAATTGCGCAGTTGAATAAAGAGATTGAAGAAGGTTGGAATGATACTGTAATTTTGGACGGGCATTCAGCTATGGAAAAATTAATTAAAAAATATGAATGATTTGGAACTTGAAATTACAAGTAAAGCATATAATGACATTGAAATAATTTCGGATTATATTGCTAAAGATAATAAAAACGCTGCAACAAAATTTGTGAGATTATTTTATAAAACATTTGAAACATTATGTGAACATCCTAATCTTGGGAAATCAAGAGATGATTTTACTTATTTGGATGTTAAATTTTATGTTGTGAAAAAGAATTACTTAGTTATCTATAGAATAATTGATAATAAAACCTTAAGAATATTAAAAGTTCTAACGACTTATCAGGATATTTGTTCAATATTTTAATAGTCAAATTGATTGTTAAAAATAGTCAGATAAACTGTTATTTTACATGTAGTTTTTTGTCCAGTGTTCTTTTACAGAGTAATTTGGTCGGAAGTTTTTTTATTATTGCGAGGGCGGATAACCCGAAGCAATCCAGTTTTTAGGCAGTCAAAAGTCGACTGTTTATTCAAGTTTAAAGTTACTTTTTTTACTCTTTTATTACTCACTAAAAATTTTTATTTCTCTTAAAAATCACTCTTTCTTTATACAACAAGCCAATTCTACCACTAAGTAGCAAATGAGTAATCTGAGTATTTTCAATTTGTTGGGTTAAAAAACAAAGTACAAAACTGTAGTTTTACAAATTTTCTTGCTTTAATTTCAATTTTATTAAAATAAATTCGAAGTCATTTATCTGATTAGCGAATGTTATAATTTTAGTTTTGATTATTTGAGGATTTTCAATGAGTTCGTAGATGTTATTTACAGGTAGACAAACTAAGCCTTGATCCCCCTCTGGATATACAAACATATGAGAGTTTCGTGGCATTTCAATTTCGAATAATGCTCTTTTATTTATAGATTTTAAAACATTGGCTAAGTCACAGAATCTCGCAGCTTCTTTGTAATCATATGAAGTAAAAGTTAACAATTCATGACAAGCTCCGTTATTAAACGAAAATAAATCTCCTTTTTTCATTGCACAAACATTATTTATGAAATTACTTCTAATCAGTTCCTCTCCATATAACGGAGGTTTCATCGTTGCAATACCTCTGTATAAAGTATGGGGGAGTATGCTTGTTCCTCTCCAGGTAATAGATTTTAATCCAGGATCAATATTCGTCAAATTAAGCATTTCTAATTCTTGTTTAGAAAATATTTTTTCATCAACACTTGTTTTTATAGCATATCTTAAATCAATAACACCTTTTTTTATTAAACTTTCATTTAATTTTGCATTAAAAGACGGATGCTTATAAGGATTATGTGATAAATTTACAGGTGTAATAATATTCATAATAGTAACAAAACTCGTAAAAGATTTTTTTTGCTAGTTTGCCGGTCAGATTTACTAATTACGCTTTTTAATTGTTGGTATAGTAATGTCAACTTATTTTGAGATACTCAAACTCCCCGTTAAAAATTCTTAAACCGACTGTATTAAGGCATCCAGATTGATTTGTACGGTTAGATAGAATTTTATTTTAATTTATTTAGAAATATAATTTAGGTCGGTTTTACTAAAACGACCTACGAAATTCTACAAGAAGTGTTAATTATTTTAACCAGTCGAATAATTTTTCAAAGAAAGTTTCCATTTCAGATTTTTCCGGTGAAGGGAGACTATTTTTAATCTTATCAACTTTCGTTCTGGCGTTTTTCCTTTTCTCAATCTCTTTCAATTCTTTTAATGCGTCATCAAGTTTATATTTTAAATCTGAAAATTCTATAGTTTCAATTTTTCTGGCTAATCCATAAAGCAAATTATAAATGGATGGTTCATTACCTCCTTCATTAGCATCAATAAATAATGTTGGATGCAAGTTTTTACCTGACATATGAATACTACCAATCAGGGTATTGTGTTTTAGGATTCTTTCCGTGTATGGCAGACCGTTTCCGCTGCCTGCGTTTTCCTGAATAAGAACTGCTGCTCGTCCTTTTTTCATTTTATTTAATTCTTCCAGATTTTTGGGGGATAGAAAGCCAAAATTGGTATAATCATCTATGAATTTAGCGACACCGAGATTTTTATCGCTTAGATAGTATGTTTTTAATTTAGTTTTAATTTCTTTGTTTTCAAGCCATCCGGTGATACCAATGGCAATTACTTCTTCATATGTATCAGTAAAATTTAATATAGCATTTGAATAATGTACGGCACCATTAACTGCATATTGCTGAATTAATACTCTCTATTTTTGTATAGTATTTAATACCTAAATCTTTTAACCAGCTTTTAGCAATATCTTCAACTTGCTCTTCAATGCTTCTATTATTAGCCATATAACTACCTCATAACAATTATAATGTAATAATGATCGCTACAGAATCCTGTTTGCTTAAAAATCATTATTATAAACTAGTAAACCGGTTAAATATCGGCTATTTGTAGGACTAATTTCTACTTTCGGTAACAGGCTTGAAAAACATTTGAACTAAATTTATAATAAAAATATGAATAGTATTTCGTTAGCAGTTGCCGGATATCAGGCAGTTAATAATTTTTATATTCATAATTTTACAAGAGCAGAAGCTCCTGCAAATGTGCAGGAGGATAATGCTGTTCGTATAGAATCAGGCAATATACCGACGGATGACAATGCTGCGTATGCTTCGATTTCTCCTGAGGCCATTGCTCTTTATAATGCCGAGCAGCAAACCGGAGACGGTTCTGAGTCCGGAAGAGAAGGAAATTCACAAACCGGTGAAGAGGAACTTACTCAACAGGAGCAGCGAGAGGTTTCCGAGTTAAAGACAACTGATGCAGAAGTAAAAGCACATGAGCACGCTCACAAAGCAGCTGCTGCAGGGCTTTCTACTTCCGCACCGAATTACGAATATGAAACAGGACCGGATGGTAAAAAATATGCAGTGGCAGGCGATGTGAATGTCAGCTACCGCTCAAGCTCTGATCCGGAGGTTAATCTTAAGAATGCTCAGCAATTAAGGGCTGCGGCGCTTGCGCCTGCTGATCCTTCCAGTCAGGACAGAAAAGTCGCAATGCAGGCAGAAAGAGAGATTGCACAGGCAAGACAGGAAATTCTTGAGGAGCAGAACAAGCCTGAAGAAGAGGGCAGTACTGGCACAGATACAGCTTCTGCTGCTGATACCGGCGGCACGGCGTTTGACTCATCAGGTTTAGAAAATACTCCTGCGCTGCAAATGTAATAACTTTTAAATTCCTGATTATTTGATACCTAATTCTGCATCAAAATTGGCATCTTTTTTGCCGGTAAATAATTCTCCTAAGGCTTGAGATATCTTTTTCATAAAAGGAATTTCAGGTTTTTCAAATTTATCGACTAACTTCCCATTTTTAAATTTTTCAAAAACAGAATCTTCCTTTTTATTTACAGATTTATCTCTTACTGAAACCAATACTTTTGTCATGAAAGAATTTTCTGTAACAGGGGATACAAACTCGTCATCGCGGGTTAAAACACGGGCATCTTCAAAAACAACTTCTTTGTTGTATTTTTTAGCAAGTTTGCTAATCGGGTCGATAAATTCTCTAATTTCTTTGTATGCGTTGCCTGCCATTGTATGAGGATCTTTTATTTTTACATCACCGCGTTGAGCCATATAGTTATCGGATGTTGTATCAAGATATTTTTGATATCTTGCCCTTGTCATTTCCATTTCACGTTCAATAGTTCTTATTGGTCTTGTGTTTTTAGCAGTTGAAAGTTTTATTCCAAACATATAATAACCTCCTGTAGTGATTATTATAACAACTCAAAATAAAAAAAATTGCTAAAGAGTAAAGATTTGTTACACATCTCCAATATATATTTTTCCTAAAGGCAATTATAGTACTCGAAATTACTTTATATAATTAAGGGAATTTTAGGAGGATTTATGCCATATCCGGTAACGTTTAAGAGTTCAGCGTCTTTGAATACATATCAAAACTTTGACGGGAGTAATTTAACAATAGGCGGTTTAGAGGAGGGGGCTGCGTCAAAGCGCGGATATGCAGGTGCTTTTATTGGTGTTGGAACTGATTTTAACAGTGATGCAATGCTGGTAATAGATTTGAAAGGCAAAATGAACTATGACGATAACGGGATTTTGAACCAGAATTTACGTGTTCGAAACACTATAGGGTTAAACAGTTCAGCGACTCAAATCAGGTATTCGCCTTTGAGTGTTGAGGTACCGCTTAATAAAAATTTGAGTTTTTATGCCAATCCGCATTATTCCGGCAAATATGATTATCGAAACGATAAGTGGACGAATAGTGCCGGTATTTTTGCCGGATTTACGCAAAAAATCGGCAAGAATACTTCTGTTTCCATTGAAGCTCAGCGGTATAATTTGCAGGATATAAATGATAATTCCGGTAAGAACTGGGGTATAAATGCAATAGTAAGTTATAATTTTTAGATACTGAATCTTATGCCGAATTGAAGCGCGATACCGTTTCTGCCGCCGTTGCGGAGCATTGTTTCAAAGAATGCGGTAATTCTTTCACCCCAGCGTTTTTGAACGCCTAAACCGTATTGCACATAAGGCTTTACGGAAAGGTCAGGAATATAAACGTCGCTTGCTTTGAATTTGGTATCATCTAAGATATTCCAAATCATTGCAACGCTTAAATATGGCTGGAGATAGTTTTCGAAGTTGCCGATAAGTTTAATCTGCGGCTCTATATGAATGGCGTGAAGCGGATCTGCATCCATATGAACCCCTGCAGAAGTAGTATAATTAAAGGTATTAACAAAAGTGTAAGACATCATTAAGCTTGGCTGTATTATTAATTTTCTGCGGAAAGTTTCAAAGTTATAGCCGGTTTTTTCTGCAATTCCGGCGTTCAGCATTGCAAAATTATCTTTGCCGAATCTTGTAGAGGCTTCTGCGGAATTGGCTCCTGCATTCGCCGTCCAGGCAGAGAAAAATCCGCCTTTGTAGAATATTCCGTAAGCACCTGCAAGTCCTCCGTTATTGTAGATACTGTTGCCGCTGAAGGCTTGGTGCGAGCCGTTATAAGAAGCGTATCCGCCGTAAAGCGAATACCATCCGTGTTTGATTTCCGTAAGTCCGCTCTCAACTCCGAATAAACTGCCGTAACTTACGTTAGATACATCTACTCCGCCCCGCAATTGAACTTTTTCAAACATTGTATATGGTTTGAACCAAACTCCACGCCTTTGCTCCGGCATGAGAAGAGGTGAGTAGGCAAAATTTCCGCCTGCACTTGCAATTTTGTTTCGGAATTGCAGACTTTCTCGCCTGTCAGGAGGTGTAATCATTACCATATCAAGGTTTGAAAAAACATTTTTGTAAGTTTCAAGTTCCGTAAAATAGCCTGCAAGCTGTGCCGCAACAGCAGGAACATATACTGAGGAGTTAAACCCGCCTCTTGAAAATTCAAAATTGCCGTTAGAGGAATTATAGGATGAACTGTAGTCATAAATTGGTGTTTGGATTTCTGTCGGGGTATAAGTTACGGAATCTCTTAAAATAGAATCTGCAAACGGAATAGAAATAAAATTGCCTTTTGGTGTTCCTTCAAGCCCGAGTGCGGCTACATGGATATTTCCGCTGCCGAAAATTGTATTTGCATTAATTCTATCCATTGTATTTGTATTAAAGTTTACATCGGCAAAAATATTTGAAGTGCCGGCAAGTGAGAGATTGCCGAAATTTATATTGTTAATCTCTCCATTCAGCATATTAAAATTTGTATTGTTGTAAAGCGAAGTATTTTGGGCATTAAAATAAGTGCTGTCTTTCAATAAATTTATTGTTCCGGCCATCAAATTCAGATTTCCTGTGTAATTGTTGTTTGTACCTCCCAGATTAAGAATCCCGCTTCCTGTTTTATTAATAGTTCCGCTTCCGTCGATTCCGCTAAGAATATTTGTTGTGCCATTTCCAGCAAACTCAATAATTCCACCGGAATAATTGTAGATATCGTTTGCACCTTCTGTATCTGAATTATTACGGAAGGTAGAGTTTTCAATGATTAAAGTCCCTGAATTAGCGGCTCCGCCTCCGTCAGCAAGTCCGGAAGAAGAAGTTACGCGGTTGTTTTCAAGTAATGAATTTTTAATTGTTGTAACACCTCCCGTGTCATTAAATACAGCTCCTCCGTCTCCATAGTAGCTTGCGTTAACATAATTCCCGCTCAAAGTAGAATTATTAATAGTAAGGTTTTTGTTATTATAAACAGCGCCGCCGCGCGTTACGGTATCATTTCCTCCATCTCCGTGATTGCCGGTAATATTACAGTTATCAAGGCTCATTTCTCCGATATTATATAAAGCTCCGCCGTAGGATATCATGCTTTCTTCGCCTTGAACAAAATTATTATCAAATGTACTGTTCGATATATTTATTGTTCCGTTGTTAAAAACCGCACCGCCATATGGAATAACACTTCCTTCGGCATAATTGTTTCGGAAAATAGAATTATTAATTGTCATAATATCATTTGATTGTTGATAGCCGTTTGCAATAGCACCGCCGTATGAAGCAGCACCGTTTGCGTAATTGTTTTCAAAGAGAGCCGTATCAATAATTACATTTCCCCCGTTAAGGTTGTATAAGGCTCCGCCAACTCCATAGTTTAGATTGTTGGAATCTACAAAATTATCTGCAAATGCTGCCTCCAGTATTCTTATTTCTCCCCCATTGTTATATAAAGCTCCGGCAAAGCTTGAATTGTTAAATGACTGTCCTTTACAATGTCTTACTCCAACTCTGTTAAATTCAGTTTCCTGATTAAAAACGAATCCGCTGAATAGATTGTTTCCGTCAAGAAAGTGGTCATTACCTTCAAAAGTAATGCTTAGATTTTCAAAAGTGTCTCCAATTGATGAAGTCGAATCAAGATCGTTTGTAAATGTTAAAATATCGCCATTTACCGGTGTAGAGTCAATCAGTTTGTCAAAGTTATCAATTTGAATGTCACTTGCAAAAACAGGTAAAGAAATTAGTATTATAATTAAAAATAAACGTTTGTATTTTTTCATACAATTAATACTAATTTCTCAAATGGACCTGTCGATTACACAGTCAGGGAATATATTCGGGTGGTTTGTATAATAGAGAGCAAAAATAAAATTTACGGGTTTTAGTTAAAATATGAAAGCAGATTTAAAAATATGCACACCCTATAATGACGGTTTGAAATACAAAAAGCCTTTAAAACTTGTTCAAGCTCTAAAGATGCGGCAATATGCGGAGAATAAAAAGAGAGTTTGTGCAAAGGAAACAAGCCTTGAGGAGTTTTTAGAGGAGGTTGCCAAAAATAAAAAACTTTCCGGAACAAAAGTCTCTGCTTATGTTGGTAAAGGCGCTTCAGCCATAGTATTTGAAACTCCGGAAGGGAAAATATTAAAACTTACAAGAGGAAACCATTTTCCTCTGAACAGACCACCGCAGGATTTTGATGTTCCGATTTATAAGAAGGGCAAATCAGGAAGCGTACATTATTATCTGGAGGAAAAAATGTACGGACACGGACTCGGGGAAGGGTTTGTTGATATTATGCGCGATATGATAAGAAAAGCCGGATTCAAACCTTATGATATGTATGATAGTGATTATTTTCAGCTGGGTATGTCAAGAGAAGGAAAGCTTTATCTCTTAGATCCGGAGTGTGCAAGGTATAAGACTATTTTTCATGCAATTTGGGATAAGGTGAAAAGATTTTGTAAAAAGTAAATAGTTTTTGTATTATTATAAAAAGAGATTGGAGAGATAATACGATGGAAAAAACTATTTTAACAGGAGACAGACCGACCGGAAGATTACATTTAGGACATTATGTCGGATCTTTAAAGCGCAGAGTTGAGCTTCAAAACTCGGGTAATTATAAAAATATTTTTATAATGATAGCTGATGCTCAGGCTTTGACTGATAATTTTGATAATCCGGAAAAAGTCAGACAAAATATAATGGAGGTTGCGCTCGATTATCTTTCTGTAGGATTAGATCCAAAAATTTCCACTATTTTTATCCAATCTCAAATAGTTGAACTTACGGAATTAACTTTTTATTATTTGAATCTGGTTACATTAGCAAGATTGCAATTGAATCCGACCGTTAAATCAGAAATTCAGATGAGGGATTTTAAAACAAGTATTCCTGTCGGTTTTCTATGCTATCCGATAAGTCAGGCGGCAGATATCACGGCATTTAAGGCGGATACTGTTCCTGTAGGAGAAGATCAGCTTCCTATGATTGAGCAGACAAGGGAGATTGTCAGAAAATTTAATCATATTTATGATGAAGTTTTAATAGAGCCTAAGGCGCTTTTGCCCGATAATCAGGTTTGTATGAGACTTCCGGGAATCGATGGCAAGGCTAAGATGAGCAAGTCGCTCGGCAACTGTATTTACCTTTCTGACAGCGCAGAAGAGGTTCAAAAGAAGATTATGAGTATGTATACAGACCCTCTGCACCTGAAAGTAACCGATCCGGGACATATTGAAGGAAATACTGTTTTTACGTATCTTGATGCCTTCTGTAAGCCGGAACACTTTGAAAAATACTGGAGTGAATACAAATCTCTGGAGGAAGTTAAAGAACATTATCAAAGAGGCGGGCTCGGGGATGTTAAGGTTAAAAGATTTCTGGCAAGTATCGTAAATGAAGAACTTGAACCGATAAGAGCACGCAGAAATAAGTATGAAAAAGATATTGAATCTGTTTATGATATTTTAAAAGACGGAACGGAAAGAGCGAGAGAAGTGGCGTCTAAAACACTTTATGAAGTTAAAAATGCAATGAAGCTGAATTATTTTGACAATAAAGAGCTGATAATGCAGTAGGCGTTAAAGCCCCCGATACCTTGCGGGTGGTTGCAATATCTGGTATCATGAAAGTAGAATCCGGAAGTTGAGGACTTTTTTATGTCCAAAAAGAAGCTGAAAAACATTACCCCGCAAAATTATTTAAAATATTATTATGATATCCCTCACGAGGGTAAAACTTCTGCAGGCAAACCGCTTAGAAAATTAAAGGATATAACCTGTCCGTACCGCGGTATTAAAATAATACCGACAGATACGATTAAAGGGTTTGAAAAAAATCTTGAAAGGTGTCGGACGGCAAAGGACGGGGTGGAACTTCTTTCTGTTTATCAAAAAAATATGCTTCCGACAGAAAAAGCAATGTTTGCTATTTTTAAGGATTTTGCCCTGATTAATCCTGATGACAATCTCCAAAACTGCCTTAAAATGATTAAGATGAATTGTCTTACGCGTTTGAAGCTTGAGGAAATGGAGGTTCTGGACGATGTTGACAGACTTACGCGAAAATTGTCGCCGCAAACCGCTCTAAAAATCAGAACTAAGACAACAAAATGCAGGCAGATTATTATCAGCAATTCTACGCATGATACTTTTAAGCGTAAAACTTTTTTGAGTTCACTTGAAGAAATTATTCCGAACGAAAACGAGCGTGAAATTTTAAATGATATAAAGAATAAAGCTCTTTTTCTTCCAACTTCGGAAAGCAGCAGGAACGCGTTTGTGGTAAAGTATTCCAAGCGCAGCCAGACAGAAATAATCCGCCGTCTTTTTATAGCTTCGACGGGTTCAATTGAGCACGTAACTCCTGCGTCTCTGGGCGGGATGAATACAATCGGGAATTTTCTTTTGACTTCTGCAAGCGGGAACAGGTACAGAGAAAATATGCCGCTTACCGAGTATATAAAAAGGCATCCTAAGATTCCGCAGTATATGCAAATGTATATTGACGATGTGATAAGGGAAATTCATAACGGCAATCTCCCGGGGAATGAGACTTATCCGTATAAGATTAAGAAAAAATTGTTTGAAGAATCCGGCGGGCGAATTGTTATCAGCCTTTCTGCCTACAAATACTCGGAAGAAGAGGCTGCATTTATGGCGGAAAACAGAGTTATATAGGGCGGACCTTACATCTTTACCCTTTACTTCTTATGCCTAACCTCTGCAGGGCTGCAAGAATGAATATAATTACAAATAATATGTAAGCAAGTGCGCAGGATTTCCCGATATCAAAATATTCAAATGCGTATTTGTAGATTGAATAAACTATAACATTTGTGGAATTATTCGGACCGCCTGAGGTCATAACGTAGATTAAGTCAAATATCTGGAATGAAGAAATTGCGGTTATAAGAGTAACAAAATAAATGGTAGGTTTTAATAGCGGAATTGTTATATTCCAAAAAATTTCACTTACTCCCGCACCGTCAATTTTTGCTGCTTCATACACATTTTGATTTATTGTGGAAAATCCTGTCAGGAACAAAACCACATTGTATCCGATAAGCTTCCAGACCGATACAAAAATCAGCACCGGCATGGCAAGGCGTGTATCAAAAAGCCATGTTAAGTGTGTTTTAAAAAGAGTGTTAACCAAACCGATATTTGGGTCAAAAATCCACGACCAGACAATTGCGATTACTACGGCAGGGGTTATGAACGGAAGGAAATAAATTGTTTTATAAACTTCGCTTCCTCTGATTTTTGTATTAAGTGCCGAGGCTATTAAAAGCGGTATTATCACTGCAAAGAGAGTTGTTGCAATTGCGTACACAAAAGTATTTGCAAGAATCTGCAAAAATTCCGGCTCTGAAAGTACGCTTTTGTAATTTTCAAGCCCCGCAAAAGTAATCTCATTTAACAAATCCCAATGTGTAAAGCTTAATAAAAAAGAACAGAATATCGGAATAATTATAAAAATAAAAGTTCCCGTTAATGCCGGTAAAACAAAAAGTAATCCGGAAGAATTATTGTTTATTTCAGGACTTTTAGAATTTTTCATGCTACTATTATAGGGGTAAATGTTTTGCGTATGCAAGTATAAATCTGGAGGGGCTATGCTTAAAGAATCGGCTTTTGGTAAAAATGATATAAGAGGAATTTACGGCGACGATATTACTGAGGAATTGTTTTATTATACAGGAAGAGGCTTTGTTCAGTTTCTTGTAAAAGAGACAAAGCAGCTGCCTTCTGATATTTGGATAAGCGTTTGCCGTGATGCGAGACTGCATTCGCCGGCTCTTTCAAAATCATTAATTGAAGGTATTCGCTCCTGCGGAGCTAATGTTGTAGATATGGGGCTTGCGCCGACACCTCTGGGGTATTATTCGGAAGTCGTGGGACTTCCACCATATATTACCAAGTATAAACCTGTCACGGGAGCTATGATTATTACCGCAAGTCATAATCCGAGCCAGTATAACGGTATGAAGATGACTTATGCAAAACAGTCTCTTAATGAAGAACAAATTAAGGTTGTCAGGGACTTGACTATGGAAGAGTATAAACTCGCAATTCCGCCGGTTCCGTTCGGAATCCTGAATGAATACGACTTGATACCTGACTATATAGAAGATATGCAGAAACGTTTCGGCAGAATCGGCGAAGGTATAAAAGTCGTTGTCGACAGTGCAAATGCAACGGGCGGGGTTGTTGCTCCGAGATTATACAGAGCGCTCGGCTGCGAGGTTGTGGAACTTTATTCTATGCCTGACGGAAGATTCCCGCACCACCACCCGAATCCGAGTGATGAAAAAACTTTAACAGATATTAAAAAAGCTGTTGTTGCAAATAAAGCGGATTTGGGTATTGCTTTCGACGGCGACAGCGACAGAATCGGCGTTATAGATTCTGACGGCAATTCAATGACAGGTGACAAATTACTTCTGATTTATGCGGAAGATGTTATCAAGGAATACAACGAAAAAGGCATCAAGCCTGTTATAGTGTCAGAGGTTAAGTGTTCTCAGGTTCTTTATGACACAATTAATGCGACGGGCGGAGTTGCTGTTATGTGTAAAACCGGCCACGGCTATATTAAATCCAAGATGAAAGAAACAGGTGCGGTTCTCGCCGGAGAAATGAGCGGGCATACTTTCTTTAAAGACCGCTATTACGGCTTTGATGATGCGGTTTATGCAGGCTGCAGAATTATTGAAATTGTTGCAAACAAGAAAAAACAAAATCCTAATTTTAAAATAACCGATTTACTTGAACCGTTTAAGTCAATGTATTCTTCAAGTGAAGTGCGCTTAGCCTGTCCGAATTCTTTCAAAGCTCCGGTTCTTGAAGAATTTCAAAAACTTATTGCGGAAAATCCTGATTTCTTCGGAACAACGATTAAGGATATTATCACAATTGACGGTATGAGAATTGTGTTTGAAAAAGGATTTGCTTTAATAAGACAAAGTAACACAGAGCCGGTATTTACTTTGCGATTTGAAGCAGACAGCAAAGAAAATGCGCAGAAATACGAAGATTTGATGGTTAATAAACTTTTGGAAATAATAAAAGAGTTATCTGCAAAGGTAAGTGTGTAGCATTTGCTACTCAAAAGTTTTTATAATATCAAGAATTTGTTTTTGTTTGGCTGGAGAAAGTCCGGACACAATAGCAGAGATTTGGTCGACTGCTGTAGTGTGGTTTTGCGGCTTAAATTCAAAGAGTTGTGCTTCTTCTACGTCTAAAGCTTTTGCAAGTCTGACCAGCGTAGGGTATTCAATGAAAGATTTTCCGGTTTCCCAGAGAACGATTGTTTTGGTTGAGACATCAACTAATTCACCAAGCTTTTCTTGGCTCAACCCTCGCAATTCACGATAACCTCTAATTTTTTTACCAAATTCTTTAAGAAAATAACTCACCTAATTAGAATAGTTTATAATTTGAGGTGTATCTATAACAATCAGGGTAATATTATATAACTATTGTAGTAATATTTTGCTCTTAGCACTGATTTTTTAGTTGTAGAAATTAGTATGCCATACAATCTTAAAATCTTTGTTTACACCATTTTTAGCTATTATAAACGTCTGTAAAAAGGGTGATTTTATTCCTGAAATTTTTTATATAATTTCTAATAACCTTGCACAAACTGCTGCCTGCACTATATTTTGTGAATTAAGCTTCCAGCAAATAGAAACTTTTAGTATTCTGGCGTGATAAATACCGCTTAATTCCATCGTTTTGATTATATCTTTGATTCTAAAACCTTCTGATATTAAGTATAAAAAGCGGGCTTCTTCCGCAGTTAAGTGTCTTATAAGTACCGGTTCGGGCATTTCTGCTTTGATTTTAACAAATCTTTTTCTAAATTTGGGCTTAACTTCATTATGTTTTAATAAATTTAGCTTTAGAGCTTTATTTATTAATTCTTTTCTGCTTGAGACGTTAAATTTTTTGTAAAGGGTTTTGACTCTTGTTTTTACAGTATTATGGCTGATACTGAGCGTTGCTGCAATTTCTTTCAGTGTTAATCCGGCAGCAAGATGCTGTAAAAGTAGTAATTGTGACTTTATAATGTGAATTTCATTGCTCATAATTTTAACACATGTTATCATGAAAAGCTTTTAAATAAAAGCAATATAAGGCTAATTTTGTTAATGACTATTTGTCCATAGAAGACAAATAGTCATTAAGTCATAATGTCAAGGTGAAAGTTCGGGTTCGTTTAAAAAATAAGATACTAAAGAAAATAGGATTAAAAGTCCGTGAATATAGGAATAAGTGCGGATTAACGCAAGAAGAGCTTGCATATGCTGCTGGTGTTGATTCATCTTATATTGGCGGAATTGAGATTGGAAGACGAAGCCCGTCAATATATTGTCTTTTTGCTATAGCATCCGCTCTAAAAGTTAAACTTAGTGATATTGTTGATATTGAAATATAGAATAGTTTACGAATTTATGCTACAATAACTCTAAGGAGTGTGTATGAGAATAAGTAATGTAAATTCAACTAATTCACAAAATTTCAAAGCTGTTAACAAAAAATACTTTGACTGGGCAAAAAAGGATTTTAGCATTAGAGATAACGTTTCAACTGATTGGCTTCAAAGATTAAGCTTTGATGTCTTTCTCTTCAAAGAAATGTCACCCAAGGACGGATTAGACACCGTGAATGCAGTTAAAAAATACATGAATAAAACTGATGAAGGATTGGAACATTTACTTGACAGATTAAAAAAAGCTATCCGATAGCCTTATTAACAGCTGCGACCGTAATTGCTCCCAGCCCCATTCCAATCAGTGAACTTTTAGAACGAAACTGTTTTGGCTGCACAAATATTGTCTTTGGTGTTCGGAATCTTGAACCCGAAAATATTCCTTTCATCCTCAAAACTTTTTACAAAAATTAAGCCTCCATGTGCATCAACAATCTTTTTGGAAGTATACAGACCCAGCCCGATACCCAGTTCCTTATGAGCTTCGGCAAAAGATACGTACTGTGCAAAGATTGCTTCACGTTTTTCGGGAGGAATATAAGGACTCTGATTCTCAAACAAAAAACATGTGTAGTCGGATTCATTATATAATTTGACCGTTATGACGGAATCCTTGTACGCATACTTTATACCGTTAGACATCAAATTCATAATAACGCGTTTTATCTGTACTTTGTCACCGTAAACAACAGGTGTGGTACAATTTTGCTCCACTTTAATATTTACTCCCTTGTCTTTTGCCAGATAAATCATTTCTCCTATGCATTCGGAAGTTAAATCAGGAAGCAAAACCTCTTCATAATTTAGCGTGACAACGCCTCTTTCGTTTCTGTAAGTCGCAAGCAGTGAACTCAAAAGCGCTTTCATATACCTGCAGGAATCAAGAACCATTTCCAGAATTTCCTTCTGAGCTTTGGGTATTTCGCCAAAATCACCTTTTAACAAAAGTTCTATTGCTCTAATCTGTGCAAGTGTCGGATTTTTAAGGTCATGACCGAGCGATGCAACAAAGGTTTCACGCTGTGCCTGTAACAGTTTTTCATCATCAATATTATCAACCATAACAAGTATGCCGATAACATTATTGTTGTACGTGTTAATCGGGGCTTTATAAATCTTGTACCAGTGAGGAACTCCTTTTGTGTCATTGATTTCTTTTTCGTAAGAAATCTGCCTGTTATTCTCTATGACAAAATTGTCTTCGTGTGTATTACTGTCTTTGAGACTGGGAAAATCTAAATGTGTTTTGTGAAAATAATCAAAACCTTGTTCAAAAAATTCTTTTGAGTATTTTGTGCCGGTGATGTATTTTCCCTCAGGATCTTTCATATAAATTAGTTTCGGAACATTTTCCAGCAATGCGTTTAGTTGATATTTGTTTACGAAAAACCGTTCTTTTAATTCTTCTTGCGATGTAATATCTTTTGAGGTGTATACAATATATTCCGTACGGCTGTTATTTTTTATCGGGGTTGCGGTTACTGATAAAATACGATTTTTGTATTGCGTTCTTAAATTAAAAACTTTATTGCATCCTGTCTGTAAAATCTGGTTATCAATGTCTGCGGTTTCTTTTCCCAAAATTTCACTGTTTTTGCTAAAGTATTCAAAATAAAGACTGTTCGCTCTGACAATTTTTAAATTCTTATCCTTTAGCCAGACCGCGTCGGGATAATTGTCGATAAACAATGCAAAATCAACATTGCTTCCGAACGCATTTTCAACTCTCTCCATATCACCCTCAATAAACGTACTTGATACACTTATTGCATATTGTATACTATATTCAGGAGCTGGCATATTAACCGCATGTCCTATTTTAATCTTTATAAATTTTTATATAAACCGGGTTGTAAGTGAGTGTTGGTAACGAATTACATAGACTATTGTATTTTAATTCAAAATCGAGCATGTCTGATTTTGTCCATTTTGTTTCGCAAAGTGCGTTTGCTCCGGTTAGTTTAATGTGCTTTAATACATCTTTTGGAGTTTTAAATTTTAGTGTATGAATCTCTTCTTCTATTATATGATTGGTATTTTTTAATAATTTCTCATAATCATCTATAGTGCGATAAGGTAATGTTTTACCCAGAACCTGCTTTATTTCCGAAAAATTTCTGACTCCGAAAGTTGAAAATAACAAAATTCCGTTTGGATTGAGTTTTGAAAGAAGCAGATTGATAAATCCCTCGTAGTTTTCTATCCATTGAAAAACTGCATTAGAGAGGATTAAATCATATTTTTTTTGATTATTTTTCAAAAAAACTTCAATATCAGAGGGTACAAAATCTATTTTTGCGGAAATCTCTTTTATATATTTTTCACACCCGTCTACAATATCATTTGCAGTGTAGTTTTCAAATACAAGATTTTTACAGGCAAGCTGCGTTAATACACCCGTGCCGCAGCCGATTTCAAGAATCTCCGCAAATCTTTTCCGGTTGAGAAAATGTATCAAATATTCCGCCATTCTTTTTTGAATTCTGGCGTTAGCGTTATATGTCTCTAAATTTTTGGAAAATCTTTTTTTTATTAAATCCTTGTTCATAAAAGCTCTTCCCAGTTTTTAAAAAGCAAAAACGGGCAGTGTCCGCTTTTTAAGTTCGGTTCTTTACCCCAGAAAGCGGTTTGATTTTTTGTCGGAATGATTTTGTCATTATCGCTAATAAAAACTTTTGTATATTTAAAGTTTTCATTAGCCTTGTATTCCTTGAGCGCTGCAAGTTCGCTCTTCCTGTTTTCAAAATCCCTTTTTACCTCAGGAAGTTCGCATTCGGTATCAAACATATTTTTTATAAACCTTTGGGCGCCTTTTTCACTGAAACCTTTGAGGGTCAAATCGTAAATCTTTTCCGGTATGCCGTAGGAATTGTCAATCGGGCTTAAAGTTCCGTTAACTGCTGTAGAGGAATCATAATCAATATTAAACAGAGTTGCTGTCATTGCTCCCATTGACCAGGAAACAAGATAGCGTTTTTCATACTCATTCATAAGTGAAAAGTTAAAATCGGTATTAAGCGTATTGTAATCATAAAACATCAAAACATCATAATCACCGGGATTAAGATGGCTTACAACGCTCTCGTCCATTCCCCAGCCGTTAAAAAATACAATTAATTTCTTATTTTGTTTTTTGTTCAGCCACTTATATTCCATAGGTATATTTTAGCACGGAAATTTATTGAAGATTAAAATAAAATCATTAAATTAAATGATGAAGCCTTCCGGCTTGGAGTATATAATACATATTGGGATGAACTGTATTTAAATAAAGGACTTATATAGATGCCAATAGAAGGATTTGATTATAAAACGTTTGCAGCGTCTATGTCAGAACAGGCAAAAGAACTTGTTCCGGCAGACTTGAAGGATCATGAAAAAGAGTATATTGTAAAAACTCTCGGCAATTTTACACTACTTGCAGGTGAAGCGCTTTATAATGATACGCAGTTAAATCTGACTGTGGATCAAGCTGTTTTTATAACTCAGGTTATTGCAGAGTGGTCGTTTCATAAATCAATAGACTTAATTCATTCAGGAATTCTTCCGCAGTACTGGGATAGTATAATGCAGAAAATTGCATTTACCATCTTTGAAGTCGCAAAACAGGCCGTTATAAGAAAGATTCCTCAGGATCAGCTCTTACAGGCGGTGGAGCATCACGTAATAAAAGTTTATAACGCAAGTATTGAAGAGCTTCAGAAAAAGGGTATTATTGACGAAGAAGTTAAGAACCGCGCTGAGAGTCAGTCAAATATTGATGCTATGGCAAAACAAGCGCAGGAAGAACAGCAGCGCCAGAAAATGGCTGCTGCGGAAGAAGCGGAAAAGAATCTAAGAGAGGCGGAAAAACGCAGAGAAGAAAAAAGAAATAAGAGAAAGCAGGAAAAAGCTCTTGCTTCTATGCCTCAAGGTATCAGTAATAAACAGATGAAGCTGATGACGCTCGCTCTGGTTCTCAAGATTCTTTCTCAGGATAAAGTTACAACAATACTTAATAAATTTGATTCAAATGACTCACTGGCGATTTCACAGTATATGAATATGGCGGATTTGGAATCTCACATTGACGGAGACTTAATAGCCGGATGCCTTAAGGAGATGAAGGAATATCTGCCGATAAAAAAGAAGCTTACAAAAGAAAATGTACTCGGTGATTTGCTGAGAATTTACAGAACAACACCGAGAGAGCAAGTGGAAAGAGTTATCAAAAATGAGCGGCCTCTGGTAAAAAGGTTTATCCTTCAGTCATATGACGGAGAATATTCCGATTTGCCGCTGAGGGTAGCCGGTATTGTTGCACAATACATTGAAGAGAGTGTATAATAAAAGCAAATGATAATAAAGAAAAACAGTCAAAAATTCAGGGAGGTAAGGAAAAAAGGTTTTGAGCCGGCTGGTTTCGAAGAACAGCCGGAAGATTCTTCTGCAGTTTTAAAAGAAGAGCAGCTTTCCGGCGAACAAGAAGATGATGAAGAAGAAGATGTGCCGGCTCCTGTCGAGAATTTACCTAAAGAACCTGAAATTGATTTATTCGATATAGAAAATATTGATTTTAATCAGCGTCAGGAAAGACGAAGAGGTTCCCGCAGAAGAGGGTACAGAAGGATTGATGATAGGAATCTGGTTTCCCGTGCGCAGGAAGAAGCTGAAAATATAAAAAAATCCGCTTTTGACGAGGGCTACAGAAAAGGGCTTGAACAGGCAGAGGCCGATATGGCTGCGTTCAGAAAAGATATTGCAGGATTTATGAATGCAACAAAAGATGTTTTTGAGTATATAGCGCCTGATATTTTGGAAATTAGTGTTGATATTGCTAAAAAAGTTATAAAGAAAGAAGTTGAAACAGATCCTCAGGTTTTAATTAATACAATTGTGGATGTACTTAAAACTCTGACCAAAAATGAACCCAAAATCAATATAAGAGTTAAACCTCAGGCTGTTCAATTTATAAAAGATACGATTCCGAACATAACATATCAATACGGTATTGATGCAAAAATTAATATTGTTGCGGATCCATCCATTGAAGAGGGCGGATGTGTTTTTCAGACAAATAACGGGATTGTTGATGCTTCTATTGACACTCAGGTAGAAATCATTAAAAAAGCTTTAGAGGGCTAGGGAAAAATATAAAAACAGCAGTAAATTAAGAAAGGATGTAATGGCGGCAGAAGGCGGCGGAAATAAACCAATAAGTGAAATTTTCTTAGCATTATTCGTGATGACATTGATTTTAATTCTCATTATCGAGATGCCGAATTGGGTTATCAATTTTTCCATAAGCTTAAATATTACTCTCGGTATTGTACTTTTGATGATATCCCTGTACGTTCAGAAACCTCTTGAACTAGCGGCATTTCCGTCTATTATTCTTTTAGGTACAATGTTCCGTCTGGTTCTTTCTATTGCATCAACACGTCTTATTCTTGCAAAAGGTGACGCAGGTGAAGTAATTCACGCTTTCGGGACATTCGTAACCGGCGGAAATATGATTGTAGGCGGTGTTATCTTCCTTATTATTACAGTCGTTCAGTTTATGGTAATCACCAAAGGTGCCGAACGTATTGCGGAAGTAGCAGCCCGTTTCGCCTTGGACGCAATGCCCGGTAAGCAAATGACAATAGATGCGGACTTTAACGCCGGATTAATATCACCGGAAGAAGCGGTCAAGAGACGTGAGGATTTACAAAGAGAATCAAGTCTCTTCGGTTCTATGGACGGTTCTATGAAGTTTGTAAAAGGTGATACTATGGCGGGTATCATCATTGTTATAATTAACATTGTAGGCGGTTTGATTATCGGGTGTCTTGTTAACCAGATGCCTATAGCGGATGCGGTTACAAAATATACGGTATTAACAATCGGTGACGGTTTGGCATCACAGCTTCCATCTCTGCTTATGTCAATAGCTGCCGGTATCGTTATGACACGAGCTTCTGCCGGTAACAATTCTCTGGGCGGAGATTTAACCGCACAGATAATGTCAAAACCATACTCTCTGTTTTTTGCGGCAATATTCTTAGGTTTAATTACAATCACCTGTCCTATAACAGGGCTGCCGTTCCTACCGTTTCTATTGTTTACAATAATTCTTGCTGTTGCAGGCTTCTCTGTATTAGTTAACGCAGACGTTCAATCACAATTGGGTCAATTGGAAAGCGTACGTCAGAATATGCAGGATTTGGTTAACCCGAACAAGATGTACGAAAGACTTGGTGTTGATGTATTGAGTTTACAGGTTGGTGCCGGCTTGCTTGTAATTGCCGATCCTGATCAAGAAGGTCAATTGCTTGCCAAAATTGCTGCTTTACGTCAAAGAGTTACCGACGAATTAGGTTATATTCTGCCGAATATACGTATTATGGACTCTTCAGCCTTGGAAGCTAATGAATACGTGATTTCTATACGTAATAACGTTGTTGCTTCCGGTTATGTATATCCGGGAAAATATATGGTTATTGCTGATCAGTGGGATGCTGTTAAAAAGACTATTCCGGAAGATGCAATTGTTGGTGTTGATCCTACTTACCAGACTCAGGCTTACTGGATTTCCGCTGAAGATGCTAAAGCAACCAAAAACGTTACGGCTGTTGACGCAACGGATGTTCTTGTTACACATCTTCAGGAATGTGTAAGAAAACACGTAGATGAAGTTATGACAAAAACAGACGTTCTTAAGCTTATGGAACTTGTTCGTTCTCAAGACCCGACTCTTGTTAACGACCTAGTTCCTGCAATTATTTCAACTTCTGATTTGAGAAAGATTTTTGTTAACCTTATCAGGGAAAAAGTTTCTATCAAAGATATTATATTTGTGTTCGAACGTCTTTGCGATTATGCAAGGTTTTCAAAAGAGCCGGATATTCTCTCTGAACGTTTGAGGGCTGCCCTCGGGCGTCAAATATGTTTGAATAATGTTGACAGAGACCACGTATTATATGCGTTAACCCTGTCTCCTGAGTGGGAAAAAACTCTTGATGACAGCTGTCAGAGAACAGAGCTCGGTACAATGTTCCTCTTAAATCCAATGCAGGTTCAGGATTTGATTGAATCTACGGCAATGACTCTTATGCGTGCGCACCAGTCAATCGGGCAGCAGCCGGTAATTTTGTGTTCTCCAAGAATAAGACTTCCGCTGTACCAGCTTCTTGAACGCCATATTCCTACTATTGTTGTAATTTCATACTCTGAATTGATTACTGATATTAAGGTTGAAGCGGTCGATACGATAGGCGATACATCCGGTTATTAAAACTTGCTTTACAAAACTTTACAATAAAAAGTAAAAAAGGCAATTTTTTAAAAGTTAAATACTTTATATATACATAAGAGATATTTAAGAGAGAGATAACGAAAAGCCCGGAAGCAAAGCTTTTATACGGCTTAGTTGTTCTGTCTTTTAAATAAAAAAGAGTATTAGAAAAGATTATATAGGAGTATTTGATTATGGCAATCGGAGCAAGAGATTTTATTGACAAATTATTAGTAGAAAAGTATGCACAGGAAAAAGTTGATAATCACGATGAAGGAGCGCTGGTTTCAAGAGTTTCAGCAGATGATATTATGAGCGCGATGAACCAGTCCGCAAATAACTTTAGAACAATGCTTGCTTTGAATAATCGATTAACTATGGTCTGTTACGGAGTTGTAGCTAAATCCGCTAAATATGTCTGTACAGAAGAAGCTGCTTAAAGATTTTTATATTGTGAAACAGGTGTATTGGTATTATCAATGCACCTGTTTTGTCGTTATCATAATAAAAATGCTTGAAATTGAGGATTAGTCATTTAAGTTTTATTAAGAAATTTTCAGATAGGCTTTAAACTTGCAATAAGGTATGTAAAAATATAAAAACAAGGAAAAGGATGTAAAAATGAAAAAGATATTTGTACTTATTGCTGTTTTATTCACCCAAGTTTCAGCATTTGCGGCTATAGATACCTGGTTCAATACTACCCCCCGCAAGGAATATGACAAGGTGATTACATTGCAAAAAACAAGTAGTGATACCTATGACAAAGATGGTATAAAAATAGAAAAAAATGTATTCAAATTTGACTATTCATATAAAGAAGGTATTCCTTATGAATATATCGTAACCAATAATACGGAGGATGATTTATTGCTTAAAGGAATTGATTCTGATTACCATGCAAATAAAAATATAAAAAGAAAAAGCCATTGGACAAGAGTTAATGTAAGAAATCTTAAATACTGGCAGACTTATGTTCCGTTTGTTGATGATTATTACGGATATTTTAGCACTGTGGAGCAAACACCTTTCTTGCATGATTTCCCTAAAAATTATATTTTGAAAAAAGGCGAAAATCTTCGTTTGCTTGCTATGGGATTACATTTGGACAGAATTCAAGATTTGACATTTATTTTTGACAATAATGAAGGGAATGATTTAAAAATAACTTTTTAATAGAGTTTGAAGGGAAAATAATGGCACGCATTAGTCAAAGCGTGCCATTATTATGGGTAATTGCTTGAAAATTTTGCATTAAAAAAGAGGGTCTTAAACCCTCTTAAAATGGCGGGCTTAACGCTCATAGGTTCGAACATTTAATTCGAAGATTTGCAAGCAATTTAGCCAGTTATAATAATTTTAAGCAACTTGAACAGTGTATCCAAGTTCTTTAATGATTTTCAACGCTGTTGATAGTTGAGGTTGCTGCTCTCCGTTAAAAATAGCATAAAGATTGCTTTTGGATATACCAGTTTTTTTAGATATTCCTAAAATAGAATCTTTTGCCCTTACAGCATATTCTAAAGCTTTTACAAAAGCATTTAAGTCATTGTCTTGCAAAAACTCTTGAAAACCGATATTAATCCATTCTTTAATATCGTCATCCGTCTTTAAATCATCTAATATGTATTTATTGAAAGATTTTGATTTATTCATTTTTCATTCTCCATTGTTTAAGAAGTTCGTTTGCTTTTTCAATATCTTTAGATTGTTTAGATTTATCACCACCATTTATTAACAAAATTATTTTATTGTTTTCTTCTGTATAATAAACTCTATAACCTTTTCCAAAGTTAAATCGTAATTCTGAAATATTATCATTTAATTTTTTGAAATCTCCAAAATTACCATCTTCGATTCTTAGTATTCTTTGATTTATACGTTTTCTTGTAATGCTGTCTAAAGAATTTAACCATTCAATTATCGGAGCCTTACCATTTGGTAAAATTAGATATTCAATTTTGTAATTATTCATATTAATATTGTACTGTATGCAGGACATAAAGTCAATTATTTGAAAATAAGTATGACAAATCATAAGAAATAAACAAAAAAAACACTTCTTCGGAAGTGTTTTAAATGGCGGGAACGACGAGGTCGTCTTGGATTATTGGCGGTTCACAACTTTTACACTCCGTTATTGTTTTTCTTACGAAAAACAGCACTCCGTCAAGTTGTTCACAGGGACGTGACTAGACCTCACTTCGTTCGGTCGTCGCACTTGCCAAAATCCGCCGAACTCGCAAAAGCGATTCTCACCACTATCAATTCAGCCATTAAAAAAAGCCACACAAGGTGGCTTCTTTTAATGGCGGGAACGACGAGGCTGTCTTGAGTCGCTCGCATTAAACGGCAATTCCGTGTTTTGACTTCGTGATTTCATCACTTGTCAAAAGCACTCCAGCCTCTGCTCGCTCCTCGCTCGAACTCGGGCAGGTTTAAAACAACCTGCGGCGAGTTCTCACCTCTTTATTCCACGAACAAAAAACAAAAAAATAAGCCCGACAAGCGGACTTATTTTTTGTTAAATGGCGGGAACGACGAGGCTCGAACTCGCGACCTCATGCGTGACAGGCATGCGCTCTAACCAAACTGAGCTACGCTCCCGTATTTAGTTATCACTTGCAACCTTACGGCTACGTATATTAATATAGCCCGCTGAATTTTTTTTTGCAAGTACTTATTTTTATTGCCTGAGTGGATAAGATAAAATTAGTCATTTCGGGAATTTATTCCGTGCCCCGTTTTCAGTTTAATATAATCATTAAATCTTTTTCATACTTCCAGCTATTCTTAATTCCAAGAGCCGATTAGGCTCTTTTTTTTATTTCTGTTGAATTAAAATATTTAAAAATATTGTTTATGCTAAAATAAACATACTAAATAAGGAAATATTATGATTCAAAATTGGCAAATTCCTCTTTTAATGACTGTATTAGCAGGGTTAGCGACTGTTCTGGGCGGTTTTTTCACGTTTCTTGTTAATAAAAATAATATGAAAATTCTGTCACTTGGACTTGGATTTTCTGCGGGAGTTATGATTTTTGTCTCTTTTACAGAAATTTTATCTACAGCAGAAGGACTACTCAAACAATATTATCCGATTGATTATCACTGGATAATGTTCGGCGGATTTATTGCAGGTGTTATTATTTCTAAGCTGATTGATATCTTTATTCCTGACCACGTTGAAGAAGATTTAATAACAGAAGGATGCGAAAATTGCAAACGTTCACATAAAATTAAAAGAGCGGGACTTCTTACGGCTATTGCTATTGCAGTGCATAATTTTCCTGAAGGCTTAGGAACATTTCTGGTTTCTTCGCAGGATATTACAATAGGAATTTCTGTAGCATTAGCGATTGCTCTTCATAATATTCCGGAAGGTATTGCTGTTGCGCTGCCTATTTATCATGCTACCGGCAAAAAACGAATGGCTATCTGGTATTCTTTCTGGACAGGAATGACGGAACCTATCGGTGCTTTAATCGGTTTAGCGCTCCTTCACTGGTTCTTGCCGCAGGTATTTGTAGGATTCTTTATGGCCGCGGTTGTGGGAATTATGATTTACATATCTTTTGATACACTGCTTCCTCTCTCTCACGAGTATGGAGACTGGCATTATGCTATAACAGGAATTATGTCCGGTGTAATTGTTATTTGGGCAAGCTTATTATTCCTCAATGGATATTAAATATTATGTTTTCTTTCGATTGGTTAAATGCTTTTTAAATATTTTTAATGTATAATTTAATCAAAAAGAAAGGGAACTTTTTATGACAAATTTATCACCATTACAAATCGAAAGATTAAAATACCAGCCAAAGTTACCTTCTTCTCTGGCTAACGGTATTAATCACCTTGTATCTCAAGAAGGTTCTGCAACCGAAGCTGTTGCAAATAAAGAAGAAATTAAAGCTTTATTTAAAAACACATACGGAAAACCGACCGTTACATTCCAGACTTCGACAGATACAATCGCAAGCAAGCAGAGAAATGTCGGTGTAATTCTTTCCGGCGGTCAGGCTCCCGGCGGACATAACGTTATTGCGGGGCTTTATGATGCTCTTAAACAGGCTAACCCTAATAACAATTTATACGGATTTTTAGGCGGACCTTCCGGTATTATTGACGGAAAGTACGTTGAATTTAATGATGAATTTATCAACGATTACAGAAACACAGGCGGATTTGATATTATCGGCTCCGGCAGAACTAAACTTGAAACAGAAGATCAGTTTAAAAATGCTTTAGAAGTTTGCAAAAAACTTAATATTTCAGCCGTTGTAATTATCGGCGGTGACGATTCTAATACAAATGCTGCACTTCTTGCAGAATGGTTTGTTGCTAATAACGCTGATATTCAGGTTATCGGCTGCCCTAAGACTATTGACGGCGATTTGAAAAATGAACAGATTGAAATCTCTTTCGGTTTTGACACTGCAACAAAAACTTATGCAGAACTTATCGGAAACATTGAAAGAGATGCAAATTCTGCTAAAAAATACTGGCACTTTGTTAAGATTATGGGAAGAAGCGCTTCTCACGTAGCTCTTGAAGCCGCTCTTCAGACACAACCTAATATTACTTTGATTTCCGAAGAAGTTGAACAAAAGAAAATGTCACTTGCTTCAATCATTGATTATATGGTTGATATTATTGTAAAACGTGCTGATATGGGTAAAAACTTTGGTATTGCAGTTATTCCGGAAGGTTTAATTGAATTTATACCTGAGATGAAGTCTATGATAGCAAACCTTAACGATATTATGGCAGAGTTGGAAAATGATCCTGATTTTGTAAACGCTCCGACTATCCGTGAAAAATTTGATATCGTAGAAAACAGATTATCAGATAACAATGCAAAGGTTTACAATTCACTTCCTGCTTTAATCAAAGGTCAGTTATTAGCAGACAGAGACCCGCACGGAAATGTTCAGGTTTCTAAGATTGAAACAGAAAAACTTTTGATTGAAATGATTGCTCAAAAACTTGATGAAATGAAATTGGAAGGTCAATTTATCGGCAAATTCAATGCACAGGCACACTTCTTCGGTTATGAAGGACGCTGCGCATTCCCTTCTAACTTTGATGCAGATTACTGCTATTCATTAGGTTTCAACGCTTTTGCATTAATTAACTTCGGTTTAACAGGCTACTTGTCATCAGTAAGAAATCTTACAGAACCGGCTAATGATTGGATTGCAGGCGGCGTTCCTCTTACAATGATGATGAATATGGAAAAACGCCACGGTGAAATGAAACCTGTTATTAAGAAAGCTCTTGTTGAACTTGACGGCCATGTTTTCAAAAAACTTGAAGAAAACAGAGAGGACTGGGCTTTGAATGACAGATATTTATTCCCTGGTGCTATTCAGTATTTCGGACCATCATCAGTTTGCGATATTACAACAGTAACATTGCAGCTTGAAAGTCAGGAAAAACTGGACAAATCCAGATTAGCAAGAGTATAAAATCGAATACAAACAAACAAAAACAACCTGCCGGTAAGACAGGTTGTTTTTGTTATATAATAATTAAACGATAATAAAAAGGAGAAAAAGATGCTGACAGGACCGTTTTTAGACAGAAATTGGATGGGTGAAAATAAGGATTATGCAACTTCTGATATAGTAATGCTCGGAATGCCTTTTGACGGAACTGTTTCCTATAGGCCTGGTTCAAGATTTGCACCCGAGCAGATAAGGCTTGCAAGCTGGGGGCTTGAGGAGTATTCTCCTTATTTTGACAGACATTTGGAGGATTGCAATTTCCACGATGCCGGAGATTTGGAATTTCCTCTCGGAAATACGGTTAAGTCTCTTGATGTTATAAGAAGAAATGTTGAAGAAATATATAGAGACGGTAAAAAAGTTTTTGGAATCGGCGGCGAACATCTGGTTACGCTTCCTGAAATTCAGGCTGTTTCCAAATACGTCGATAATCTTGCAATTGTGCATTTTGATGCACATACTGATTTGAGAGAAGAATATATAGGCGAGCCGCTTTCTCACTCCGCAGTAATCCGTCATTCTGCCGATATTGTAGGGTTTGAGAATCTTAAACAAATCGGCATTAGATCTGGCATGAAAGAAGAATTTGAATTAATGAAAAAGTATAACACTTTGTGCCATAAATATGAAGAATTAGATGCGTTAAAGGGTAAAAATATTTTTGTAACGGTGGATCTGGATGTTCTGGATACTTCAATCATGCCGGGGACAGGAACTCCGGAAGCAGGCGGCTTGAATTTCAATGAACTTGTCGGATGGTTTAAGTATCTGACAAAATTTAATATTATCGGCGCTGACGTGGTTGAGCTTGCTCCTGATTATGATGCAAGCGGAGCGTCTACTGCGGTTGCAACAAAGGTTATCAGAGAATTATTAATGGTATTAAGTTCATGATAGATGAAGTCGTACAAATTTTAAAAGACGCAAAGCAGCCCCGAAGCGAGTTTGTTAACCTTATGGATACCTTTAATGATCCGTATCTTGTTCTGATTTCGTGCATTTTGAGCCTCAGGACAAATGACAGAACGACATATCCTGCAACGCTTAGAATGCTTGAGTTTGCCAAAACTCCTCATGATATGAAAGGGGTAAAAGTTGAGGATTTAGCAAAGGCTATTTATCCGGTGGGTTTTTATGAGAACAAAGCAAAGCAAATTATAGAGCTTTCCCGACAAATCGATGAAGAGCTTGGAGGTAAAGTTCCGGATGAGATAGAAGAGCTGGTAAAATTCAACGGAGTCGGGCGTAAGACTGCAAATCTTGTGCTTTCAAGAGGATTCAACAAACCTGCGATTTGTGTTGATGTCCATGTCCACAGGATTTTTAACCGTCTCGGATATGTTAAGACTAAAAACCCCGAAGAAACGGAATTTGCGCTAAGAAAGAAATTGCCCGTAAAATACTGGATTGATATTAATACGCTTATGGTAACCCACGGGCAGAATGTGTGTAAGCCGATTAACCCTAAGTGTAGTGAATGTCCGATAGAAAAGTATTGCAAAAAAATAGGTGTTAAGTAGTCCTATACAGACGGCTATGTAAATTTTTGATTTTTGTTTTACATTTATGTTATAATCAGTCCAAAGAGAGTGGGCGGTAATGACTGAAAAAATTAATTGTCCGTTTTGCGGAAACTTAATTGATGTAGATGTTATAAAGTGTGATCACTGTGGTTCTTTGTTTCAGGATCCTGATCTACCGGATATCAAGTTTAAAGAATTAGGACCTTTTCTGGCAATAGATCTCTTAACTTTTGGCTTTTTTTCTACAATCTGGTTTTTTATAAACGGAAAAGCAATAAATAAGTTTGTAGGCGGAAAGTCTGACGGGCTGAAATTAAACTGGCTGTTCCTTCTGCTTGCAGTCAATGGCGGTTTTTATCTGCTATTCTTTTATAAGCAGCCGGCGCTCTTAATATTTTTCTCTGTTTTGCAATGTTTAATCTATATTGCGCTTTCCTACAGGGTGCTCAGAATTATTCAAAAATATACTAAACGAATGTATAATTCCGAGATAATTTTTAACCCATATTATATGGTAATTTTCAACGTATTTTATTTAATACATTATATAGAGACTTACAGAAACAGAGTCTATCACACCCACGAGTATTTTGACTGGAAATCCCCGCAGGCAATTTTCCTGATTATACTGCTTATAATCATTCTATGTATATTCCGTTTCTATAATGATGTTTTCTGGCTGTTTCACTAGACTGAAATTTCAAATGTTGACATTTCATTAACAGCTTTAAATACAGTGCAATTGGCTTGATAAGCGGCTTTTGCAAGATTGATATTAACGGCATCCTGTACGGTGTAACCGTTTTCAATTGCAGAAACCATTGCATTATCCAAAGCTTGTGCTGATTGTGCAACATTGTTTCCGGTCATTGTGAGTAAATCTTCCGGACGAATGTTGGAATAATAGTTGCTTAAATCGACCTTATTATTTTCGACATCAGAGCTTAATAAAGTCGGTGCCTGCGCTGCTTGCGAAGCGTTTCTTCCGCTAACCGCATCACGGCTTTCTATCAGCCCGGAGTAAATGGATGTGTCTATTGACGAAATTGAACTCATAATAAACCTCTGTACTCATTATAACTCATGTTTCCGCTCTTTCAAGTGTTATGTAAAGATTTTTTGCTATAGACCATATGGTCTATAAAAATTGTCCGGAATTTTAATCTCCGGATTGATGGCATGGGCATGACAATCATGTACACTATTATCAAGGGAGAGAGAGTATATTATTATGAAGAGAGCGTTGTTATTTTTAGGAATGTTTTTATCAATGGTGCCGGTTTTTGCAGCGGACAATGTTCTGCAATCAATAGAAATCGTGCCGGTAAAAGATACTTATAATATAGTTTTGGTTGCTGATAAAGCGGTAGATGTTAAAAAGACTGTGAAAGCTCCGAATCAGGTTACTTTAGAATTAAAAGACATAAGGGCATCAAAGACCTTAAATACAGTATATAATAATGTTTCAAATGTAGATACCGTAATGGTTGAACCTCAGGGAAGCGGGTTAAGTATTTTCTTTCAAGCGGAAAATGCAGCAGGAACAAGCATTTCTTTTGATTCCCTAGCTCCTGTAATGCCAGTTAAAGAAACTCAAAATATTAAGCTAAACAGCCCTGTTGACAGCTATGCACCTATTTACAAAGAAGATTATTCAAAGGAAAAAACTTCCGCTTTATTTAATAAACTCAAGAATTCTTCAGCGGTAGAAGGTATAAGAGAATCAGTAGATGAAGATACTGTATCTGATACGGCAAATAAGGTTTTCTCTTTCGGACTTGTAGGGCTTCTTGTATTCTTTGTAGCAAGATTGTTTAAACGTAAAGAACCTGAGATGAAAATCGGTCTTTCTCAGAGTCTTAATGAACGTGAAATAGAAATGTACAGAGGTCAAAACCCGATTGGAAATTCTTATGTAAATGTCGAAAAACCGTTTACAACAGTAAACTACGGTATTAACGCTTACCAGAGAGAAAACAGAAATCCTTATGAAGACGAAGCTCCTATTCATAATCCGAGATTAAGAAATTATGTAAATCCGGGTGTAAATTTAGGGGTAAATAATGTTGCTGACGGTAGTGCAACAAGAACAATGAGCCAGCCTCAGCAGCCTGTACAAACAGCAGTTAAACCGGCTGTAAGAAAAAATACAACTCCTGTTAATACAGCACCCGTAAATCAGGGTAATCCGAATATAGATAACCTCAAGTTTCTGGAATCAATGACTGCTATATATGAAAAGAGCGGCCGTCACGACCTTGCAAGAGGCTTGAAAGCAAGTTTAAGCAAAAATAATATCAAATAAAAGTTAATAACCAAAAGTTTTACGGCGGGATTTTAATCCCGCCGTTTTGTTATAAAATGTAAAATTTTGTAACAATATTTTGTTCAGGCCTAAAGTTTTGAAAAAATATGCCGTTATATTCAAATGTAGCATAACATTTTCCATAAAATGTTATGCTGTATTTGTATGTGTATTGTATTTCTGTATTTAAGCCGTTTTTTCTAATTTTGTAGTTAATACTGTTTTCTATTTTTATTTGCCTTAATAAGGTGCAAGTGCATATCCTTATTGGTAGCATAACATTTTATGGAAAATGTTATGTACGATATCAAAGGAGAATACAATGTCGGACATCAATTATTACAATATTTATTCCAATGTATCGGCAAACGGTCAAAAAAATGCCTCCGAATTGGATAAAGTATTACGGCTGGTAGAACAGTTTGAGAATATTCACAGTATTTCTCAGGCAAAAAAATATCTGGAAAATATCTGGAATATTAACGAAACAGTGAGCGGATACCCGATTGGCGGAAATTGTATATTAAATACAAAAGAATCCGACAAGGGTTTTAGTGTCAATTTTGTGTATCAGGATGAAAATGTAACTTATTATTATAGAAAATAAAGAAAGGAACATTATGTTAAGAAATTTTCCGTTAAAGAATCAATTTTTATTGCAAAACCAACTACAGGTACGATTAGACTGTGGCAGCGGAACGCCAATTATTGGCAAAGTGAACTTAGATGTAACGGAGCCTGTTTCTTCCGCATTTGATCCTGAAACAATTAATGAAAGACTTGGAGAAGGTGATTTAACTGCGCTTGAGGTGTTGGATAAATTTAAGATAGCTTATACGCAGGAAGAAAAAAATGGAAAAACTATTATTAAATATGAATATAATGGCACTAAATATACAATAAATTGTTATCCGCCTGATGATACGGAGGCGGCTGAGCCAATAGGTGATACAAACGTGCCGGATGCAGGTAATACAGATGAAACGAATGGCCCTTTCGGGTCATACTGGGATTTATTCTGTTACACATATAACGGCGAAGAATGCAAGCAAGCCGTTTTAGAAAAACTCGGTATAACAGAAGAAGAATTTGAGACAAAATACGGACAGCAGCTTGAGTTTGTTCAGCTTAAAGTTGCGCAAAATCATGAAGAGGATTTTGCGACGGTAACAAGGGAGCAGATAATTAATGAAATCGTCGCCGAATACAATAGTAAAGTAGCTCAGCAAGAGGGAGTTGAGGACACTGCTCCTTCTGAGGAAGCCGGAGACTTTGCCTCTTATAATGATTTAAGAAATTTCATGTTTGGCAATGAATGCCGCAGTTTAGTTCGTGAACAGGGAATTACAGATTTTTCGCACGGTTTTGCTTATGAAAACATTGCAGATATTGTTTCTAAAAAACATACGGAAGATTTTGCAAATATTACTAAGGAGCAATTGTTAGAAGAGTATGTCGCAGAATACAATGCAAGAGTATCAGAAAATGACAGTGCTGTAGAGAACAACGGACAAGCAGAAACCGAAGAAACTGATTTGAATACCAAATTCAAATCCTATGGTGAACTGGTTCTTTATATGAATGAAGAAGAATTTCAAACAGCCGTACTGGAAAAGCTTGGAATCACTTTAGAAGAGTTTGAAAAACAGTGTAAAACGACTTTTGGAGTCGTAAGTTCAAGTGTGCGGAATACCCACTCCGGCGATTTTGCATCTGTAACAAAAGCACAGTTGATAGATGAGGTTGTTGCTGCATATAATAACAGAGTAATAACAGCTAACCCTGAAGCAAAAGTTGATGAATATATTGATGTATGGGTAAATGATTTCAAAACCGGCTATACCCGTTGGGGGTTAACTACAGCACCGACAGATGATGAGATTGCTCTGTTTAAGTCAAAATTACAGGAAGAGTGTGACAAAAATATAAATACTTTAAGAAATGTTACATCAGAAGAAGACATTAAACAATGGGTAAGAAAACAGTGTGATAATGTTATCACAGTAATTAAGAATGCAAGAGCAGATGTTGAATCTGATGCTAATGCGAAAAATGCCGCAGGAGTTATTTCAGGAATTATTTCAACTGTTAAAAACAGGGATTTATCGACAATTATTAGCGGGCAGTCTACTATTCATACGGAATTTGGTATGGATGCATACGGAAATATAGTATTTCAGGACAGCAAAACTAAACAGGTCTTTGATTATTTGTATGAATCTGTCAAAAAACGTATTCTGGAGACAGAAAACGGAGCAGAAGTGTTAAGGCAACTTGGCGGCGAGGATGTATTGAAAAAACTTATTCAATCAGCCTGGATTGCTAATTATGCTGATTTTGACTCATCTCAGAAAAACACAGCAACAAATTTTGTATATGGTGTATTAAATAAACTTAGTGCTATGATGGCTAAAATTCAGGCAAATCCTGACAACTTGGAACTCTACACCGCAAGAAGCTCCTATGCAGATACTACGCTAACAGACAATTTAATCCATTATAATGCTAAAACAACATATGGCGGTGATGAAGAAATTAATTATAAAGGAACAGTTACAACTGACAGTGACGGAACCGTTCATATAGCTAATAAAAATGATGACCCGGATTACCAAACAACAATGAAGGCACTTTTGCAAAGGTTGAAGGAAAAATATCCGAATGTCGATGAAGCTGTTTTGACAAAGATATTTCAGGCAGCGCAAAAAGAAGCTTTATCAATACTGCAAAGTAATGCAAATGATTGTCCATACGGTACCGGAAATAATAGCGGCCGTGTAGAGGACGGGGTTAAGAATTGGAGCGGTAAAGATAACCGAAAAGACGATGATTACAGAATTCATATGGACGAACTTGTTCAAATAACATTATATTGTTTTGATAAACAGTTCATAAACGGTATTAATGATGGTACTGTATCTGCACAAGAAGTAGAAACAGACTCGGTAGATAATAATAAAACAACTACACCGAGTGATGATCCGGTAAAAACAATTGCAGAAGATATCGAAGCAATAATTCCGGAAGTTCAAAACAAAGATCTTGCAAAAATTATAGGAAATCATTCGGTATTGCATACTGAATTTGGTATGAATTCCAGTGGCAGTATCGTGTTCCAGGAATCTGAGACATCTCTTGTATTCACATATATATGTTCTTATGTTCAATCGGAACTATTAGAAGTTTGCAAAAGCAGCGATTATTCAAAGTTCGGAGGTTATACAGTAATTAGACAATTGGTGCAGGCTGCTTGGATTACAGCATATAATTCCTTCAATTCATCACAGAAAAATAATGCAGCAGCTTTTGTAACAGAAGTTCTTAATAACCTGCAGAAAATGATGGCTAAGATTCAGGAAAATCCTGAGCTGTTATCCGTATTTACCCAGAGAACTTCATATGCCGATACATCATTAACAGACGGATTAATTCACTATAATACAAATACAACATACGGCGGTGATGAAAAAATAAGTACTTCAGGTACGGTAACAACAGACAGTTCCGGCAAAATTCATATTGCAAATAAAAATGATGATAACGATTATCAGTTTACAATGGATGCTTTGTTAGAACGACTGATTGAGAAATATTCTTCCATCGACGCAAATACTGTAACTACAGTATTCCGTGATGCACAGAAAAAAGCTCTTGCTGCATTAAAGAACGGTACGACAGACTGCCCTTACGGAACAGGTAATAACGGTCAGAGAGTTGAAGATTCTTCCAAAGACTGGGGCGGAAAAGACAGCAGAAGCGGTGATGGCGGTACTATCCATATGGATCAGATTGTTCAAATGACCTTGTATTACTTTGACAAGTTAATATATCAAAAACTTATTTCATAATAAAAAAGCGGGATTTTTAATCCCGCTTTTTTGTTTTTCTGGAAACTTTTTCAAAAACTTCTTCAAAACTTTCAATCGGTTCAAGGCGGTATCCGCAGTTTTCAGCAAGCGTTCCGCCCATTAAAAATAATTCCTCCTGCGGATATCGCCTGCATATTCCGGGTCTTTTTTTATGGATTTTACATTTATGAGTCTCTTTATCAAGATTCAAGCACTCAAATACAAGCCCCGTTTCATCCTTATCAATGATTTTCAGGTATGTATAAAAAGGATGCAAAAGCTGGAGTTTTTTAAACTCTTCTTCCGTTTGTATTACATTCTTATGCTTGACATAAATCTTCTGACAGCAGCGTCCGCAAGCATTGCAGGAGCCTACGCGATAATATTTTTTTCTTAAAATATAAAGGTAAAAGAATTTTTTTAGTTTTTTAAACATCTACAACCCGTGATTTTGCTAATTTATATTCGCTGGAGTTTTTATTAGACATAAGCATTACTTTAGAGAAATATTTGTTAGAGGTCTTAAAATCTCCGCTGCTATAGAATTCTCCGCCTTTTTCAAGACAGATTTTTACAATTCTCTCTTCCGGTCTGATAAAAGATTTCAGACGCTCAATCCTTTCAGAAAAGGCATCTTTTAAACTTTCTTTTATTATAACGCAATTTTCATATTCAATAAGTGCCATGTGGTAATTATTTTCGCTGTCGTATCGCATTGCCCAGTCTTTGTGACCTTGGTAGCTGTATTCGTCAAAAGATTCGTCAAGGCTTTTAATAAGTTTTAGGGTTCTCAAATATTCAGGCTGATTATGTATAACAAGCGGAAGTAGACGTCTCATTACGCAATATGCAGCAGTAAAATCACCGAGATTAATATATACCGAGGCAAGTTTCTGAAGCACATCGAGCGAATGATTATCAAGGCATAATGCACGTTTAAGATATATTAAAGAGTGCATATAATCGTTTTCAGCAAGGTATGTTTGGCCTAAAAGATGATTTATATCAAAACTTACAGGCATGTTTTTTTCGGCAAAAGTTAAGTATTCAATTGCGGATTGATTATTTTTTGCGGCAATTGCTTTTCTTGCTTTTTGGAGAAATTCGCTGCCTACTTCTGTACATTTATCTATGCTGGCTTTTATTGTTTCGTAAGAGCTATTTTTATCTTTTGCGTAACGTAAATATTTTTCATAATAAAAAACTGCCTGAAATCTCATGCCTTTGGAGAAATAAGATGTTGCTAAATTCAAGCACACAGCGGCGTCGTCCGGTTTATAAGCGTAATAAGAAGCCCAGTTTTCGATAGCATTTTTTGTATCCGTACGTTTGTAGCATATGTTTCCGAGGTAAAGATAGGATGGATTTTTAAACCCTTCAAGTGAAATGGACTTATTGAAATTATCTTCAGCCGGCAGCAAATCATTCAGTTTGTAATAGCATCTTCCGATTTCATAGTACAACTTGTGGGAAATACTTGTATTAAGCATTCCCTGATAAAGTCTAAGAGCTTCTGCATACTTACCATCCTGGTATAAACTTTTTGCAGCATCAAGCGTCTTTTCCTCCATATTGGAGTTGTCTTGTATATAATAATCAGACGATACCATACAGGTATTTTACCACATTTAGAGTTCTAAATCATCCCATAATTTTTGATTTGTTACAAGGCTTGATAAAACATCATCTTCAAAAACGTCAACAACGCCTTCTCCCAGAACTTCATTCATTCTTTCAAGGTGAGAGGTATTATCCATATCGCTTGTTGCTATTTTTGTAAACTTATTTATATCTAAATCTCTCTGGAATAATTCCATTGCGCTTGAGGAAATTTCAGAACGGTCAACGTAAGGAGTGGAAGCATATCCGCTTTTTTGCAAACTGGCTCTTACCGATGCCAGATTAATAACATTATTTGCATTCCCGAGTTGAGAATTGTTATATAAAAAGCCGTTATTTTCGTTGTTGATATTGTTAAACATGAGACCCTAATCTCCCCTATTATTTTTCTCCATTATCATACATTTTTGTAAAGATGTAATCAACTGTTTAGAGGATTCTTTTTATAACAGAATTTGCGTACCGAGCATAAGTCTGTGTGAATCTTTAGTTCCGTCATTCTGGCAGAATACATAGTTAAGAATCAGTCTTAAGCCCTGCCCTTTAATAAAGTAGTTCAAGCCGACTGAATATTCGCGTGTTTTGTTGTTTCCGATATTGTGATCCGGATCAAATTCATCATATCTGGCAAGAAGCTGCAATTTTTTTGTGAGCATATAACCTAAAGTTGCATAAAAACCGCTTGCATGCTTATCAATTGAATGATCTGCAGGACCGTTATATCCGTTAGCATTTGCCCATTCTACATTTGCCATAAAACGTTTGTATTCATATCCGATATAAGCGCCTGTTACGCAGTAATTATTATCTCTGTGACCGCCCTGCAAACCGCCGCCGATTTTTAAATCGCCGTATTTTCCGTGAGTTTTGGCTAACGGTTTAAAATTTACCCAGCCTATAAATTCAGCACCGGGGAAAAATTCCTGAAAATATGTATCTGAACTATATACGCCAAAATCGTAATCAACAAGGCTGTAATTCCCTGAAATTCTAGCGCCGAGCTTACGAACAGTACCAAAGTTTCTGGAAATTTGTGAACGCGCAATAAAAGGTAATACAAACGGACCGTAACCGCCTTCCATACCGACAGGAGGACGCGAATGGCCTACTAAAATCCTGTGATGCGGAATTTTGTTTGTTGCAACGTACATATCTGCAAACAGGTTTTGAATAACATTTCTTGAAGAATACGGAGAAATGTTAATCATTACTCTGAAATCCGCATTATTGTTTTTCAGAAAACCATCATAGCCGACATTAATCGTGTTGATATCGTAATGATTTGTTGTGTGCTCGCTTCCGACGCTTCCTGATGTAAAGTTCAAACCGATATCCCCGTTATAGCCAGCCCAGAGCTGGGTTCTGTCCATAATAGAATCTTCGTCAAACTTGTGGGTAAAAACATTTTCCAGCAGGTATGTCGGTCGGTCATACTTTTCCACTTCAAGATGATAAACCTCCTGCAATTTTTCTTTTAAACTTTTCTCTTCGGTAGGCGCCTTTTGCTCTGTAATTGAAATTGCCTGAGGTACTTCTATTTCGCCTTCTTCCGTTTCAACATCTTCGGGTGCCTCAAGGATAACTTCTTCTAGCTCGCTCATCGGTTCAGCCTGTTTCCTTGCCGCATAAACGGGAGCTGCTGCTATAAATATTAAAGCCAGTATTACTAATAAAAATCTGTTTTTCATACCTTTATTCTACATTTTTCGGGGAAAAAAGACCAAACTTATTGTTTGGTCTTTTAAGTTCAATAATTAATGCTGTTGTCTGCGTTCTTCTCTCAAATAAGCTGTCCAGAATAAAAGAACAACAAATACAAATGCACCTACAATGTTACCGAGAGTAACAGGAATAAGGTTATGAACAAAGAAGTTTTTCCAGGTCATAACTGCAAGCTGGTCAGGAGTTAAGCCTGATGCTGCAACAATTGTAGGGAAATGTTTCATTAAAATACCGTTTGGAATAAAGAACATATTTGCAATAGAGTGTTCGTAACCTGATGCAACGAATGTCATAATCGGGAAGAATATTGCAAATATTTTACCGATAACTCTTTTAGAAGTTGAAGCCATAAATATTGCTAAGCAAACCAACCAGTTACAAAGAATACCTCTGCAAAAAGCTTCAACAAAGCTTAAATTGAGTTTGCCTAAAGCTGTCTGCATAGCCGTAACGCCAACTGCGTCTCCGCCGTTGTGTCCCATTCCAGCAAAATATACGAGAGCGGCGACAAGAATTGAGCCTACGAAGTTTGCTATATAAACAACAGTCCAGCTTCTTAAGAGTTTCATAAGGCTGATTTTCTTTTCTAATACTGCAAATGTCATCATAACGTTACCGGTAAAGAGTTCTGCGCCGGTTAATGTAACAAGCATCAAACCTGTTGCGAATGTCATTGCTCCGATAAGTTTTGTGAATCCCCAGCCCATATTAGAATCGCCGGTCATTACTGTTAATGAAACCTGTGCACCGAAGGCGATAAATGCACCTGCTGCGATTGCAAGTGTAAACATTTTTGTTTTGCTATAATCAGCTTTTCCTGTCATAACTTTGTCGCTGATTTCATGAACCGTATCACTTGGTGTCAGGCTGTCTTGTGAAGAAATTACTGTTTCTGTTTCCATTTTTCCTTTCTCCTCTGTACCATTTTCTTTTTTCGGCATAATAAACATATCTAAGTATTACTAACTCTCAGATTCTCACTATTTATATAAAAATTGCTGTGTACTGTAAATGTTCATCTTCCGAAAAAAGAAGCTTATTTTTAAATCCTTAATGATAATATCACCTGAAAATTTTTATACAAGAGGGAATTTTTATCAACTTTATCCGTTTTATTTCTGGTAAAATAAAATTATGAATTGTTTTTTTAGAGATCAGCAGGAAGCATTATTTAACGCGACAAAACCTTACCAATATGTAGGCGGGGAGTTTTTGTCATACAACAAGGACTGGGATTCGGCAAGCGTAAGGTTCGCTTTTGTTTTCCCCGATAAATACGAAATCGGGATAAGCAATCTCGGGGTAAGAATAATTTATGACAGAGTTAATTCCCAGCCTAACATGTTAGCCGACAGGGCATATGCGCCGGAACCGGATTTTAAGCCTGAATATCTTTATGCCGTTGAGTCTAAAAGAGCTCTTAAAGACTTTGACGGAGTCGGTTTTTCGCTTCAATACGAGCTTTCTTATCCGACTGTTTTAAAAATGCTGGAAATGGGTGGAATAACAGTAAGGAATGATGAGAGGTGTGAAGAGGAGCCGATTGTTCTGGCAGGCGGCCCGTGTACGTTTAATCCGCTTCCTGTTTGCGAGTTTATAGACGTTTTCTGTATCGGTGACGGGGAAGAAATGATGGTTGAGGTTTGCGAATCTCTTGAGAGAACAAAAGGGCTTCCGAGAAAAGAAAGAATCGAAGATTTATGCAAAATAAAAGGCTGCTTTAGCACATTGACCCCGCCCCCTAACCCCCTTCTTCAAGGGGCGGGGGAAGCTTCTAACGCAACCGTTCAATCTTTATCTCATCAATTAGGCGCAGCTGCATCTGCCCCCCTCGCGGGGGAAGTACCCGAAGGGGGTAGGGGGGGACTATATAGAGCCGTTGAAAAGCGCATTGCGCCTTTAAATTTGGAATACACCCCGACGGCCTACCCGATACCGTTTTCAAGCTCGGTGCACGATAGAGCTATAGTAGAAATAAGACGCGGATGCGGAAGAATGTGCCGCTTCTGTCAGCCGGGGCACGTAACTTTACCTGTAAGAGAACGTTCGGCGGAAGATATTATCAAAATTACAAAAGAGCTTGTTAAAAATACAGGTTATGACGAATATTCGTTATTATCCCTTTCTTCCAATGATTATTCCAATATTAAGGAAGTCATAAAAGAGCTTGCGGTTGATTTTAATAAGAAAAAAGTGTCCGTATCGCTTCCGAGCCAGAGAATTGACGGATTCAATCTTGAGCTTGCAAATCTTATGCATTCCGTAAGAAAATCCGGAATGACGCTTGCGCCGGAAGCTGGCAGCCAGAGACTGAGAAACTTAATTAAGAAAAATATATCTGAAGAACAGATTATTAATGCAGCACTTACGCTCTACGAAAACGGCTGGTCAAAGATTAAGTTCTACTTTATAGCGGGACTTCCGACAGAAACCCTTGAAGATATGGATGAGATGGCGGAATTATTAAATAAAATTAAATACCGCTCAAAGCTTATTAAAAAAGAAAAGGGCTTAAATCACGGGTTTGAAATCACTTGTACGCTCTCAATTTTTGTACCGAAGCCGTTTACACCGTTCCAGTGGTGTCCGCAGATGGATTTAGATGAAGTTACGGAGCATATAAATTATTTAAAGGAAAAAACAAAACATATAAAGGGCGTGAAAATAAATTATCACGAAAAATTTGTCTCGCAGATTGAAGCGGTTTTGACAAGAGGCGATGCAAGCTTGTGCAAATATATAGAAGCGCTTTATAAAAAAGGCTGCTACCTTGATGCCTGGGGCGAGTATTTTGACAAAAATATCTGGGCAGAAACGGCAAAAGAATGCGGCTTTACACTGGAAGAATATGCAAAAAAAGAGTACGGGCTAGAAGATGCCCTGCCGTGGGATTTTATAAATGTAGGATTATCAAAAGAATGGCTGCAAAATGAATACCGTGCGGCATTCCAATGCGCCGAGCAGGGCAAAGAAACAGTTCAGCCCCTTATATTTACCCCTACTTGCGAAAATAAATGCGTAAATTGCGGTGTCTGCCCGTCTTTAAAGACTCATAAAGTAATGGCAAAACCTTATCAAGCTTCCGAAGAAGCTCAAAAAATTGTATCGGTAGAACCGCAAGACCCTTCAAGGGCGCACAGAGATCCGAATATTCCTATATACAGATACAGGCTTAAAGTCACGAAAAAAGGACTTTTAAGATATTTTTCGCACCTTGACTGGCAGAATACTTTCCACAAAGTCCTTGCAAGATGCGGGTTGAATATGGTTTATACTCTCGGTTTTAACCCTACAATGAAGGTGTCAATGGGAATTGCACTTCCTCTGTTTGCTGAAAGTGAAGGTGAACTGGTCGATATCGAGATTTATGACAACTTGACTGAAGAAGAAGTAAAAAATATAATTAATCCTAATCTTCCGGAGGGCGCGGAAATTGTCGGAGTAAAAAGGATTGAACAGTTTGCTACAGCAGTGGATATTGAAGCACAGTGGGCTGAATATCGTATAACACCTTATAATAAATCAAATGAGAACTCACTTTACAATTTCGAAAAATTCCGCTATGATGTAGATAAGGTTTTGTCTTGTGATGAAGTTTTAATCACGAAGAAAAACAAGAAAGGTTTTGAAAAAACAACAGATTTTAAGAAATCTATCGGGACGCATAGATTTGAAGGAGACAATCTGTTTATATGTCTAAAAACCGGTCAGGGGTCTGACATACCGGCACTTAGAGCAGATGATTTAATGAAGCTGGTTAATCCGAATCAGGTATTTGATATAACGAGAGTCAGATTCTTGAATGAAAACCTCAACGAAATGTAGAATGGGGTAAATATAAAAGGTTTTGCATTGAAGCATAACTAACCCCATTAAATGAAAAAGAAGGATTTAGAAACAATGAAAGATGCAGTCGCTAACAAAATAGTCATAGCTGAGCGGGATAATATTGCTGCGGTTATGGAAAACGGCAAAGTTGCCGAATTTTATGTACACAGAGGAGAAATTATCCTCGGAGATGTATACTTAGCTCAAGTTGAAAACATTTTACCTTCAATAGAAGCTGCCTTTGTCAATGTAGGTTCTGATAAAATGGGCTTTTTGCACGCACAGGACGTTATGGGAAAAGGCGCTTTGCAGGATAAATTGAAACCGAAACAAAAACTTGTCGTTCAGGTTGTAAAAGAGCCTGTCGGGCATAAAGGTCCGAGAGTTACTACAGAAATCTCGCTTCCGGGACGTTTTCTCGTTCTTATGCCGAATGAGCCGGGTATCAACGTAAGTAAAAAAATTACTTCCGCTAAAGAAAGAGCAAGATTAAAATCAATTCTTAACCTCTTAAAACCTGTAGGTGTCGGAGTTATTGTAAGAACGGAAGCAGAAGGACAAACAGAATCCGATATTCAAGAGGATTTAGAAATTCTGTTAGAAAAGTGGAATAATATTATCACTTCTGCAGAAAGTCTTAATCCGCCGAGCCTTTTATACAGAGATCAGGATTTATTATACAGGGTTATAAGAGAAGCCTGTAACGAAGAAACTCAGGAAATTGTCGTTGATACTGCATTTGCGCTTAACAGAGTGCAGACTATTCTCCAGAACTGGCATATGAATAAGAATATCAACGTTACTTTGTACAAAGGTTCCGAACCTCTGCTTGTAGCAATGGATATTCACAAAGAAATTAAAGCAGCCCTGCAGATGAAAGTTAATCTTCCGTCAGGCGGTTATTTGTTTATTCAGACAACAGAGGCGCTGACCGTAATTGATGTTAACAGCGGAAAGTTTACAAACTCTGCGACTCAGGATGAAACTATTCTAAAAACCAATATAGAAGCGGTTCATGAAATTGCAAGACAGTTAAGACTTAGAAATATCGGCGGTATGATTATTATCGACTTTATTGATATGACCTCCCGCGTCGATAAACTCGCTATGATGGAAGAGCTTGAAATGGCTATAGAAGCGGATAAGGCTAAGCCGCAAGTCGGTCAGCTTTCTGATCTTGGACTTGTAGAGATGACAAGACACCGTCAGGGGCAGGCTCTTAGTGAAATCTTTGCTAAAAAATGCCCGCACTGTCAGGGTAACGGATACATTATGGAAGATATTAAGTTTGCTTCTCCTACAGCCGAAGGCGAATACAGAGCAAAAGCTGCTAAACTTAAACTTCCGATGAATAATAAAAAGAAATTCAATAACAAATTTAATAACAACAAGCCTGAAAATAAACAGGAAGAAGTAATTGAAACAGTACAGGAAGAAAAGCTGGAGGCAATTAGCGAAAACCCTTCCGTAGCGGCACAGGCAGAAGTTACTGAAATTAGGGAAGAAAAAGAAACTAAAAAAGCAAAAGGCAGAGGCAGAAATAACCGCAAAAAAATAAAAGAGTCTGACGTTCTTGCGGAAAATGCAGCACAGACAGTTATTAATGAAGTGTCTGAAATAGCTCCGGTAATAGCGCCTGATGCGGATAAAACTGCTCCGGCGGAAGATTCTGCCAATAAACCTGAAAGCTCTGAAGAAGCACCTGTTCCGACTGAAAATACTTCGGAAACCGCTCCGGCAGAAGAAAATGCGGATGCAAAACCTGTTAAACGCAGCCGCAGACCTAACAGAAATTCTCAAAAGAGAACAAGAAGGACTACAAAAAAGAATGCTGAAACATAAAATTTTAGTATTATTACTTATGCTTACACTGATATCTCCGGTTCTTGCAGAGCCGGAGAATATTCAGGGAACTCAAGGGGCCTTAACGGGTATTTCTCAAGAAACCCCGCTTGAGCCTATTGAACAGCAAGAAACTGCACCGGTGCAAAATACCGTTCAGGAGCTTCCGCCGGCACCGGAGGCTATTCAATACAAACAGCCCGTAAGCAAGAAAAAGATTGCAAAAAAGTTCCTGCTTGCAATGGCAGGCGTTGCAATTTCTTCTATTCTTCTGTATGTAATATTAACTATTTACAACAAAATGCGTGAAGTTCTTGGAATGACCTCAAAAGAAGAATTACCGCAGGAGAATATGACTTCCTTAACCACACCTGATAATCTTGAAGATGCGGTTAAAACATTTTTAGAAAAAACAAGGTTTTAATGATTAGAGAATTGACCAATAAAATATGGCTTTTAGCATGTCTTATAATAGGATGCTGGGTAATCTTTGTGCAAACTCCTATAAAAGAAACTCTAAGTTGTACACATGGGCAATGTACGTGTATGGTTTATTATATCTTTAAACGTCCTGTATCTTCCGGCTTGGATATGGATACATTAGCGGATAAAAAACTTACCGTACATTATCAAATACAACGTCGTTTAATGAACTATTATGAAATAGCCTATCCGCAAGATAAATATTATTATCAAAGTTTTCCTTTTGAGACAGGTTATCTTTCAGAAGATAATGCGAAAAAAGATTTAAAAACGATTAAATATTTTTTAAGAACACATAATGATATCCAAATAGAAAAAAATAATATAATCCATTATATATATCTTATTATTTTAATTTTGGGCAGTATTTTTACATTTGTGGAAATTTGGGGTAAATTTTACAAAAAATCTGATTCATAATTTGTTGTTCCAATGCTAGTTAGAGTATAATACATTAATTTACGTTTTATAATTAAATAATCTTAGAAATGTAGCTTGCGGAAAACACAACAATAACCGTTTACTTGAGGAGCAAGCTCTATACTATTATAATGCAACTCTTTGTATATTTTGTTACTTTTATCTTTTCTATTTTGTTTGTCCTTTTCTTTCTCTTTATTTGCGAAGCAAAGAGAAAGAAAAGAACGAAAAGAAAGAGAAATCACGCAATAGTTTTCGACGCTCTTACGAGCGTTGGATTAAATGGCTGTAGCAGGCGGAGCCTGCACTCTTTCGCTCGCTATTGTTATGCTAACGCATAACACGCTCGCGGTGCGGGACTTGTTAAAAACATGTAGGTCAGGTTTTACCTGACAAAAACTTTTTTATAAACATATATTTTTCTAATTCTGACAGCGGCGTAGCCTTCCCGAGCGTCTTTTAGCGAGGGGCAGAGTGCGGGTTTACCCGCAAACATCAATTTGATTTTATGCTCGCAAGAGCATTGGAAACAATCAAAATTTCTTCTTTTTTGCTTCGTTTTTTCTTCTTTTATTTTTAAAGAAGAAAAAATGAAGACATATAAATTAAAAAAAGTAACAAAATATACAAAATGTTCCCCAAAAATAAATTAATACTTTTTTGATATAATTAATCTATGTCACAGCGAAAATTTGATTTCTACATAGTTCCGACTCCCATAGGGAATATTCAGGATATAACGTTGCGCGCAATAGAAACCATTAAAGAGGTTGATTTTATTGCCTGTGAAGACACCAGAGTTACACAAAAGCTCCTTAATCACTATGATATAAAGACTAAATGCGTTTCTTATCACAAGTATAATGAGCGTGAGCGGGTAGATTTTTTCTTGCGTGAATTGAGGGCGGGAAAAAGAATTGCACTGGTTTCTGATGCCGGAACTCCGATGATTTGCGACCCGGGGGCAGTAATCGTAGAAGAATTGATTAAAGAAGGTTTTTCCGTAACGGCGCTTCCAGGTGCGTGCGCAGTAACTACATTCTTATCGCAAATACCGAGAAGCAGCGAAGAATTTGCTTTTATCGGTTTTATGCCGAGAAGCGAAAAGCAGATTATTGAAGTTGTGCAGAAGCATGCCGGAGTGAATACGGTATTTTATGACTCCCCTGAGCGGATTTTAAAGACGCTTGAGACGATTAAATCCGTAAGACCTGGGGCTAAAATTGCACTTGCCCGCGAGCTTTCCAAACTGTTTGAAGAGGTTGTATACGATGATATTTCCTCGGTTACAGCCCATTTTCAAAATGGAATTAAGGGTGAAATTGTGTGCATGGTTTATGCTTGCGAGAATCCTGAAAATACAGATTTAGAGCATAAAATTAAGATATTAAAAGCAAAAGGTTTTAAAGATAAAGAAGTCGCAGTAATACTTTCAGCCCTGTTTGATTTAAATAAGAATGAGATTTATAAGAAATCTATAGATATGTAAATAAATGTAAAAATTCTTCAAAAAAACCTAAAGTTTTTCCGAAAAATGCCGATAAGAATAATACAAGGCAAATACATTTATCGGAAAGGACAACAGGATATGCTGAAGAAGATTGCAACCCCAACAAACAACACATTTAGCGGAGTTGAATTCATATTAAGAGGGGCTAAAAAACGCAGGGCAATGGCAGTTTCGAATGCAGTGACAATTAATTCTGAAGCAGGTATTCAGGTTAAGCTGCAAGCTGTGAAGTAGGGGGTAAATAGCATATATTTACATTTTCCCCATAAGAAAAAGGACTGTCTGTTATTAAGATAGTTGAGAGTATGAAAAAAATCCTGGTTTAGGAAATAAATCAGGATTTTAATTTTGAAAAAAAATATCTTTATGATATTATAATTATATTCACGGAGACGTGGCCGAGTAGGCTGAAGGCGGCACCCTGCTAAGGTGTTATATGGGGCAACCTGTATCGTGGGTTCGAATCCCACCGTCTCCGTTTTTTAGTTCACAAAATGTTAAGATTTATTAAATTGATTTAGAATAATCAAACTGTTTGTATTGTTACATAGCGTATAGCATTGAACTCTTTATAGTTTTGTTGACAAACATCAGAATTTTTGTTATCTTTCTTGTTGAAAAACAATGTAGAAATTTCTACATGATGTATAAATTACAAAGGCGGAGTTATGAAGATTAGAAAAATAATATTATTGTGCTTGATGGTAATTGTTAGTTCAATACAAATCAGCATTGCTTCCGAAAGTTCTGCCGAACGGGCAAATTCTATTCAGACAAGAATAAATTCGGTAGCATTTGATATTCTTAACAGGAATAAAATAGAAAAACGAATTGTGTTTGTATATGACGAAGATGGGAAGAAAAATTTACTAACCTCGGATAAGACGCTTACAAAGCGCGAGGTTATTGTTTATGATGATATGTATAAGGCTGTAGAAAATGATGATGAACTTGCTGCGATGCTGGCAAGAGAAATATCTTTTGCTATAAGATCTTTTGACGGGGTCTGTAACGGCTTTTTACGTTCGCTTCAAGTAAAAGCTGCCCCGAAGAAGTATGAAATAGTGGCTGATAAAAGGGCGGTAGATTATATGGTTAATGCGGGCTACGATCCGGTGGCTCTTATTATTTATATCCAAAAAACAGCACCGCAGCTGCGTTTTGATATGATTTCAGCACACAATCTTACTTCAAAAAGGCTTGCCGTTATTTATGAATACATCTATACAAAATATCCGTATTTTCTAAAAAATAATCAGTATATTAATAATAAGTATTATCAGAATTTCCTTTTGACTTCCTCTGCAAACAGAAAAATGCTGGAATATAAAGTAAAATCTAATTCTAAGGAAAAATTGGACTATGAATAAATCATTATATGTTTTGTTATTTTTTCTAATTAGCGGAGGCAGTGTTTTTGCCATTCAGGATAATTTTGTAAACACATCTCTGGCGGATAAGAACCTTGAGCGTCCTTATTATCAGGAAAAATACAATTATGAAGATACAGCATCAGTTCCTGTTAAGCTTGCAGTGACAAATAGAGTGAAATCGGAAAAAGATCTTTATGAGGGACAGGAATTAGAGTTTCGAGTAACCGAAAATGTTGTTTATAATCATAAGATTCTTGTTCGCAGCGGAACTTCTGCAACAGCCAGGGTTGAAACAATTATAGCAAACGGAATGAATGGTATCCCTGCCAGTGTAATTCTTGGTGATTTCAAGGTCGGGGATTTAGAAAGCAGCAGATTAACAATGGAATATGAAAAATACGGAATGGATTTAAGTCTGTTTGTTTATCCGTTAAAATGGTTATTAACACCTCTTCCGCCAACAGGTTCGTGTACAAATTTTATTAAGGGCGGGCATGTAAAGTTTAAAGAAAATAAAGAAATTACAATTTACTATCATCCAAATTGGCTGTAGGTTGTACTAGTTATATTATTTTATTTACAATAGTTTGTTTTTTTACTACAATTTATAGAATACGGAATTAAGATTGGAGTTTATAGTTAATGAAAAAGATAGCAGGGTTTTGTAATGCTCACTTAGATTACAAGTTTTACAATATAAATTGGGTAAGTATATTTGTACTTGTAATGATAATACCTGCGTGCAAATTTTTACCGATCAGCGCAGCGTATGAAAATTCATGGTTCGAAAATATACAGCTTGTAGCACTGTTCTGGGGACTTTATCTGGCTCTTACAACAAAATTTAACAAGACCTTTTTTAAGTTTATTGGTTTGGTTATAGGTATTTTGTTAATACGTGAAACTAACTGCTTAAGAACAATATTTTTCTGTGTTCCCGGGCAGCCTAATACTTTTTATACATGGAAAGAAATTAAATACGGTTGGCTTTTTCACCCGCTTTACGGATGTTATATGGCATGGACAGGGGTATATTTTATATGGAAAAAATTGTATTTAGATTTATGGAATTATGTAAAAAACGTTAAATTTCCTGTTTGGAGCTGCCTAATATTAGTTTTTGCAATATTTTGTTCTCTTGCCGGAGAAAATATTTTTTCAAACATGATGCTTGAAGAATCTTCCGAACTTCTTGTCTATACTACACTTTCAAGTATAATTTATCTGTATACAAGAAAAAAAGAGTTTAATAGTGAAGAAAAGTAAAAATCTTTTATGATTAATGAAGGAAAAGTTCTTAATTTTGGCTTATCCGAAGCCGGGGTAAATACTGTTCGTAGAGCAAATTCAGTTTGTCCGGTTTGCGCAGTTCAGAGCGAATATTCTATGTGGTACAGAAAACCGGAAGAAGGTTTACTGGATACATTAGAAGAACTCGCAGATATCAGAAAACACATAGAAAGTATTGAAATTACAGGCGCAAGATATCCTGAAGAGCAGGAAAAGTTAACAGGACTTTAAAAAAAGTAAGAGGCGGTAAATCTATGATTTACCGCCTCTTAATAAAATTTTACTAATCAAAGATTACAACTATTCAAAATCCAGGTTTTTTATATTTTCAATATCTTTTAAACTGCCCCAATTATATTCATACATTCCTTGCTCAACAAATTTATGAAAAGATGAATATTGCCAGTCTTTTACATTATTCACAAGTTCATGTTTTACCGGATTGTAATGAATGTAATTAATTTGATTATTTAATTCTTCTTCGTCTTTGATTGTATGTTAAAAAAAACTGCGTTGAAAGACTCCTTTTTCACCCTGATTAATGTAACCGTAGGTTGGGGTAGAAACCCCAACTATTTTTTATAATTTTTTTAAATAAATCATATCCTTCAATTGTTTTCCGTCTTCAAAAATAGGGCGGTCGTAATTATCAACAAAGAAATTTTTTACTCTGTCAAATTCCACAAAACCCCGTTTTTTATAAAACCGGAGTGTTTTTTCATTTTCTCCCGTTCCGAGAATTACGGTCTTATAATTTTCTTTGTATCTGTCAAATACAAAATTAAGCAGAGCCGAAGCGTATCCTTGATTTCTGTATTGCGGATAAGTTGCAAGATTTTTTATTTCAACAGTTTGAGAATCAATTTCCATAACAGCACAGATTGATGTTAAGATACTATTATCATACAGAGCAAAAAGCATTGATAATTCCAGATATTTGTTAACCATTGCTTCATCTTCATCTCCGATTAACAATATCTCCATAAAATCCGCTTTGCCAGAATTAATTTCTCTAATTTCCATCTTTCAATCTGTATCCGATTATCTATCCATTGTAGTATAAAACTGGAGAAAATATAATTACAAATTTTATGAATAAAACTCTGATTTATATATTTTTTCCCATTTCAAAAGCCTGTTTCGGATATTGGGTTTGATTGACACTTCCCTCCGTCCAGACTCCTGACGCAATAATTTTCCCCGCATCCGACCAGCCGAGATAATTTAAAAGAGTTTCATAGTGGCTGATTATAGGCTGCGCTTCTTTTGCTGAGGTATCAGCGTAAGTCATAATTAAAACAGCCTTTTTAGGCACGTGGATTTGTCCGTTGATTGCATAAAATCTGTCTATAACAGCCTTAATCTGCGCAGAAATTCCAAAATAGTACATAGGAGTCGCAAATACAACCGCATCCGCATCAACGATATTCTCTTTTACAAATTCAAAATCATCTTTGAATGCACATTGACCGTTCATACCGCACTTGTTGCAGGCAATACACGGATGAACGTTTTTGAAGGCAGAATCAAATCTTACAACATTATGTCCTGCTTCTTCGGCTCCTTTTATAAAATTGTCAGCTAATGTGTTTGAATTACCGTTTTTTCTCGGACTTCCGGTGATTACAAGTATTTTCATCTTTTTCTCTCCTTCTAAAAGTCTTTTATCCGTGCAGCCTGTTGCCGCTCCGATAATAGCGGTTCTTGCAGTCGCAAAAATTGCATTTTTTATAAAATTCCGCCTATTCATATGTATTTTATTCTAATACTTTAGAGCGGCTCTCAGTCAAGTGTTAAACAACCAATATTTACAAATTCATTGCATGGCTAAACAACTCTCCAACTTTAGCGTTGTAATCTCTTCCGTCTTCTTTTGTAAATAAGTTATCCCAGTGGCTTTCCGGGGTTCCGTCTGCGGAGTAGGACGGATTTGTCATCATAAGATGATGAGTGTTTGTATCGTACCTGAGCGGAAATAAATCTTCCATTTGCATAAAACTCGGGAGTTTGTCACTCGGGTATTCGTAAGCAAAAAGTGATGAGTTAATACGATTTAGTCTGTCTTCATAACTCCGTCCGCCCTCATCATTATCGTTTGAAACTTCAATTCCTGGCGCATAGTTTTTATTATACTTGAGTTTTTCCGACCAGCACTTTACTTTGTCATAATTATCCGGCGGAATAAATGCCGTACCCGTTGTAAGCCCGAGTTTTTCATATCTTGCAAAATCGCCGGTACTTTTTTCGCCCGCAAAACTTATAGAAGTTACCCCGGAACGGCTGCGAATTTCGTGCAAAATATATTGCATCTGCTCATATCCGGGCAGCGCCCCGACGCCGGTGTAATTTTCCATATCATATCCGCCTATATGTTTGGCCGAATCAATGAATATTGCTTCAAACCCCGTTTTGATAAGTTTTACGTGTTCATTGATAAAAAGCTCCTGATGTTCGTGGTTATTCCAATCAAAAGTTATATCGTCGGAATAAGGATTTGAAACTTTTATCTGGTCTGCGGAAATCACGGTTCTGAATCCTGTTTTAAGCCCGTGTATATGTGCTAAATCATTAAAAGCTTTGAATTGTTCTTCTCCTGACAAATTAATATCATAATCAATAATATTGCCGCTATAGCCAGCATTGAGTTTGATTCCGTAAATGGAGTTTTCTTCCTGTACACCTTTATTATAGCTGTCGCCGTATATATTCGGGAATATTTGGGATAAAATTACACAGTTTGCCCAGCTTTTTGCGGAAGGGGGAATTGCCGGCAGAATTTTTATTGAACTTAATATTCCGTTTTTTGTTCTGTCGCCAATCATTTCAGCTATAGCGCGGTTGTTGATTTCAATATAATTAGCACTTCTTCCCCAGTGGTCACCATAATTTGGTGTTTGAATATTATCGGGAAAAGTTTGGTAAAAATTCCCGCTTTCATTTATTGTAACCAGTGATTCAACGGCTTGTTTAACACTCCTTTTCAAAAGTTCAGACGGCAAAATATTTGATATCCATTTTTTATTTCCTGCCTGAATCAAATGTTCTTCACTCCAATTATCAGGTGTAAGTCTAATATCTTCGCCTAAAGCACTTAAAAGTTTATTTACAGCATTTGTCATATCAGGAGTTTATCAATGCAGTAGGAAAAATAAATCCGTCATTAGAATAATAATTTAATGGCGAAGAATTTCTATGATTTCTAAATCAATAGCAAAAAATATTTTTACGGGTTTTGTATGTATAAAAGGCAGGTATATGAATCTAAATATCAATCCGACAATAAATTTCAGAGCGAGTGTTTCCGAACAACTTAAAGTCCGGCTGCACCGTCAGGCAAAACTTGTCAAGGATAGGCCTAATCAAAAAAGGACGCTTGAACAGCTTGAAGAGCAGTTGAATAATGTAAAATGCTGGGGTGATAATGATATGGAGATTGTTTTGACAAAAAATGAACGCGGAGCATATTGTCTCGGCTTAAAACGATTTATTTCACCATTACTGCAGATAACAAAAAGTTTCAGGCATCTGAACGGTAAAACTGAAATTTCACAATTTCTGGGTCTGAAGCAAAAACATTTTATTCAGGCGGAAGGTGAGATTCAGGCACAAATAAAAAGATATCATTCTAAATAGAAAAGTATTACATAATTAGAGGATATTATAATATATCTCTGACACAGCACCCCCCTTTGTCACTCCGTGACATTTCCCCCGCAAGGGGGGCAAAGGTCTCATGCGCTATTTCTTCTTTAGAGATAAATGTAACCCTGATTTGGAACTACAAACCTAACTCAAGCAGAAGGGCGAGGGAATAGCGCAGCGCACATCTGCCCCCCTTGCGGGGGAAGTACCCAAAGGGGGAAGGGGGGTAAAAATACCCTTTACCCCCTTACCCCTTGAGTTCTGAAAGTTCTTTCTTCAAGGCATCGAGGTTAGTGAGTTCTCGGAGTTTGTCAAGCATTGCATTAACTTCTGCAGGAGTACCCATTCTGGATTCACCCATAACTACGTATTTACCGTTTGTCATATTGAAAAGTTCATCACAGATTACCTGCAAATCTGATGGAGCACCGGTACCGACATCTGTATGCCAGAACGCTTTTATAAATCTTGTAGTTTTTTTCAACTCTTGAACGCCGGCTTCATCTGTAACTTTGAAACCTGAGGATAAAATATTGGCAAATTTTGTTTTGAATTTTTCAATATCGTCCGCTCTTTCGAGTATTGATTCAATAGTATGTATTCTTTCCTGTTTTTGAACATCAGACATTCTGCCGGCAGAATTATCGGCTCTCTGCCCTCTGTTACTTCCGGAAGAGCCTTCGCTGCGGTTTTGTCCGTTGGCACTTTCGCTTCTGCCGCCGTTATCATAATTATAGCGCACATAATCTTGTTCTTTTACGGTGATTCTTCCGTTTTCAATTGAAAATTCGTAAGCAATACCACCCTTGCGCAAACGGCAAGTTTCACCGTTAGAAAGTCTATTGATTATGTATGATTGAGTTTCCGGACTAAATCTTGGCATTTTATCGCTCATTGCCCACCAGATATCGTTCAGATCGTCTATATCGTAAGTGGTTTGAGTATTGTAATCGTCAATTTTAGTTTCCTTGATATTGTATTTTGCCTTGATATCAAACTCTTCTAATCTGATATTATTGCCTCTTCTGACAAACAGATATTCAACTCCGTTTTTCTGAAGCCTGCAAAAACCTCTGTTATTCAAATCATGCAAAATTTTATTCTGAGTATTGATACTAAAGCGTTCTAAGACTTCTCTCATCTGATATTTGAGGTCATTCATACTGTTAAACGTATAGGCTTTTGTGCTTGTTCTTCCTCTGGAAGCACCGTTTGCCTGACCGGAAGCACCTGAAGCATTTGCGCCCTGTGAGGCAGCTCTTGAGTAGCATCTTGTTCCGCCATTTGCAGAAACATCTTTCATTACAATACGTCCATTATGGCGTGTAATCAAAATATGATGTCTTGAGACATTGTTTCCTGCATTATTCAGGCGGATATCACCCTGTCTTCCTATCGTTATATATTCGCCTTCCTGAAGCGAAGCGATTCGGTTTTTAATTTGTGCGGAATTAAGGTCAACCGTTGTACCATCAAGAAGAGTTAAACGAGGCAAGTTGTTCAAATCCAGTACATATTGCCTGCTCTGGTTTAATACACTCTGACCCTGCTGCAAGCCATATACCGGAGCATTTTTGTCAAATTTTGCATAAGCCCTTGCTTTATTAGGGTCAACATTTTGAGAAGAATTATTTGTTCTTTCCGTTCCGTTAGCACCTCGAGAAGTTCTGCCGCCTGTTCTATATGGTTGCGCATTCGGATCAGAAGGGTCAAAATCTCTCCAGATATCGTCTTCTGGATTCATGTCATTTGCAAGATGCCTGCCTTCGCCGCGGTTTCCGTCATAGTATCCGCCTATTTGATTGCCATATTTATCATATTGTATATATTTGTTTCTGTCAGCAGGATTGTTTAAGTCGAGAATTTCATCCTGATATTGTTTTGAATTGAATTCATATCTGTAGAATAAACGTCCCGTGCTGCCCAATTGAGCATCACCTGTTATATGAGAACCGGAAGTTTCCAGTTTATTATTTCTTATGATATAGTCTAAATCTTTTGCAATCTGTGCCATATCTTCATTGTTTTTAGGATAAATTGTAAAAGCCTTACCCTGCTGTTTGCTTCCGTTTAAATAATCCGCACCATAGCCTGAACCAAAAGTTTTCCAGTCAATATCGTGTTCTTTAAGATATGGAATTATAACATCGCACATTTTTCGCCAATCGGCTTCGCTAACGGAATACAAGTGCATTTTCCAGGCACCATGATGCTGATCTTTTGCATCAAAAGACCGCCAGCAGCCCCATTCTTTGCTATAATTGCCAAACAAATCTTTGCGGGAATTCATCCATTCATCATGGGACTTGGACATATCAATACCCTTACCACTCGGTTTATATTTATCCAGAGATACACCGTCAGTCTTAATGCCGACACGTTTATAAACATCCTGTATGGATTCTTTAACTGATAAACCTATTGCCTTAGCACGCTCATAAAGCTTATCAATAAGAGTTTTCATATCATCATAAAATCCTGCAAAACGGGTAGTAATCTTTTTAAGGATCTTATTAAACTGCTTTTCATTTGTCATTTTTGCAATGGCATTTTCCATCTTTGTATAGAATTTTGCCAGACTTTTCCCCATACGAGCAGTTCTGTCGATACTGTTTTCAACAACTTTTAAACCGATTTTCTTAGCTTTGTCGTTTAACCTCATTATAAGTTCACGGAATTCGGCAGGAGAATTTTTAAATTGATTTGCAATTATAGTTTTAATTTTGTTGTATCCTGCAAGATCTTTTAAGTTTTCAATACTTTTTTCAATTCCCTGATACATAGCAAAGAGTTTTGCATTCAATCTTTTACGCAAATTCATTGCTTTTTCAGGATTTTCATACGAAGGTCTGACATCTTCTATATCAGCCTCTTCTGATTTAGGAGCTTCGCTTTTTGATCCTTCATTTTTAATTTTAACCAATTTGTCGCCTTCTATTCTAAAGCCTTTTTGTTCAAGAAGGGTCGAAATTTCTTTCATTTTATTAATATTTGCAGCTTTATCAGCATTGCTCAAAGGAGAGTAATTGACTTCCATTTTTAATCTGTAATACTCTGCAAATAACTCATCCTGATTCATTTCGGCATAAGTTTTTTGCGCAGTGTCAGAATTAGCGGCATTTTCTGCTTTCGGGGCTTCATCTGCTCTTTTTGCGCCTGTGGTTTCATTACTATTCTGTACGTCTTCTGTTTTTGGCGCTTCGTCTGCTTTCGGTGTATCATCCGTTTTAGGAGTTTCGTCACTCTTAAGTGCTTCCTCTGTTTTAGGGGCAGAGTCGGCAGTTTTTAGAGCATTTGTACGTTCTTCAATTGCAGCTCTTAACTGTTTCTTATAAGAGCCAATCATTTTCTTTTTGCCGACAAGTGCGGAAATTTCCTTCAACTCATCTGCGGATTGAACACCTTTTATGTAGTCCAAAAGCTGTTCAACTTCTTCTTTTACCATACCTTTGTCTGAATTTAACATTGAATAAATATAGCTTCTGGCTTCTTCATTAGACATTTCAGGTTTCGGAGTCAAAACCTTGATTCTGTCATCAATAGATTTATATAAAGCTTTGTAATTAGCAGTTACACCGCCGTAAGTATATTCTTTTTGTCTCAATTTGTCTTTGAGTTCATTTAAGACATTTATATCGTCTGTGCTTCTTATATACTCATTTAAAACTCGTACATCAGTTGCATTAAGTTCGTTGTGCCTTTCAAATATATGGTTAATGTTGTTTTGTAAATCCTCTGCACGTGCATTATTGAATACTTCTTGTTTAGGAGCTTCAAGAAATTTTGCTTTATTATCAATTTTTGCAAGCAGTTCGTGTCTTAAATTCCTGTCTGATAAAGCTTCCACTTCTTTACGAATACGGGCAAGTTCTTCACCCGTAATTTCAGGGTTATTTAAAGCTGTTTCGACTTCATTTCTGATAGTTTCAGCTTTTTTAGCACCCACAAGAACATTAGATGGGTGTGCTGCTCCGCGTGAAGAAGCTACATCAAGAGTTTCTGTTCCGGTTGTTTTTTCTCTCGGAACCGGTGGCGGAGTCTGGTCTGCAGTTTTCGCGGCTACTCCGTGACCGACAATGTTTGCACCTAATGACATACAAAGTGCCATCAGGAATGATTCTTCGTCAAACTCTCCGGTCATACAATAAGTTTGTACAAGGGATTGAGCCATATCGCTTGTAACTTCTAAGCCGCAGGCTTCTGCTCTTGCAAATAATACGCTTGCTCTTTCTACGCTGTTAAGATTTGCTCCAGGATTTTTGGCAAGAATTTGTGCTTTCCTTGCTTCCAGAACATTTTTGCCGACTTTTCCTGAATAAGCCTGTATCTTGTCTGCAATTTCTTTTGCTTTGCTTGCAACTTTGCCAAGCTGGTTACGAGGAATACTTGCAAGTTTGCTTGTCAGGCCGCCTTTTGGCTGTCTTGAAAGCCAGCTTATCCATTTATTCTGGCTTGATACAATCTGGCTGCCGCGTGCAAAACCTTCGGCAAACTGACCGACCTTAAAGCCAATTGCGGCTAATGCACCATCCCATAATGCTTGTTGTGCATCACCTGTCCATTCTTCATTAGTGTAGCCGTCTGCGTCAGTAGAATTTTCAAGAGCGTTAAGTCCCATAGAAGCTGCTGCCGTCATTGTAAATACGGCTAATGAACCGCCGCCGGTAAATGGTGCAGCGACGATTGCACCTATCATTATGCCGATATTTAGTACAGTCATGCCGGTGCTTATCGTGCTCATATAATCTTCAAGCATTTCATCCGGAACATCCTGCCCGAAGGCGTCTTTAAATTCTTGTTTGAAGCTTTCAAGTTTTTTATCATATCCGTCGGATAATATATCTGAAATCTTGGAAGAAGAGGTGTTAAGCGAAATGTCTACACCAAGCAATTCTTTTGCAATATCAGCAAGTCCCTGTTTTAATTGATTTGCAATTTCCTGTAGTTTTCCCGCAGGAACGGGTTTGCCGGATGCATCTACTATTATTCCGTCTTTAAGGCTGTAGTTGTAAGCCTCAAGAGTCAGTGTCCTGCCTGTCATGGCAGATATTTTTTCCATTGCATCATAAATCGCAACGGCTAATTGCTGTGCGGTTTTAGCACTACTCAACTCATCCCAGCATATTGCAATATTCTCTTTTGCGTAATCCATTGCAACCATTGTTTCTGCCTGCTTTGCGACTTTTTCGACTTTTGCTGCGTCAAAATTCGTTCCGACATTGCGTTCCGCAAATACGGCTTCAAAACTTACCGGAACGGTTTTTCCGTTCTCTACTTTTGCGAGTTTTCCTTCTGCTGCTAATTTCAAAAGACGTAATGTTTCTGTATCATGTTCAATTCTGGCTTCGATTTCTTCTCTTGTAGTACCAAGTCCGTATGCTTCACAAAATGCATTAATTGCCCCTGAAACTACACCCTGACTGTCAAGCGCTTTTTGATAATCTTCTTTCATTTTGTTAAGCTTTTGCTCAAAAATACGAACCGTCATTTCGTATGCTGACTTTTGTGCTTTAGTTAAATGCTGCGAAGTTTTAGCCTCTACATACATATTGTCTGAAGCATCGGTATTTTCCCTATATCCGTCAGAAATTGTATCTGCTACAACCGGCGGAAGAATAAACTTAGCCAAACCGTCCCAGAATTTTGCTTTTTCTTTGTATTCAGCTTTTTCCTTATTAAATTTATCAAGTTCCTGTGCAAGTGACGAACCTTTTGTTTTTAAATAGCCGTCCACAATTGTTGCGACTTCCTCGTTTCTTATCGCCTTAAAGCCCATTGCTCGCTTATCATAGTCAGAATTTAAAATTAATCTGAATGCAACATCAGCAGCTTCTTTACCTTCTATAATACTATTAGCCGCAAGTTCTGCATTAACAAGATCTGATTTTTCCTGACCAAGTTTTGCCATAAAGAAATCAGCAAGTGATTTGCCTGATATTTTTGCAAAAATCTGAAGCATTCTTGCGTAAACCTTAGGATCTTTTATCTGCTGAATTGCATCTTTTGCATTGGCAAAGTCGCCTTCCATTATCTGTAATGCAGCCTGCTCTGCTCTAAGATTTATAATTTCCTGCTCATTATATGCACCCTGTTCAATAAGCTTTTCATTAAACTTGCGGATTTCCTTGTGGTCGCGAGAAAATCCCATAAATGTATCGCACTCATCATATAAAATTGCTTGAAGAGGTGACTGACCTTCGTATTGATATTTGACGTTATGCTTTTGGCAATAATCTTTGAGTTTTGCTTCTACAGCAATTCTATCTTCTCTTGAGTTAATTCCTCTAATAGCCTGTTTTAGATAATTAGTATTTGTTCCGGCTCCGGCAACTGCTTCTTCCGTCAAATCATGAATGGCCTGCGCCTTTTCTTTACCTTGAATAGCATTTGTTTCGGCTAAAATGCCTCTGAGGTATGTAACTTCGCTTTCCCACATTTCGCCTTCGCAGTAGTCTAATAAATCATTGCAAGGGCTGCCAAGGCCGTAGAAAGTATTATGTTTATTAATCATTGCATTAACCAGACGATATACTTCTCTTGCCTGTGCATTATCCTGTGCTTTATTACCGGTTGGTTTCGGACATTTTATCATTCTGACAGCTTTTTTAATCTTTTCGCAGTCTGTTCCAAAACCGTCACCGCCGTCATACAGCACACGTGCAGCCATTCTTGCCTGTGCCTCGTTTGCTTCCTGGCCGTTTAAAACGCCATTATTAATCCATTTTTGAACGACTTGTTCCATATAATCGGAAGAATTATATGCGTGTGCGGCACTATGATTTTGTTCTTTATAAATAAAGTTTTCTATTGCAGAATATTTATCTGTCGGCGGATAACCTTTTAATGTTAAAAGTCTGTTTACTTCTTTTAATTCATCTGGATTATCAATCCTTGCGATAGTTGATTTAATTTTGTCAACATCATTCCAGCCTTCTGCTGCATCTATTAAATCATTTACTATTTGTTGAGCAGAGGTTTTTGATAGTTTTTTATTTTCTCTGGTTCTGGCAACGGTGACTTCTTCTGCATCTGTTGCATAATAAGTCTCTTTTGCATTACTCATGTTATTTATGATTTTAGAAGAAACGTTATTAACCCAATTTTGCAGTGTTTGTAAGTCATTTATTTTTTTGTAATCACCATAATAAACACCGGAAATACCAAGAGATTTAGCTTGATCTACAAGCTTTTTGCAAATATGCTCTTTCACAGTATTTATATCAAGCCCCCACTCATCGTCAATGTCCTTGGCTAGTGAAACACCAAACTTACGTTGATATTCTGATATAACAAAAGCCGCATTTTCAGGAGTAATTGCTCTCAATAAATTTATAGTATTTGTATTCTGAGAAGCTCCACTGATCTGATTGTGAATTTTTTCAGCCAGTTGTCCTGCTTCTTTTTTTATTGTATTTGTATCGTACTTATTTCGGGTTCTTTTAGTAGCACCGCGTTTTTCAGCAGAATCTGCTTCGGTTATTTGTTTATACATTGTCGGACATTTTTGTTTAAATGCTTCGGCGGAAATTTCATTTCCTTTAGGATCGTGAAAGTGAATATTTCCATAACCGTCTTTAGCAGCATAGTAACCATTTTTGCCTTTAGCAATCACTGTTCTCTGGTCTAACTTGGCTTGATGTTCTCTTCTGCGAGCTTCTTCCGCGCGTCTTTCCATCATTGTTGTATAGTCAGAAAGTACTTCCTCGCGTGTTTTTCTTCCTTGCAATACTCTTTCGTCAGCATTCATCTTGCGCGGGATTTTAATTTCTTCTCCGACATTGAAGTATGCATTCGGATATTTACCATGAACTTTTGAAGCATTAGCCTTGATTAAATCTTTGACGGAAACACCAAATTTGTTTGCAATTTGTTGAATTGATTCGCCGTTTTGTACAATAACTCCAAGTGTATTACCGTTTTCATCATAGTTTACGCTGTATGTATTGTCTCCGACTACACGGGTTTGCTCAATATGTGTATTTTCAGAATTATATCTGTCTGTTACATCCGCATTACCATCAATATATTTATCGGTATAATTTCCGTCGCTGTCATATTCCATAGTATGGTCTGGTTGACCTTCAGACTTTATAATTTCTACAATAGTACCATTTGATTCAAAAAATCTTTCTATAGTTTTGCCGGAAGTTGTGATTTTTTCAGTAATTTTATTGCCATTTTTGTCGTATTCATATACTGTTTTTTGTTGAACACCGTTAACAGTTTCGGTTTTATCCTGAAGCTGCCATTCTTTTTTACCGTTGATTTCGGTCATTACAAAGTTTTCAATATTACCGTTTTTTTCAACAGTACGTGTTGCAGGTTCATTATTTTTATATAAAATAGTTGTTTTATCATTGTCCTGACTGTTTGTGAAAACTTCTTTGGTTTTTGTTTCTCCGTCTTCCGCATAAGAAGTTGTTACAGTACCGTTATCAACAGTTATGCTTTCTTCTGTTCGCTTATCATTTTTATCATACTTGGTTGAAGTTACTTTTTTGCCGTTAGTAAGAACAATTATCCTTGATCCGTCAGGAAATATTTTTTCTGTTTTATTATCGTTATATTTAATAACTTCTATTTCCTGTCCGTTAACAGTTTCGTGAGTTATTTCTTTTACATCTTTAGAAAGTTCCGTAAGTTTGTTCAAAACTGCAAACAGGGCATCCTTGCCTTTTCTGCCGATATTTTCACCGTTTATCTGGTATTTGCGTGCTTCTCTGCTTGATAAATTTCCGTTGCCTTTTGAAAGTTTATCAAGTTCTTCAAAAAACGACTGCAGCTCTTCACGGCTGAGCATATTATCATCAGGGTTTGAATCTATCTTGTTAATAATTTGTTCAAAGACAGATTTTAGTTTCGGCTCAATGCCTTCAAGCAGGTCTTTCTTTTTGATACCGCTTTTTATCTTGCTAAAATCAATTTCACCGGATTTTCCTTTTTTCCCTAACGATAAATTCTCTGTCATCTTACGTCCTTTCGAAACTTTGAGATTCGGGCATAATATTTTGAATATTTTGTTATGCTCCTTTTATTTATGCGGGTTTTAGCCGCTTTTTTCTGCTCCTGTATTGTTATTAAATCTTACGTCTTTTCAGCTCCTTGAGAGTTGAAATAACATTTTATTCATAATGTTATATGAATTATTACGGCTAATTTGAATAAAAACTTTAGCAAAAAAGATAAAAAATTTACAAAAATTTACAAAAAAAGGAGAAGTCTATAAAACTTCTCCCTTTGCATATTTTATCTAAATTTACTTACAGGCATTTTTTTATGTCTTCCAGAATCAATTCCTGTGTAAGGTGGTATCGCTGATACAGCTCTTCAATCGGAGTTCTGTCCGTAAACTCTTTTCTTGCGCCGAAATTGAGGACTTTAATATCGGAATTCCCGAAGTATGAGGCGATTTTTTCACCGAATCCGCCTTCAAGGACACCGTCCTCCAGAGTAATAACAAGTTTGTGGTTGCTCTTTAATGATTCCATAAGTTCAGTATCAATACCAGTTATAAATCTTGGATTAATGAGTGTTGCGGAAATGCCCGTTTTTTCTTTCAAAAGGCTCTTAACTTTTTGACCGAGACCGAAGAAATTACCAAGGCCTAAAATTGCGACTTCTGAACCGCTTTCAACAACCTGATATTTGTTTAAAACGGAATAATCAGTCGTATCTTCTTTGCCGCAGCTTACAACTTCCGTCATCGGAACGCGGATTACTACAGAGTGCTCTTTCTGTTCGGTTGACCATTCAAGCATTCTCAAATATTCTTCCTTATTAGTTGGAGCAAGGTATACAATATTCGGAATATTAGAAATCAAAGGAATATCGTATTTTGTAAGGTGTGTAGCGTCCGCTCCTGTTATTCCGCCCCAGAAAATAAGTATTGTGGCAGGATTGTTGTTAAGAGCCAAATCCTGTGAAAGCTGGTCGTAAGCTCTCTGTACAAAAGAACTCATTATTGCCAGAATAGGTTTTGCTCCGCCTTTGGCAAGTCCTGATGCGTATGCAACTGCGTGCTGCTCTGCAATCCCGACATCAGTGTAGCATTTGCCGAGTTTTTCACGAAATTCTTTTGTAAAGCCGCTTACACCGGGGGTCGCAGGAGAAATTGCAATTACTGTATTATCCTTGCTGTGTTTATCAAGAATAAAATCTGTTGTAAGACTTGTGTAAGTTTCTTCTTCCAAAACTGTAGGCGCAGGGTTATTATCCAGTGCTCCAGGTACAATCCAGTGATAATTCTCTTTATTTTGTTCTGCTGCCGGACAGCCCTTGCCCTTCAGGGTATGTATATGTACAAGAACCGGATGATTCGTGTCTTTTACCTGTTTGAAAGCTGTAATTAAACTCTCAATATCATTACCGTTATCAACGTAATAATAATCGAATCCAAGAGCTTTAAAGAAATTACACTCTGCCTGACCGTTAGTTTCTCTGAGTAATTTCAAATTGGCATAAAGTCCGCCTTCGTTTTCTGCAATAGACATATCGTTATCATTAACAACAACGATTATGTTACTTCCGAGCACCGCAGCATTATCAAGCCCTTCAAAAGCTTCACCGCCGCTTAATGAACCGTCTCCGATGAGCGCAATAATATTTTCACTTCCGCCTCTTAAATCACGAGCCTTTGCAAGCCCGACCGCCAAACTTACAGATGTCGAAGTATGACCGACTTTGAATAAATCAAATTTGCTTTCCTCCGGCGCAGTGTAACCGGTATATTTCAAATACTTGTCAGGATCCGTAAACCCTTCTTTTCTGCCGGTTAAAATCTTGTGAGGGTAGCACTGGTGGGAAACGTCAAACACAAGTTTATCCTCAGGTGTATTAAATACATAATGTAAAGCTATTGTTGCTTCTACGATACCGAGATTAGGCCCGAGGTGCCCGCCTGTTGTATTAACTTTCTTCATTATAAGTTCACGGATTTCTCCGGATAAAAGATTCATTTCCTCTAAACTCAGATTTTTTAAATCCTGTGTTGAGTTAACTTTGTCTAAAACCATTGCTGTAGTTTCCATATTCTCTCCTTTCCATATCTATATAATAAACCCTGAGACCTGCTCTCAGTCAAGTGATAAGTAAACAGGGGAATGTATTTTATCTTTCAGCCGATTGTAATTAAGTAAAAGAAAGGAGATTTATTATGTTCTACAATGTATTAAAAGCCCGAGATATCGTAAATCTTGATGACAAAAAATTTAACAGGGAAATCCTGATGGAAAATGGTAACAGCTGTCTGAGCGCAATTGCTCTTAAAAAAGAAGAAATTATTGATACGCATACCTCTGAAGAAGATGCGGCTGTTTTAGTTCTCGACGGCGAAATAGAAATCCATTTTGATGCGGAAAAATTTAAGCTTGATAAAGGTGAAATTCTGATGTTTAAAAAAGATAAGGAACATAAGGTTCTTGCACTCAAAGACAGTAAATTCTTACTCATTAAGATATAAATCCTGAGCGCAGAGACTTTCTGCGCTTTTTATATATTGTAATTATATTGTACTAATTCTAAAGTATTAGATTGTTACAAAACTTAACATTTTTGTAACTCAATATAATTGGGGGTTTTCGGGATGAATACTTTTTTTGAGGGGTAAAATTTTTATAAAAAGATTGATTATGTGTTATGTTATTGGTATAAATTTTCTTGGACGACTAGTCCTTTAGTAGTACACATTAAGAAAAGGTTTAAAATTATGACATTACCAAACGTAGCCTATTTCTCTATGGAAATAGCAATGGATCAATCACTTAGTACATATTCAGGTGGTTTAGGATTTTTGGCAGGATCTCATATGCTCTCTGCCGGTTATTTACAAATGCCAATGGTAGGTGTAACTATGTTGTGGTCATACGGCTATTATGATCAAAGAATCGACCATGCCGGCAACGTTGAAGTAGCATATATCAGAAAGTATTATGATTATCTTGTTGACACAGGAATTACCGTCGAAGTAGATACTTTCGGCGAAAAAGTTAAGGTTAAAGCTTTCAGAGTAGATCCTGAATTATTCGGAACCTGCCCTGTATATCTTTTAACAACAGATATCGACGGCAACAGCGATTGGGCTAAGAGCATTTCTCACAAACTTTATGACGGAAATGAAAGAATCAGAATCGCTCAGGAAACGGTTCTCGGTATTGCAGGTATCAGAGTCCTTCAGGCCGCCGGATATAACTTCGATGTTGTTCATATGAACGAAGGTCACGCACTTCCGGCAGCATTTGAACTTCTTAGACAATACAACGGTAATCTTGAAGAAGTTAAGAAGAAAACTGTATTTACAACTCACACTCCTGTTGCAGCAGGTAACGAAGTTCACTGGGTTGATACATTACTTGAAGGCGGCTTCTTTGCCGGTGCTACAAGAGAAAGAGCTATCCAGCTGGGCGGCGAAAACTTCTCTCTTACAGTTGCAGCTTTAAGAATGTCAAGAATTGCAAACGCTGTATCTCAGCTTCACGGTCTTGTTGCTAACAAAATGTGGGAATGGGTTGACGGAAGATGCCCTATCAGAGCTATCACCAATGCTGTTAACCTCCATTACTGGCAGGATAAGAGAATGAACGGAGATAAATCTTTCGACGAACTTCTTGCTGCAAAACGTGAAATGAAAGAAGAATTATTCAAATACGTTGCAAATGTTGCAGGTAAGAGATTTGACCCTGATGTATTAACAATTACCTGGGCAAGAAGATTTGCTGATTACAAACGTGCATGGTTAATTCTGATGGATAAAGACAGAATTAATAAACTGCTTGAAGAAAATAAAGTTCAAATTATCTTTGCAGGTAAATTCCATCCGGATGATGTTATGGGTAAAGAAATGTTTAATAAACTTCTTAATCGTTCTCATACGCTTAAAAACGTTGTTGTATTGCCTGGTTACGAACTTCAATTATCAGGATTGCTTAAACGCGGTACGGATGTATGGTTAAATACTCCGCTCAGACCGTTTGAAGCTTCCGGTACTTCAGGTATGTCTGCAAATGCTAACGGTGCTCTTCACCTCTCAACTTATGACGGTTGGACTGTTGAAGGTACTTTCCCTGGTATTAACGGTTACACTGTTGAATACCCTGAACTTGATGATGATATGCCTTGGGAAGAAAGACACTGGAAAGATCATGAATGCATGATGAATATTATCGAAAATCAGATTATTCCTACTTACTACAACAATAAGCAGGAATGGGCAAGAATGATGAGGCAGGCTATCAGAACTGCTGAAGCTTACTTCAATTCTGACAGAATGGTAATTGAATACTACAACAGATTGTATAAACCAATTGCTCACGATGACAGTTCATCAGGAGAAAAGAAGAAAGAATTAAATATTTCTGAAACTCCTACATTCGATGCTTGGACTTATTCAAACATTAAGTAATTAAAACAATTATTAGAAGGTGCGGGTTGATTTTATCAACCCGCACCTTTTTTATCATTACTATTTATAAGAGATTAGTCTTCAAACGGTATTGTAATAATATATCTGTTTCCTTTTCTTTCTTTTGTCATTTTATCCGCCTCAATTTTTTCATCAAGATAATATGATTGTGAAAAGCTCATTATATCTTCTCTATGGTGTTCTTTCTTTTCCATTTCACCGGAGACAGTAACAATATTATCAACTAATTTTACATTTACATTATTTTCATTGTTATCCAACGGTTCAAGATCAACAATGATTTTATACTCTTCCGGCTCTTTTACAAGGTTGACAAGCATTGGCGCAAGCTTTGGTTCAAAAGGATTGGCACCCATTTTTGCTTCCATACGCTCAAAACGTTTTTGCTCTTTTTTCATTAATTTTTCCATTTTTTTCATGTGATAAGCGGGACTTGTTATACGTGAAAACGTTAAATCTGCAACTACATAAAATGCCAGAAATGCACCAACGAATGCCGCAAGTATAACGCCTATAACTTTCACCCAGTTTTCTCTGTGTTCTTCTGTCATAAATTTGCTCCTTTCTTCTCTCTCTTCAATTTATTTACAATATTATAATCATTATATCAATCCCCCGACAGGGTATTGTAGAAAATATCTCAAAACAAGAATTTCTCTGCACTATACCTGTGAGATAATTTGGAGTATAATAAACTCCAGAGAGGTGTTTATGAAAAAAACTTTAGTGAAATATCCGTTTTTAACAAGCGATGTTGAAATATATGAGAGAGAAAACGGCCATAAAATTGTTTTAGCTCACAAAGAAGGCGGAATGGCAAATGTTTCTTCCTGGGTTAAAACAGGGTCTATAAATGAAAATGACAAAAATAACGGAATTTCCCACTTTTTAGAGCATTTGATGTTTAAAGGAACTCATAAACATAAGGCCGGCGAGTTTGATAAAATTCTTGAATCCAGAGGTGCTATTGTAAATGCGGCAACTTGGAAAGATTATACTTTTTATTATGTGACTCTGCCGAAGGGTGAAGAAAACGAAAATCTTTATAAAGCAATTGAACTGCATGCTGATATGATGACTGATCCGGTAATTCCGGATTATGAAATGGGGGCGCCGTTTGATGTTAATGATAAAACCGTAATTGACAAACGTGAACGCCATGTTGTAATTGAAGAAATTCGCATGCGCAAAGATCAGCCTTGGACTAAGGTTTATAACGCAACCAATAATGCAATGTATACTTCTCACCCATATAAAAGGGATGTAATAGGAACTCCGGAAATTATTTCTCAAGTTTCTCAACAAGAAGTAATGAATTATTACAGAACTTTTTATTCGCCTGAAAACGTTACTACAATTGTTGTCGGGGACTTTGATCATGAAGATATTCTTAATCGTGTAATAGAAGGTTTTAACTGGGGCGAAAGACCACACCCGCCTGAGAGAAATATAAAGCCTGATGAGCCTGTTCAGGAAACTGTTTATGTTGAAAATGAAGCTAATATTAATTCGTCATTTATGATGTTCGGATTTTTAGGAGCGCCGGCAAGAGATTTGAAAAATCTTATTGCATTGGAAATGTTATCTGTAATTTTAGGCGAGGGAGCAAGTTCAAGGCTATACAACAATTTGATAGAAAATCAGCCTGAGCATATTTTCAATGTGATTGATGCTGAAAATTATTCTTTCCGTGACGGCTGTAATTTCTTTGTTCAGGCAAATTTTAATCCTGAATACAAGGATAAAGCTATTGAACTGGTAAAAGAAGAAATTAAAAAAATCGGTGAAAATATAACAGATAGAGAAATTAATAAGGCTAAGAAGAAATTAAAATCACGCTTTGCCTGCGAAGCAGAAACTGTTTCTGATATCGGTGAAGCGATAGGTTATTATATGACTGTGTGCGATGATTTAGCACTGGCAGAAGATTATATGCCGATATGCGATAATATGACTAAAGAATATTTACAGGAAGCTGCAAAGAAGTATCTTGACTTAAACCATGCGGTAATTTCCGTACTGAGTCCACAAAAAGATAATTAAGCGTATCTGTTTATATTATTTTCCTGTATGATTTTTTCATACTCTTTTGTTTGTTTGTCATTTTTTGAGGCTCTCGATAAGCAGTTAAAAATAACCAGTGCATCAAAAGCTAATTCTGCAATAAGCCAGCCTTTAGATTTTTCGGTAAATGCATCAAACAATCCCCAGCCAGCAAATATACTTGCAATGACTTTGTCAGAGGTTGAGGAACGCTTTCTTTCCTTCATAATTTCATCTACAGAAAGAACTTCATCCTTGTTTTTGTCTATATTATGAAAATCTCTGCGCCAAAAACTTTTGTCAACACCGAGTCTTTGAGCCTCACGCAGAGTCATTCCCGCATAAAATTTATTACTTGTATCAGTAATTAGAGGAATTTTATTCATAACACCACACTTTACTACATAAATATATTAAAGAAAAAACATTAAAAAACTTGCTTAATTGTAACAATATTGTTACATGTGTTTTGGGGTTTGATATGAAAAAAGCGGCTTTTGAAAGCCGCTTTTTGAAAATTATCTCTTTGAGAATTGGAATCTCTTACGAGCTCTTTTTCTACCATATTTCTTACGTTCTTTAACTCTTGCATCACGAGTCAGCAATCCTTCTGAACGTAAAACATTTTTATATTCCTCATTAACTTTCAATAATGCTCTTGAAATACCGTGTCTGATAGCCGCTGATTGAGCAACGATACCGCCGCCTACAGCTTTAACTCTAACATCATACTTGTCCTGATTTTCAGTTAAAACAAGCGGTCTGTAAATCATCATTTCAACAGCAGGCATATTGCCGATATATGCAGCTAATGTTTTACCGTTAACGAAGATTCTTCCTTTACCTTTTACTAATTTTACAACTGCAACAGCACATTTTCTGCGTCCTGTAGCCATAATTTCTTTTGATTCAGCCATTATTTAGACTCCTTTCCCAACACGATTGGTTTTTGTGCTGCGTGCGGATGTTCAGGACCGCAATATACTTTTAATTTAGTAAACTGCTGATCGCCTAAAGTATTGTGTTGTAACATACCTTTAACAGCTTTTTCAATTAATTTTGTTGCGTCTTTTTCACGAACTTCTTTTACAGAAGCTGCTTTTAAACCGCCCGGATAACCGGTATGGTGATAATATATTTTATCAGTTTCTTTGTTGCCTGAAACTACAACCTTTTCTGCATTGATAACGATAACAAAGTCACCTGTATCAACGTTAGGTGTATATTCAGGTTTATTTTTACCTCTTAAAATGTTTGCAATTCTTACTGCAAGGCGGCCTAAAATTTCGCCTTCAGCATCAATTACATACCATTTTCTTTCTACTTCAAGAGGTTTTGCTGAATATGTTTTCATATTATTTATTCCTTCTTTAGTATATAACTTTTACCAGAGTAAGTCCGTATGGACTCACCGTTTGTCCCGCCTTACGGCGATCTTTTGCCTCAAGAACATTTTTCATATGCTCAACAGGCAGCTTATGTCCTTCTATCTCTAAAAGGGTGCCGACGATTGTTCTTACCATATTATAAAGAAACCTGTTTCCTTCAATATGAATAAAAATCCTGTCGCCTTGTTTTTCAACTTCGGCTCTTTGGATAAAACAAACTTTGCTCGGGTTTAGCGTTCCGGAACTTTTAAAACTTGAGAAATCATGTTCGCCCAGAAGAAAGTTCAAAGCAGATTGCATCCGCTCTACATTCAACTCGTATTTTACTCTTAAGATATCACCGTCAAACGCTTGTTTATAGCGCCGGTTGATTAACTCATATCTGTAATATCTTGCCTTTGCAGACTTTTGAGCATGAAACGATTCGGGTACAATTCTCAGGTTATCAACTGATATATCATCAGGCAGGATTTCATTCAGATGATAGATAAATTTTGAAGCAACAATTTCTTTATCGTAATCAAAATGAATGACCTGACCCAATGAGTTTACGCCTTTATCAGTTCTTCCGGAGAAGATTGTTTTAATCGGTCGGTTATTTATTTGAGTCTTAGACTCTAGTAATGTACAAATTCCTTTCTCGATTTCTCCTTGTATAGTAGGTTTATCTATTTCTTGTCCGCCTTCATACTGAATCTGGCTTCCTGAATAGTTTTTGCCTATATACTGGACATCAAGAGCGTAGCGCATTAATTATACCAGTTGAATTAATGCCATTTCAGAAGCATCGCCTCTTCTAGGAGGGAGTCTGAAAATTCTTGTATATCCGCCCTGTCTTGAAGAATATTTAACACCTATGATGCTGAATAATTTTCTCAAAACAGTTTGTTTTGCTAATTTTTTGCCTTCTTGCGGAGCATCAAATACTTCACCGGTTGTTGTATCAATTAACTGTCCGATTTCTTTGTCATAAATATATTTTCCGGCCAGTCTTCTTGAATTCAAGTCACCTTTTTTTGCCATAGTGATAACATTTTCAGCGTATGGTTGAAGAGCTTTTGCTCTTGCCATAGTTGTTTTAATTTCACCGTGAACAAAAAGTTCAGTAGCTAATGAACGCAACAAAGCCTTTCTCTGGTCTTGTGCTTTACCAAGCGTATGTTTTTTTGTTTGGTGTCTCATTTTTGTTTTTCCTTATATATTAATTTACTGTTTGCTATTCTTCAGTACTTTGTACTGCAAAACCTTCTTCATCTACTTCAGGGTTTGGAGCTAAGTCTAAACCGAAGTGGTGTAATCTTTCGATAACTTCGTCAGAAGATTTTTTGCCAAAGTTCTTGATATTTAATAAATCATGTTCTGATTTCTTTAATAATTCAGCCATAGAGTTGATGCTTGCTCTTTTTAAGCAATTGTATGCTCTTACTGATAATTCCAATTCATCAATTGTAATTGATGGTTCCTGATCTGTTGTGTTAGAAACAGTTTCTTCCGGAACTGCAACTTTTTCTTCAGTTTCCTTATGAGTAGTTTTTCCGGTGATTGAAGAAATTTGAACGAAATGTTCAATTAATAAGTCAGCAGCCTGAGTAAGAGCTGTTGTTACATCAACAGTACCGTTAGACCAGATTTCAAGAGTTAATTTGTCGAAGTCGATGTTGTCGCCTACACGGGTATTTTCAACTTCATAACGAACTCTTTTTACCGGCATAAAAGTAGCATCAATCGGTAACATGTCGATAGGAGTTCCTGCTTTGGAATTTCTAGGAACGTCGTTTGCAACATAACCTTTGCCTGTTTCAACTACGATGTCAGCGTGGAAAGAACCGCCGTCAGCTATTGTACAAATAAGCCAATCAGGGTTTACAACCTTAACGCCTGCAGGTAATTGAATATCACTTGCTAATACCGGACCAGGTTTGTCAACATCAATTCTTAAGTTTTGAGGTTCTTTTGATTCAGTTCTGATAGCTAAACCTTTAAGGTTAAGCATTACATCAATAACATCTTCCAATACACCAGGAATTGCAGTGTATTCGTGAGTAATACCTTCAATTCTGCAAGAAGTTACAGCAGTACCTTCCAAGCTTGAAAGTAAAACACGTCTGAGTGCGTTACCGATAGTTGTTCCAAATCCTCTTTCCAACGGTTCAATAGTGAACTTACCATACTGTGAACCATCAGAGCTGGTCATTGTATTAACAGTTTTAATTTTTAATTCCATATTTTTTTCTCCTATCAGCCTATTTTGAATAGTACTCTATAACAAGTTGTTCTTTGAAATCAGGATCCATTTCTTCTCTTTGAGGAATTCTTTCATAAGTAATCTTCAAATTGTCTTTATCAACTGTAATCCAAGAAGGAGCTAATGATAAGTCAATTGCGCTCATAACTGTTTTTAAGTATTCGCTGCTTCTTGTTTTAACAGTGATTACGTCACCTGCTTTACATATATATGATGGAATATCTACTTTCTTACCGTTAACAAGAACGTGTCCGTGGTTAACGATTTGTCTTGTTTGTTTGCGTGTTACGCCGAAACCAGCTCTGAAGAGGATGTTATCCAATCTTGATTCAAGAATTTGAAGAAGGATTGTACCTGTAACACCTTTCTTTCTTGCTGCTTCGTTGTAATATTTTGCAAACTGCTTTTCACTAACCAAATATGTTAATCTGATTTTTTGTTTTTCATTTAAGTGGATTGCATATTCAGAAAGTTTTTTTCTGACTGCACCGTGTTGTCCTGATGCAGTTTGTCTCATTGAAGAGGTTAACTTTCTGTTTGATAAATCCTTTACGCCGTAGTTACGAAATAATTTATTCGTAGGTCCTGTATATCTTGCCATTATTTTCTCCTTTTCTGCAGGGCATCTATGGTTTACTTTTTGGCTTAAAGCAAGCCCCTGCTTTTAATCAGTGATTCGTGAGCTATTACCCAAGAATCAGTTTGTTGTACTATACACGTCTCTTTTTAGGCGGACGGCATCCGTTGTGAGGGATTGGAGTTACATCTTTAATTAATGTGATTTCCAAACCTGCAGCCTGAATAGCTCTGATAGCTGTTTCACGACCTGAACCAGGTCCCTTGATATGAACTTCTACTTTTTTCATACCTTGATCGATTGATTTTTTAGCAACCAATTCTGCTGCTGACTGTGCTGCAAACGGAGTGCCTTTTCTTGCACCCTTAAATCCGGTAGCACCGGCTGTAGCCCAAGCAATAGCATTACCTTGTGTATCAGTAGAAGTTACTATTGTATTGTTGAAGGTTGATTGTATGTGAACAACACCTTGCAATACATTTTTCTTTTCTTTTTTCTTTGTAGTTTTTGGTCTTGCCATTTTCTTATTCCTTATATTTTGCTATTTTTAAATTCTTTTTGCCTTTTAAATCTAAAATTATTCCTTCACGCTTCGCTGTCGTTCATTTTGTTTTGCTTCGCAAAACGACCATTCACTCTGCTCCGCACCACTTCGTGTTAGTCTCGCTTACGCTCGCCGTCACACTACGGAAAATTTTATTTCTTCTTACCTGCAATAGGTCCGGTCTTTTTGCCGCGTCTTGTTCTTGCGTTAGTTTTTGTTCTCTGACCTCTGCAAGGTAAACCTCTTTTATGTCTCATACCTCTGTAAGAGTTGATTTCCTGAAGACGTTTAATATTCATTGTTACTTCACGTCTCAAGTCACCTTCAATGTTATATTCAGATAATGCGTTACGTAATTGTTTAATATCATCATCTGTCAAATCGTCTGTTCTCAAATCCGGAGAAATACCGGTTACTTCAAGAATTTTCTTTGCTCTAGCCGGTCCTATTCCGTAGATATAGGTAAGAGCAACTTCTAATCTTTTGTTACGAGGTAAGTCTACCCCAACTAATCTTGCCATGTTTTCTTTCCTTTATAACTTTGTACTTTTACTTTTAAAATTTTGTCTTTTAGAACATTGCATCAGGCTAACTGCCTGTCATCCCGTGCAAATTCTAACCCTGTCTTTGTTTGTGTTTAGGGTTTTCACAAATAACGGCAACTCTGCCTTTTCTTCTGATAACCTTGCATTTATCGCACATAGGTTTTACTGATGATCTTGTTTTCATTGTTTTTTCCTTTATATAAATTCTACTAAGTTTACTTCAATCTGAAGGTAATTCTGCCTTTTGTCAAATCGTAAGGTGTCATTTCTACTTTTACTCTGTCACCAGGTAATATTCTTATGAAATTTTTTCTGATTTTACCCGAGATGTGAGCCAGAATCTCATGTCCGTTTTCAAGCTTTACTTTGAACATTGCGTTTGGCATGGATTCAAGAATAGTACCTTCTATTTCTATTACGTCTTTTGCCATATTTTCCTCTATTTTTCGGCTGTCAAATGATACCACTATATGGCATCTTAATACTATAATATTTGCTAAAATTCTGAATGCAAGCAATTTTATTATATTTTAACCGTTTTTGTAAAGATTTATTACTGTTTGTTTTTATTATATATAGTTATAAATGCTTGAATATTACTTTGCCGAATTTCCTTATGTATTAACGCGGGGAATTTTATTTTATCCGTTTTAAACAATTATAATAATATAAAAACAATCTGGATGCAATTTTGAATATTTGCGAATATTTCTTTCGTGGTACAATTGTTAACGTAATTTACTATTTTGAAAGGGATTTTTATGCTAAGAGCCGGAATTGTGGGACTCCCGAATGTGGGAAAATCAACATTATTTAATGCACTTACCGCTACAAAAAACGCGCAGAGTGCAAATTATCCGTTTTGTACAATAGAGCCGAATGTCGGGGTTGTTGTTGTGCCGGATGAAAGATTGCAGATTCTTTCGGATTTATGCAAATCAAAAGAAATAATCCCGACGGTTATTGAATTTGTTGATATTGCGGGACTTGTGAAAGGCGCAAGCCAGGGGGAAGGTTTAGGAAACCAGTTCTTGCATAATATTAGAGAAGTTGATGCAATAATTCAGGTTGTAAGATGCTTTGATGATGAGAATACAATCCATGTTTCAGGTAAAGTTGATCCGATTTCAGATATAGAAATTATTAATACGGAACTTGCGCTTGCGGATTTGGCGTCTGTTGAAAGAAGAATGCAGAGAATTTCCAAGCAGGCTAAAGGTGGTGATAAAGAAGCGGTTCTGGAAGAAGGTGCTTTGAAAAAGCTTAATGAACTTTTACAGACAGGTACTTTTATAAATCTTAAGGAACATTTTAATGAAGATGAAATAAATGTTATAAAGCCTCTGAATTTAATGTCGGTTAAGCCGGTAATTTATTGCGCAAACGTTTCCGAATTTGATTTAAAAGAAGGAAATAATTATACAAAATTAGTTGAAGAATACGCATCTAGGCACGGAGCACAGACTGTAATTATTTGTGCAAGGATTGAAGAAGAACTGGTTGAACTCGGAGAAGAAGGTGCCAAGGAGTATTTGGAAGAGCTCGGTGTTAAGGACAGCGGTATTAATAAAATGATTAAATCCGTTTATGATCTTTTAAATTTAATTACATTTATTACTGCAGGAGAAAAAGAAGTTCACGCCTGGACAATTACCAGAGGTACCAAAGCTCCTCAGGCTGCGGGTGTAATTCATACGGATTTTGAGAAGGGATTTATTAGGGCAGAAGTTACGGCTTACGATGATTTTGTTGCAAACGGCTCTTACGCTGCCTGCAAAGATAAAGGTGTTACAAGATTGGAAGGAAAGGACTATGTAATGCAGGACGGAGATATTGTGCATTTCCGCTTTGCAGTTTAGTATGTTTAAATGCAGGTTGATAGTGTAAATAATAAATCTGTAAATTTTAAGTGGAATGTGAAAACTCATCGTGAGATGACACTGCTTGCTCTAAAAGACAGCGGTATGGGCGAAGCTGTAAAGAAGAAACTTGCGGTAACTTCTCAAATGCCGGATTTTTTGAAGTCAGAAAGAGGGTATCATAATAATACACATTTTTATTTCCCGAATTCAAAGAGGAAAAGTTTTGGTAAGGACAGTGACAGACTAAATGCGTATAATCAATTTAAAGAGCATGTGATAACGGCTCTGGTTTCAAAGGATGATGATAATTTTCTAAAACACGCCGGTTATGCCCTGCATTATCTGCAGGATATGACAGTTCCTTTCCATACAGAAGAGGGCGGTGTTTTACATAAAATTTTAAAATATAGTTTGCACAAAGAGTTTGAGTGTGAAACGAAATTTGGTGTTGTTACAAATCATGAAAAACTAATTAAGAATTATAAATCTCAAAAAGTTCCGTATACAACTCTGCTGGATTTATTCAAAAATACGGCTTCTTTTTCGCAGAATCCGAAATTCAGGGTAACTAATACAAACAAAAAAAAGTGGTATTCAATTCAGCAGGAATGCTTTGATATGGGAGTGAATACCACAAGGGAGTTTGTCGAGAAATTATTATCAGTAAGAAATTCTTTTAATCAGTAGTTTTTGCTGAATTGATAACCCATCCGTCAGAACGGAAGTAGGCATAATTATTTTTACCGCGCGATTTTTCGCCTTTCGGGCTGGTTTTTAGCCAATTTTCCAGAATTTTAAGTGCCCTGTGAAAAAGTTCATAGCCGTATTTTTCGATTAAAGAACCGTACTGTTCAGGTGTCAGAATAACAAATTCTACGTCAGGCAAAGAAATTTTTGTCTGATTATTGTATCTCGGGCGTCCGCCCAGTCTGCCGTTTTCAATACTTGAATATCCGCTCATAATAAAATCCTTTCTGTTGGTTAGTAAATAGTTATTAGTGAGTATAAAACAGGGTTTCTTCCTCTGGCTCAGGTGCACCGATTTTTCTCACGAGTTCTATTACAGTTTCTTTCATTTTGCATTTGTTAGCAGATTTAGAAAAATAAATTTTGTACAGATTGCATTTTGAACATCTGCAGCCGAGGTTATAGCAATCAATGGCTGTTGGTGTCCAATTCTTTGACAATGTTTCACTGCATGATACATTATATTTGTAATTCATCTTTACAAAACCTCTTCCTCATACTTTAAACGTTGACATATACATAAATATATGTTTAAATATCAATTGTTAGTTTACATTTCGTATTTTATTGTAAGATGATATAATACAAATGTCAAGCGTTATTTTAATTTTTGGTGAAACGATGAAATTAGGTGAATTAATATCAATAATATCAAGGCAGACGGGCGAAGCTATAAATCAGTCCATACTTGCTGAAAGTTTAGGGATTACGAGACAGACAATCAGCAACAGGATAAAAAACGAAAGTGAAGTTACCGTAAGTGAGTTGAAGCGTGTAGAAGAGTTTTTTAAGATTAATATATTTAATTCTATGCCGGATATTGCGTATATAGATTATTATAATGATGTATTTGCAAGCTGCGGCGCGGGAAGTATTGTTTTTTCTACGGAGAAGACAAAGCTTCCGATACCCGTATCAATGATAAACGGGTATTCAAAAAACAAGTTGTATTCTATGATAAATGCTTCGGGAAACAGTATGTCTCCGACAATAGACAGCGGGGATAAACTTATCGTGGAACATTGGAGCGGTAATCAGATTCAGGATAACAAAATCTATGTTTTTTGTTACAACAGCGAGTTTTTTGTAAAAAGATTATGTAAAAATTTGGATGAAATTATTATTAAGTCTGACAACCCTGAATATCGAATCAGAACAATTAGCGGAAAGTCAATATCGGATTTGATTTTGATAGGTAAGATTGTTGCGACGGTTAAACAGTTGGATTAGTCAGCAGTATGCATTTTAGACCTGCTCTTTACTTTTGATCTGCTTTCTTTCTTGTGCTATTTTTTGCAATTTCTGGAAGAACTCATCTTTCTCAAGTGCATTTCTGATATTTTTTTCTTTTCTGACGTAGCATCCGTCGTCAATTTTATTGTATTCTTTGTATGTAAAGTTTTCTGCAAGCATAGCATCTTTTTCAAGTTTGTTTATACTCCAGTCAATTATGTCTCCGTTTTGTTTGTATTTCTTTAAATCTTCAAATAATTCCCTATTGTTTTTTGCATCGGAGGAGTTTTGTTTAATAATTCCCCAGTGTTTTGTGGAAACTTCTTTTATTTCCTGCCACATTCGTTTGATACTTTCTTCCATTGGTTTGAACTTTTCGTTGAAGGTCTTGGCATCTTGCTTGTGTAATGTATCACTCAAGCTATTGAGCCACTCTGCATCAGGAGTTTCTTCAGTAGTAAACTTTCTATAATTTGAGCTTTTTATCAAGTTTGTTAAAAAATCCTTCCGGTCTTTTATGGAGGCAGAAATCAGGTAGTTCAGCACTTCCTCTTGAAGCCCTTCTGTTCTGAGCATATTACAAATTTGCATAAAGTGTTGAAACTCATGTCTCATAGTGCTGAATATTGCGTATTTGGGAGTCCGGAGTTTCTCGTTTGCCTGAATTACATTATCAAGATATGCATAAGAATAGTCGGCATTCTCATCAAAGCTTACCTGTATAAGGGGCGGGAGAATTTCTTTTGGAATATTGAGTTTCTTTGCAATATATTGATAGGCTTCTTTTTCAAGCTGTTTGCGGGTTCTTATTTTATGAAAATGAGTTAATTCTTCGTCGCTCATCCTTAATTTGTAATTAAGTCCGGTAATGTAGTTTTTTATTATTTTCTTATCTCTTTCAGAGATTTCTTTTAGAGGTTTTGGAGCCGGATTAGCTTTAAAAGTTCTTTTATTATTAACAGTATTTATAGGGCAGATTCTCATATTTATTTATCCTTTCATAAAAGTATAAGTAAGCTAAAAATAAAATTTGCCGGTATAAAGCTTTTTATAATTTAAACTCAGTTTGTGCTGTTTGACAATAAACGGATTTTGAAGTTAAATACAGCTATGAAGATAATTATTTTTGGTGCAAATGAATTAGGCTCAATGATTGCATCTGAGCTTTATACATCAAATGATATTACAGTTATAGATGATGAGCATAATAAGTCGGATGCTTTTAATAAATTAGATGTAGGTTTTGTTGCGGGAAACGGCTCAAGTATTGAGGTTTTAAAACAGGCTTCCATAAAAAATGCCGATGTTTTTATTGCCTGTACTTCGTCTGATGAGTTAAATATTGTTGCCTGCCTTACCGCAAAAAGAATAAGCACTGTTAAAACAATATGTTTTGTAAGAAAAGAGGAGTACAAGTATTCTCTTGGTCTGGCAAAGGATGCCGAGTACAATTGCGATTTTTATGTTGATAATGTTATCTGGCCGGAGGAGCTTTTGACTCAGGAAATTTTCAGAATAATTACCGTTGCAAAGGCGCTTGATGTGGAACATTTTGCGGACGGAAGGGCGCGTTTGCTGGAGTATAAGATTGCAAATAAATCCATTCTGGTAAATCAAATGGTTAAAAATTGCAATTTCCCGAAGGATACTTTGATTGTAGGTATAACAAGGAATGGAGAATTATTTATTCCGAACGGTGAGACAGTGCTTCATGAGGATGACAAGGTTATTTTTATGGGGCTTTCAAATTCTCTGGATATTCTAGCCGGCCGATTTTTCCACGAAAAAGAGTTTGTTAAAAATGTTGCAATTATAGGCGGCGGGAACGTTGGTTTGAAGCTTGCAAAGAGCCTTGAAGATTTGAAATTGAATCTGAAAGTTGTGGAGAAAGATCCTGAAAGATGTGAATATTTATCTCAGGTTTTGAATAATTCTCTTATAATAAACGGTGACGGAACTGATTTGGAACTTTTGAACGAAGAAGATATCGGATTATCTGATGTTGTTGTGAGTGTAACCAATAATGACGAAAAGAATCTTCTCTGTTCTCTGCTTGTAAAACACATGGGGGCAGGACGCGTAATTTCAAGGGTTTCAAAGGGGACAAATGTCGAATTGTTTGAAAAAGTCGGAATTGATATTGCAATTTCGCAGAAAACAGCTGCTTTAAATGAAATAAGGAATAATATTCAGGAAACGAATATCGGTATTCTGGCAACTGTTGAGCAGGGTAAGGGCGAAGTTCTTGTGATAGAAATTCCGGAAAGTTATCAAACAAAGAAAATAATGGAATTGAAACTTCCAGCTAAAGCTATTGTCGGAGTTATACAGAGAAGGAAGAGAATAATTATTCCGAATGGTGCGACGCAGGTTATGAGCGGTGATAATTTGATAATTTTCACTACAAGCGAGAACGCTAAAATCATAAGAGAATTTTTTGAGGAAATTGAATGAGATTAACTTATCTTGCATATTCATTCAGTCTTACAATAATGTATTTCAGCTTTGTATTGCTTCTTCCGATAGCGGTTGCAATATTTTTTCATGAAGTTAATGCAATACTGCCGTTCTTATTAACTGCATCTTTTGCGTTAATGCTTGCTGTTACGATAAGAAAACTTGTTAGCGGCGTTGCAAAAATTAAATCTATTAATGATATTAAAAAATCTGAAGGTTTGTGTGTTGTGACATTTTCATGGCTCTTTGCCGCAATTCTTGCTGCGATTCCTTATTTGTTTTTTGGAATAAAACCCGTCGATGCGCTTTTTGAAGCAATGTCAGGAATTACGGCAACGGGTTCTACCGTGTTTACGCACTTCAACTATCCTCATACGTTATTTTTCTGGCGTTCTTTCACGCAATGGCTCGGCGGTATGGGAATTATCGTGTTATTTATTGCGATTCTCCCTCAATTTGCAATCGCCGGACGTCAAATGTTTTTTGCGGAAGCTCCGGGACCGACGGAGGATAAATTCACTCCGAGAATTAAAAATACAGCTGCTGCTTTATGGAAAATTTATGCAGGATTAACTGTTCTTGATTTTGTTCTTTTAAAGTTTAACGGAATGGACTCTTTTGAATCTTTGTGCCACGCATTTTCTTCAATCTCAGGCGGCGGTCTTTCTCCTTCTGCGGATAGTATGATAGGGTATTCATTTCCGCTTTTGTGGATTACAACAATTTTCATGTTTTTAGCCGGCTCAAGCTTTAACCTTCAATATAAAGCTTTGATTAGATTTAATCCTTTAGTTTTATTTAGAAATGAGGAATTCAGGGCATATTTTAATGTAATTGTTGTTATTGGTATATTATTAACAGTTTCTTTGTTCTTTAATATGAATTATGATTTTGTGGAGAGTATAACACATTCGTTTTTTAATATTTCCGCTCTTGTTTCTTCTACCGGATATTGCAGTGTTGATTACACAAAATGGGATTATACAAGCAAACTTTTAATATTTGCTGTAATGCTTTTCGGAAGCTGTGCAAGTTCTGCGGGAGGCGGATTAAAAGTCATAAGATGGCTTTTGATTTTTAAGATAATGAAAACAGAGATGATAAAAATTCTGCACCCTAAGGCTGTTTGTAATATCAAGATAGGAAGTTATTCCGTATCAAAAGAAATTCTGGATCAAACTTTGATGTTTGTTGCATTTTATTTTGCGATACTGGTGTTTTCAGCTTTTATTATTGCAATAATTGAACAGAATACAACCATAGGACTAACTGGAGCGGTAAGCGCTATCGGAAACATCGGACCGGGGTTTGGTAAAATCGGGCCTCTTGGAAGTTTTGAGCCGTTACACTGGAGTACAAAATTAATCCTGATTTTTGATATGTTAATCGGAAGATTAGAATTAATTCCTGTGCTGGTTTTATTCCAGAAAGATTTTTGGATTTTGAAAAAATAATTATCTCGGACGCTTGTATAAAGGACCTTTGTATAATTTCCCGTCTATTTCAAAATTAACAGGTGCAATTGTACGTTTTTCAGTTGTATATTTTCTTAAATTTCCGGCTATGTCATAAAAAAATAATTCTTTTCCCGGAACGTCGTTTCCCAGAGCGTCTTTAAGTATAGGCTCGTCATTCATGTCATAAGCTTCAAAAATATCCCCGTTCTTTTTACAGGTTCCGAGTCTGAAACCGTTTGCATCATAGATTTTTGACGCGGCCGCAAAAACTTGAGAGCCGGTGAATATAAGTAAAAAGAATATTGCGCAAAATTTTTTCATAATACTATTATAACGTTATAATTCGAAAATTGTTCATTTTTATGCTAAAATTAGCTTGAGAGGTAATAAGATATGTCAATAAGAAAAGTTGTAAGATACGGGGAAGAATCTTTGAGACAGCCGTCCAAAGAAGTTCATAAAGTTTCACAGAAGATAAAAAATCTTGTAGCGGATTTATTAGATACAATGTACGCTCAAAACGGTGTTGGGCTTGCAGCTCCGCAGATTGGCGAACATTACAGAGTTTTTGTGATAGATACATCAACCGGTAACGAGCCTTTAAATCCGATAGTATTTATAAATCCGAAGATTATCAAAAAATCCGGTGCGGTAATAAGCCACGAAGGGTGTTTGAGTTTCCCTGAGGCTTTTACTGATGTAAGAAGGTATTCTGATGTTATGGTAAAAGCGCTTGACAGAAACGGACGTTCTTTTGTGCTGGAAGCGCATGACGGAAGCCTTCTTGCAAGAGCAATTCAACATGAATTTGACCATCTGGACGGGGTTTTGTTTATAGATCACGTTATAAACCGTTTCGAAGCGGAAGAAGTTCTGAAAAAATGTAATCTTCCGGATATTCAGCTGGATAAAATTCTGGACGAGCCTGAACTTGATGAAAAAATTCAAGTTCTTGTAAAAGAAAAAATTGAGAAAGAAAAGAAGGCTCAGGAAGAAAAAGAAGAGAAGGAAGATTAGGTTGATAAGTATAGTATTTTTCGGAACACCTGATATAGGTTTAAAATCTCTGGAGCATTTTTATAATTCGGAGGATTTTGAGGTTCTTGCGGTGGTGACACAGCCGGATAAGCCGTCAGGGCGCGGTCATAAGCTTACTCCGAGTCCTATAAAACAATTCGCTTTAGAGCATAATATAAAAGTTTTTCAGCCGAAATCCATAAGAAAAGAGCCTGAAATAATAAATGCTTTGAGAGAATTGAAGCCTGATTTTTTTGTAACCTTCGCATTCGGGCAAATTTTATCTCAGGAGGTTCTTGATATTCCAAAATACGAGACTATAAATCTTCATGTCTCTTTGCTCCCGAAGTACAGAGGTGCAAATCCGATTCAGCGTGCGATTATGAACGGTGATAAAGAAACCGGAATTTGTACAATGATAACTGAATTAGGGCTTGATTGCGGTGATATTTGCATGCGCTATCCTATTGAAATCACGGAAAATATGAACTGTGTCGAGCTGTTTGAACTGTGTGCGGCAAATTCTCCGGAGCTTCTGGACAAAACATTAAAGGGAATTAAAGACGGAACTTTAAAACCAATTCCGCAGTGTGAAGACGGCGTTTGTTTTGCCGATAAATTAAAAAAAGAAGAGTGTAAAATTGACTGGACAAAATCTGCAGAAGAAATTCACAATCTGGTGCGCGGAGTTTATAAATGTCCGGGGGCGTTTTTTGAATACAACGGAAAGATTATTAAAGTTCTTGAAACTGAACCTTTGGCGCAGGATGTCGAGGCAAAAGCCGGTGAATTTGTAAATATTTCAAAATCAGGAATTGATGTTCAAACAGGAAAAGGGCTTTTGCGTTTAATTAAAGTCAAACCGGAAGGCAAAGGCGAAATGTTTGCAAGGGATTGGGCAAACGGACTTCACGGAGTCGGGTAGATTTTACTTTGCAGAAATTAAAATTCCGTCAAGCCTTTTGAAAATTTCTTTTAAATCCTCAATTAAAACTAACTCCCCTCTGAGTCTGGACGCACCGGTGAAGCTGTTTACATAATAAGGGTAAAATTTTCTGCAAAATTTTACACCTACATTTTCGCCCCTAAATTCAACTTCTTTTAAAAGATGCTTTTTAAGAGTTTCAATTTTTTCTTCCGGAGTCGGCGGAGGTAAATATTTACCGTTATTAATATATTCTTCTACTCTGTAAAGTAATGAAGGGTCGCCTAAAGCGCCGCGTCCTATGGCAACTCCGTCAGCCTGCGACTGTTCAAGGCATTCTGCTGCTGTTTCGGGTGAAACGATATCTCCGTTTGCAAAGACCGGAATATCAACATTTCTTTTAAGCTCTGCAATCTTTTTCCAATCAGCCTGTCCGCCGTACATCTGAGAGCGGGTTCTGGCATGAATTGTTATAAAATCCGCTCCGGCCTCCTGCATTTTTTCGCCGTACTCTACATAATTCAATTCATCAAACGTATATCCAAGGCGGAATTTTACGCTCAGCGGAACAGTTATATTTGCTTTGACAGTCCTTACAATTTCCTGCGCCAAATCAGGATTACGCATCAGGGCGCAGCCGTCAGTCCCCTTAACGACTTTATTAACGGGGCAGCCCATATTGATATCAATCATATCAGCGTATTTTTCGAGATGTTTGGCGCAGTCAGCAATCATTTTAGGCTTATGCCCGCTAAGCTGGTATGAAATAGGAGAATGATTTTCGCCTCTTGCCACAATATCCGTATCTTTAACCTGAGTCAAAGCCTCTGAACTTATCATTTCTGTTGTCAAAAGACAGGTTTTTGAATATTCTCTTACAAGCGAGCGCAGGACATAATCCGTAATTCCGGCCATCGGTGCAAGTGAAACCCTGCTTGAAATGAGGGTTCTTATATTTTTGTGATTTATCGTTTTACCTTCCGCCAATGATATTTACCTTTATATTTACCCCTTTACCCCTGCATTTATCCCGTTAATTTGCTTAGCCCCCGACAAAAGGCTTTAATTCTTCCATACGCGATTTTGCATATTTTAAATACTCGTCATCAGTAGTGTAACTTGATATAAATTTCTGGTAATATTTAAAAGCTTCTTTGTAATTATTCAATGTATCATAATCTACTGCGAGCATATAATTTGCAATAGGAAACTCGTTTGAATATTTGAGTACGTTTAAGTAATCGTTTATGGCAAGCTTCGGCTGTTTTTGCTCATCATAGATTAAACCTCTGTAATAATACGCATACGCATTATTTGCTTCTTTTTTCAAAACCTCATTGAATTTTACAAGCGCGCTCTGGTAATTGTTTTGTTCGTAAAGTTCAATACCTTCATTTAACACAGAAACAGAGCCGTTTTGTGTTACATAAGCCAGCAACTCTTTTGCTTCTGACTGAGGATTTTTTTCTACGGCTTTTTTCAAATAATTTTCCGCAAGCGCCCAGTTTTGCTGTTCTGAATACAAATATCCGATATAATAAGGTATTTCCGCATTATTAGGATTAATTTGTTCTGCCTTTTTATAATACTCTATAGCACTGTTGTAATCCCCTAAAGCCTGATAAGAGGCTGCGGCTCCGAGCATTGAATCTTCCGTGGCAGGGTTTATTGCAAGATACTGCTGGACTGCCTGTTTGTAATCTTTGTTTTCATAACTTTGAGATGCAACTGCAAGTTTAGAGTTTGTAGAATCGCTCTGTACGCTCTGAAGTGTTTTCAAAACCAGATTGTTTGCAGGGAATTTCGATTTTGCGGTATTTAAAACACTGACAGCATTATTGTAATCATTTTTGGCCGCATAACATATCGCAAGGTTTACGTAAGCATCGACTTTGGATGAATCTTTTTCGAGCGCAGCTTTGTATCCTTCTATTGCTTCGTCTAATTTATTTTCCTGATGGAGCTTATATGAGTAATCATAAATTTCATTAGCACTTCCGTTCTTTGTAAGGAAAGCAATGTATTCGGAAGGAGAAAGCGCGTTTTTCATAACATCGCCGATTTCTGCTTTGGCTGCAGCATTTGCAGGGTCAATAGACAGAATCTTTTTGTATAAATCAAGCGCAGTCTTATTATCGCCCATTTCCTTAAATACCTGTGCTTTGTATAAAAGTGCCTGTGTATTATTAGGATATAAAGTCAATACAGAATTATAAGACTGGATAGCTTTTTGATACTCTTTTCTCTGCTGGAATAAAGTTCCGACATTCAATCTTGTTGTAACGTTTGACGGATTTATTTTCTCCGCTTTTCCGTAATAACTTAAAGCTGTTTCAAAATCACCCTGTGCTTGTTTTATTGCCCCTAAATTGGCGTTTAATTCCGCATCAGAAGGGGTTATTGCAAGTTTTTTCAGGTAAATTCTTTCAAGCGCATACAAAACTTCCATATCTCCTTTGGAATTTGCTAACGCTTCGTTATATTGAACAACTGCTTCATCATATCTGCCCAGTTTATCGAGCGTTCTGGCATATTTCATTCTGAGAAGTCCGTCTGCAGGTTTTAAATCAAGAGCCGTCTTGTAATAATCCGCAGAACGCGGCTCATTGCCTAATAGTTTTAACAAATCTGCGACCTGACCGTTAGCGTCGGCTGCGAGTTTTTCATTCTCAGTTGCCTTAGAAAACTCATACGCTGCTGCTGAAAGGTTTCCGGCTGCACGAAGTTCTTCTGCTTTTTTATACCTTGAGCCGGAGGTTGTGTCAAAACTGATTACTTTTAGGCACTGGTTTAAATTCTCATTAGCGGAAGTTATCATTGCTGCCGAATTGTGGATTGTCTGATCTTTATTAGGATAAATTCTTAGATAAAAAAGTGCGCTTCTGAAATCGTTTGCAGCTTTTTCATAGTTTTTTTCCTGATTAGCATAATAAGTTGCTCTTGCCAGATAAGAATTTATAAGTCCGATTCTGGCAGAATTATCAAGATAATTGATTCTTAAAGCTTTTCTGAATTCGACAATTGCTGATGAATACTGATTTTGCATCAAATAATTTTGTGCGGCATCATAATGCTGTGCAAAAGCACCTGTAGAAGCGGCAAAAACTTCAGACGTGCAAAGAATCGTACACATCGCTAAACAACAAACTGTCCCTAAAAATTTTCTCTTCATAACAATATAATACTATAATAATCTTTTAATGTGAATAATCGAATAAGGTAATGATAAGTTTTGTCAAATTGTAAATTTTTGTAAAACTTTTTATTCATGACATATCATGATTTTGAAATTTATAGTAGCATGCCATGTATCAACTATCCCCAAATCTCCTCCCAAAATTATTAGAGAAAACTTACGCTGACTCATAACTATGAGTCAGTTTTTATTATGTTTAATCAAATAATAGCGGAAAGAACAATATTTTAAGCCAATCAGCTTAAAAGCTCTGTAAGAATAGTAGCGTTTTCTTCAGCTTTCATATTATTAGATATTTTATTACGTTTTATATAAACTCTCAGAGCTTCTCTGATTAATTCACTTCTTGTTCTTTGTTCGGATGTGGCAACACTGTCTACTTTGTTTAAAAAATCGTTAGACATTGATATTAAAACTCTTGCCATATTTCCTCCTTTTTCTCTTGCGGAGTAGTTTTGTACGAATAAGATTCGTAACTACACTTACCCCTCGTGATACTTTATTATATCATACAAATGATTTATTACAAGAGTATATCAGATTTATATTAAGGTAAGTTAAGAAGGTTGTTACATTTCTTTACATAAAAGGCAATTTTTTAAGACATATCTACTTTATATATATAAGAGTATAAATTTAGAGGATAATTAAATGTTTCCATTCCATTATTCATCATTAAATTATGAATTAACACAGAGCACCCCGAGCGGCTCTTTGAATATCTTATGGAATCAATTGAATCAAAAATCAATTGCTAATTCAATGATGTATATGACTCCGACATTTAACTTTTCTATAGGTTATGAATATCCGGAATTTGGTCTTTACGGAAACAATTTATTGAATCCGATGCTTGCTGTTCAGCAGACAATGCAGGCATTCCAGAATGGAAGCTGGATGAATGGCATGAATAATTTCTTCAATAATTGGCAGATGCCGTGGAGCAATCCGTGGGGTACTCCGGGCGGAGGTTCAACAAGTGGCAGCAATAGCGAGTATGATGCTTTAAAAGCATTAATTACAAAGTATAAAGAAATCGGAACAAAAAATAATTCTTTAAGTCCGACGCTTTTAGATAAGATTAACAATGCTTTGAATAAATCAGGTAAACCTGAAGAAAAATTAGAAGCTTTAAGAGAAATTTATAAAAAGCTTAATAAGGACAAATTGCAGGCAGTATTATTAGACTTCCCTGAATACAAAGAAATGCTTTCAGCAGCAGGTTATAGATTCAATGGTACAAACAAGGAAGAGGATGCTAAACTCGGAAAAGATATCAACGGTTTGTACAGAAGTATTACAACAACAAATAAGAGTACAAAATTTGATAAATTGATAGAACTCTTCCCTGGTGAAGATAATCCTTATATTTTAAGAATAGTAAGCTATTGGAATGATAAATACAATGAAAGTGGTAACAGAGGTATTATCAGATTAATAGCTAATAACTTGCCGGAAGAAGAATCTGAACTTAAAAAGCCGCAGGAAGGTGTTAAAAATATTGCAATGGCTTTGATTAATAAAGTTGAGGATTTCAAGACATCAACAGACGGCGACTTTGCTAAACTTGATGATGCAAAAGAAGCAGTTTCTGACGCTTTAACAGATGTTGACAAAGATTTCACAAAAGAAAATCTGATGAAACTTGCCGATAAGTTTGATACTCTTTATGCAATGCTCAGAATGATGGAAGCTGAAAAAATCAGAAATACAATCAATACTAAATATGGCTTCTTGAATGATATTTCTTCTACAGATAAAAACATCGCGGATGACAATTTAGTTATCGAAGATACAAAAGCTGATTTGAAGAAAGAAGGAATCAGCGTAGATGATATTGAAACTGATGAAATTCCTGAAGAAGATGTTGAAGAAATTTCAGATATTGATGAAAGAGTAGAAACAGCAGAAGATAAAATTGAAGCTCTGTATGATGAAAAAGAACTTGATACGACCGACAAAGATGGCGTTTATATAACAAAATCAACTTCAGAATATGAACCTGCAAAATTGTATATGGTAAAAGATGATAAGCTTGTTGAATTAAAGGGTGCAAAAGCTATCGATAAAGACGGCAACTGCACAATGACCGACGGCCGCACGAAAGCTCTTAAAGACGTTGAAACAGTTGAAGTTACCGCACAGGATGTAATTAATTATAATAATACACTTGAAAAAGTGGACCCTCTTGTAAAAGACGAAATAATTAAGCCGGTTGATACATCAAAGATGAGTGCATGGCCGAAAAATGTAAAATTATACGAATCAAAAGGTAATAAAGAAGACGGTAATAAACAATACTTTATCGTAAGAGATAATGAACTCAAGATGATTGACTGCACAGGTATCAATACTGGCGGAACAATTGTTATTGGCGGAAAAGCTGTATTATTTAAAGATTTAAAAGATGATGATTTTAGCTCTATTTCAAATTCAGATATAGTAACTACAGATAAGAAGAAAGAAGCAGAAGATCGTAAAGTTCAAGAAGAAAAGGAAGAACAAGAAGCTGAACAAAAAAAATTAGAAGAAATTTATAAAAAAGAATTCACTCTTCACGAAAATGAAGACGGTGAAGGAATAGGAAATGATATTGTTGATGATCTTGAGTGGATTACTACTCAAAGTGAATGGGATAATGCTGTAGATAACATAAAAAAGATAAGCAAAGATAATGTATACAGCGTTATAAAGGGTTACGAAGATGACAAAAACTGGGGCGCAGACAGTATCATAAGACAAATCAGAACTGAAGATGGCCGAGAAGATAAAGAAAAAATGGAATTGATAATCCATATCATTGACGCAGTTTGGAAATATTGCGAAGAATACGGTACTAACAGTGAAGATGCGTGCAAGGAACTTCATAAATTAAAGGTTGAAATTGAGAAAAATCCAAACCAACTTATATCAGATGAAAAAGCCCAAAAGTTGGACAGATATATCTTAAGAATCTTCAAATTAAACTAGTATTTCAAACATATTATAAAAGATCAGATGTAAGTATGGAACAATAAAAACCGGATTTTATTTCCGGTTTTTATTGTTATTAGTTCTTGCATAGAATTTTTTCTAACTCACAAACCGCATTTTCAACAGTATCGTTGACAATAGTGTAGTCAAATTTTTTAGAATTTTCAATTTCCAGCTTTATGGAAGCAAGCCTTTTTTGAATTGCATCTTCTGTTTCGGTGTGCCTGCCCCTTAGGCGTGCTTCTAATTCTTCAATTGAAGGCGGTGCTATGAAAATCAAAACAGCCTCCGGCATGAGTTTTTTTACGTTTAATGCGCCCTTGGTGTCGATTTCAAGAATAAGATTATCTCCTCTTTTGAGGTATTCTTCGACAAAACTTTTCTTCGTTCCGTAATGATTGCCGGAAAATTCCGCCCATTCTAAGAACTCTTCATTTTCAATGCATTTTTGAAACTCTTCTTTTGATAAGAAAAAATAATTTTCTCCGTGAACTTCTCCGGCGCGCATTCCTCTTGTAGTACAAGATACGGACAACTTGAATTCAGGATGTTTTTTTAAAAATTCTTTAATAACAGTTCCTTTGCCGACGCCCGATGAGCCGGATATTACGAATAACTTTTTCATTCAACCTCCGAAAGTCCTTTATGAACAACTGTTTCAAATTTTTCAGAACCGATTTTATCATTAAATGAATTATTTTCTTCAATTGGTTTGATTTGAGCTTCCGGCTGCTGTTTATTTTCGGCCGCCTTTTTCTTAAAGCAGGATATTAAATCTTCTGTCAATTTTGGCATATCCATTGCTTCCGTGCAGATTTCAATATAGCACATTTTATTCATAATCTGTGTAACTTTCAACGCTTTGTCAAAATCTTCCGCAGTGGTAACTTTAGTCGACCAGACATCGCCTTCAAACACCCGTGCAAATTTAGAATAATTCATCTGCATAATATCGTTAAAACAATCCTCAGGAGAGTCTGAAAGTACACGCTCGATTGTGTATCCCTTATTATTTAATACAATAATAACAGGCTTAATTCCGCGTCTGAGCATATTTCCGATTTCCATTGCCGTAAGCTGGTGAGAGCCTTCGCCTGTTATAAGAATTACTCTGGAATTCGGCTTTGCCATACAAACTCCCAGGGTTGCAGGGGTTGCCCATCCGATAGAACCCCATAATGTTTGGGTTTGAAGTTCTGCTGTTGCAGGAAGTTTCATCGGCGCAACACCGTGAGGAATAATTCCTGTCTCTGCCACAATGATATCATTATCTTTTATAAATTCCTGTAATCTGGGGTAAATATAGGCAGAAGCTAGTGCTTCATTGCCCGCATCTTTATGTTCATAACCTATTTGAGGTTTTGAAATTTTCATATCTTTAGGATCAACAAGTTTGGTAACGGCTTCGAGAACATCCGCCATTTTAACGTTGTTGTACCTTGCGCCGTCAACATAAGTGTAGGTTCCGTAAATTGCAACCTGCTCATTGAGTTTGTACGGCAAATTGAAGCCGTATGCGTTTAAATCCGTATATACAGGGCCTACTGCAATCAGGCAGTCTGTTTCGTTAATATGTTTTTCGGCCTCCGGATTAGAAAATTGCGCGTAATATCCGCCAAGATAAAGGTCGTAATCCATGTCAATGAGATTAGTACCCATAAGGAAATTCGTAACCGGAATCCTTGTTTTTTCTACAAATTCTTTGTACTCAATTCTTGCATCAAATCTTTTTACAAGAAGGTCGCCGAGAATTACCGGATTTTTTGAGTTATTAATTTTTGCAACTATTTTGCCTGTAACAAGTTTTAATACCTCTTCGTCGCTAGCCCAGTCGTAAGAGACTTCTTTATCTGAGATTTCCATTTTTGCTATGTCAAGCGGAATTGCAATATAAACAGGTTTCTTTTCTTTTACAAAAACTTTTAAAACTCTGTCAATTTCAAGTTTTGCATTATCTCTTGTAAGATATGCGCATGCTGCCGTAAGCGGTTTGTGTGCTTCGTAGCAGGCATAATAATTTACCTCCTGAAAATTATGGTGCACCATTGTTTTATTTTCGATGTTTTTTGTAGCGGGAACTCCGACAATGCTTATAACAGGAACGTTTTCAGCATTGCTTCCTGCAATAGCGTTAATTGCACTGAGTTCTCCGACCCCGTATGTAGTAACAATTGCTCCGTAGCCTCTCATTCTGGCATATCCGTCTGCGGCATATCCGGCGTTAAGTTCATTGGTGCATCCTATCCAGCGTGTGTTAGGGTTATTTTCAATTGCGTATAAGATATTAAAGTTGTAGTCGCCCGGCAGTCCAAAGAAATCATTTACACCGAGCTCTTCAAGTTTTTTTACTAAATATTCGGCAGTGTTCATCCTCTTCCCTCTCAATTTGTGACTATAATATCACAGGGGATTTTGCTTTTCCAGTAAAATTTTTGTTAAGATTTTGTTTGAAATATAATATATAACTATGGACAAAATTTTATCGGACAAAATAAATATATTGAAGGCGCTTGCGATAATTCTGGTGGTTTCGGGGCATCTGGAATTCAGGTTATTTGATATGTTTCCGCCGTATTCGTTTCAGCTTGCACTGTTTTTCTTTATATCCGGAATGCTTTTTAAGGATAAGTATCTGGATAATGTTACGGATTTTATAAAGCGCAGGGTCAAAAGTCTGCTTGTATTATATTTTATATATTCAGCGTTTTATTGTGTTGTGACAATTGTGCTTGCTAAGTTCACCGGCAAATTCTGGGGAATGGAATTAAGTCTTAAGAATTTTTTCATCACTCCGTTTTTGAACGGTCATCAATTTGACCTGTCATGCCCGATGTGGTTTGTAACTCAGTTATTTATGACAATGATTACATTTTTGTTTCTTGAACGTCAGTTCAGAAACCTTGATATCAAGTTAAAGACAGCAATTTATACAGTAATGGGATTTGCGGCGATTCCTTTGTCCAAGATGTTTCCGCTTACACCTGTTTATCTGATTATAATAAGAACGATGTTTTCATTGTTTTTTGTTTATCTGGGGCATTTTTACATAAGAAAAATCCACGGAAACTACAATATATTTACGCCGAAGATTCTCGGTATTGTTCTTTGTGTTCAGGCGATTTTGTGGCATTTTAACAGGGATTTTGATCCGGAGCATGGAATCGGTTTAAGCTATGTACTTGTGTGGGCTAGATTTGACAGTCAGATTGTAGTTCCGGTTCTCACGAGTATAACGGGAATCTGGTTTTCATTGTGGTTTATACATGTCACATATAATTATTTTAAAGATATTAAACTGGTAAAGCTTATTGGCGAGAACACCTATCACATAATGGCTAACCATCTTTTTGTAATGTATATATTAACAATGATAATATTTAAGATAAACGGCATACCTGTAAGTGAGCGTGCTAATCACGATATATACTGGATTTATAATCCGGTTCAGAACACTTATTTGTATTTTGTTATAACAATGCTGGCTACAACCTATATAGGACAGGGATTAAAGCTGATAAAGAAGCATATTCCGGTTATCAAGGATTTTTAAATTTCAAGCGGGTTTACAAAGCCGAGTATATATGTTATTATATAATAGGGTACACTTATACCCCGCTGGAGTCATATACATAAATAAGCAAGAGATAGGCTAATAGAATGAAAAAAAGATTGTATACTCGTGGTTTCACCTTGGCAGAAATTCTTATAACACTGGTCATTATAGGCTTTGTTGCGTCCTTGGGTATACCGATGCTCGGACAGCAAAAGGTTAAAAAACCGGTAGAAACCATGGATAAGCATGGTACGGTTGAATGTTTTTATATAGGTAGTCAATTATATCAGTATACAGCTGATAATGTAGATAATAAGTATGGCACATTGACTCCTGTTTCCGGAGCTTGTTATTTTACAACACCTGTTGCCAGCAGATTTATATTTCAGGTAGTGGGTGCAGGCGGTAATGGTGGAGCTGTTTCGCCGTCATACTTGCCGGCAACGACAAATCAAAACGGTACTATAAGTACGGGAACGGCATTTGCAACTCAGTTAAAAAATGCTCCGGAGTGGGTGCAGAATGAATGGGATACACAGTGGAATGGTCATCAGGATGTTACTCCAACGTATACCATTACTTCACCGGTAGCCGCTTCCGGTAATGGTGCTTGTGATCCGAGGCGGGATGATTATAAATTAGGGTATTTTAACGAAAACTGCCAATATACCTGTGCGTATGACTTATCTACCTGTGATCCTGATTGCTTGATAGAAGTTTCTGCAAAAGGCGGGAACTCAGGTGTTGGAGGCATGGTTACTGTAGAGGCTCCTGTTTATGCAAATAACAACATTCGCTTTATAAGAAATGCCGAGTACGGGCAGTTGGATTTTGGTGACGGAAGATATGTAAAACTTACTTTGCCCGCAAATGCAGAAGGAGAAGACGGTAAAGTGGTGCATGGTACTCCTATACACGGTTCGGACGGAGAAAACTTTTCTCCTGCGAATATAGAAATAGCAGGTGCAGGTATTAATCTTAAGAGTATAAGTACGATAGCTAATCGGCAGGGCGGCTCCGGGTGTGGTGATAAAGACGGTGAGACTGCTCTGCGTGGTTCTGCCGCTGGCGGTGACTCAATCTCCTATCAAACGCAAGCTCTGGCGGTGAAGGCGACTTTCGGACTTGCTGGTTCTGCCGGTGACAATACAGTAAAAATATACGAAAATATACCATCAGGTACAGCTATGCGTTTTATCCCTGCTGCAAATACGTCACAGAATTCTATCGTACAAGTCCAGAATGAAAGTGGTTCTTGGAGTTCTGCAAGTTTTATAGTGGCGAATTCCGGTTCAGACGGAATTACGTATAATAATCGTGTACTTCCAATGTCTAATGGTGATATGCCATTTCCAAAACAGTATTATCCCGATTCTTTTAAAGGTGTAACACCTACTTTAACTGTTTCAAACGGTAACGGGTATGTAAGCCACCTAGCGCAGCTCATAAATGCGGGAAATGTTCCCGGTGCATCTGGTTCAGGCGCGTTCCCGATAATTTCACATCTGGAAGGGAATGCCCAGCATTTTATCAACGGAGTTTCAACAGGTTCAGAAACTCTGCCTCCAATGAGTGCAAGCGGCATCTCTGCAGTGTGTCCTAACGGCGGTTCTTCAACAACTGCATGTTATGCAAGTAACGGTAATCCTGGAGCAATAGTAGTAACATGGTAAAAAAAGGTTTTTCTTTAGCTGAAGCACTTGTAGTAATGGCAATAGTTGCTATTCTGTTTGCCTGTGCTTCTAAGGTTATTACAACCCGACCTCAGCCTAAAAAACAGGTAACTGCGCACGGGTATTACGAATGTTTTTTAAATGGCAGTACGCTATCTCAACATTATGTAAAAGAAGGACTTGAGTCTTTTGTGACGACAGGTTCTTGTACGTTTGAACCGCCGCCCGGAGTCGCTTTTTTTAATATAAATTCTTATGGCGCTGTTTATCATTCATCTTTTCAGCCAAATATTAATACCCCTTTAACAATATCAATAAGCGGCGGAAACATTAGTCTGACTTCTGAAAGCGATTCTATTTCTCTTCAATCAAATGACGAAGAATTAAATCTGAGAAACTTTTTCAGGATGATGTATCCAAATTCAAAAATATACAACGGTGGTACCATGAGGACAGGATTAATGATAAGCTGGTAATAATTGAGGAATAGTATGATAAATAATAAAAATTTAAAATTAGGTTTTACTTTAGTAGAATTAATGGTGTTTTTTATGTTTATATCGCTGGTGCTGGCTGCTTCAACACCTATTATTACAAAACGTTTAAAAAACATTCCTGAAAAAGTTTACCATGGCAAATATATTTGTCTTGGCGGAGAGCATAGATATTATAATTCTACAAGATTGATTTCGTCCGGTGCCGGCTGTACATTTAAGCCGCCAAGAAAAGCTGCTTTGTATAAGATAGAAATGATAGGCGGAGGTGCCGGCGGATATGAGTATATTAAAGATCCTTGGGATGATACTGAAGACAGAGAGGCTACGTATGATCCTAAAAATCGTTCTAAGACAGGTGATGCGTACGCTTTTCCTAATGGTTCTCAACTGCAGCAAATATTATACGGAGTTGCTTATCGTTTTGCCACTACTACCGGGCGTGGTGGTAGTGGTGGAGATGTGCATGTCTCCTATACCGGAACAAAGTCTCCTCAAATAGAGTTTACTGGTGAGTGCTACAATGAAGGTGAGGAGGTTCCTGAAGGTTCAACAATGATAAGTTGTGCCGAAAAGGATGTAAGAATATCAAAGGCCTATCATGACCTGAGTCCTTATAGCCTGTCTTGTACTACTTCTAGCGGTAAGTGGTGCCATTATGTTGCAGATTCAAGTTTATCAGCTACTATGCAAGGTATCGTTAATAGTTATTTCCCGAATGGTGATGCTATATTAAAATCTTATTCCACTGCTGACACTGCTACCGGTTATGGAAGCTCCGGCGGTTCTTCAAAGAGAATTTATATTGATGGTACTATTAATTTTAGAAATAAAGATGGTGTACGTGTTTCAGCAAATGAAACCGAATCATACTTGTACACTTTATTCAACAGTGCTGTAAAAAAAGGTTCAACCTCATCTCCGGGCTCTTGTGCAGGGTGGTCTGATTCTTCTCCGACGAGTACGTCCGCTCCTGATATTAATTATAACGATACTCATATAACAAGTGCTGAGGATGGTACTGATGTTGAACGATATGGTGCGCTAAAAGTTTGGGATACTTACTGTGTAACGAATAAGGTTCGTCCGACAGGCGGCAAAGGCGGATATATAAGTCAGGGAAGCAGCAGATGGACCGGAACGTTTTCGTCGTACTATGCCGATTCTACTGACGCAGCTGGACCTATTCAAGGCAGCATACCTTCAATGTATCAAATGACTACAGGTATTACTGATAGTGCAAGTGATTACTACCCTACAGTAAAAGTTAAAACAAATTTGAATAACAGATGGCATCAGGTAGGATCAGGCGGCGGAGCTGCAAGAACAGCTACATATTACGTTCCGGCTCTGGATGATGATTGTGTGTTTGGTGTTGCCTCCGGCGGTCCGGCCATTGATGATACTATAACACTAGAAGAAATAGAAAGCTTGCAGCGTGGTTTGAGTACTACTCTTGTATGTAATGGCGGTTCTTTAAAATTGTCTGTTGATGGCGGGACATATTATAATGTGCCGAGTGCACCTAAGGTCTTTCCGGGGTTTGAACTTGTAAACGGTGATGGAACATTCAAATCGGTATCCCCTTATGAGACATCAGTAAGCGGTGCAGGTTCTCCATATCAGGCATCTGATGTGTATACAAAATATGAACTTGGTATTGGCAGTTTTGGCGCCGGCGGGGATAGTAATTCTATAAAAGATACATGTACAACTCCATACGGGTATTATTCCTTTGCTGTAGTATCAAACGGTTCTACTATTAATCAGAGGAACTATGATATACCTTATGACGGGTGTGATCCGGTAGAAAGTATTACACGTACTGAAGCAACGAGTGGTACAGGTGGTGTTATTATAATAACTTGGTAGATAATATAAAACAGAAAGGTAATAGGTATGAAAAATCTTAAATACGGATTTTCACTTGGTGAAATGTGTATAACTGTAGGAATTGTCGCTTTTCTAGCGATGATACTTCTTCCTGCTTTGAAGAATATATTTCCTAATCAAGAAATGTTAATGTTTAAAAAGGCATACTATATTACGGAACGTGTAGTTTCAGAATTGGTTAATGATGAAGATTTGTATCCGGATTCTAATGATTTGACTCATGAACCGTATCTTGGTAATACTGAATCGGTGACATATAAGGGGGAAGTTTATCAAGGGAGTACAAAATTCTGTGAATTGTTTGCTTCAAAAATAAACAGAGCTTCTGCGATAGATTGTTCTGAACATAATTTTACAGATGGTGATAAGCCTTCAGATTATACATTTATAACTGCTGATGGTGTTGTTTGGATATTACCTATTACGGAATTTCCAAGTGACACAGATGCCTATGAAATTTATATGGATGTAAATGGTGATAAAAAACCAAACTGTGTATATGATAACGAATCTTGCAAAAAACCGGACAGATTTACCGTTCAAGTTTATCAGGATGGTAGAATTTCAGTAGATGGTATTATGGAAAAAGAATATTTGTATAGATCAAATATAACTAAAGAAGCTAAAAATGAAACAGAAGAAGCTAAAAATGAAGAAGAATAATTATAAATCAGGATTTACTTTAGCAGAAGTTCTTTGTGCTCTTGCTATAGTAGGTATATGTACTGCTTTTGCAATGACATTAATGAAGCCTGCACAAAAGTCTGCAATGAAATACTTATATATGAATGCTTATACTTCTATAGAAAAAGCGTATTATAATTCTGCTGCAATAGGTTTTGATCCGTTCAGTACAGAGCCAGATGAAGATGGTGTACCACCGGTATTTAGTGATACCAAGGATACAGGAGCCTTAAAACTGTGTCAGGGACTTACGACGTATATTAACACTACAACAAATGTTAAAACGGAAGACGATGATTATAGTTCTTCTTGCTCTGATACAAAAATAACTAGTGAACTTGCCGAAGATGATGATTTTAATAATGATACTTTGCAATTTACTGCAACAAATGGTATGCGATTTTATATAAGTAAGCAACTAACAATGGCTTCGGGTGATAAATTTTATCTTGTATTTGTTGATGTAAACGGCGAAAGAGGTCCTAACAGTATTGACTATTCTTATAAAGGCGGTAAAACTTCTGATGATTATAACGATACTGATCCGGATGATGTAAAACAAAAAGCAAAAGATCAGATAGAACCTGATATATATGCTTTTGCAATATTAAAAACCGGGCGTATCTGTCCTATTGGTATTCCTGAATATGATTCAAATATTCTTACTGCGAGATTTGCATATTTTGATAGTGATGGAAATGTTTTGTATACTAAGCATTCTCTTCCTTATTATCAAGCAAAGGGTGCAGCCTGGGGATATTATAATACAGCCGGTCCTGATTTGCTTGCTTACAATGAAGATGAGCCGTTTACAATGAATGATGCTATCAGAGCAGCTATTAATTCTGAAAGCAAGCTTGTTAAAAATTTTCCGGATTTAACAAGTATAGAGCCAATGGAAATATCTGCTGAATCTCCTTATTTTTGTTCAAATGAAGACTTGGAATCTTGTTATGTGTTCTTGGACACATACAAACAATAAAAATAATATAAATAAAAGAGACTCACATATGTGAGTCTCTTTTATTCTGGGTGTGGTGGGACTCGAACCCACGACCAATTGATTAAGAGTCAACTGCGCTACCAACTGCGCCACGCACCCGTATTAACTTTTCAACAAATTTATTCTAACATAAACATTTTTTATAGCAAAATATTTTTTGTTTGTATTTATAATTAGTATGAAAGTTAACTTTAATACATATTCACAGCAGGTATATTATTGCAGTAATTTGCCGGTTTTCCGCGGAATAAAATTAAAAAAACAAACTCTTTATGACCTTTTTGTACGTACTCCTGTTGGTTATCAGAACCCTAAAGAATCTTTAAAAAAAATTCAGGAGGTTCAGCCGCAGTGTCTAGGAGGTACAAAATGCAAAGGTTCAATTCCGCTCAGATGTTTCTGGGATTTTTTTGAAAAAACACAATATGTGAAAAATAGCGGGTATTCTACGAATACTGCAGGCTATGGAAATAGTTTTCTGAAGGCAAAAGCGGTTAAACCGCTCTCAACCTCTTTTGTGCACGATTGCTCTGTAATGTATCTTTATGACAAAAATTCAGGGACTCACGCACTGTATCATGCTTTACCCGATTGCACCAAAGAAACTTTGCAATTTATGATAAAAACGCTTATGCCGGAAGGGTTTACGATGGGGGCAATAATTCCGGGAGATTCATTGTTTTATAGAGAGCAAGAATGGAATATGAAAAACATGCTTAAACTTTTAAAAAAAACTGCCTCAAATGCAGTTGTAAATGTCTTTCACAGCATGTTTAAGTATCCGGAAATCGTAGGAGTCAGGGGTGGTGTATATGAGATTCCGAATCGGAAGGTCCAAAAACAAATCAATGAGGGGATTTTCGATGCGGATGATTTCGGGCAGGCAACCTTCAGAATTGTAGATCTTCAAGGGTATAATACTTTTGAGAATATCAAATATAATTGCAAAACTCTGGATGATTTAAAAAACTTGAAAAAATGTTTTCGAAAAGCAAATTATCCGAAAGAAATTCTGAAAATTTTGCTCGATGAAATTGAGAAGAAGAAAGCGGAGTTGTCAAAATAGCGCAAAAAAAATTTTTTTAGGGTTTAATATAAGTATTATGAATATTTCAAAAGTTCAAGCTGGTCAAACTTTTTATAACACCCAGTCGAATAAACCAAAAAGAGAATTTATTGATGTCATTGCTGATAATGTAAAAAATCCGCGTGATGTTCAGGATTGTGTTGCAGTTCCGAGAGGTATTTTTAAAGCGTATATTTATCTTATGGCAGGGAGCGGGCTTTTATCTGTTTCCAATTTTCTTCCGCAAAAATGGAAAGGGATAAGAACAACATTGAATGTTATCGGGGCTCTTCTTGGAATTGTGAGTGCGGTTTATTTTGCAAAACCTTTTGCAATAAAAGGACTTTCTCCTACAGTGGAAAAAGATAATATTAAATAAATTATTTCCAGCTTTTAATAACTTTTTTGATGCGGCTTAAGGCTTCTTTAAGCGTATAATTTGGAAGCGGTTTTTCTTCTATGTGTGTCGGCGGTCTGTCCATGATATCTTCAATTCTGTATGCATAGTAAACACGTTTAAAGTTAAAATTATCTTCAAACCAACGGGTAAAACGTGTTATAAAATTATTTCTTCTGATTGCGCATCTGCTGTCTAAAAGCAAACTTTTTCCCTTGTAAATTCCAACCTGATCAACTCTGTGCATACCAAAGTCCTGCGAAGATGTATAGCCCGCCCGTTTCATTTTTCTTTTTACGGCAAGTACATTTTTTAGACCGACATTTTCCGTATCCGCTTTTTTCTGCATATATCCGTAAATCCCGTCAAAATGCTCGACTTCACCAACAAGCGGAATATCAAATTTCGGATTATACTTTCTGTACTCAAACGGATTTTCTTCAGATATCTTTAAAACCCGATCATCTCCTATATCAAAAACCGTAGTTAATCCGCCGGTTCCTATAATTCCATAAATCTTTTCATCAAGAAATTTTTTACTTCCTTTTATAAATTTTAAAGCTGTATTTATGCGGGAAGTCCAGCCCAAATCTTTTTGACACTGCTCTAAATCAGAAATCATGCCTTTGGGTTTAGTGATTGTATACTTACAGAAATAATCTTCGCCATCTTCCCACAACTTGTACTCAACGCCGTTTGGATGGTTTATTTTTTCGTTCCATTTTAATGATTTGAAATTTATAGCATTTGTTATTGCAGATATCATATTGAATGAAAAAAGCTCAAAAATATTTTTGCTATTTATAAATAATAAAAACCTCTCTAAAATTTAGAGAGGTTTTTATTTAAACTTGTTTTCAGTTACTATCTTAATTTTACAGTTACTGATTTAGCTTTTTGAGTGTATTCAAGTTTGTCTTCTCTTGATAACCAGCCTAAGCCCATTTCAGCAAAGTTTTCGTTTAAAGAAAGGTCTTTTTTCATTTTGCTGATAGAAACTTCACCCTTGTTAGAAAGGTAGTTGTAGATTTGACCAGCTGATTCAATGATTTGTTCCTGAATACCTTTTTTTTCTTCTTTAACTCTTGCCATTTTTTTAATCTCCTTCTTAAATAGTGTCACTGTAAAAAACTTACCCATTTATTGTATTAAAAATTTTCATATTTTGCAAGAGGTTTGAACCGTATTTGTGTTAAAATAGTCCATAAGGAGTATGTTATTAAATTTTATTAAAGTTGATTTTCGAACTAAAGTATTAGTTGATAAATATTTAGAGCTTATCTCTGAGGGCGTAAAACCTTCGGAAATACTGGTCCTTGTCCAAAATTCAACTTTGAAGAAACAGTTCAGTGACCAAATCTTAAAAAACATAAAAACAGATGCTATTGAAAAATTGAACGTTCATTCCTTCTTTTCAATTGTATATAATACACTTGTTGAAAACTGGTGTTTTATAGAAAATTCCATACCCGCAAAAAAAGCCTTTATACTTCCGAATTTGGTGGGCTTGGAGGTATCGCAGTTTTTGTTAAAAGATATTTTAAAACATGTTGATGTTAAGGGATATAATTCCAAACATTCACTTTTGCATCAAATTTTTAGGAGATATTCTCTTATTGTTCAAAATCATTTAACGAATGAAGAAGTTGAAAAAAGATCAAAGATTTTAAAAGAATCGTTTGCGGATGATGCGGAACTGATTATAAAAAAACTTTTGTCTTCAACCTTAAAAACAAGAAGCTTAGATTATTTGAGGCAGACTTTAATCTTTAATCATGTTTATAAAAATACGGATTATTTTAAAAATGTAAAGCATCTTCTTGTAGATGATGCTGATGAAATGACTCCTGTTTGTTTTGATTTTATATCGTATTTGAAACCGCAATTAAAGGATTGGGTAATTTGTTTTGATGCATTGGGATCAAGCAGGTGCGGGTATTTGAGTGCAGACACCTCGATTGAGTGTAAGTTGGTACACTTATTCAATGAAGAGGTTGTTTGCGATTTGCCTGTTCAAAGTTCAGATCTTTCGAATATTGAACAAAATACATTTACCTCAGGCGAAATAATTTTTTCAAACATTCTTGAAGGCAAGAAAGAAAGATTGGAAAATTTTACATTAACTTCCCTCTCCAAACGTGCTGAAATTCTGGATTTCACGATTGAAAAGATAAAAAACTTATTCAAAAAAAATGTAAAACCAAAAGACATTACAATTATTACCCCGCTTCAGGATAACATGCTCAAATTTACTCTGGAAGAGAATTTGAAATATATTTGCAATCCCCTGTTTTTGTCAGGAAGCGAAAAACTTATTGATAATCCGCTGGTTAAAGCGAGTTTGAATATTCTAAAACTCATGCTTGGAATTGATATTTCAGAAATGGAACTGAGAGTTATTTTATCTGATTTTCTTGGAATCTCGCTTAAGTATTGTGATGGAGTTCTTGCAGGATACAAAAATTCCGGAACACTTCCTAAAATAACTCTTGAATTTTATGATGAAAAATATCAAAAGTTTTTAAAAGTTTTTGAAGAGATTAAAGAAAAAGATGAAAAACTTTCTTTGAAGGTTTACGAATTATTTTACAAGCTGGTAGAGCATGCGGATGGAAGTAAGATTAATAAATTTAATTTCTTTATAAAACAATTAAGAGATTTTGAAAGCGTTCTTGGTGAAAAAACTGTAATTGAGCGTGCGGAGGAGATTATTGTTCAGATAGAAAACTCAATTATTGCGGAGAACCCGAGTACGATTCTGGAATTTGGAGATGATGATCTTGTTGTGGCAACTCCACAAAAAATTATTGACAACAAGATTTCTTCAAAATACCAGTTCTGGCTGGATGTTTCACATTCTGACTGGGTAAAGACAGATACAGGACCTCTGTATAATGCGTGGGTTTTTCAGGCTGATTGGACAAAGGACGAGTACACGGTTGAGGATGATATATTTTTAGCCAAGCAAAAGACTGCAAGGATTTTAAGAAAACTTTTGCTTCTCGCATCTGACCATATCTGGGCATGTTCGAGTTTGTTTGATCCTGCGGGTGTCGAGAATCTGGGCGGAATAGAAGAATATCTTGCAGGTTCAACCCCCTCCCCAACCCTCCCCGAAGGAGAGGGAGCGATAGCTTTCAAAATTATACCGCGAGCTGACCAGAAACCTGTTCTGGATTACAAAAGCGGGAGCATGGCAATTTCTGCAGTTCCGGGTGCGGGAAAAACGACCATTTTGCTTGCATTAATTATTAAACTTATAAATCAAGGTGTAACTCCATCGAATATTTTTGTTCTTACATATATGGATTCTGCTGCCAGAAATTTCAGAGAAAGAATTAAAAATATGTGCCCTAATTCGACGCAGCTTCCAAATATCAGTACGATTCACGGGCTTGCGTTAAAGATTATAAAAGAAAATGCAAATTATGAGAGGTTAAATCTGGATTCGGATTTTGATATTTGCGATGATACCCAGAGGATGCGGATTATAAAATCTATAGCCGGAAAATTCACAAAAACCGAGAGTGATGAATTTGACAGGGCGATTTCTGTTATAAAACTGCAGGAGGGAAACATTGATACACCTTCATCGGATGAAAAGATTGAGAAATTCAAGAACTTTTATAGAGAATATCAGGCAAAATTGAGAGAGGAAAATTTAATCGACTATGATGATATTTTGATTATGTCTGTTAAGCTTCTTGAAAACAATCCGGATATTTTAGAGTATTATCAAAACATTTGCGAATATATTATAGAGGACGAAGCTCAGGATTCATCAGGAGTTCAGCAAAGATTAATTGCACTTTTGAGCGGAAAATATAAAAATCTTGTAAGATGCGGAGATATTAATCAGGCAATTACGACAACGTTTTCCAACGCTGATGTGGAAGGATTCAGACAGTTTATCAAAACTGCAGATAAGACTGTTGAGATGAACCATTCACAAAGATGCACGCAGGAGGTTATGACGTTAGCGAATAATCTTGTAAATTACGGGAATGAGATTTTACCTAAGGCGTTTTTTACGAGTTATATGCAGGGAGTTGAAGGAAAAAATCCGGTCAGCGAAAATGCCATTTTTTCACGCGTTTTTGAAAATGCTTTTGCAGAAAGGAATTTTATCCTCAAAGAGATTAAAAATATTCTTACAAGAAACAAAGATGCAACGATCGGAATACTTTTGAGAAATAATTATCAGGTGGCTTCCTGGGCAGGCTTTATAAATGATGCGGGCTTAAAAAGTATTACAAGAAGCGAATCTCTCGGACAAAAAGGAGTTTTCAATACAATATTTGCTATCCTGAAATTTATTCAGAACCCGTTTGATAATGAGGTTGTTGTATCGACTTACGAAACGCTCTCTGATTTAGGGTTCTATAAGCAAAGATTACAGCTTGAAATCAGAGCGTCCGAAAAACCTTTTATTCAAAAAGACGGAGATGATATAGAATCAAACGATCTTGCGCAATTTTTGTGGGATATGCAGTACTGGCTTAATTCTTCAACTCTGCCGCTTGAGGAGCTTGTAATCAGAATCGGACTTTTTTATTACACAAGCGATATTGAAAAATCCAATGTGTATTTAATCGCAACACTTGTGAAGCGATTGAGCGCCAATGTAAAATTTGATCTTGTACTTCAAAGACTGGAAGAAATTTCTAAAAAGCCGACTTTAAGCGGATTTAAGTTCTTCTCGGAAGAAGAGGACAAAGATGCAATGAAGGGAAAAGTTCAGATAATGACTTTGCATAAGTCAAAAGGCGATGAGTTTGAATACGTATTTCTACCGGAGATGGCAGAGAAGAATTTGTCGATTGATGTAGAAAAAGCCAAAACAAAATCTTCAACAATTTTTATGGAAGAAGTTAGAGGGTTTAATCCTCACTATAAGAAAAAATCAGAGCTTGAACTCAGAGAATTTAATTCGGAAGAGAGTTTGAGATTACTGTATGTCGCAATTACACGTGCGCAAAAAAAACTCTACATAACAACTTCCGCAAAAGCTAAGGGTTGGGGGAATAAAGAAACGGAACAGGAACCGAGTGTTATTTTTGAGCATGTTTTGTAATATATGGAGAAAATATTCTTAGAAACTGAAAGGCTTTATTTAAGAGAAATTACCTGCAGCGATTTTGATGATTTAAAAGATATGCTTCAGGATAGGGAAGTTATGTATGCATGGGAGTACACGTTTTCTGATGCGGAAGTTTCGGAATGGATTGATAAAAATTTAGCCCGCTACAAAACATCAGGATTGGGGTATTTTATTGCTGTTGATAAAATAACCGGCAGAGTTGCCGGTCAGGCGGCATTAATGCCGGATATTATAAATAATAACCGGTTTTATGAAATCGGGTATATTTTAAAAAAGCAATATTGGCACAAAGGTTATGCAGCAGAATGTGCCAGAGCTCTTGCGGAATATGCTTTTAACGAGTTAAATTTAGACAAGGTGATTTTTGAAATTCGTCCGGAAAATATGCCGTCCCGCCGTGTTGCAGAGAAACTCGGAGCAAAGATAGAAGGAGAGTTCATAAAACGGGTTAAGGATAAAGATATGCGGCATTTGATTTATGGTTTATCAAACGGTTTTTGTGTATAATAAAAAAGGTTTAAAAATTTCATAAAACATTTTCTAGGGTTCCGCGGTATTGCCGGCTGGTCCGAGAGAAAATTCACAGTTTTTGTGCACACGGAGGGATAAAAGCCCGGGAGATAAACTATATCTTCCGGTATTTTGTATGAAGAAAGGATAACGCTAATGCACTGGATGTTTTTATTAATAGCAGGATTGTTTGAAATCAGCTGGGCGGTTGGTTTAAAGTTTTCACACGGGTTTACTCAGATAATACCTTCAATATTGACTGTTGTCGGAATGGTTGCAAGCTTCTATTTTCTTGCACTTGCACTCAGAAATTTACCGCTCGGTACGGCTTATGCAATCTGGACCGGAATCGGTACAATCGGTACTGTAATTTTCGGAATAATATTGTTTAAAGAACCGGTAACAGCTATGCGCCTAGTGTGTATTGCACTTATAATAAGCGGAATCACAGGTTTGAAGTTAATTACTCATTAAATATTATATGCAATAAATCTGCAAAGTTCGATGATTTTTTCCGGATAAATGCCGATTAAAAGTGTGATTGCGGCGGTTACTATGAGTACAAATTTTTGTGAAAATACCGGATTAAGTTTTGGAGTCTCTGTATTCTTATCGCATCTTTCAAAAAGCGGGATAAGGATTTTTAAGTAGTAATAAAGCGCTGCAACAGTTAGTATTAAGAGTATTAAAAGAAACGGAACAAAGATTAAGCCCGAGCTTGCAATTGCCGTAAAAAGATAAATTTTTGCAACGAATCCGGAGGTTATCGGAAATCCTGCAAGAGCAAGGACAGAAAATGCATACGCGCCTGTAAGGCCGTGGTTATTGTAAAAAAGACCTTTAAAACTTCTCACATCCATATCGTGTTTGTCTGAGCAAATATTTAAAAAAGCAAATGCCGAAATATTCATCAATACATAGCAAAGCAGGTAGAATATTACTGTCGACAGGTTGTAAACCGACACAAGACATGCTGCCAGCAAAACGTAAGAAGAGTTTGCGGAAGCGGAGCAGGCAAGAATCACTTTAACATTGTTTTCGCGAATGGCATAAGTATTTGCCCAGAAAGCTGTTATAAGTGTGATAATAGCAATCACGAAAGTTAATTCAAAACTGTTTGATAGCGGAAAAACAAGCAGCCTGCATAAAATTCCGAAAACAGCGAGTTTCGGTATTGTAGATAAAAAAGCAAGAACAGAAGTTTCCGCTCCTTTATAAACATCAATGACCCAGTTTGCAAACGGGAATACCGCTAGCTTTGAAATTAATCCCAGTACAATCATTATTGCTGAGATTGAATACATAATAGACGGATCCTGATTCATAACAATTTCATAAATTTCAGAGAGGTTTAGAGAACCGGTGATTCCGTAGAGGTAAGAAACTCCAAAGAGAAAAACCCCTGATGATATTGCGGATGTTAGCAAATATTTAAAAGAAGCTTCTTTTGAGTAATATCCTTTTGCTGCAGCTATTAAAAAATATGTTGAAAAGCTCAGAATTTCAATAGACACAAACAATGTAAGAAAATCGTTTGCGGAGATAATATTCATTGCTCCGAATATTGCCGTAAGCAGGAGAGCCTGAAAAGTATAAGCATTTCCTTTTATTGTTTTAATAAGATTTCTGCTGAGCAGTGCCGTCAAAAATCCGCATACAAGGATAAGAAAGTCAAATAAAAGAGTATAGCTATCTGACATCAAAGAATCTTTGAATGCAAAGTACTGCGGCTCTGTCTGTACGGTTGAAAGTAAAATGATACTCAAAGATATTCCGATTACTGATACAAGTCTTGCATAGCGATAAAGTCTCGGAGACAGAAGCAGACTTAAAACAAGCTGTAGAATTATGAATCCAGCAAGTGATATGTGCGGTAATAAAATATTGAAAATATCTTTTAACATTCTGAACCTTTCTTTGATGTTATTAAATTATTTTATCCTGCCATATTCAAAAGTACGCCAGGGAAGATTCCGAAAATTACAAGCCCTGCAAGAACGGAAGCCAGAACTATAAATTCGTGAACAGTTATATCGTTAACTTTTTCAAACTCCTGCGGAAGCTCTCCGTAAAAACTTTTGTGCAAAAATTTGAGCATATAGCAAGAGCTTATTATAAGCAGCGGAAGCGAGAATACTGATACAAACTTTAACACGTCTGAAAAATCAGCATTTAATGAAGCTATAATTGTCAAAATTTCACTTACAAACGGTGCGAAAGCCGGTATTCCGATTGAAGCAAGTACAATCAAAACTGCAAAGCCGAACAATCGCGGCATTACAGCTGCAATTCCGGATAAAGTGTTTATATCTCTAGTTTTACATCTTAAATAAACAATACCCGCAATCATAAATAATCCGCAGGTTACGAGAGCGTGCGCGACCATATGGAAAACAGAGGCAGAAAGTCCGATTTGATTTATTGCGCAGAGACCTAAAAGTATTAACCCCATATTTGAGATGCTTGAATACGCTACAATTCTTTTAATATCCGTTTGAGCGTATGCAACGAAAGCCGTATAAATAATATTTATTAGTGCAAAAACGGCTAAAATCGGTGCTATTGTGATAAACGCATCCGAAAGCGTCCGGTAATTGAATCTGAAAATACCGTAGGCGCCGGTTTTTAACAGAATTCCGGCAAGAATCATACTGACAGGAGTCGGAGCGTTTGTGTGAGCGTCCGGAAGCCATGTGTGCAATGGAATTATAGGAAGTTTTACGCCGAATCCTATAAGCAGACAGACGGATATTAGTATTTGAATATATTCAGGAATCCTTGAGGCATTAATATCCGTGAAGCTTGCGGATAAAATACCGTTTGAAATGTAGTTGTAATAATGAAGAAGCAGTATTCCGAGCAGCATTACCATGCTTCCTAAAAAGGTAAATAATACAAATTTTATAGCGGAATTTTGAGCTTTTGCAGCTTCGCTTTCGTTTTCCAGTCCCTTCCATTTACCCCCTATTAAGAAGTATGCAGGAATCAGCTCCAATTCCCAGAACAGGAAGAAAACAAACATGTCGCCTGCTGTAAAAATCCCGAGAATTGCGCTTTCAAGAAGTAGCAGCATTGAATAGTAGAACTTGTGGTTCTCTCTTATGTTAAATTTACTTGCAAAAGATGAAATAAGAAAAACAAAGGATGTGAGCATTACAAGAATCATTGAAATGTTATCAATCTTAAAAATAAATTTCACACCCATAGACTGAATCCAATCCAGCCCGAAGAAATGAATCTGGCTTATGTAAGGATTAGCCGGATCAAAAAGTGCCAGCATCAGAATTGAATACAGAAAATGCAGGCCGAAAATTGATTTTGAAAATCTTCTTACAATAATTTCATTTCTTGTAAACAATGGCGATATCACAAACATTGATATTACCAGCGGCATAAATATTAAAAACGGTATTGATAAAAGTTTTTCCATATTTCTCCTTTAGCTCATTTGATTAATCATCACTGTATACGCAATTATTACCAGACAAAGAACAATTGTAATAATCATAAATGCGTATGCGTTGTAATTTTGTACATTTCTGCTCTGCAGTTTTCCACCCCATTCGGAGAACTTCTTTGCACAGTCTGCAGTCAGAGTTACTGATTTATTCATTATATTAGTTTCTATCAGGTTAATAAGTTTTACGTCAAATTTTGCAAACCAAATAAGAGGTCTGTAATCGGCCAATATTTTAGTGTCAATAAAGTTTGCCGCATTTGATATAATGTCATAAATTTTTGTTAATACGTTGTTATAAAATTTTTCAAGCAGTTTAGGTGTTTGAGAAAATCTGGTAAGCAGATTTTTTGTATGCAGAAAATAAACTGCCGCCCAGCCGGCAAGCGCTGCCCAGAAAGGCTCTGCAACTTTGTATGAAACTTTTTCTCTTATAAAGAAATAGAAAATAATATTTAACAGGAATAAAAATGCAATCGGAATATATTCAAAAATATCGATTCTGTTAACGAGATTTTTGTCTCTTATCATTACAAGGGAAATTCTCATTATGTAGAAAGCTGTCATAAAAGCAACAATGCAATATAATACAGATAAGAGGATATTATTTTGGATTGATACAAACAAAAATTCTTTAGCCACAACTCCCGCAAAAATCAGCCCTGACAAACTTAAACCGCCTAGCAGGAAAGTGACGTAGTTAACATAATTTTCATTCTTATCAAGTGATAAAAATAACATTGATTTAATAAACGCGTGCGCAATTAAAAATATCAAAGCTGCTTTTATATTTAAAACTCCAACCGCTAAAAATATCAAACCTAAATTTGCGGAAGTTGAATAGGCAAGGACTTTTTTAGGATGAGTTTCAATTGAGGCAAGAATTGAACAAATAAGCGCAGTTAAAATTCCCAGTCCTGAAATTATGTACATCAACGGTTCTTCAAGTGTAAATACGGGAACAAGCCTGATTAATAAATAAGCTCCCGCAACAACCATTGTTGCCGAATGCAAAAGCGCGCTTACCGGAAGCTTTGCTTCCATAGCATCCTGAAGCCAGGTGTAAAACGGGAACTGGGCGGATTTTACTGCCGCACCCGTGATAAATAAAATACAAATTATGTAATAAAGCGGGGTGGAAGTGTATGCGGATAAAATAGTTGAGATTGCATTCATATCTTCAAAAGAAAGTGTTGCAAAAGTGAGATTTCCTCCGTATGAAAACATAATGTAAGAGGAGAAAATAATAGCGCCGATTAAAGCCGTATCACCGACCCTGTTTATTAAAAACACACGTCTTGAAGCTTCAGATTTTTCTTTGTTTTTATAATTAAATCCTATAAGCAGATATGACATAACCCCTACGAGTTCCCAGAAAAAATACATCTGGAATAAATTCGGGCTGAACAAAAGACCCGCCATTGAAAAATTAAACATATTCAGGTATGCAAAAAATCTGTATTTTTTCGGTTCATCCTTCATATAAGAGACAGAAAATAATTGAACGAAAAAACTTACCAGAAACAGGACGAGTGCAATTATTAATGATAATTTATCAATATGTAGTCCGCATTCGAGTGTAAAATTATTAATTTTTATAAACGGAAAAGTCTGTTCTATTACATTGTTGAGTCTGACTAAGCTTACCGAGCATAAAAGTGCGCCGAGGAGAGATGAAAGAAGGGTTAGAGAATAAATTATTCTATTATTAACATATACGGCAAAAAATCTTGCGCTCATTATGATTAAAAATATCCAGAGCGGAAGCAGAAGTATTAAATATATGTTATCTAAAATCAAATCTGTCAATTCTTTTTCCTTTCTTTTGGTGAATTATTATGTTTTATCCGGTATTTTTATTTCTTCAAACACGCTCCCGCCTCCGGCTCCCGCTATAGTTTCAGAAACAAAAATATCGGATAATTTTATTTCTGAAACTTACAAATCACTGAATTTTTCAATATTATCGCTCTCCTTTTTCTGATACATAAGGTAGAAAAGATATAATGCAACTGCAAGTTCTACAGCTCCTATTCCTACGTAAAATAAAGATATAATATATCCGTCAAAGCGTATATTATCACAGAATGCCGCAAAAGTTATAAAATTAATATTTATCCCGAGAAGCATGATTTCTATTGAGATTAAAACTTTTATAACATTTTTTACAAGAATCGAGCCTAAAAGCCCTATTAAAAACAAAAGAAGCCCTATAAATAAATAATGATACATAGTTATTTCCATTATTTTTCACCTCCTCTGCTGTTTCTAAGCCCTCTATGTTTAGTTACCCTGAGCATTCCCAAACCTGCAATAACTATGGTAAGCAAAAGTGATACGAGTTCAAACGCCCAGACATAATCTACAAATAACGCCCTTGCAAAAGTTCTTATTGTATCAAAAGCATTTACCTGTAATACATCGGAAGCATTAAATGTGTCCGGCATAATAACCAGTGACATCATCAGAAGATAAACAAATGCCAGTATAAAAATTCCTGCGAATAGCGGCAAATACCAGAAAAGGCTATGTTTTTTCTTGCTATTTGTTTTACCTCCGCCAAACATTATGGAAAGTCCTATAAGAACCGGAACAGCAAATCCATAAATTGCCGCCTGAATTATTGCATTGTATTCTGAGCCTAAAACATAGAAAAACAATGCACCGAAAAAGAAAACCACAATTGATGAAAGAAGCGAATAAACGACATTTTTTGCAAACAGACTCAAAAGCGCAAACAGGATTATAAATACGGAAGCTGAGTAAAAAATTACCGGATTATCAATCATCAGCGCCTCCTTTGTATTTGAGAGTCAAATTCTTTACATTATCTGTTGCAAGTTCATATTCTTTTGTCATCTTAATTGCACCTTTCGGGCAGTAAAAAGAACAGTTACCGCAAATTATACATTTTTTTAAATCAAATTTGTATTCAATAACTTTTCCGTTTTCATCTTTAGAAAAACTTATAGCACCTGTCGGACAAACCTTCTGGCAAATTCCGCAACCTACACAGCCGTTTACGGAAGGTTTGCCCCTAAAAACATCGTTTAATACTCTTTTCTTTTCCGGATACTCAAGAGTAACCGGACGTTTAAACAAATGTTTAAAAACGACAAATAAACCTTTAAATAAATTTATAGTTCCTTTTACTAACATTTACTAACCCTTTACCCCCCTCCGGTAAATTTTATTATAACAGCGATAAATAAATTTAATATGGAAAGCGGAAGAAGATATACCCATGAGAATTTTAGCAGGTCAAACGACGCAAGCCTCGGGAGCGTTGCTCTTATCCATATCATAATAAATACAAGTATTGATGCTTTCAAAAACAGCCAGAATGCCTGCTCAAAATATATTAAGAAAGATGAGCTGAACATATATTTACCGAACGGTGAAAGATATCCGCCTAAGAAAAGAATAGCCATAAACATTGAGTTTGCAAAAAGCATAGCGTACTCGCTCAGATAAAATATTGCAAATCTCATACCGGAATATTCTGTATTATAGCCGCATATTAATTCGCTTTCCGCTTCCGGCAAATCGAACGGACAGCGGTTTAATTCCGCAAGAATACAGATGAATAATATTATAAATCCGAGAATGTTCGGAAAGATAAACCAGCCGGAGAACCAGAATTTGGAAGTTTGCGCAAGAGTAATTCCGGTTAAATTCATTGAAGAAGCAAGAAGTACGGAAGATAAAATTACAAAAGTCATCGGAAGTTCATAGCTCAAAATCTGCGCAATGCTTCTTGCAGCACCGAACAGGGAGTATTTATTATTGCTCGCCCAGCCGGCTAAGAATATACTCAAAACAGGAAACGCAGCAAGAATTAAGTATAAAATTACATTTGTACTTGTATTTACAAAAGTAAATTCCGAGCTGTAAGGGATTATTCCGAGCGCCGCAAACATCGGTACAAAAACAAGGATAGGCGCTAGGTTAAAAAGGAATCTGTCAGCTTTATCCGGTGTAATATTTTCCTTGCATAAAAGCTTGAAAGCATCTGCTAAAGTTTGCAAAAGTCCCCACCAGCCGACTCGATTCGGTCCTTTTCTCTGGGTAAAGAATCCGAGTAATTTCCTTTCGACCAGCACCAGAGCAAGTACAACTACAAGAAGCGCGGCTGCGATTATACAAAACGGTATAAAATAATACGTAATATCTCCAAAAAGTTTCGGAATATTATATTTTTGCAAAAATTCTATGTACAGGAAGTAAAGATAATTCATTATTTATCCACCTCCGGCAAAATTATATCGAGCGATCCTGCAATTGCTATAGCGTCATTCAGGTATTCTCCGACTAAAAGCTTTCTTAAAAGATTCACTGAATAGTAAGAGCCTGTTCTCCATTTGAGTCTATATGGTTCTTTTTCACCCGTTGAGCGGACAAAACAGCTTGCGATACCTCTTGGAGCTTCAATGTCTGCATAGTAATCGCCCTCAGGAAGTTTCAAATTAATCGGATTAATAAGTTTCTGCTCGAGTGGGGAAGATTTTTTTAAATAATCAAGCGCCTGACGAACAATTTTCATGCTCTCTTTTATCTCCAGAACTCTTGCCCTGTATCGTGCCATTGAATCTTTTTCTTTCAGGATAACTTTTCCGATATCAAAACCTTTGTAGAGATAATCCTGTTCCCTGTAGTCAAAATCAACTCCGCTTGCTCTCAAGTTTACGCCTGTTATTGCATAATTAAGCGCGGTTTCTTTTTCTAAAATACCTTTATTTACGACTCTTCTTCTGAAAATTGGATTTTCTTCAATAAGTTTTTCGTAGTCATCAAGTTTGGAAGGCAGGATTGATAAAATTTCTTCCACATCTTCAAGATAATCAATATCCCTTCTCACTCCGCCGAATACGAAATAATTATACATCATCCTTTGACCGGAAATCTTTTCAAAATATCTCAGAATCATTTCCCGCTCGCGGAATGTATAGAAAAACGGCGATGTTGCTCCCAGATCCATTAAGAACATTCCAATCCAGAGGATATGCGACGCCATACGGTTAAGTTCAAGAAGCATAACTCTTATCACACGAACTTTGTCCGGAAGTTCAACACATTGAGCCTGTTCAACTATTCTGCACAACAGTTCCGAATAGAAAAATCCTGCAAGATAATCCACTCTGTCAACCGTCGGAAGATACTGGATATATGACATTTGCTCCGCCATTTTTTCCATTCCTCTGTGCAAATACCCGATATCAGGCTCGCAGGAGAGAATTTTTTCTCCGTCCAGTTCAAGAATAAGTCTTAAAACCCCGTGCGTTGAAGGATGCTGGGGACCAAGATTTAATTTAAGAGTCGTTATCGTCATTCCAGCATAACCTCGTATCGTCCTGTACATAATCTTTTCTTAAAGGGTGCCCTTCCCAGTTTTCCGGCATGTAGAGCCTCTTTAACTTGTCATTTCCGATAAATTTTATTCCGAAGAGATCATATATTTCATTTTCATCTGCCTGGGCGGATTCAAATATGTCAACAATACTTTCAGCCCTGTCTTTTACAAGTATTGAAATAAGCAGATTCTCTTCATCTATGGTTGAGTACAAATGGTAAACCAGCTCAACAAGACCATCCTGATTGTGGATTGCAATAATCTCTTTTAACATATCATAAGGATAATTATCCGTTACAAATTCTATTACATCATGCAGTCTTGATTTAATTAATATTTTATTTCCCAGAAGCTCGCAATCTGCGAAGACTTCGCAAAACTTATTCCAATCCATCATGACCTCCTTTTTTGATCAGAATACCTTCATCCTCAACAAGTTTTAAGTCATGTGAATTAACAAACTCTTTCCTATCAAGAATTGATTCTTTTTTAATTTTATTTTGTAATTTTCTTATAGCATCCAAAAGAGCCTCCGGACGCGGCGGGCACATCGGCAGATAAATGTCTACGGGGATAATTTTATCAATCCCTTTTATTACGGAATAAGAAGTTTCTGCAAACATTCCGCCGCCGCAGGTGCAGGCGCCCATTGCAATAACGTACTTGGGCTCCGGCATTTGTTCATACAATCTCTGTAATACAGGTGCCATTTTGTGGGTTATTGTTCCTGCGCAAATTAACAAATCCGCCTGTCTCGGAGAACCCCTGAAAACTTCCGAGCCGAAGCGTGCGATATCATTATCGGAAGCAACCGTCTGCATCATTTCAATACCGCAGCATGAAGTTGCAAAGGTTAACGGCCAGAGTGAATTTGCTCTGCTCCGGTTTAAAACAAAGTCTATTGAGGTAACTATAACACCGGGGATACCGGAGGAAAATTTGTTTTTATCAATATCCATATTATTCCCCCCACCTCAAAACTTTTTTACCGATTGCAAAATAAAGCCCGAAAAGCAGTAATGCAACGAATATAAAAGCTTCAATAATTGCAAATAGTCCAAGTTCGTTTACAAATACTGCAAACGGATAAAGAAAAATTGTTTCTATATCAAAGATTAAAAAGATTACCGCATAATTGAAATATCTTATATCAAATTGAATTCGTGCATCATTAACCGGCTTAACTCCGCATTCATATATGGAATTTTTGACGGGTGTTGATTTTTTGTACTGGCAGATAAAACCTGCTATCACCATTGCGATTGCAAATAGTGCAGATAGTAGTATAAATACTGCTAGACAAACAAGTTCTTTCACCGGTCGAAACCCCTCTCTTTTTTATTGTACTAAAAAATTATCTGATATAATAGATATTATTATGCAATGTTAAGATAAATAATATGGGACGATTGATTAGATTTATATTTATAATGTTTATGCTAATATATCCGGTCTTGCCTTCTTATTCCGCTCTGCAGGGAAAGCTTGATTATCAGATTCCGATAGATTATACAAAACTTTCGGAAGAAGAATTAGATTCAAAGGCCGGAGTCTATTATAATTTAGCTTTAAAAACTTATAACGGCAAAATAAATGATGAAATGACAACGGCTCTGAATTTGTATGCTGTTTTGTGTAACAAAAATCCGAAAAGTATTTTCTATAAAATACGGCTGGGAATTCTGTATGATATTATCGGAAAAGACCGTTACGCAAAAGGATGTTTTTATGCAGCAATAGGTGTTGATAAAAGTCAGCCGGAGCCGTTTTTCAGACTGGGCGAATTTTATTACAGAAGAGAGCTGTATAAAAGGGCTTTAAACATGTATAAAATTGCTTACAAAAAAGGGTATCAGGGACATTATGACACTTTATATAAAATAGGCGATATTTACGAAAAATTTGGCGATACAGAGGCTGCTTTAAAATATTTGAAACTCGCATCGGAAAAAAGTCCGAATAGCGAATTGGACAGTAAAATTCAACGGGTAGAAAGTGCAAATCAGATTAATAAAGAATATTATTCGGATACAAGAATAAGATTAATAGAAAGGTAATATTACATACCATTGTTAGTCAGCTTGTTGAAGTTATCGAGATAAGTCTGTGCAAGCTTGGGTTTGTCCAGCTGTTTATATACATAAGCAAGGTTGTAATGAAATTCCGGAACATCTGACTTTAACATAATTGCTTTATTCAAATTCGTCTTAGCTTTTTTTATTTCTCCGAGTTTAATGTATGTGCAGGCAAGATTGTACAAAATATATGGGTTTTCTTTATTCAAAGAAGCCGCTTTTTTGTAATTTTGCACCGCCATATTAAGCTGGTTATTTTGTGCATAGTGGTTTGCGAGATTGTAATATGCTTTATAGTACTTTGAATCAACGGAAATTGCTTTTTGATACATAAAAATAGCGTTATCTTTTTCGCCTTTGTCTTCAAGTACATTACCCAGAATCAGCCAGTCCTGCGCGGAACGTTCTTTTTCATTAATCTGCAGAATTAAATCCATTGTTTTTTGATAATTATTATCGCTGTAAAAAGCCGTTGCCTGTTTTGAAATATCTTCGGAAGCAAAACAGGCTGTCCCTGCTAATAATAAAGCTGTAATTAAAAATCTCTTCATAATTAGATTATATGAAAAAATTAAACTTTAATCAAACAAAACGGAAATGTTATAAAGTAAGTCAACTAGAGAAGTAGTGTGGAGCTTGCTCCACAAGAGTTATGTAAGTTATTGTCTGGCTAAAGCACGACCTATTTACTAAGTACTTCTAACCCCCTCCCTAGCCCTCCCCATTGGAGAGGGAATGCGCGCTGATGTTCAATTTGTTTAGAAATATAGGTCAGGTTTTACCTGACAATAACTTTTGGTGGGAACGCTGACGCTTTTCCCACCCTACGCCGACTTGCACAATGGTTGTGGAGCAAGCTCCACACTACTGCCAATTAAACAATTTTTAACAGCGGCGAAGCCCTCCCGAGCGTTTTTAGCGAGGGGCAATGTGCGGGCTTTGCCCGCGCCAGCCGTTTAATCCTATGCTCGAAGAGCATTCATAACAACAAGGTTTCTTCTTTTTTGCTTCGTTTTTTCTTCTTTGAAAAACAAAGAAGAAAAAATGAAGATATATAAAATAGAATAGTAGGTTGGGCATACTTGCCCAACATTAACTAAATGGATTGCCACGAAAATCAAAGATTTTCTCGCAATGACAGTTAATGGATTGCCACGGCGCTCACGCGCCTCGCAATGACGGCAAGCTTGCAGTGTCGCCTACCAGCCTAATACATTTACCCCTGCCGTCATTCTGAACCCAATAATAATCCAGGGGTGAAGAATCTCTTTAACTATTCCAAACTTATCGGTCAAAAATCTAACAATCATTTACAATTTATTGAAATAGTTTTTTGTAAATGATAGTATTAATTATGAAGAGAATTAGAGGAGTAATTTATGGTCTGTTTAACAACAAACAAAATTGATACTAAACTCGTATCAGAAGCACTGAAAGTATTAGGAAAAGATAATTTTGCACTTATTATTCATGGAAGCAGCTTCCCATCAAAAGACGGGCAGGATACCGGATTCGGAACATTTAATTCCGAAGGCGGCCACGAATTGATTGATTATGCTCACGGAATATTTAACGCATTACAGCTCGGACCTGCCGGTAAAACAAAAAGTTCCGATTCATCTCCGTATACAGGAACAATTTTTTCCGGTAATCCTTTGTTTATAGATTTGAAGCAATTAACTGAAAAGAAGTGGGATAATATTTTATCTCAGGAAACTTTTGAAAAAGTTGTAGCAGGAAACCCTAACCAAAATCAGGGAAGAACCGCTTATTCTTATATTACGGGAGCACAAAATGAAGCCTTAAAAGAAGCCTGGGCGAATTTTAAAGAAATTCACGGCGGACTTTTCGGCTCTTCTATAAAGAAGGATTTTGAAAAATTCAAAAAAGAAAACAGCTTCTGGCTGGATAACGATTCTTTGTATGAAGCTCTTTCTATCGAAAATGACAATGATTTCTGGTACACTTGGAAAAATGAAACTGATAAAAAACTGATGAATCCGAAATCAGAAGAAGAAAAGAAGGCTTATGCACAAAGAATAGAAGAAATTAAAAATAAATATTCAGATGAAATTGAATTTTACAAGTTCTGTCAGTTCGTTCTTGAAAAACAAAACGAAGAAACTAAAAAATATGCGCTTTCTAAAGGTATTAAGATGATTGCAGACCGTCAGGTTGCTTTTTCTGACAGAGATGCATGGGCATATCAATCTTTATTCTTAGAAGGCTGGTATCTTGGCTGTCCTCCTGATTACTTCTCAAAAGACGGTCAGGCATGGGGCTTTCCTGTAATGGATCCTGATAAGATGTTTAATTCTGACGGATCTCTGGGCGAAGGCGGAATTCTTATGAAGAATCTTTATAAAAAGATGTTCAAAGAAAATCCGGGAGGTGTGAGAATTGACCATATTGTAGGCTTAATCGATCCTTGGGTTTACAAGGTAGGTAAAAAGCCTATGTGCGAAGAAGGTGCAGGAAGATTATATTCTTCTCCTGAACATCCTGAACTTTCAAGATATGCGATTGCAAAGATGGAAGACTTGGATACAACTCTCGAAGCTGATAAGGAAAAAAGAGTTAAAACTTTATCAGAAGAGCAGATAAAACTTTACGGCAGATTGATTGAAAAAATTGTTATTGCTGCGGCAAAAGAATGCGGACTTGATAAAAACTCAATTGTTTGCGAAGATTTGGGAACTCTTACAAATCCTGTTGATGCGGTTATGAAAAAATATGAACTTCAGGGTATGAGACTTACCCAGTTTGTAGTTCCTGAAAAACCTGAACATCCATACAGATGTAAAAATATTACGGAGCATGTATGGAATATGGTAGGAACTCATGACAATAATCCTATCGCTATGTGGGCAGAAAGTATGATTAATACTCACGAAGGATATTTGCATGCAAAGAACCTTGTGGAAGATTTGTTTGCAGAGGCTGATAACAAAGATGATATCATTGTAAGACTGACTCAGGATAAAGATTATTTGACATTTGTTAAAATAACTGAAATTTTTGCATCAAAAGCAAGAAATGTTCAAATGTTCTTTACTGATTTCTTCCGGATTAATGATGTTTACAACAGACCGGGAACATCAGGTGATCAAAACTGGTCTCTTAGACTTCCTAACAATTATAAGGATATGACGCCGATTGATTTACACGCAATTCTAAAGGCGGCAATTATAGCGAGAGGCAAGGCGTTTGCATCAAAACATGCAAGTTTGATTGAAAAACTTTCATAAATAAATCTAAAAGACCGGAGATAATTCTCCGGTCTTTTAGTCTGTAGAGCCTTTACCCTTATTCAGGTTTTTGTTATGATTAACATAAGGGAGGGTATTTTATGAGTACTAATCAGTCAATTAAACCGATTACAGCGGAAGAAAAAGAACATTTAATGATAGGCGGATGCGATACGGTTGAGCTGGCAAAAAAATACGGTACGCCTCTCTATGTTATTGATGAAGCAACTTTGCGCGGAATCTGCAGAGATTATAAAGAAGCTTTTAAAGATTATAAAAATATTAAAATGATGTACGCTTCGAAAGCTTTATGTACTTCAGCAATAACAAGGATTCTTGATGAAGAAGGTTTCGGGTTTGATACAGTTTCTGCCGGAGAAATTTATACTGTTTTTAAAGCCGGTGTTGATATGGCGAATGTGCTTTTTAACGGAAATAATAAATCCGCCTCCGAACTTGAGCTTGCTATTGATTGTAAAGTCGGTAGATTTTCTGTCGATAATTTTTATGAAGCGGAACTCTTGAATAGAATTGCTGAAGAAAAAGGGGTAAATGTAGATATTCTCTTAAGAATCACTCCCGGAATTGAATGCCATACGCACGATTATATTCAGACAGGTCAAATTGATTCAAAATTCGGATTTGATCTTTCTCAGGCGGATGAAATTGTAACTTTGATAACAGAAAAATATAAAAATCTGAATTTAAAAGGGCTGCACGCCCATATCGGGTCACAGATTTTTGAGTTGAAATCTTATTATGACGAAGTTGATATTCTGGTAAAAGAGATTGCAAGAATTAATGAAAAATTTGGACTTAAGCTTAATGAGATGAATATCGGAGGCGGACTCGGGGTAAAATATACAAAAGATGATACACCGCCTTCCGTTAATGATCTTGCAAAGGCTGTTACAGATGCAATGCACAAATATGCGGTAGAGATTCCGACTATATATATAGAACCGGGGAGAAGTATTGTATCTACTGCCGGAGTAACGCTTTATACAGTCGGGAGTTCAAAGCAGGTGCCGGAGGGCAGAAAATATGTTGCCGTAGACGGCGGTATGGCTGATAATCCGCGTCCGAGTATGTATCAGGCGGAATATACCGCTCAGGTTGCAAATAAGATTAATCAAGCGAATGAAGAAACCGTAACTATCGCAGGCAGGTATTGTGAAAGCGGTGATATATTAATTAATGAAATCAATCTTCCGAAGCTTGAAGCCGGCGATATTCTTTGTGTTTATAATACAGGTGCTTATAATTACTCAATGGCATCCAATTATAATCGCGTAGAAAAACCAGCGATGGTACTTGTAAATAATTCACAATCTGATATTATAGTATATAGAGAGACGTTAGATAATCTCATATCACACGATAACATTCCCGATAGGTTGAGAAAAAATGATTGATGCGCTAATTTCTTTAATTCAGGATATTATAAGTCCGCTTCAGTGGTCTTTGAATTGGATTAATATACTTGAAATTGCATTCATAGCGGGAATCTTACTCTTTTTCTATCAGAGATTTATAAAAAACACTCAATCTGAAAAACTGGTAAAGGGTTTGTTCTTTCTGGTTTTTGCCTGGATTTTCAGCGAAATTCTTATTCTGATTGATTTAAGAATTTTAGGCGTGTTTTTGAAATCTCTTGTTACGTTGATTTCATTGAGTTTAATTGTTATTTTTCAGCCGGAATTGAGAAGGCTGTTAGGTTATCTAGGGCAGCCGGGATTTATAAGAAAAGCATTATTTTCATATACTTCGAATAATTCAGGTGATAAAAACGAAGTTGATGTTATAAAAGAAATTATTGAAGCAGTTAAATATATGACAAAAACAAAAACGGGCGCTTTAATAGTTTTTCAAAAAGAAATGAGTGCCGGAATTTATTCAGATGTCGGAACAAAAATAGATGCTATTATTTCAACAGAGTTGATTTTGACAATATTTCACCCGAATACTCCGCTTCATGACGGTGCTATGGTAATTGAAAATAACAGAATTCACTCGGCAGGTGTCTTGCTTCCGCTGACTGAGGATCCGAAATTAAGTTGGAAATACGGAACCCGTCACAGAGCAGCCATCGGAATGTCGGAAGTTTCGGATGCAGCGTGTCTTGTTGTTTCGGAAGAGACCGGAGATGTTTCAATTACTATGGATGGTATTCTGAAAAAATATGAAGATTTAATGACTTTAAAAGCTGACCTGGAATCAATTTTGGGAATTAAACCAAAAGAAGAGGGGCAGGAAAAACACAAGAATATTTTTGATATATTGAGGGGAATTAATAAATAAAATGTTTTTCAGCAAGAGGAGGCCTCCTGAGCAGGTAAAAAAAACAAAGTATGATATAGCAAAAGAGATTATTTTAAAAGCCTTTTTCCTTACGCTTGGTGCTTTTATATTTGCTGTAGGGCTTGAGATGTTCCTTCTGCCGAATAAAATTATAGACGGCGGTGTCGTCGGCGTTTCAATGATGACGGCGTATATTACAAAATGGAATCTTGGTACATTGATTTTTTGTATAAACATTCCGTTTATTTTAATGGCATTAAAAAATTTAGGCAAAAAATTTGTTATTCAAACTTTTTATGCGACGGCAATGCTTGCTGTTGCAACTAATGTTCTACATGGCAGACAGGCTACGGAAGATTTGCTTCTGGCAACTGTTTTCGGCGGAATTATAATAGGCTTTGGAGTTGGCTTGATTCTCAGAAATAATGCTTCGCTTGACGGAACGGAAATGGTTTCTATAACACTTTCCAAAAAATTAAAATTTATATCCGTAGGTGAATTATTGATGGGTATAAATCTTTTTGTATATATGGGAGCAGGATTCTTATACGGCTGGGATAGGGCATTATATTCAATTCTGACATATTATATCGCATCAAAAGTTATTGATTCCGTTCTTGAAGGTCTGGATAAAGCTAAGTCTGTCAGAATTATTTCCGACTACTACAAGGAAATCGGAAATGCCATTATGAAAGATCTTGATGTCAGTGTAACGTATATGAAAGCTATGGGCGGGTATTCAAGACAGGAAAAAATTCAAACCTACTGTGTTGTAAATAAATTTGAGATGGCAAGATTAAAAGAACTTGTCCATACAATAGATCCGCGAGCTTTTCTTGTTACGGAAGATGTGCACGAAGTAGAGGGTGTAAGAGTTAAAAAACGTAACCATTAAGACCACCCCCCACTAGACATACGTTCAAAAATATTATAAAATTTTAGTATTAAGAGAGGAAAATCAATGCCAAACAAAGATATGATACCTGTGGAAGTAATTATTTTAACAGATTCTGATGATATAAAGGGGACTGTTTATGTTTCCAGCAATGTTGCTGCAAACAGGCAGTTAACAGAATTGTTAAATGATAAAGACAGAAGATTTTTAGCTGTGGTTAATGTGGAAATTTATGCTAAAAATTCTAATCAACCGCCAAGAAGATATGAATTTCTGGAGGTTCATATGGATTCAATAAGAATGGTTCACCCTACATCTCAGGCATTGTTTAGAGAAACTCCTAAAACTCAGGAGGATATCGCAAGGTTTAGAGAGCTGAGAGCCAAATTGAATCAAACAAAACCGTTTTAATTAATAAAAAAAGATCTCAAAACTTTGAGGTCTTTTTTATTTGTAAATTTTTGTAAAGATTTTCTTAAAAACACTAAAGATTTAACAAAAAATGCCGTTAAATACAGTGAAAACAAAGGAGGTTTGTATGACCGACGGCATTGATATAAATATTTTAACCGGTAAGGCAAGGGATATAGCCTTGAATATAGACGCTCAGAATGTCAAAGATAACAGACTTTCCGACAAGGAAATCAGTATATTTTTGTCAGAATGCGAAAAAAACGGGGTAGAAGTAAAAAATGAACCGTGGTATGCAAAATGCGGGGCGGAAATCGATAAGCAGCTGACAAAGTTAAAAGGTTACATTCTCCCCAGACAACAGGAGGTTGCAGCAAGAGATGCAACACGTGTTGCAGATCCGCCTGAAATCCGCCTTATGAAGCAAGAAGAAGCCCGCGAGGCAAAAATAAAAAAACAGGAAGAGAATGTACTTACTAAAGAAGAAATTTGCAGTAAAATGTTCAAAAAATGGAGCTCTAAATTCAAGAATTCTCCTTTAACAGAGAGTTTTTATTTGAAGCTTTACGATGTTATAGATACATTAAATGTAGAGATTCCTGAATCAGATTGGGACAGAGAAAATTATTCTTCTCCGAAAGAACAGGCAATGGATGAAGTTATAGCTATTTTTGCAGGAGAGTCTAAATTGAACCCGCGTTCTCAAAGCGGTATTTACAATGGTCTTTTCCAACTGGCAAATGCCGGACTTACAGAAGCAAAAAGATGGGCAGAGAAAAACCCTGATGTTCCCGGGATGAAAAACATAAGTAAAGGGATGACAATTACCCGCTTCAGAAATTCATCCGGTGAACTGCAGCTGGATTACCTTGTTGCATATATCGGTAAATGTAAGGAATATTCTAAAATCGGTAAAGATGAAAAAATAACTCCAGGACAACTCTGGGCTATGATAAAATATCCGTTTAAAGGTAAAAATAATAAATTAATACAGCAAAAAACTGATTCAATAAGCAATGTATTTAAGAATAGTAATATTGAACAGGGTATAAAGATATAAATTATACAATAATATAGTTGTATACTTGATTTAATACATCATTAAAAGCATTGTGGTTTCCAAAAAATACGTAAAACTCCGCAATATTTCTACCGATTTGCTGAAGTGAATCTACTTCTATAGGAGGGCCTGCTGGTGTTGTTCTTGCAGGATTCTGCGGATTTGAAATTACGCCTGCTGCGCGCAGAACCGGCAGGTAGATTTTATTTTGAAAAACGTCATACTGGGTTAAACCTTTTGTTACTACGCCAAGGTTATTTCCTTCTTCATCAATCAAAAATCCTCTCTGCATAGGTGCTGTATTATTTTTAACCTCAATACCTCTCTCTGTCGGAAGATTTTTTCTTATATCATAATCAGGGTCAAAATTGCGTTTGATTAATAGATTCATATCCTCGGAAAAAACTTCTCTAATAGGATTATTCAGGTTGAAAGCTGCAGTTAATAAGTGATTTTTTTGTGAATTAATCCAGTCGAATTTAAAACGCAGAAACGCAGTATTTTTATCAAGGCTTACGATAAGTGAAATCACATCCCAGGCGCCTTCAAAATCTATTTTTAAGGCAATTCTTGAGGAAGTGTTTAATACCGGTTTTGTTCGTATAACCTTTAGAACAGTACCGTTATCATCTGCTTTAGGTCCAAAATTATAACTGTCTCCGAGATCCGCAAAATCAATAAGCGCAAATTCTATTCCATTTATAAGAATACGCCCGTTTTCTACGCTTAACCGCATAAATGAATTTTCTACGGAATTATTTGTTAGTTTTAAATCAGATTGACTTATAGCCGGCATCAGAAACTCAACTTCATCAGGTTTTAAGTTCTCTACATTTGCAAGATAGGTATAAATATTTGTATAATCCTCGGTTACAGGAATCCTTTGAGTATCAGTCAGCAGGTATTTATCGAAACCCTTTTTGAAATTTATTTTGTCATAACCTTCAATAATTTGCGAAGATTTAAACTCTATAACACCTGAAAAATACCTGTCAGAGAGGTTTATAATCTTCTTTTCTTCAAAGTGGTTTTTGAATTTTAATTCATCAATTATGGTATTTGCAATTTGTTTAATTTTTTTATAACGGGTTAAGTTTTCCGAATGCACGTCATCGGTAGAACATCCGCAAATACTGTCGTGCGCCTGATTTTGAATAAGCATTTTATAAGCGTATTCAAGAGTTGTATCATACGCCGTTTCTCTTTGCTGTTTTACAAATCGAGAGGCTAAATCAAGAAGATAAGTGGATTCTACGTTTTCTCTTTTCAAGTCGAGCCTTGAAGAATAACACCCTTGAAGCGTAAAAGTTTTTGAATTATCTCTGATTTCGTCATTCCATTCAAATTCTTTGAAACGGTTTTCAACCCTTTTGAAGTAATCAAAAGGCGAACCGAGTCTTATGTAATAATCATTTTTCAAAAGCTCATTTACAGCTTTTATTTGATCGTCAATATCAATTTCAACACCCAGATGGTCTGCACCTATCGGAAGCATAAGTACGTTTCCTGATTTTGCGGCAATTTTATCTAAGTTGCTTTTTAAAAGCTCGGCTTTCTTTTCAACCGGCGCTTTTATGGAGAATATATCGTTAAAATAGCCTCTTACGAGATTAACCGTATCCATTCCGCACCACGAAAATTCTGACGGGAAATCTCCGCATCCTCTCCAGACAATGCATTTATCAATACCGAAATCTCTTAAAATATCAGGTATATTTTGAGAATGCCCGAAAGTGTCGGCTAAATATCCGATAAAATCTTTGCAGCCGTATTTTTGCGCTTCTTTTAGCCCGATTTCAAGATTCTTTGAGAAAACTGTTTTATCTGTCAAAAACTCATCTACAAGGCAATAGAACGGCCCTATAAAGAGCTTTTTCTGTTTGATTAGAGTTAAGATAAGATCTCTGTTTTCGGGTCTCATTTCGAGATAATCATCTAATGCGCTTGTCTGCCCGTCAAAATAAAAACAGGGTATCCGATTTTTTGAAAGCAGGTCAAGAACATTGTCAAACACTCTTAATAAACGCAGTCTGAAAACCTCAAACTCTCTATACCATTCTCTGTCCCAGTGTGTGTGCAGATAAGCGATAACCTGTTTTCTCATACAGTTTATATTACACCAAAATCAAATATAGAGCAAACAGATGATTTTTTATTCTGAATTTAAAGATATCGTAAAATTGAGCCGTTTTATATATTGACTTTATAAAAAACGACATTAAAACCAAATCAGGTATAAAATAGGAGATTTCCGCTATGGGAATGGCAGCATCACAGGCAAGGTATTTAGCACTAACAGCAAGAAAAACAAACTGCGAATGGGAAGGACAGCAGATTAACCAGGCAAGAACCGCGCTGGCTAACCAGAGTGCCAATTTATTTAACAGGCTGCTTGATCTTGAAGTTCCTAATGCTCCTAAAACTACTGATTATACAGAAATTCAGTATTCATTCTCTGATGGCGAGAATGAGTCTGTATTAGACAGCTGGCAGCAATTATCAACAGCGGATCCTAATTATAACTATATTGTAAACCATTATTACTATGCAGATATTTATACAGGTTCGCAAAAACTTCTGGAAAATCCACAGGTGCATATAGAAGATAACGATATTGTTGAAAAAGGTTTTATTGATCCGTCTGCGGTATTAAAGTACGGACCATCAAACAGGGTAACTTTAAATGATGGGACAGAAGTAAATGCTGATGAGATAACTACTGATAAAGCTGATAATGATGAAGAATTGAAAAAGCAATTCAATGATTTTGCAACAGCAAAAGATCTTGCGTATGACGCAGGCGCAATTCCTGCGGGCGAAGTATACGGTTATCAAGATGCCTCAGGGACATGGCATTTCTTTTTGCAGGAAGAAATTGATTCGGTTGAACCTGTTGATCCGCTTTCTTATTATGATGTTCAGTACGCTGACGGTTCTACTGCCCGTTACGATGAAATAACTACTGAGCAGGCTCAAAATGATGAAGAGCTGCAAAAACAGTTTAATGATTTTGCAACAGCAAAAGAACTTGCATACGACGCCGGCGCAATTCCTGACGAAGAAGTATACGGCTATCAGGATTCTGACGGCACATGGCACTTTTTCCTAAAAGAAGAGTTGCAGGATATTGATAATCAGCATCCGGAAGTAACATTTGATCCGGTTAATAATTCATATACTATTACGACTGCTGACGGTAAAGAGTCTTATACCTATAATTCAATAGATGAAGTAGAGCAGGATACAAGATTTCAGGAAGCGCTCAGAAGCTTTGAAGAAGCAGTCGGTCTTGCACAGGAAGATGGAACTTTAACAACGGATAATGTATATGGTTATCAGGATTCTGACGGAACCTGGCATTTCTTTGTCCCTGATGATTTAGAAAATCCTGTAGATTATTCTTCTGCTCCCGGTATGTATGTGGGAAACTGCAAATTGTCGGAGCTTACTCAATTTACTGAAGATCAGGCTGCTGAGCTGGCACAAATACTGAAGGACTGCCCTGATTCTGCTATGAATCAGTATTTAAGTTTTGACAGTAAAGGTAATTTGATATACGAAGGGCAGGGTATTTATTCGTTCGAAATGAACGGAAAAACTTATTATACGACTGAAAGCGACTTTTATAACAGTTTAAATACTCCTTATGACCCTGAAAAACCAATAGAAATTCAAAATAAATTAGCATATTACAACGCTTCGTATATTAAAACAAAAATAGAAGAAACAAACCACGCTCTTCTTGAAACTGATGGCAACGGAAGGTTTACTTCTGTAAAATTCGATGATGACAGTGTTGTTTATTCTTTGAATGTGGAAACCGTTACTGATGATGCAGCATATCAGGATGCGATGAATGAATACATGTATAAAAAAGAGCAGTATGAAAAAACGATTGCTGATATAAATGCACAGACTTCTATTATTCAACAGGAAGACAGAACTCTGGAATTAAGATTAAAACAGTTAGATACAGAGCAAAATGCACTTTCTACGGAAATGGATGCTGTTAAGAAGGTTATTCAGGACAACGTTGAAAATACCTTCAAGACATTTAGCGACTAGTTTTTTAAATTTCAGCAATTTTTTTACTATATATTTACGCTTCTGTCAAATAAATCCTGCAAATATTTGAAAAGAAAAAAATATTTGTGTAGTATAATAACTAAGAGCGCTTTTGACTTAAGAGGAGTGTGAGATTTTATGAAAAGATTTGCAAGTATAATGATGATGGCAGCGGTAATGCTCGGCACTGGTGCAGCTTTTGCGGCTACTCCGGCAGAACTGTATGACGATGTTTGGAAAATTGTTAATAAAAAGTATTATGATCCGACCAATAACTCTCAGGATTGGGATAAATGGAGATACCGCTACGAAAATAAACTTAAAACAAAAGAGGATGCGTATGTCGCAATCGGTACAATGCTTGCCAGTTTAAATGACCCGTATACACGTTTTCTTGACCCGAAAGAATTTTCGGAGGAAACCCAATCAATTAAAGGTTCTCTAAAAGGTATCGGAACCCAAATAGGGCTTAGAGATGGAGAACTGGTTATTATTGCACCTTTAGAAGATTCTCCGGCAGAAAGAGCGGGACTTCTTGCTGATGACAGGATTCTGGAAATTAACGGAGAAAGCACAAAGGGTATAAATATTGATGCGGCTGCAGATAAAATCAGGGGTGAAAAAGGTACGACAGTCACACTTTTGATTCAAAGAAAAGGTGTTCCAAATAAGCTTTACAGCGTTGTAAGAGACGAAATTGAAGTTAAATCAGTTTCCTGCAAACCTCCATTTGAAACTACAAAAATTCCTAATGATATTCAATACATTAGATTGAGTTCTTTTATCAGCAAAAATGCTGCAGGCGAGATTGAATCAATATTGAACAATTCAAGCGGAATGAAGGGCTTTATTATTGACCTGCGTTCAAATCCGGGAGGACTTCTTACTAATGCAATTTATATTTCCGATATGCTGTTAAAAGGTGGCGTGATTGTAAGCACGGTTGACAGAGACAGCTACAAAACAACTACCCGTGCAAGAATGGAACAGGTTACTGATAAACCTATCGTTGTATTGATTAACAAGGGCTCTGCTTCTGCAAGCGAAATCTTGAGCGGTGCACTAAAAGACAACCATAGGGCAACCATTGTCGGAGAACAGTCTTTTGGGAAAGGTCTGGTTCAGGAAATAAATAAACTGCCGGATGAAGCAGGCATGAATATTACAATACAGCGCTATTTGACACCTTCCGGAAATGATATTAATAAAAAAGGCATTACTCCTGATGTTGTGGTAGAATTAACACAGAAGGACGCCGAGGCTAAAAAGGATGTCCAATTGGAAAAAGCTATTGAAATATTGGAAAAAATGACATGTCTTGTGCAGGGCTAATTAAAAAAGAATGGATAATAAAAGAGGGTGAAACCTCAAAGAATAATGTGTCAATTATAGACAGATTGCTGGAAGTTAGGGGCATAAAAGGTGAAGAAGCAAGAAGGGATTTCTTAAATCCTCTGGGTATCACTCTTATGCACCCTAACGCTTTTTGTGACATGGCATGTGCTGTTGAGAGAATAGTGAAAGCTATTGATGAAAAAGAAAATATTCTTATCTACGGTGATTTTGATGCTGACGGTGTAACTTCAACTTCTGTTTTGATGAAAACTTTTTCATATCTGGGCGGAAATGTTGATTTTTATATTCCGGACAGGGAAGCTGAAGGTCACGGGCTTAACACAAAAGCTCTTGTGCAGCTTTTAACCAAGAAGAAACCGAAACTTATAATTACTGTAGATAACGGAATAAGCAGCGTTGAAGAGGTAAAATTTATTAACAGTTTCGGGCGTGATGTTATAATAACCGACCACCACGAAGCGCCGGAAGAGCTTCCGCCTGCGTACGCAATCATTAATCCGAAAGCTATGAACGCGCTGGATGAAAAACTTACTCCGTACCAGATTGAATCATTGACTTCGCTGGCCGGAGTCGGTGTGGCATTTAAGCTTGCGCAGGGCGTACTTGAAAAATACAATAAACTTGATTTTTCTTACGAAATTATGCCTTTTGTAACCGTAGGTACGATTGCTGATTTAGTGCCGCTTATCGGCGAAAACAGATATTTTGTGACAAAAGGGCTTGAGTTGATTGCAGCGGGTAAGCACTATGGATTAAAAAGAATGCTTGACGTTGCAGGTGTCGGAACAGATAACGGATTAACAGCAGAACAGATTGCATTCACTATAGCTCCGAGAATTAACGCCTCCGGAAGAATTGATAACGTAGAGGCGGCTGTTAAAGTTATGATTTCCGAAAACAAGCAGGAAATTGAGATGGCAATTATTGCGCTTGAAAACTTTAACAAGCTCCGTCAGGAAATGTGTTCTCAAACTTTTGCAGAAGCCGATGAAATATGGAGAAATTCAAAAAGCAGAGACAATGCAATTGTACTTTTCTCAAAAGACTGGCATATAGGAATAATCGGAATTGTAGCTTCGAAGTTTGTAGAAAAATATTATAAACCGACTTTTATAATGAACTACAATGAAGAAACAAAAGCTTTCAGATGTTCTGCAAGAGGGGTCAAAGAGCTTAGTATTTATGATATTTTGTCCAACGTATCAGAATATTTAGACGGTTTTGGCGGACACCAGATGGCCGGCGGGTGTTCTTTTTCGGAAGAAAAAGCCGCTTTTGAAACGGTAAAAAAAGCAATCAATAAAACCGTTGATGAAATGTTGAACGGACAAAAACTTACGCCTTCCATTGATATTGATATGGAACTTGCAATTAATGATGTTGATGCTTCGCTTGTAGAAGAAATTTCAAAACTGGAACCGTTTGGAATGGCAAATCCGTCACCGACTTTTGTTGTTAAAAATCTTGTTCTGAAGCAGAAAAAACTGATGGGTTCTACAAAAGAGCATTTAAAGCTTTCCGTTGAAACAAATAACGGAACTATTGATTGCGTATGGTGGTCAAGAGGCGATATTCCTTTGATTGCCGGCGACAGACTGGATATAGCCTTTGCACCGCAACTTAATACTTTTAACGGCGTAACTTCAGTTCAACTTATCTTAAAGGACGTGCATTCAGATGCTTTAAAAGAGGAAGAAGCGGATAAAACAAAGGTTTATGACCATAGAAAGAAAACAAATATTTTGGCGCAGGTTAATGATTATATTAAAAATTCAAAATTGAAAATTTGTGCGTTTGTTGAAGATAAAGGAATTTTAGAAAGTTTAAAGCCTTTTGAAAGTATTATGAAATGTATTTCAAAAAGAGACAATGCACAAAAGAGCGATGTCTTGATGTTTTTTGACTACCCTGCTGATGATGATATTCTGCAAAACCTTATGACAACCGTTTCTCCGGATGTAATTCATTATATGAATTATCAAAAAGGGAAATATAATGAAGAATTAATTTTGAAAACTTTTTCCGGAATGATAAGGTATACCTGCAATACGCTTGACGGCGATTTCAATCTTGAACGTGCGGCTTCTGCCCTCGGGGTTACCGGTGATGTTATAGAAGTGCTTCTTGAGATGTTTGAAGATGCAGGTATGATAAAGATTACGGCAAGAGGAGATGAAAGCTTTAAGATTGCATTCCTTTCTGCAATTGAGCTTTCTAAAACATTACATACGATGAAATACGCGGAGTTTGTCGAACTTATGAATACAATCAGCGATTATAAGCATAAATTTATGACTATTGATGTGGAATAAAAAACGAAGGGTTTTACCCTCTTGCTTTTACCCCTGTTCATGCTAGCATGGTGTCATAAGGAGAAATATTTTTATGAAAAACTATGAATTATTAGCAATTTTTAAACCAAGTCTTGATTCAGAAGAATTAGACAAAGTTGTGGATAAAATTTCCGAAGACGTAAAGTCATTAAAGGGATCAGTATCTTCTGTAGACAAAATGGGCCGTAAAAAGTTAGCATATGATGTACAAGGCTACAGAGACGGTTATTTTACTACAATGATAGTTTCAATTCCTGCAGAATCCGTTGTTGATTTCAAAAGAAACTTAAAATTGAACGAAAACATTTTAAGATTTATGTTTATGGAAGAAGCTAAAAAAGCTCAAACGGTTTAAGAGGATTTTTTATGACATTGGCTAAAGCAGTTGTAACAGGTTCCGTATTCAGAGCTCCGGAAAAACGTTTTACTCAAAACAATGTTCCGGTATCTTCTTTTGTTTTAAATATCGGAGATAGAGAAGAAATGCTGATAAGAGTTGTTGTAAGACGTATGGCTCTTGATGAAATCGTTTCCGGAATTTCAAAAGATGACAGAGTTCTGGTAGAAGGCAGGCTGCAGATTACGACTGTAAAAAATGATAGCGGTGCAGAGAGAAGAATTTATGAGATCGATGCAAATACTATAGAGCCTATGGGTGCAGGTGCACCCGTATCGTCAGGTTCTGCCGCTTCAGGCGAAGATATTGTAAAATTCTCTCAGGAAGAATTTTCTGATGAATTAATCGGAGAAGACGAAATCCCATTTTAGGTGCTATGCATGTAGAAATTGGGCCGGATTACATCGGGCTATACAAAAAGATTGAATTCACTAATTACTCAAAAAAAGGCTAGAAAGGCAAATAAAACAATGGCAAAACAAGATGCACAAGATAGAAAAAAACGTAAGACCTGCTCATTCTGCGCAGATCACGTAGAAGCTATCGATTACAAAGATGCAGCAAAATTAAAAAGATACTTAACAGAAGCTGGAAAAATTATTCCTCGAAGAGTTACAGGTAACTGCGCAAGACACCAGAGAATGGTTACTAAGGCTATCAAAAGAGCCAGAGAAGCTGCAATTATCAGTTATGTATTTGATTAATTTTGGATGTAAATTCAAGGTATAAATATAGGAATGGTGAATTAAATTTTGCCATTCCTATGTTGACATTTGTTAGAATAAAAAAAGAAGGAAAAAATTATGAACAACCAGATTACGATTAGATCAGACCGTAAGGATGATTACACATTTCAGTACAAAGGCGAAGACGTGGTTTTAAAAGCAGGCAGTATAATAAGTATTGCAGACGGGCTTGCAGAGGTAGTTCTTCCGACCTGTAAAATGAAAATAGTTAAAAATCTGATTGTAATAAAAGACGATGTGAAATAGTAAAAAATAAAAAATCAGTAAAATCGTATTATTCGGTTTTACTGATTTTTTATTCAGACTAAATATTTTATTAATCTTTTTTTGTTTTGATTCCAAATTTGACAAGCTTTAGTGCCAGTGTATTTCTGCTTATACCCAGTTCCTCGCAAATTTCTGTTTTTGATTTACCTGATTTTAGTAATTGTTCCAGTTGTGCTCCGGTTATAGTTAATTCCTAAGCGTTTTAATAAGTGATAAAAAACCGAATCACTAATGTTTAATGTTTCATATATTTCCTTAGCGGTTAATCCTTTATCTACAAGCTCTTGCAAATTATCTTTTGTTATACTTAAAGAATTTGCTCTATTCTTTCTGAAATCAGTCATTATTCCGAATCTGTTAACAAGAGTGGAATAATTTCTCACGCTTATATTTAACTCTTTGCATATTTCATTGACACTTTTACCGCTTTCTATGAGTTCTTCTAATTTTTCTTTTGTAACATTATCCATAGCTTTTCTTTTTTCTAAAATTTTTGTGCTGATTTTGAATCGTGTAATAAGCCTCTGGAGAGTAGGTTGGGCAATACCAAGTATTTCAGCAATTTCCGGATAAGTTTTCCCGCTTTCAATTAAATTTATAATATTCTCTTTTGTAACTTTAGCAACCCGCGCCTTAGATTTTTTGTATTCTGTTTGAATATCAAGCTTTTGTAAAAGCTTATAATAAATGGATTGTGATATACTTAATCTTTTGCAAATTTCATCTACCGGTATTTTGTTATCTACAAGCTCCTGCAGTGTCTTTTTTGTTATAACTTTACTGCTTGCACCGTGCATATAGTTTATTAAATCAAATTTATTTAATAAGTTATAATAAGCTGTTGTTGTGATTTTGAAATAATTACATATCTCCAGAACAGAAAATTTTTGCTTTAAAAGTTCTTCAAATTTGTCTTTAGAAATCTTGTTTAAACTCATCATTGTAATCAGAAAGTTTTTTTGAGATGCCTAAAAGTTTTAGTTGTTTGTAATAATAACCAAGAGAAACTCCTAGTTCTTTTGCAATATTTTTTCTGCAAGTCCAGCATCACGCAGTTGGAGTACCTGCTCTTTTGTTATCGGAATGCCCTTTTTCACGCCAAAAGAAGGGGGATTATTTATGTATATAGGTGTAATTGTTATGTTCATATAAAATGTAAAACCTGTAAATTTTATTTTTGCCAGCTAGTGTGTACTTATGAAATATTATGTTATATATTATCACAAAGATTGACAAGAAATCTTTAGAGACTAAAATAAAGAATATAACTTAGTATATTATAAGTTGACGTAGTATATTTAATCAAAGAAGGAGATTAATCTCATGGCACGTGAAAAGTATGAACGTACAAAACCGCACGTTAACATTGGTACAATTGGCCACGTTGACCACGGTAAAACAACATTGACTGCAGCTATTACAGGTGTTATGGCTGCTGCCGGAAAAGCTCAGGCAAAGAAATTTGATGAAATCGATGCTGCTCCGGAAGAAAAAGCAAGAGGTATAACCATCTCTACAGCTCACGTAGAATACGAAACAGATGCAAGACACTACGCACACGTTGACTGCCCAGGCCACGCTGACTATGTTAAAAACATGATCACCGGTGCTGCTCAGATGGACGGTGCAATTCTTGTAGTTGCAGCTACTGATGGTGCTATGCCTCAGACTCGTGAACACATCCTTCTTGCAAGACAGGTTGGTGTTCCTAACTTAGTTGTATTCTTGAACAAATGCGACATGGTTGATGATCCGGAATTGTTAGATTTAGTTGAAATGGAAGTTAGAGAATTACTTTCTTCATATGAATTCGACGGTGACAATATTCCGTTCATTCATGGTTCAGCTTTAAAAGCTTTGGAAGCTGTTCAAGCGAATCCAAATGTTCAAAGAGGCGAAGATAAGTGGGTTGACAAAATTTGGGAATTGATGGATGCAGTAGATTCTTACTTCCCAACTCCTGTTCGTGATTTAGACAAACCATTCTTGATGCCTGTTGAAGACGTGTTCTCTATTACTGGTCGTGGTACAGTTGCTACAGGTAGAGTAGAACGTGGTGTTGTTAAAGTTGGTGATGAAGTTGAATTAGTTGGTCTTGGTGAAACTAAGAAAACTACAGTAACCGGTGTTGAAATGTTCAGAAAATCACTTGACCAAGGTCAAGCTGGTGACAACATTGGTGCTTTGTTAAGAGGTGTTGATAAGACTGAAATCCAACGTGGTCAAGTTCTTGCAAAACCTGGTACAATTCACCCGCACACTAAATTCACTGCTAACGTTTACGTTTTAACTAAAGAAGAAGGCGGACGTCACACTCCATTCTTCCCTGGTTACAGACCACAGTTCTATATCAGAACAACTGACGTTACCGGTTCTATCAAATTCGACGGCGAAATGGTAATGCCTGGTGATAACGTAGTTATGGAAGTTGAACTTATCGCTCCTGTAGCTATCGAAGAAGGTATGAGATTTGCTATCCGTGAAGGCGGTAGAACAGTTGGTGCTGGTGTTGTTGACAAAATTATTGAGTAATAACACTTGGTAACATTTTTTAAAGAAGAGCCAATCCGTTAAGGGTTGGTTCTTTTTATATCAATAAATAATTATTCTCTGTATTTGTGATATATGTTTTTTTGTAATTTTTAGGTACGTCAATAAAAATGTATTCGGTCTTTTTCTTTAATCCGCACAGACCGATAACTGAGTCATGTTTGAAAAAATTCTTGATAAATTCCATATTTAAATCCTTTCATAGTTGTGGTATAATGACACTACTTGTTTAATAAGATTTTTAATTAAGTCAAGATAAGGAGTTTACTAATGGAATGATTTAGTATTTTGTCACTTGGTAATTGAAAGACTTATCGTTTTAATGACAAAATACGGACAGATAATAATTTAGAAAGGTTAGAAATATGGCAAAAGTAACTAAAGAAATGGGAATTATGGACATTGTTCAGCAGCATCCTGAAGCAATTGCAGTTTTTCAAAAATACGGAATGGGCTGCATTGGATGTGCTGCTGCGCATTTTGAAAACTTAGAAGCCGGTGCTAAAGTTCACGGTTTTAATCCTGATGAAATGGTTGCAGAAATCAATTCAATTATCGGAGAGGAATAAATTTTGAGACAATAACCAAGGAGGATTGCAGCATGGTAATCTGGCAATTTTTATGTATAGTAGGTGTTGCCTTTGTGATACTGGAAATATTTACACCGAGCATGTTTTTTCTAAACTTTGCTCTGGCAGCATTTCTTACTGCTGCAGCTTCTCTTGTTATTGTAAATAAGTTTTATCTGGTATTAATATTTTTTGTACTTTCTTTTGTATCATTTGCATTTTTGCGTCCGGTTATATTACGCAGACACTCAAAAGAAACAGAGACAGGAGTTCAGGGAAAATATATCGGGCAGATTGCAGTTGCTGCAGAAGAAATAACTGCATTGAAAGGCGTTATTAATATTTACGGCGAGCGCTGGGAAGCACGCTGTGAAGGTGATGTTACAATTCCTGCAGGCAGTGAGGTCAGAATTATCAGAAATGATGGTTTAACAATGTTTGTAGAAAATAAATAGGAGAGTTTTATGTTTTCTTTATCAGTGATTTTGATTGTTTTAGCAATAATTTTTGTTGTTAAAGGGGTAATAATTGTTCAGCAGGCAGAAGTTGTTATTGTAGAACGTTTAGGAAAATTTGACAGGGTATTACAGTCAGGGTTTAACTTTATTATTCCGATTATTGAAGCTCCGCGTGCAATTGATTGGAAAGTTACACAAAAAGGCTTTGACGGAGCAACTTATTCTATTATTCAGAAACGAACTAAAATTGACTTGAGAGAAGCTGTTTACGATTTCCCGAGACAGAACGTTATTACAAAAGATAATGTTTCAATCAGCATAAATGCTCTTTTATATTTTCAGATTATTGATCCGAAATCTGCAGTTTATGAAATTCAAAACCTTCCGGATGCTATAGAAAAATTGACCCAGACAAATTTGAGAAACCTTGTCGGCCAGCTTGATTTGGATGAAAGTTTGGTGTCACGTGATAAGATTAATCATGAACTCCGTGCAATACTTGACGAAGCTACAAATAAATGGGGTGTAAAGGTTAACAGAGTTGAATTGCAGGATATTATTCCGCCAGCTGATATTCAGTCCGCAATGGAAAAACAGATGAAGGCTGAAAGAGACAGACGTGCCGCTATTCTTGAAGCAGAAGGTTTGAAAAAATCAGCTGTATTAAAGGCTGAAGGTGAAAAAGAGGCTGCAATTAACAGAGCAGAGGGTGAAAAACAGGCAAATATTTTGAGAGCGGAAGGTGTTGCACAGGCAAGAATTCTTGAAGCTGACGGGGAAAAAGAAGCTATTCAAAGAATTATAAACGCTCTTGCGGATAAGGGACAGCCGGATAAATACCTTATTGCAATGAAATATCTTGAGACAATGAAGACTATAACAAGCGGAAAAGACAATAAAATTGTTTATATGCCATACGAAGCTACAGGTATATTAAGTTCTGTTGACGGCATTAAGCAAATGTTCGGAGATAAAAAATAATATTTTCGAATTTATGATAAGATATAAATAACAAGAAAGGATTAGAATATGAAAAAAGGTTTATTGTTATTATTACTAGCAGCTATTGCAGCTCCGGTATTTGCTTATACCTATGATACAAAAGTTCCTGTTCCGGGAAAAACTCTTGCAGACGGAAAACTTCAGACAGAAATGTTATTCCCTGTATATGCTTACGGTTTAAGAATTGCAGCACCTGACTGCCAGGAATTTGCAATAACAAATACCGAAATTACAAAGCAAAAAAATAATGGTGCCTGGGAAGAAGTTTGGACAGTAAAAGCTTGCACAAGAACCGCAAGAATTCCTATCAAATTTACTACAACCGAACAGGGAACAGACTTTGCTATTGATCCGATGGGTGTAAAGGTTGCTAAGTAGGTAAATTTAATGACCTCGATAAAACCAGTAAATCCTATTGTTAATAAGTTGTCCCAGCTTGCTACAGAGAAATCTTTAGCGGCAATAAACGGCAACTATAAAGAATTTAAGACAGCATCAAAGGCGTATGCTAAAGTTGCTGCGGACCATCTGGATTTATTGCCTCAGGTCGGAGGGCTGAGGGTTGTAAATGTACCGATGTTTACAAAAATTGGTATGAAGATGGCAAAGGTTTGGTTTCTAAATCTTTTCAGGAAAAAGACTCCCGAAGAAAAAATCCTGCGCAATTATCGTAAGACGTTAAAAAACGGTCAGAGAACGGAGTGTTAAGCAGTGGGTATTTCATTTGGTACTGACGGTTGGAGAGCATTACTCGGTCAGGATTTTACGGAAAAAAATGTTGAGAGAGTAACGGTTGCTATAGGCAAGTATATAGCAGATAATTTTGGGTTCGATAAGCCTGTTCTTGTCGGGTATGACCCGCGCAGCAAGGCTGATGAATTTTCTGTACTATGTGCTGAAATCTTGAAAAATAAGGGATTTAATGTCTTTTATTCTTCAAGAATTATTCCGACTCCGGTGCTGGCGTATAATGCTTTGGTTAGAAATGCCTGTGCAATTATGTTTACGGCATCGCATAATCCGCCTGAATATCTGGGGATGAAATTTATACCTGATTACGCAGGCCCTGCAACGGGTGAAATAACCGACGAAATTGTAGGTAATATTGATAAAATTTTTGACGGAAGCGGAAGCTGCGGAAGCCTGTATAAGATTGATTTTTCACCTAAGTATTATGAGCATATAGAGAAGCTTATAGATTTTGAGAAAGTTAGAAATGTTAAAGAAAATATCATTTTTGACGGGCTTTACTCTGCATCTATAGGCTATTTTGACAAGCTCTTGAGTGATAATAAAATCAGGTTTAATTCGCTTCATATGTTCCACGATACTGAATTCGGCGGCGGAATGCCCGATCCTAAGCCGAGATTTTTAAAAGATTTAATTACTGAAGTTAAATCTGACGGAAATGCTATAGGGCTTGCAAATGACGGAGATGCTGACAGGTTTGGTGTAATAAATGAAGACGGAGAATATGTCTCTCCAAATGAAATTATCGCGATTTTACTAAAATATTTGCTCGAAAAAGGATACGAGGGTAGCGTTGTAAAAACGGTCGGCTCAAGTCTTTTGATTGATAATGTTGCAAAAAAACTCGGGGTTAATGTAATCGAAACTGCAGTCGGGTTTAAGCATGTCGGGGAAGCAATGCGCAAAAACAAGGTTATAATAGGCGGTGAAGAATCCGGCGGGTTAAGTATACTTGGACATATTCCGGAAAAGGACGGACTGCTTGCAAATCTTCTGATTCTTGAGGCGATGGGCTCTTACGGAAAATCTTTAAAAGACCTGCAAAAAGAGATATATACGCTTGCAGGCTGCAGGTTTTATACTGACAGAATTGATTTAAAGCTGGACAGTAAAGAAGAGATTAAACAGATTTTAGAGAATGTAAAAACTTTAAGAGAAATCGGGGTATATAAAGTTACTTCCGTTGATACAAAAGATGGCGTAAAGCTTATGCTTGGCGAAAATACAAAAATTTTAGTCCGGCCGAGCGGAACGGAACCGCTTTTAAGAATTTATTTTGAGACTGACAGTCCGGAAAAACTAGAAGAGCTAAAGAAATTTTCTATTGTGTAATTATACAAAAAGGCAGGCTTGTTATTGAAACCAGCCGCCCCAATGTCTACTTATGTAGTACTTTATATAAGTGCGATTTTGTTACCTGCTGGTCTCGCAGGTGGGTGAGTGCCTAAATTAATCCGTTTCCTGCTGGCGATTTTGTATCGGCGGGTATACTTCAATAATTATAGAGCTTACTCTCCCTATTTATAAAAATGTAGGAACAAAATAAACACCTATATAAAGTAATAATATTATGTCATATTCTTTTTTATAATTCAAGGGTATTATATTTTGCAAAAATAGCCAACTTACCGATAGACAGCATGTAATTTTTTATTAAAAATTGGTTAGTAGTGAAAGGGATTTATTATGATGATGAGTTTTACAAAAATTGAATTGCAAATTCTCAATCTGATTGCACAGGGTTTAATGTTGGATGATATTGCATCGGAATTAAAAATTTCCAGACATACTGCAAAAGCTCACATTGAATCAATCTACAAAAAATTAAATGTGAAAAATCGTGTTCAGGCAGTAGTAAAAGCAATTACACGCGAGATTATAGAAGTTTAATTTGACTTGTAATTGTGCTAAACTCTTTATATGCAAAATTTTGTATTGAGAGAAGTAAGCAGCAATGATATAGAAAATGAACTCAATTTAATCGGGTTTGATTCTTCTTATTTAAAAAAAGCTGCGGAAAAATTCCGGTATAAAAACATTAAAGTATATGATCTTACGCCTGCGCAGGCTAATATATTAAAGCAAACCGCTTTAATATACGGAGCCGATTGTGCGGTAAACAGAAATGTTATTACGGGGCAAATAGAAAAATCGGAGGCAATACTTTGCGGCAGTTTTTCCCAGCTTGGGAAAATCGCAGCGAAACTAAAAGGACAGCCGTTTAAATTGGGACTTCTTGCCGATGATATTATTGAAATTTTGCATGCGAAGCAAAGTAAGACGAAGCTGGTAGGAATTTTAAATATTACACCGGACTCTTTTTCTGATGGCGGTTTGTATTTTGATTCTGATGCAGCAATACGAAAGCTTGAAGAGTTAATAAATGATGGTGCCGATATGGTTGATATCGGTGCAGAAAGCACGCGTCCCGGAGCGGAGAAAGTTAGTGCGGAGGCGCAGATCAGACGTCTTAAAGGTGTTTTTGAATATATTGAAAAGTCGGATTTAAATGTAAAAATAAGTGTAGATACAAGAAATTCTGACGTTGCTGATTTTGTCTTAAATCACGGGGCTGATTATATAAATGATGTTTCTGGGTTTGAATATGATTCAAAACTTGCGGAAGTGGTCGCAAAGTATAATGCTGGAATTATCATTCAGCATTCAAAAGCAACGCCTGCAGAAACGCCATCGTACGAAAATGTTGCAGATGAATTATTTCTTGCTCTGAAAGAAAAGGTGCGTATTGCAAGAGATTTCGGGATTAGTAATATAATTATTGATCCGGGGATAGGATTTGGAAAGTCGAGGGAAGATAATTTTAAAATACTTGATAATATCAAGGCTTTTTATTCTCTTCAATGTCCGGTAATGGTTGGTATCTCCAGAAAGAGATTGCTTGGTGCGGAAAATAATGATAACAACCTGAAAGATGCTTTTACGCTTGCATATTCATACCCTCTGATTTTAGCCGGAGTAGATTATTTGCGGGTTCATAATGTCAGGTTGCACAAAACTTTTTTAAATTCTATACCCACGTAGGCAATTTATATTCAAATCAAAATAATGTAATATTTAAATACAGACTAGATGAGAATATAAATTATGAGTATTATAAAAGATTTAATAAACATAAGTCTTATGATTATGTTGCTGTTCATGTTGTATAAAACAGACAGCAGTGAGGTTGCAGTTATATGTATTTCAGCATTTATACTAATGTATTGTTTGAAATATATTAGTTTAAACAGACTGGTTCAACAGAAAGTAAGTAAAGAGGCTGAAAAGCAGAAACAGTTTTTTACAGAAATTCTTGCTCATGATCTTAAAACTCCGACTCTGGCGCAGCTACGCGGACTCGAGTTGATTCAAAATGAAGTGGTGGGAAATATCAGCGATGAGCAAAAAGAGCTGGTTGAACAGATTAAGGATTCCTGCAAATACGTGCTTGATATGATTTCTCAGGTTCTAAGAATATACAATATGGAAAACGGGGCTCAAAGAATTGTATATGAAAAAGTAAATATGGAGGAATTATTGCTGGAAAGCTTTGCAGATGTTGACTATGCCGCAAAAGAAAAGAATGTGGAATTTGTATATCTTGCTTCCGGTATTGATACAATTTTGGAAGCTGAAAAAAATGATATAAAAATAGTTATTATGAATTTATTGTTGAATGCTGTTGTATATTCTAACTGTGGTGAAAAGATTTTTATAAAATTTGAAAAATTTTCTGATTACTTAAGATTTGAAATTATTACCAAAGGCATAATTCTTTCGGAGAAAGAGTGCAAAAATATGTTCAATACAGCTTTCTCTGCAGCTCCAAAATATTCTATAATCGGTCATGGGATTAGCTTATATCTGTGCAAAATAATTGCTGATTGTTACAAGGGAAAAATTTATGCGGAGACTGACGGTGAAATATACAATAAATTTACTTTAGAACTCCCTGTTATGCAGTATAACGAAGTTTATACCGCTCCGCCATTAATAACTTCTTATTAACATTTGTAAATAAAATTTTATTTTAGACTGGAAAAAGTCTGAAAAAATGTTAAGATATGAATTGAAGGGATAATTGTTAGTGTAAAGAATTTTTAATAATTAAGCAAATTTTTTTGTTTAGATGTTTTAGTCAGTTTACATAGTCTTTAGGTGGAAGTGTGAATAAAGAAAAAAATACAGCAGATAAGATCACAAATCTTTCGGAAAAAGCCCCTGTATCGTCTCCGTTTTTTCAGGAAAAACTGGTGTCAAAGGTTAATGCGCTTACCTTTAATACAAGGGCAAATTCTCTGAGTAATCCGCAAAATAAGAATTTTAACAACGAAAAAGGACTTACTTTGAGCTATAAATTAGTTGTTGATGAACTGGTTAAAATAAGTGGTGTTGATTCTTTGTATGAGCTTTATACAAAAATATCTTCTCTTATTAATCAAAATATAGAATCTGCATTTATTGCGGTAGGGCTGTTTAAGGACAAATCTAACTGTATAAATTTAAAGTTGAAGGATAAATACGGAAACTTTTATTCTACAAAAGTTTTTCTAAAAGATATTGATAACCCGATTATTCAGGCTTTTAATAATCATGAAGTAATATTTAAAGATGATGTGAGTTTCTTAAACCTTGCGTATTTTAAAAATAATGCAGTTGCAATACTGCCGCTCCTGTCTGCAGGAAACAGATGCATAGGGGTTATGATAATAGAGGACAAGTGCGCAAGACAAAATATTACTCTTTACAACCTGATTGCAAATATAGCGGCACTTTATACCGATAATTTTGATTTACAGGAAAAGAGTGAAGGGTATGTTAATACTGATAGTTTGACACTTTTGTATAACCACAGAGGGTTTCAGGAAATTCTATCTAACGAGATTTCTCGTGCGGAAATAAATAAGCAAAAGCTTTCTATTGTAATGATGGATGTATGCAATATTACCAAGATTAACAGAGAACTCGGGCATGCAAAGGGTGATGAAGTTATAAAACTCGTTGCGGAAAAAGTCCGCCAGAATATGCGCGAAGGTGATATTGCAGGACGTTATGGCGGCGATGAAATCGCAATTATACTTCCAAATACATCTATAGAACAGGCAAAATATGTCGCAGAATATCTCACATATTCTCTTTCCTGCTGTTTTATTGATGATGTAGGACCGGTAAAAGTTTCGGTAGGTATTGCAACTTATCCGGACTGTTCGGAAGATAAAGAAAAACTCTTAATCCTCGCCGAACAGGCAATGTATATCTCTCAGGCAAAAGGTTATAAAGACGGTATGTCTGCAATAATTAGTTCTGCCGACTTTAATTTTTGGGATGATGTTGCATTAAAATCCTACGCAGAAGTTCTCGGCAAGCGTCACTCACAGCTCGGAATTAATTTTGAGGAAGAATTGATTTCAAAATTCAATGCTGATCATAACCTTTCTGGTGCAAGAATTTCAGAGATTGCAACTTCTCTTGCCGGCGCAATTGATGCAAAAGACCCTTATACGAAAGGTCATTCTACTTCTGTTTCGAAATTCTCAGAGGCTCTTGCAAGAGCAATTAATCTTCCGGAAGAAGAAGTGGAACGCATAAAACTTGGCGCACTTCTACATGATGTCGGAAAAATCGGTATTCCGGAAAATGTTCTTAAAAAAGAAGGGCCTTTATCTGATGAAGAATGGGCAATAATGAAGCAGCACCCGACTATTGGTACTGAAAAAGTGCTTATGCCAAATCCTTCATTGAGAGATTTGATTCCGATTGTAAAATATCACCATGAACGAATTGACGGCAAAGGTTATCCGGAAGGGTTATCCAACGGTGATATTCCGCTGGCAGCGAAAATTGTTGCAATCGCAGATACTTATCATGCCCTAATTAGCGATAGACCTTACAGGCGCGGGATGAATATAGAAAAAGCTATTTCTATCCTAGAAGAAGGTGCAGGAACTCAATGGGACGAAGATTTAGTCAGAACCTTTATTCAGATTGCTCCATCACTCGGGGTATAAACAGACTAGCTTTTCTTAGCGTATTTAAGGAATATTTGCTCTTTTGTCTGCATCAATTCTTCTACGATAAGCCACTTGCCTGAAGACTGTTTTTCAAGAACCATATATGTTTTTAATTTATAAGACTCTCCGGAGGGCTGCCTTAAAGAAGATACCTTGTATTTGTTGTCAGAAATTTTTGAAGCATCTATGTTGGTATAGCTGTTTGTATAATGTCTTAGCTTAGCTCCTGCCTGACCTATCTTCATTTGTGTAATGTAAGTTGAAGTGTTAGTTTCAACATCCACTGTTGTTCCGTCAGGTTTAACAACCTGCCTTATAATTCTTGCTTTTGGAGAATACATGTCAGCAATGGTCGGGCTGTAACTGTTTGCAGCTTTTACATAGTTATTGAAAAACTGCACGGCTTCTTCTTTATTGTCCGCCAAAACAGACAGTGATACTCCTGCAAATACTATTATTAATGACAATATTTTCTTCATTTTTACCTCTTCTAGTGTAACGAATTTTATAAATTTTTGTTCAATTAGTCTAAATCAGGCAAATCACCTTTAACTTCGGCAATTTCTTCGCAGTCAAGGTGGAATACCTTATGCAAACCTTCAACCGCTTTTTTAGCCTGATCCTCTGCAACAATACAGCTGATTTTTATTTCACTTGTAGAAATCATCTTTATATTTATACCTAAATCAGCTAAAGTTTTAAACATCTTAGCGGCTATCCCCGGTCGGTCAATCATGCCGGCTCCGACAATAGAAATTTTGGCAATCTTATCATCTACAAAAACATTGCTAAATTCCAGCTCTTCTTTGACTTTTTCCATAATTTCAAGAGTTTTTTCTTTATCGCTTTTATCAATTGTAAAAGCAATGTCATTTGTGTTCAATGCTTTTCTTGCGTAAGACTGGATAATCATATCAACGGAAATGTTTTCTTTTGCAAGTCCGTTAAAAAGTACTGCAGCTGTTCCCGGATTATCTTTAACGTCACAGACAACAACTCTTAATTGCGATAAATCCGATGCAACACCGGTTACAGGTCTATGTAATTCCATTTCGTCAACTCCTACTATTAAAGTTCCTAAATTATCCAGCTTAAAAGTACTTCTAACTCTTAGCGGTACACTGTATTGTTTTGCAGTCTCTACTGCTCTCGGGTGAAGAACATTTGCTCCGACTCTTGCAAGTTCCAACATTTCTTCATAAGAAATTATATCCAATCTTGATGCATGCGGAACAATTCTCGGATCTGTAGTGTAAACCCCTTCAACATCCGTATAAATATCACACCTTTCGGCATTAAGGGCTCCGGCAAGAGCTACTGCCGATGTATCAGAGCCGCCTCTTCCGAGAGTTGTAATTTCCATATCATCAGTAACGCCCTGAAAGCCTGCGACAACGACTACTTCACCTTTTTCAAGATGACTTTTAATTTTATCGGTTTTGATATTAATAATTCTTGCTTTAGAATGTACTTTTTCGGTCATAATACCAACCTGAATAGCATTCATGCTGACAGCAGGACAACCTTGTGCCTGAAGAGCCATTGCAAGAAGCGCAATAGAAACTCCTTCGCCGGTAGAAAGCAACATGTCCATTTCTCTCGAAGACGGGGTCTCTGAGATTTCTTTTGCCATCTTAACAAGATAATCTGTTGTATGCCCCATGGCAGAAACAACTACAACAACATCATGTCCCAGATTGCGCTCTCTTATTATGGCTTTTGCAACATTTTTAATTTTATCAGTATCAGCTACGGAAGTCCCTCCGAATTTCTGAACAATTAAATTTCTCATTCTTTTCTACCTGCTACATTCTTCTTCATTATATAAACAAATAAATAGTTTGACAACAATTGGATTTTGTTATTTATTAAGTTTTGTAAAAAAATATGCAACATTATAGCAAAAATAGTTTTTAGGTGTTTTTGAGCTAGTACATAACTATGAACAATTATTGTGAAAAAAGGAGCATAAAATTTATGAACATCAATTCAAATGAACTTTTGTTACTTAACAAAAAAATCAAATTTGCAGGTGAAGCAGGAAAGCCTGCCGCAGACGTAACAGTTCCTGCACCGGATACTAATACCCCGCAAACAGGCATGAATGCTCTTATGTTTCAGGGTTTAAACAATGTTGTCAGCGATCCGCAGCTTGCAGGCGAGTTAAAAATTATGAAAGAAACTGACACAGTAAAAACTGAAGATAAGGCAGCTCAAAATGAATATGTTGCTCCTTATAAATCAAATTTAGCTTTTCAGGGCAAAGCTTCAAAATTCAAAAGTATAGCAATGGCAGCATTAATGGGTCTTGCAACACTCGGGGCTACTTCAGCATTGACCTCTTGTGATGATACTGAGCCATATAGATCTGAGACTAATATTACTATTAATATTGATTTGAGTGCAATTCAGGCAATGTTTGCCCAAATGCAGGCTATGTGGCAGAAAATGCTTGAACAACAGCAAATTACAAATGAGCAGCTCCAGCAAAATAATCAATTTATGCAGCAGCTTATTGAAATGGTTCAGCAGGGAATGATAAGTGCAGATGAATTTTATGCACAAATGTATGATTTTATTATGTCTTCAACTGCAAACCAGGAAATCATTATTGATTTGATTACACAGAACGGTATGAGTCAGGAAGAAGCAAATTCAATTCTTAATGAAATCCTTAATGAAGTAAGAAACGGAAACCTTTCTGCAGCAGAAGCTATGGAAAAAATACTTGACTTACTCGGAGATATCAAAAACTTGCTTGCTCAGGCAATTTCTGACTTCAACAAGTTCTATGAAGAAATGCTTGCTAAGCAGGATGAATTAATAGAAATAAATAAACAGGGCTTTGAACAACTTATTGCTCAGGGTGAAATTACAAATTCAACTCTTGAAGAAATGAAGGCTCAAAATGAAGTACTGATAGATTTGAGTAATAAACAAATTGAAGCTCAGACTGAAATTAAACAAGCAATTGTAAATGCAAATATCGACAGCAATGCAAACTTTGATAAAGTTGTTGAAACATTAAATGTTAACAAGAATGAATTAATAGCAGTATTGGAAAAAATGGGTTACAGCTATGAAGAAATTATCAAAATGACTGCATCTCAAATTATTAATGCTATTGATAATAATACTGCAGTAACAGAAGGTACAAATAATTTACTGGCAGTTATTACCGAACAGTTAACAGCAGTTTTACCTGAACTTGTTGAACAGGGTAAGATAACAAATGAACAATTAAATGATTTGAAACAACAAATGCAGGATTTAATGAATGAAGTTCAGAACGGTAATATCTCTGCAGAAGAATTTTACAACAGAGCATTTGAATATATGGTTGGCTCAAGCACAAATCAGCAGGTAATAATAGCCCAGCTTGTAGAGAACGGTAAAACCCAACAGGAAGCTAATAATCTTATTAAGCAGTTAATCAGTGATGTTCAATCCGGCAATAAGACTGCAGAAGCTGCATTTAATGAAATAAAAGAACTTCTTGGTAATATTGATGAAACATTAGGCGAAATTAGTCAGGTTCTCAAAGACTTGCTAAGTGACTTTGATTCATTCTACAACGATTATAAAAACGACAAAGACAAAGAATTTCATTTATTGGATCAATTGATTCAAAATGGTAAACTCCAAACATCCATTTTGCAATCTATGAACAATACAATCAATAGTATGTCTGAAAATATAACCGGTATCAAAACCAATACAGATAAATTATTAGAAATTGCTCAAGATGATACTAAGTTCAATGAATTGATAGAAGCTATTAAAAACATTCAAGCCGGCGGAAGCGCTGATATTGATTATCAGAGATTGGAAGATATGTTTAAGATGATGGGATTGACGATTACAGATGCTATTAACATGTCATCTTCTCAATTAGAACAAGCAATCAAAGATTTCCAGAATACATATGTAAATGTTGAACAAAAACAAATTGAAGAACTTCAGACTATTCAAAGTAAAATAGATGATTTGCAAATGTTCTTATCTAATAATGATAATAATCAGGAAATTATTGATGCAATTAACAATATAACAGTTGCAATCGGTAATGGAAATGAAGATGTTACTAATGAATTGAAGAATTTAACCGAACAGTTGAATAAATTACAGCAGGCAATAGATGCAATCTATAAGGCTATCGGAGATCAGGCCGCTATCACTAATACTTATTTTGCAAAATGGGATGGCAAGTTTGACAGTATGCTCGGTTCTCTTGTAAATCTTGAAGGTGCAGCTAATGATATCAAGTCTCAACTAAGTACAATCATTGCTAACCAAAAAACTACACAGGTATATTTGGATAATCTTCTAAATGCTATTGCAGAATTAAAAGAAGAAATTAAAAAATTACAAGATGCAGCAGGAGGAAGTGGTTCTTCTATTACAATTGAGCAATTAGAAGAATTGTGGAAACAACATGACGAAGCTAACTTCAACAAATACAAAGAATTGATTGAAAACTTAGACCTGAATGTTGATATTGACACTTCTACAATTGAAGATTTATTAACTTCAATCGATAATAAGATGGAATATATCAATGACAATTCTGAAATTTTGACTCAAATCCTTAACAAATTAAACAGCATTGACTGGTCAAATCCAGACTACACTGACAAATTAGACAAAATTATTGAAATTCTAGAGAACTTCAAATGCAACTGTGATTGCGGTGGCAATAATGAAGGTATCCTAGGTGATTTAGATGAAGTATTAGGATAATAAACCGATACAACAAATAAAGAGAAAGGGACGGATTTTTATCCGCCCCTTTTTATATTTAAACAACCATGGGTTTCTTATTCTTCTGACCATTTTTCAACTTTAGCATTAGGATATTTAGCTCTGAAAGCTGCGACAGCATCATCTCTATCTTTCATAGAGCCATATTCCTGAACGGCTCCGCCATCGAATCTTGCATAGTATTTAGCAGCCTGGCCGTCTCTTGTTTTGATTCTATCTGCTGCGTTACCGGTTGGAGCAACTTCTTTCTCTGCCTGTTTTGCTTTTTTAGCTTTTAAAGATTTTGACTCATCCCTTATGCAATCTGCAAGATTTACCGGAACTTTTACACCTGTTCCCGGGATAATATTACCTTCGCTGTCTTTCTTAAGAGCCGGCAAGTATGTTGCAGTGAGAGCGCTCTTGTATGCTTCATAGTCAAGTCCTTCAATATTTTTCATATGGCTTAGACCTTTTTTAGAGAGAGCGAGTAATCTTTCCATGGTTTCTTTACTGTAGTCACCGTTATTTATACCTTGTGCAATTTTTATCATTCTGATTGCATCACTTAGACCATATCTTTCAACTAAGCAGTCATATTGTCCTGCAATTTTTGTCCAGGAAGTTGTTCTGCCGTCAATAACCGGAACATTTTGATATTCTGCCGGAACTTCTTCCTTTTCGTGGGTTGAATAACTATGCTCGTCTTCAACAGGGGTGATGTCTTCATCTCCGTCATCACCGTCATCGCCGCCGTGAACTTCTTCATCTTTCTTCAATTCACTAAGAGCACCGATAAGTTCTTCTCTGTTAAGAACACCGCCATTACCTGCAGCTTTATTCAAGAACATTTTATAGCCTTCACAATCCCAGCTGCCATCTTCTTTTAAATATGTAGTTGCAATTAACAACAATGCATCTTTGTATTCCGGTTTGAGAGCTTTTTGTGTTGATTCGCTTTCCAGAATTTGTGCATATTCTTCAAGAGTTGTGCATTCAAACTGTGTAGAAGTGATAGGTTTTTCCGGATCATCTTTAAGGCCGGCAATTAAGCCTGCAGCAGCTCCGATAATTGAACTCTTTAAACCTGTTTCCAGAATAAATTTAGAGAAACGTCTTACATCATTTTTATCAATAATAATCTGTAAGAATCCGTTTGCAGTATTTATGATACCGCCTTGATCCATAAGTCCTGCAAGTGCCTGAGAGTTAGCTTCCATAAACTTGGCAAGATCAGAACCCATATTGAGATTTAATTCAAAGTGGTCATTATTGTAGGCAACTGATTTAGGGTTAGATGCTGCAGCTCCTGCTGCACCGAGTCCGTTTACTAAAGCACCGATTGTTGCTCCTAAGATTGCTTTGCCCCAGTTTTTGCCTTCAACTTCATATCCGCACATTTTAACAAGCATTTCTGCTTCTTTTTCTGTCAAATTCTTAAGTTCAGTTGCTGCGGCAAGTGCGCTTGTTGTTTTGGTCTTTTCAGCTAATGCTTTATAGTCTCCTGTTGTTCTGTCCATCTTGTAGTTAGCACCAACGTGAAGTCCGATTAATTCTGACAATGGTGATACATCATATTTACCGTTACCCATATCAACAATCAAACCGCTGCTTACAAGAGCTTCAAACAACTGGGTTTTCTTTTTGAAGAACAGGAATGCTTTTCTCTTGTCAACTGCATCGTGAACTTCTTCACCGGTTAAACCGTTTTCTCTTATGTCAATTACAAGATTTTTTCTTGCCTGATTCTTTCTTGCAATCTTCATATCAGAATCGTGTCCGGAAATCCATTGCCCGAAGTTATTTTCACCGCCAAGAGCTTTTTCGGTATATTTATTCCAATCGTCGTCGCTTATTAACTTTTCTTTTGCATCTCTTTTAACATCTTTTGAGTCTGTAGCGTCAGAAGCGTATATTGCTTCTCTTGCAGTTACTCTTGCATCCGGCATTATGTGTGATTTTTCAAATGTGCTTTGTTTGTTTTTGAAAAAGCCTCTGCTTCTTACAAATTCATGATAATAAGAACCTTTGTCATCATATTTTGCTTTAATAGATTTAAAAGCGACTTCTTCATCAACGCCGTTTTCTACAAGCTTGTCATATTCAGCTTTTACTTCGCCAAACTCTTTTGCCATTTGTACATATTCAGCATTTTTAACTAAGGCTTTTAATGCTTTTCTTGCAAATTTGTCGCTTTTTCCAATGCCAAGTTTTTCTTTAACTTTGTCTTCTAATTTTTCAATATCTTCTTTTGATTTGTAACCGATTTCATTTACTGCTTTTAAAATAAATTTAACCTGAAACTGTAAGTCTTTGTAAACTTCATTGTTTGCACTTACGCCAAGTCTTTCTGTCAGTTTTTCAAGAAGTTTTTCCGGAGTTTCAGCCTGTACTTCTTCATTCAGAATAGTTACGGCATATTTTTCCATTCTTTCAATATCTTCTTTTGAGTAAGTCTTTTGTTGAGGGTTTGTAACCACCGGTTTCTTTTCTTCTGCTGCCGGAGTTTCAATCTCAGAGCCAAAGATAGCTTTGTAATCACCCTCTGTAACCTGTCCGTTTTGAACTGCGGTTTTTGCATAGTTTTCAAAAACAGTTTTTTCATTTCCATCTTCAATAACGCGGTTTCCGTTGCCGTCTGCAATTTCAGCTAACGTTTTTAAAGTACCGGTTAACTTAGCAATTTCAATTCCCATAATATGCTCCTTTTCCTCGTATTTATAATCCTTAAATATATAAAGTATTTTTCTCTACGAGAATTGCGCAAAAATTTTAAATTGCTTAATATTTCTTAATAAAATCTTCCAGTGTTTCAATAGAACGCTTTGCCAGCAGTTCTGCTTTTAGCTTTTTATTTTTCCGGTCTTTTTTAGCAAGCTCTATCGGTGTAACGATTGCCCAATTTGAATTTGTCGGCTGGAGGGGTAAATATCTGATTGAATTATCACGAGAAGAAACGTGTTTGAGATGAGCAATATCTGTAATATAAAACGTCAGCGCACCGAGCATTGTTTCTTTCGGAAGAATCAAAGGCTCTGCTCCAAGGATTCTGTTTGCCATATTTATACCTGCAAACATCCCTGTTGCAATTGATTCTGTGTATCCTTCAGTTCCTGTAATTTGTCCTGCAAAGAACAGTCCCTTTCTTTTTTTTGTTTCCAGCGTAGGATTAAGTATTTGCGGGCTGTTGATGAATGTATTTCTGTGCATAACGCCGTATCTTACGATATTAGCTTCTTCAAGCCCCGGAATTGAATGAATTAATTCCTTTTGCGCGCCCCATTTAAGGTTTGTCTGGAATCCTACAAGGTTAAACAGGGTTTTTGCGGAATTATCCTGTCTTAGCTGAACTACTGCGTAGTTTTCTATACCGGTTCTTTTGTCAATAAGTCCAACAGGTTTCATCGGCCCAAATCTCAGTGTATCAACTCCTCTTGAAGCAAGGACTTCTACCGGCAGACAGGATTCAAAATATTTTGAATTTTTATCTACATTGTGCTGTTCAATTCTTGGCGCATTTATTAATATATTATAGAAGTTTTCGTATTCTTCTTTGTTCATAGGGCAATTGATATATGAGGCTTCGCCTTTATCATATCTTGAAGCCCAGAAAGCTTTGTTAAAGTTTATAGAATCGACTTCTACGATAGGAGCTATTGCGTCAAAGAAGTGAAGGTGTTCACTTTGGGTAAATTCTTTTATCGCTTCAGCAAATTTATCGCTTGTAAGAGGTCCTGAGGCTATAATTACGTTTCCGTCCGGAATTTGGGCTATTTCTTCGCGGATTAATTCAATGTTCGGTTCGTTTTCAATTCTTTTAGTAACCGCTTTTGAAAAATCTTCTCTTGCTATCGCAAGGGCGTTTCCTGCGGGAACAGAGTTTTCATAGGCAATTTTGATTAATTCGCCGCCTAAGATTTCCATCTCTTTTTTAAGAAGTCCGCTGGCATTTGTTATATCGGAAGAACCGAGGCTGTTTGAGCAGACAAATTCCGCGCAATCAGAAGTTACGTGTGCGCCTGTGGTTTTATCAGGACGCATTTCATATAATTTAACTTTTATACCTCTTTTTGCGAGTTGTAAAGCTGCTTCCGAGCCTGCTAAACCTGCACCTATTACTGTTACTTCTTCCATATATAGCCCTTCTAGTAACGACCGACCTGATTTCTGCCGTGTTCTTTTGCGTAATACAACCCTTTATCCGCCCATTCAATTAAATCCTGCGGAGTCTGTGCATTATCAGGGAAGGTCGCAACGCCAAGGCTTATCGTTACATTGACTTTATCTACAGGAGTAAGATGGAACGGAGTATCAGCTACGGCCTTGCAGATTCTGTTAGCATTAAACAGAGCGTCTTCTGCAGAAGTGTTTGGAAGTATGATTGTCATTTCTTCTCCGCCGTATCTGCAAACATAATCTGTTGCACGGGAATTGTTTTTAAGTATCTTCGCAACCTGTCTCAATACCGCATCTCCTGCCTGATGACCGTAAGTATCGTTAAATTTCTTGAAGAAATCGATGTCTACTATAATTAATGAAAAGGCTTGATTGTATCTTCTTGCAATATCTATTTGTTTTCTCAAAGTATCCTGAAAATATCTGTGGTTGTATAGTTCTGTCAGACCATCAATTGTTGCAAGTTTGTACTGGTATTCAAAATCACGTGCTTTCATCAGGTATTTTGCAAGGAATGAAAGTGCGAAAGCAGCCATTATTGCAATAATCGGCAATACTACCGGAATCCAGAGATTATATAATTCCATTGCATAATAAGATATAAATAAATAAGCAATTCCAAAAAGCGTTGTAGATAGGAAGGCAAATACTGTAGAGGTTGACAGCATAACGATTCCGCCGACGATAGCAACAACTCCTGCAAGAATAAGTATATCTACCAGATTATTAGTTTTTTGTATAAAATTATTATCTAACATGTTATTAAAGAATGTAGCGTGAACTTCGACTCCCGGGTATACACCTTCCTGTACCGGCACTGATTTTGTATCATGAAGGCTCATTGCTGTTGTTCCGATAATAATAATTTTATCTTTAAAATCAAAGTTGGTAACATTCTGCTTGCCGTTGCTTTCCATATCTTTTATTACTTTATACATTGGTATAATTGTATGTGTTCCGCTCGGGCCGTACCAGTTGAGGATAGCTTCACCGTCTTTTGTAAGCGGAATTTTTGTATCAAAAGCCATTAAATTAGAATTAGAATCTATTACAAAGTTTTTTTCATTTTTTTGTGCAAGGTAATCAGCCCCTGCTTTGAAAGTTAAATAAGGATAATATTTGTCCTTATACATCATTACCGGTGCTATGTTTCTGATAATACCGTCGCTGTTTCTCATAACATTAGTCATACCGATATTAACATTACCGTCAATCATTTCTTGAAGAATCGGACGGCAGTTTATAAAATTATATTTAGTTTTAAAATCAACTTTAGAATGATTTTCGATATTGAGAGCTAATCTGTCAGGCAAGTCTATCGGAATTCTTACATCGGTAGGCTGATTGTCGAGATTCATAGATGTATAGACATTCGGGTATTTGTTCATCGTGTCGACAAGATACTTGTCAGCTCCTTCGGTTGCTCTGATTGATTTTATAAACATCAAGTCAAAGAGGATAGCCTGCGGTTTTTTCTGCTCAAGATAGTTTATTAAATCTCCGTAAACATTTCTCGGAATAGGCCATTCTCCGTATTTTTCCCAGAGAGATTCAAGGCTTGCATCATCAATTGCCAGAACAACGATATCTTTGTTCGGCAAAGGACGTTTGTGAATAACCTGCAGCGACTGTCGGTAATCAAATGTTCTGTTTTCTGCAACTTCAAAGAAAGATACAATAACATTTTTTAGAGTTTCATTATTTTGTAATAAAACAAATCCTATCAGCAAAGTTGCAAGAACCAGTAATAAATATGTTCCGTAAATAAACCATTTGGTTTTAATCAAATTCTTCATTTCTCTCTCCCGAAAATAAATTACATTCTAGTATAGTTAATATTTCCCTTCTTTGCAAGGAATTTTTCCCCGTAAAGATTCTTTTCTATTAAATTATTATTGAGTTTCAAGGCTTCTGTTGATTGAAGCAAGTCAAGCGGGTGGAGTAAATATTTTAATAAGCATTCTTCGTGTAAGTTCATAATGTTCCTATTCTTTCTCGCCTTTTAAGGCGGCAGGGTAATGATACAGTCTGATATTACTAACGGTAAATATTGACATTTCTTTAATAATTATTAAAACGATAGTACAAATGGAGTATTTTAGACTAATTGTTTAAATTATTTCCAAAAAATACCGATAACTATAATAAAAGAGGTGAAAAATTATGTTTAACGGTTTTTATCCAAGATATGACTTAGAAGCAAGGATTCAGCACACAAAGCTTGACAGCTGGGGCGATATACCGTCTGCCAGAATGAACAGGGTTGAAGAACCTGCTACAGCCGATTTTAAAAGTGTGATGTCAGGTCTTGTAGAAAACCTTAATACAACAATGGAAGCTCCAGATAATTTGTTAAAAGATGCGATGATGGGCTCTGAAAACGTTGATATTCACGATGTTATGGTTGCTATGTCAAAAGCTGAAATTGCGGTTAACGTTGCGACAACTGCTACCGGTAAAGTCATACAGGCGTATGATAAAATAATGCAAATTCAGATTTAGGCTTCTCATATTTTATAGATATGTGTATAATATTATTAATAGGGCAGGAATATGGATTTTAAAAAATTATTGGAGAATAAAATTCTTTTAGCAGCAATTGCAGGTGGTATCGTCCTGCTTCTTGTGCTGTTTATAATTGTTGGTTCTGTTGCTGCTTCTAAAAAATCAGGTGAACCTGTTGATGTAAGTAAAGAACCTTTGAAAGAAGATGTTGATTTATTAACAACCGATAATTTGGGTAAAGCTCTTGAAATACAGGCTCTTCTTGCCAGAAATAATATTGTTGCCGCCCGTGCGGTTGATGGTACAAAATCAGTTTTACGTCTTAAAAAGGGTGACTGTACCCCGGGCATGAAGAAATGTACAACCGAACAGAGAGACAGAGCAATTATGGTAATTGTAGAGAGCGGTTTGTACGACCAGAATGTCGGATTAGAAATATTTGATAAAGGTGATTTTACTTCTACAAAAGAAGATAAAAGAATAAGACTTGTAAGAGCTATGAACGGAGAGTTAGCCCGTTTAATAAGAAGAATCGACGGCATAGAAAATGCTTCCGTATTCATTTCAATTCCGGAACAGACGATGTTCTCTTCTATGCAAAAGCCTGTGACAGCGACTGTTCAATTGCAGGTTGCAGTTGGACAAACTCTGAATATGGGTACAATAAAAGCTGTTTCAAACCTTCTTTTGGGAAGTGTATCCGGATTAACCTCTGAAAATATTTCAATAACAGATACAAATGGACATGTATACAACAGTCTTATCGATGCACAGTCTGAAATGCTTGCAAGGTTGCAGGAAAACGATAAATACATGCAGGAAAAGGTTCAGGCACAGTTAAACAGACTTATCGGTCAGGGTAAGTATGTTGCAACTGTTAGTACTTTCTTAAAACAGGCTCCTGTCGAGAAATTCACAATAGAATATGATCCAAACAAAAAAGCGTCTGTTACTGAACAAACTTTCTCAGAAGGTTTGGGTGATCAGACAATGGATACAAATAAAAATACAAATGCGGTTAGCGTTTACCTTCCAAACGGTCTGCCGGCGGGAAGCTCTGATTCTTCACAAAACAGAAGCTATTCAAGAACTGCGCGTGAAACACAATACGGTGTAACTAAAGTTCAAACAAACGAATATATGTCACCAGGAACGCTGGAAGAAATTTCCATTGCTGTAACTCTTGAAAAAGATGCGCTGCCTGTAGAATTAACTCTTGAAGAGTTAAAAGAGCTGGTAGCACACGCAGCAAGCCCTAAGGCTGATCCTGAAAATGTAACAATCGCATTTGCAGATTCTCTGGATCCGTTTATGGCAGGCGATAAGAATGTTAAAGCTCCTATTAAGGCAGAACACGGAAATCCTTGGTGGCTTGCAATAGCACTCCTTGCCTTTGGATTATTCTTCGGACATAAAGCTCTTACCCAGAAAATTAATGCAGCAAAAGCCGCTCAAGAGGAAGAACTTATGCGCCTTAGAGAAATGAACGAAGCGCAGGAAAAACAAATTAAAGATTTGAGCGTTAATGCTGCTGATTTAATCCAGAAACAGTCTCAATTACAGCAAGGTTTACTGGAGCAGCAAAACAGACCTGTATCTATTCCGACTTCCGGCGCTGAAATTCGCGAGGCTTTGAGAGAGTTGAAACGTGAATTTGACGGTGTTGACGATGCCGAAGCCGGTGAAAAAATCCGCAGCTGGATTGAACAGGGCTAGGGGGGTAAATATATTGGGCTGGTTGGTGGAACGACAGGCTTGATATCAATGTCAGGGGAAATGTACTTGTTTTTGGAGTAAATGTGAGACTGTAGGGTGGGCAAAGCATTAGCGTGCCCACCAAGAAGTAATATTACAAAATTTATCCCAAGTGGTTTATAAGAGTTTCAAATTCAGGAAAAGAAATCTTTGTCCATTCAAAGCCGTTTATTGCGATTTCATTTTTGCAAACAAGTCCTGCTATATAAAAACTCATTGCAAGCCTGTGATCGTGATAACTCTCAAGTTCTGCTCCTCCGCTTAATTCTGTTTCCCCTCTTATAATAAAACCATCCCGCGTTTCTTCTATATTTACTCCGATTTTTGTAAGCTCTTCAACAAGACACTTAATCCTGTCAGATTCTTTGTTTCTCAAATCTTCAGCATTTCTGACAACAGTATTACCCTCTGCTTGAGATGCTAAAACTGCAATAACAGGAAGCTCGTCAATTAATCTCGGGATATCTTCCCCTTCAATCACGCAGCCTTTTAAAGAATCATTATATTGAACCCTAATATCTGCACACGGTTCACCGGACACAATGCGTTCATTTAAAATTTCTATGCCGCCTCCCATGCGCTTGACAACATCAAGAATCCCTGAACGGGTTGGATTTATGCCAACATTTTTGATTACAAAATCAGAACCTTCAACAATAAGCCCCGCAACAATAAAAAATGCTGCAGAAGAAATATCACCAACCACATCAATATCTTTAGCGACCATTTGCGACGGAGTTATCGTAACCTTTGTTCCTTCAGTTTTGATATCCGCTTCAAGGTAGTTAAACAGCCTTTCCGTGTGGTCTCTTGAAATATATGGTTCTGTAAAGATTGTTTTCCCTTCCGCATTTAATCCTGCAAGAAGTATACATGATTTAACCTGTGCACTTGCAAGCTTTGAATTGTAATCGATTCCGTGCAGCTTCCGTCCTCTGATAGTAAGAGGTGCGTGACCGTCAACAGAGGTTATGTCTGCTCCCATAAGGGTCAATGGCTCTATGACACGTTTCATTGGACGCCTGGAAAGGCTTTTATCTCCGGTTAGAGTTGAATCAAAATTCTGTCCTGCAAGAATGCCGGAGACCAATCTCATAGTTGTTCCGGAATTACCGCAGGGGTAAATATTATTATTGTTGTTAGAAGGAATTAAATTGCCTGTAGAACGTATTTTGAGCGTCTTATCATCAATAAAAGAGATATCAACGCCGAGCTGTTTAAATAAATTTAATGTCGAATGACAATCCGCACCGCTTGAAAAATTCCTTACAATACATTCACCTTTAGCAATAGAAGAAAACATTACCGCTCTGTGAGAAATTGACTTATCAGAAGGAATTATTATCTCGCCTTTTAAACCTTTATTCAGCTTTTTTACTGTTTTTAGCATCTGACTATCTCATAAATCTCTTTGCACTTTTTGAAAACTTTTTTTGCATCACTTAACGCAAGCATGTTAGGCCCGTCACAGAGCGCGCAATCAGGATCAGGGTGGACTTCAAAGAACAGAACATCCGCACCTGCCGCCATCGCTGCATTGGCAAGAGTCGGGACGAATCTTCTGTCACCGCCGGTTGAATCTCCGTTAGAGCCCGGCATTTGAACACTGTGGGTTGCATCAAATACAACTGGATAGCCGAATTCTTTCATAATAGGAATTGCTCTAAAGTCAACCACAAGATTGTTGTATCCAAAAGATACTCCCCTGTCAGTGAGCAAAATCTGCTTGTTTCCGCTATCTTCAACCTTTTTTACAAGAGATTTCATCTGCTGCGGTGCTAAAAACTGGCCTTTTTTTATGTTAACTATTTTTCCTGTTTTAGCCGCTGCCACAAGCAAGTCTGTCTGACGGCAGAGGAAAGCCGGAATTTGAAGAATATCTGCAACTTCTGCAACAATTGCAGCCTGCTCCGGCAGATGAATATCAGTTACTATAGGCAGGTCAAATTCTTTTTTTATTTGAGCCAGCATTTCAAGCCCTTTTTCAAGCCCTGGGCCTCTGTATGAGTTTATAGAAGAACGGTTTGCTTTGTCAAAAGAGGATTTGAAAACATAGTTGATACCAAGTTCACAGCAGGCAATTTTCAATCCTTCTGCGGTTTTGCGTAAAATATCCATGGATTCCGCAGCACATGGCCCTGCCAGAATCGTAAGTTTGTCTTTTCCTATTTCAAAGTCTTTGAGTTTCATATTTTCTCTCTTTTTATATGAGTAGAGTTTATTCTTTTATATAGTTTTTAATTTCTCAAACACGCTCCCGCAGCAGGCTCCCGCTATCGTTTCGAAATAAAAAACTATATAAAAACTAACGTCTATATCAGTTAATATCCCATCTTCCGCAGGTGCCGCCCCAGCGTGCAATTATGTTGCCTTTAATATCTCCGATTTTTTCTACGTGACCGACAGGTTCTGCTCCTTCAAGGATTGTAATAACTTCGCAGTTATTAGAACAGCCGGTGCACTGGCAGGTTACTGACTGGAAGTTCATGTTTCCGACTTCCCAGCCTTTGAATTTGGTTTCAGCTTCTGTGTACTGGTGGTTTTCCATTGCAAGAAGCGCCGCTCCGATTGCGCCCATTGTTTGATGGTTTTCCGGAACAACGATTTTTGTATTTAAAGCTTCTTCAAAAGCCTTAACCATACCGGAGTTAGTAGCAACACCACCCTGGAAGGAAATTGTAGGAAGCAGTTCTTTGCCTAAAGCAAGGTTTGAAAGATAGTTTCTCACAAGTGCCTGACAAAGTCCGTATAGAAGGTCTTCTACAGGGTAGCCGAGCTGCTGCTTGTGGATTAAGTCACTTTCTGCAAAAACACCGCAGCGGCCTGCAATTCGAGCTGGGTTATCAGATTTAAGCGCCGTTTCACCGAACTTTTCGATAGGAACGTTTAATCTTTGTGCCTGATGGTCTAAAAAGCTTCCTGTACCTGCTGCGCAGACCGTATTCATTGCAAAATCCGTTACAATACCGTCACGCAGAATAATAATTTTGCTGTCCTGTCCGCCGATTTCCAGAATTGTTTGAACCCCCGGAATATTTGTACTTGCAGCAACTGCGTGTGCGGTGATTTCATTTTTAACAACATCAGCGCCGACAAGTGCTCCTGCAAGATTTCTTCCTGAACCAGTTGTTCCTACACCTTTTACTGAATAATCACATAATGCCTGCGAGATAATATGTCTCAAACCGTCTTGTACTGCATCAACAGGCTTTCCGGCTGTCTTTAGCATGTAAGAGTCAACATATTTCCCTTTTTCATCAACCAGTGCCAATTTTGTCGTAACAGAGCCGACATCGATACCTAAATATACATCTAAACTCATCTTTTTACCTTCTTCCCTCTGAATTTAATGTAACTATTATAACACAAAAATTTTAATTAAGAGCTTAATATGAAACCATCAACCATAATAGTTATATTATTGGAAGGAATGCGCCAAGCTTGTAGCCTCCCTCCCTATATGAGGGAGCGGATTTTCGGTAGGGTGAAGCGGAGCGTAACCCGTAAGGTGTCGGAAAGCTGGGAACTTTCCGACACCCCGAATAATCCAAGACAGGGCTGGGGTGGGTGATAGCAAAAAGATATGTTTTTGTTTGTACTTTTCTTTCTCTTTTGTTGCGAGTCAAAGAGAAAGAAAACTACGAAAAGAAAGAGAAATAACGCAATCGTTTTCTACGCTCTTACGAGCGTGGATTTAAATGGCTGTTACAGGCGGAGCCTTCACTTTTTCGCTCGCTATTGTTATGCTGACGCATAACACGCTTGCGGCGCAAAGGCTTGTTAGTTCTGACTGCAGAACTTGTTAAAAACCAGTAGGTCAGGTTCTACCTGACAAAAACTTTGTTTCCCTAATCCTGACAGTGGCTGCGCCCTCCCGAGCGTTTCTTAGCGAGGGTCAGAGTGCGGGTTTGCCCGCAAACAGCCATTTGATTTTATGCTCGTAAGAGTATTGTAAACAACAAAATTTCTTCTTTTTTGCTTCGTTTTTTCTTCTTTTATTTTTTAAAGAAGAAAAAATGAAGTAATGATAATTATAAAAAAGCACCCTTCTAACCTGCTTGTTTGCCGGCAGGCTTGTAGCTCCCCCTCCCTAAGTGAGGGAGGGTTGGGGTGGGTGATGATTCCTTTATATTTACCCCCCCCTAGAATTTTTTCAACCTTGCGTAAGCGGCGTCCATGGCTTTTTTGCCAAGTTTGCCGAAATCTATGGTGTACATTGTGCTATCTCCGATTTGGATTACATCCGCAATGTGTCCGACTCCCAATTTGTCGTGGAAAACTCTTTCTCCTACATTGAAGAAATATTGAGTAGTTGCATTTTTTAACTCTTCTTCAGCTTCTTGCTGTTTGGCGAGTTCTGCTTCATGTCGCTTTTTCTCTTCCAGTTTGCGCTTCATTATATTATCTTCAAAAAATGCTTTAATTTTTTCTTCTTCTTTTTCCTTGTTAAGCGGGCTTTTTTTGATAATAACTTTGCTTGGAGTTCTTTGAACTACATTTGTAGTCTTTTTTGCTGCAGGGGCTACAAAATTTGTACCAAAACCGTTTGAAGTTGACTTTGTAGATGGGGCAACAAAGTTTGCACCAAATCCTGATACCGGTTTAACGTAACCATCTGAATTTGTTTGAGCTTTGGTTTTACCCCAACTATTCGCTTCAGTCTTTGATTTGACTGATTTTACTGCGCTTGAGAAAGTACTTTCTCTTCTTGAATATTCCGAGAATGCGGATTCCTCTTCTTCTATGAGTTTTGAAGGAATTTCTTCAAGAAATCTGCTCGGTGAATAATATTTGTATTCGCCCCACATCTGACGTCGTTTCGCGGTTGTAAGATAGAGTTTATTCTCTGCCCTCGTAACCCCTACATACATAAGTCTGCGCTCTTCTTCCAACTCGGACAGGCTGTTAGAACACCTTGCTGACGGGAAAATCCCTTCGTCACAGCCGGCAAGGAATACAATCGGAAATTCCAGCCCTTTTGAGGCGTGAAGCGTCATCAAGGTTACATTGTTTGCAATTTCGTCCATTCCGTCAATATCAGATACGAGAGAAACCTGCGCAAGAAATTCGCCCAGAGTGTTATCAAGCTCCTCCGGCTCAAATTCGTTTGCTACGTTAACTAATTCCTGTAAGTTTTCGATTCTTGTCTGGTCTTCGTCTGTACCTGAGGCTTGAAGTTCTTTCAGGTACCCGCTCTTTTCCAGTATCAAGCCCAGAAATTCCGGAAGCGAATATCTTGATTCCGCTTCTTTAAGTTTCATTATAAGTGTTGCGAAGTCTTTTAGCTTTGTAGCCGTACCGGATTTGATTGTAGAAATATCATCCACATTAAGAATTGCAGAAAACAGGCTTATATCGTGCTCGTCCGCATATTCCTGCAAATGTCTGAGAGTAGTCTCGCCTATTGCTCTTTTCGGAACGTTAATTATTCTCCTCAAAGATTGGGAATCGTCCTGATTGTAGATTAATTTCAGATATGCAATTGCGTCTTTAATTTCCTTACGGTCATAGAACTTTAAGCCGCCATAGATTCGATATGGAATACCTGCCGCAATTAAAGCTTCTTCCAGCGCTCTTGACTGGGCGTTTGTGCGGTAAAGAACCGCAAATTGATTATAGTTATCGGAAGTATCTCTGATTGATTTAACAATATAATTAGCCTCATCCGTTTCATCCTGCGCTTCGTATAGAGAAATCTTTTCGCCGTCGCCTTTTTGGGAGTACAAAACTTTATCAACACGCTCTTCATTGTTTTCGATAATAGCATTTGCCGCGTTAAGAATATTAGCTGTAGAGCGGTAATTTTGCTCCAGCTTAACGAGTTTAGCGTTCGGAAAATCGTTCTGGAAGTTCATAATAATTCTGAAGTCCGCACCTCGCCAGCTGTAAATCGATTGATCAACATCACCTACAACACAAAGCGAGCGGGTTTGCGGAATATCTGGCTGCAAGTTTGTATAAAGAGCTTTTACAAGCTGATACTGCGCCTGGTTTGTATCTTGATATTCGTCCACGAGAATATGCTGGAATTTGTCATAATATTTCTTTCGAACTTCCGCATTCTGCTCAAGAAGTTTAACACAAAGCATCAGCATATCGTCAAAATCTATGGCGTTATTTGTATTTAGAGCGTTTTCATAATACTCAAAAATCTTTGCAATATTTTGAGACTTGAAATCTCTTGCAAAGGTTGCAAAAGTATAAGCATCCTGCATTTTGTTCTTTGCATTTGAAATTATTGCCTTGACTAGCTTTGGCTGATATATTTTATCATCCATATTAAGTTTTTTGACAGCCTGTTTAATTATAGCAAGTGAATCGGTTTCATCATAAATAGTAAAGTTTTTATCAAGTTTTTTACCTGATTGGAATGAATAATTCTCAATGTCCTGTCTCAAAATACGGCCGCAAATGCTGTGGAAAGTTCCGACCCACATATATCTTACAACTTTTTCTCCGAGAATCGCGGACAATCTCTCCTTCATCTCTTTAGCTGCCTTGTTTGTAAAAGTTACGGCAAGGATTTTTCCGGCAATAGCGCCGTGTTGAATCATATATGCTATTCTTGAAGTCAATACTCTTGTCTTTCCGCTTCCTGCTCCGGCCAGTATAAGCAGCGCACCTTCGGTGGTTTTGGCAGCCTCAAGCTGCTCTCTGTTAAGGTTTTCTAAAATATTTTCCATTCCCCTATTCCCAAACTGTCAATTTTGTGATATTATGTATCAGCATACACAAAAGATATGCGATTGACAATACATTTTAAAGGTGGTACTGATGAACGATATTTTAAATTCTTTAGAAGACGATAAACAGCCTTCCATTATGGTTCCGATTGGAGATATGGATAAAGCGGAACAATCTCCGGATACGGTAGATGAACTCGCAATGGAGTTGGCTACAATAAAACAGCCGGCTAAGAGAATTGCCATTATCGGTTCAAGAAACCTTGCCATTACACATCAACAGATGATTGAAACTTTAACGACAGCTCTTGTAAGACAGGGAAATACCATCATTACATCAGGAGGTTCATGCGGTACTAACGCAGCGGCAATTCGCGGCGCAATGAAGTCTAATCCTGATAAATTAAAAGTTATTTTACCTCAAACAATAGGACAACAGCCGTCTGATGTACAGGATCAGCTTATCGGCGTTCCTAATATTGTAGAACATGCTGACAGAGCTATGATGACTTTAGCGGATGCTTCAAGAGTTTGCAACAGAGAGATTATCGATGATTGCAACCAGCTTATCTGCTTCCTGTCTCATACGAGTAAAACTCTTCACACTGCTGTTGAATACGCTGAAGAGAATCACAAAGTAGTTACTGTATTTTATTTAGATTAGAAAATAATTTAGTACGATAGTACAAATTATTTTTCTTATTATTAGAGGTTTTAAAACGATGGATTTATTAAAAAAACTCACCGGTAAAAATTCTGATGAGTACGAGAGTGTAGCAAAACATCTTGTCGATAGTGCCGACACAGATCTTTTTGAAAAATTGGTTAAACAAGAGGATTTTTTATTCGACTTTGTAAAAAATAATGTAGCAAGTCGTATAAAAAATGCATGCAATAAAGAAAATTATCTGAATTTGATGAAATTTTTGGATTATTATTCGCCTTCTTATGACGGTGTAATTGTAGAAACTCTTTATAACTATGGAGGATTGGAGCTTTTACCCGCAATGAAAGAAATTTTTATAAATGATGATGCGGGGAAAAAGGCGTACGCTGCAAAATATTTTTCTCTAGTACCAAGGGAAAATCTTGAAGAATTACTGCCGGTAATCAGAAAAATGGCTGAATCGGAGTTTGAACCTTTAAGCATTAATTCTATTGAAATTCTTTCAAAAATGAAGGATGAAGAATTTAAAAACAATGCTCTAAAAATGCTTGATTCGGATGATGAATTTGAACAGTATAACGGCGTAAAATATCTGGTTTCATATAAAGCAATAGAGGCATTGCCTAAAATTATAGAAGTAATGAAAAAATCTTCACTTTCCGAAAATATTGCCTCTGAAATACCTTATCTGGTTCCTGTTGAAGATCTGGTAAAATCTGAGGACGGAATTCTTGTATTGTGCAATATTGTTAGTGCCATACCGGAAATTATACCTTCGTCAGCTGTTTTAGACTATGATCTTTTTAGTATATTTGAGGATTTATATTTGAATAACCTTACAAGTTCATCGGCGGTGTTATTAAGACTAGCTCAGGATAAATTTGCAGAGCTTGCCGGTAACGATGAATACTTATTTGATTGTGATAAAAATACAAAAGAAGAAATTTATGCAATAAATCAGCTTTTAGTAGGAATTGACAGTTATAAATTGAAAAACCTGCTCTATGATGAATTGTATGATTCCAGTGATTTTGTCTTTTTTGCAGTGGATTATGTGAATGAGCCGGAAGAGCTCGAAGCTTTATTGGATAGTACAAACCCTACACTCGTACTTAAGGTTCTGTCAAGATTAAAAGAAAGACAGCAGCTTACGCAGGCGCATAAAGATTTAGCAATGAATAATATTGAAAAAGATGACTTGAAACGCTTTATAGAAGCCTTATAAATTATAGCTGCTATTTCCGAGTTCTAAATCTTTATTGAATTCTCTTACGAGATTAGACGATACTATCCAGTTTATTTTACCTTCCGGATATTTGATAAAATGCTTTGTGCTGCACATTGTTGTAACGTAGCAGGCATCTAAGATATTCATATAAGAAATATCAACATCCATTGTTTCGCAGTGGTATTTGTCGATGTAGGACGAAATAAAATCGACAGTCTCCTGTGGATTTGCGGTATTTGGGGTTAGAATATCGCTTTTGGGTAATAGTTGAATCATGTATATTTTTTCCTTAACAATATATCTAACGGCACAATTTGCAGAAATATTAAATTGAAATTTTATTAAATCCTACAAACGGAGGAATTTTTGTTATATAATTTTGGTAAAGTTTATTTATAGGAGAGTTTGGTATGAATAAAGAAAATGCGCTGGAAGCTGCTAAAAAGATTAAAATGCTTGTGTTTGACGTTGACGGAGTTATGACGGACGGAAGCATAACCTATGATGAAAATGGTGTTGAGTATAAAACTTTCAATGCAAAGGACGGGCATGGTGTAATTAGAATGCGTAATTCCGGTTTTATTACGGCTATAATTACCGCAAGAAACAACGGAACCGTGCAGCACAGAGCTAAGAATCTTAACTTTACCGAACTCTATCAAGGAAGAAAATATAAGCTTCCTGCACTGGAAGAGCTTATGGAAAAATACAATTTGAAATATGAAAATGTATCATACATGGGTGATGATCTTCCTGATATTTGTATTTTAGAAAAAGTAGGTCTTGCCTGCTGCCCTGCGGATGCTGTTAAAGAAGTTCAGGAAATTTGTAATTTTAAATCCTCTTTTGGCGGCGGAAAAGGTGCAGTAAGAGAGCTTTGTGATTTTATTCTTGATGCTCAGGGGATTGAGAAGGAATATATTGTTGCTGAGGGCTCAGGAAAATAGTTGATTTAAATATTGTAGTACAGCCTTTGAGATAGATTAGTAATATACATACGTAGTATTGTAAATTTTTCTAACAATCGTATATACTCTGCCTTGTCGAATCATGCACAAAAACATATAATAGTGTAACAGGTACACTTAGTCGGAATATAGGGGCGGAATATTGAAAATATCTTCTATTAACTCTCAGACGAATTTGTTTAATAATCAGTATAAACAAAAAAACGATGAGAAAATTGCGGGCTCAGTTAATAATAAAATTAATCCAAATTTAAGAGCCTCAAATCCATCTTTTAAGTCTCTGGGTATGTCAATGCTCGGACTTTCAAGCTCAATGATGCAGTGGATTGAAAGCAAAGGGTATCTGGTGTCATTCTTGATTCAGGACGGATTAGGTATGACTGCACCGCGTGTTTGGACCGGGTTTCACCGTGACAGAGAATTAACGGGGCAGTATAATATTCAGGAGGGCTTTGAAGTTCTCGGACGTGAAGGTATAACCGGACCTTATATTATAGCGGTTGCACCTGCAGTACTTGCTGTAACAGGGAAATTCTGTAAATCAACAAATACAAATACAAGACTTATAAAACGTCTCGGCGAAAACTTTAAATCAATGATTGCCAGACCTGAATTTGACAGGGCAATTCTTAATGATTCGAAAAAATTAAAAGATGAGTTTTATAAGTATAATTTGACTCAAATTTATAAGGACACTGTTCCAAAAGATTTAAAATCTGAGGAGACAATAAATTATATATTAAAGGAATTTGAAAAGTACGATTCAAAAGACAAAAAAGCCGGAAACGAAGCTCTGGGTAATATTGTTGAAACTATCAATAATAAGATGGTAGAAAATTCTGATAACTTATTGAATGTAAATAAAGTATACGTTGGTGAAGGAAATACAAAGGCTGCTTTCGGAACAGCAGAAACTCTTCGTGCTTTAAAGGATTTTGGCTTTGATGCTATTTCCAATAATCCGCAGGTTTCATCTGTTGATAATCAAGCTATAGAAAATATCAAGAATAATTTTGCCGGAAAACGTCTTTTGACAAATATAGCAAATGTGGTAATAACTCTGGGCGGTCTTTCAATATTGCCGAAACTTTACGCTCCTTCCAAGGTTTCTCCGGGTGCTAATACGATGAAACACCTTAAAGAAAGTAAGGAGAAAAAACATAAGGAAGCAGAGGAAAACAAAGGGGTAAATCAGGGGATAAATAGTGAGGCTAATAATGAAAATTCCGCAAATCCTAGTTTCAAAGGCAGAGGAGTAAATTCCGATGGGTTCTTTGCGAAGCTGGGTAATTTTGCAACAAAGAAAATCCCTGAAAAATGTCAGGCTCTTTTAGAGTATACCGGTTATAATTTCTCAAAAACAACATTTGCACTTCTTGCCACATTGGGTCTTCTCTGGCCGAGAGGAAAGCACGCCTGGGAAAGAGCTTCTGTTGACGAAAACGGTAAAAAGGATATGACTGAGATTTATGAAATCCTTTTGAGAGATACCGTTTCATCTCTGTCGGTTGTATTTGCGGTTCCGATGTTAACCAAAATGCTCGTCAAGAGCTATGAAGATAAAGTAGGTTTTGTTCTGACAAACAGGGCTTCTGACGGCAAGAATGCATTTAAGAAATTTACTGATGTTATAAATCCGTACAGTGATTTGGAAGTTTTATCCGTAGCGGATTTGGATTCAATATACGGAAATATTGATTCAAAATCCAAACTTATGAATTTTTCTAACTTTGTTGATAAAAAAGGCGGAGATTTAGAAAAAATTCTTTCCAAATCGGAAAATACTTCTGTAATGTTTAACGAAAAAACATTTACGCTTGATTCTATAAAACATTTATCAAAAGAAGAAAAGAATAAGAAAATTATAGATTTGTTTAATAAGTTTGAAGTAACCGACAAGAACGCTAAAAATGAAGTAATTTCTAAATTAATGAAGGGCTCCGGCGAAATTAAACACAACAAGATTGCTAAAATGGCAAGAGGGTTGAATTCGCTTCCGGGATTTATTTCAACAGTATTTATATCGCCTGTAATTCTCGGTATCTTAATTCCTATGCTTACTTACAGCAATACAAGAAAAGCGAACGCTAAGAAAATGGGCATTACACCGGAAGAAAAATAGCTGCCGTTCTCTTTGATAGACATAAATTTCTGTTTGTTGTAGTATTAGGTTAAGCAAAAAACAGGGAATTTTACGGGGAGATTTTTGAGCAACTATGAGACTGCATAACTCTTACACAAATCAAATTGAAGAATTTAAGCCTATTGAAGATAATAAGGTAAAGATGTATGTTTGCGGGCCGACGGTGTATGATAACGCGCATCTCGGGCATGCAAGGTGCTATATTACCTGGGATGTTTTATACAGATACCTGAAGTTTAAGGGGTATGATGTAACTTATTGCAGAAATGTTACCGATGTTGATGATAAAATTCTCAAAAAAGCTGAAACAGAGGGTAAAACTCCGGAAGAGGTTTCTACATACTGGTATAAAAAGTTTTCTGAAAGCATGAAGGCTTTGAATAATTTGAAGCCTGATATTGAACCTTTTGCAACAAAGACTCTCGGCGAGATGATTGCGATTGTAAAAGAGTTAATAAATAAAGGGTATGCTTACGAAGCTGACGGTGATGTGTATTTCAGGGTTAAGAAATTCCCGAGATACGGCTATCTTTCAAAGCAGCCGATAGACCAGCTTGAAAGCGGGGCAAGAATTGAAGTCGGAGAACATAAAGAGGATCCGCTTGATTTTGCACTATGGAAAAGGGATGAAAAGTTCGGATACAATTCTCCCTGGGGTGTAGGTCGTCCGGGCTGGCATATTGAGTGTTCCGCAATGAGCAGAAAGTATTTGGGAAGGACAATTGATATTCACGCTGGCGGCGCTGATTTGATATTTCCGCATCACGAAAACGAAATTGCGCAATCAGAATGTGCAAACGGATGCAAGTTTGTTAATTACTGGCTGCATAACGGGTTTGTGACTATTAATAAGGAAAAGATGTCAAAATCTCTCGGTAATTTCCTTACTATTGATGATTTGTTAAAGAATTACGACGCTAATACTATCAGATTCTTTATTTTGACAAATCATTACAGAATGCCGGTGGAATTTTCGGATGAAGCTTTGCAGGCAGCTGCAAACGGAGTAAAGAGAATGCTTAACGCAAAACAAACTCCGGTTGATGAGACTCTTGATATAACACAGTTTGAAGAGTATAAAGATTTTGTTGCCGCAATGGATGAGGATTTGAATACATCAAAAGCGCTTGCGGTTCTGTTTGATCTTGCAAACAAGGCAAATAAAGATATTCCTTACGCTTATACTCTTCTGTTTAAGCTTGCTTCAACATTAGGTTTTACTTTTGAGAAAGCAAAATTAACGGAGGAAGAGCTTAATGGTAAATTAGAGGCAATAAGTGCCGATTTGGGTGAGAAATATTTTTCTATGGAAGAAATTATTGAGAAGAGAAAGTTAGCACGTGCCGAGAAAAATTGGGATGTAGCTGACAGGATTAGGATAGCTTTGGATAAAGCCGGAATTGTATTAAAAGATTCTAAGGACGGTACCGTTTGGGAAGTAAAATAAAATTATTGATAACAATTTTTCTGGCGGCGTTATGTTTTACTGCTGTCAGTCCTGTATTTGCAGATAATGTTATAAGAGTAGGGCTTACGGACAATAAATTCCAAAATGTATTGAAGCAGCAGGTAACAGTTTACGGAACTGCAGATTGCGAGATTTGCGACAAAGAGACAAGAAAGCCGATAGTCTCTGTACCTGCGGATACTGAGATGACAATTAATAACGGAGTTATGGGACTTGACCTGATAATAAACGGAAAAGTCGGAACGCTCAGAGATTTTGTTATAATTTGTCCTCAAGGACTTCTTGGTGTTAAGGAATTAAAAAGAAAAGGGAAACCTGCGATTTATCACGGTGCGTTTGAAATAGTTCAGCACCCTGACAGAAAAGGATTTTATCTGGTTAATTTAGTAGAGGTTCAGGAATACCTTAAAGGGGTTGTTCCAAACGAAATGCCTGTAAGGTTTGGACTTGAAGCGCTAAAAGCTCAGGCAGTGGCAGCGAGGAATTATGTGCTTTCTCCAAGGACTCAGGCTTATGATGAGTTTAACGTTGTTGATAGTGTCGCAAGTCAGGTATATTACGGCGTAAATACAGAGGAGGATCTTTCAACGCGTGCCGTTATGGAAACTGACGGAATTGTAGCGTTATATGATAATGAGCCGATACTGGCTCTCTATAGTTCAACGGCCGGCGGATATACAGAAAGTTATTCAAACGCCTTTTCTGATCCTAATACGAAAATGTTTCCTTCAATTTCAAAACCTTATCTGGTAGCGGTTCCTGATAAAGAGGAGTTTAAAACTCTGGAGGAAGAGGAGAAGGCAAGAGAGTTCTATGAAACAAAAGTTCCTTCATATGATATAGAGTCTCCTTATTACAGATGGCAGAAAACATGGGCGGTGGGAGAGCTTGAGAATGTTTTAAAATCGACACTTGTTGCCCAGTCTAAAACAGGATTTATTCATCCTGCTTTCAATCAGGGAGATGATTTAGGGCACATAAAAGACATAAAGGTCATGAAACGCGGACCGTCAGGTAAAGCGATTGAAGTTGAGTTAATGACTGACAGAGGGTGTTACAGAATATCAAAAGAACTTGTAATAAGAAGAGTTTTTCAAAAAGACGGAATTTCGCTTCCGAGTGCGAATATAATTGTTGACAAACAGCTTGATAATTACGGTAATATTACGGATCTGACAATAAGCGGCGGCGGCTTCGGCCACGGAGTCGGAATGAGCCAGTACGGTGCCGGCTATATGGCGACAAAGCTTAATCAGCCATATTATAACATCTTGAGACATTACTATAATGGTGTAAATTTAGGAACGCTCCCTGTAACTGTTTGCGGAGAAGAGGTTAAGCAGACTTTCTGGGCGCCTATCGGAAGAGCAAGAATTATTGTTACAAATTCAACTGCGGCAAAAATTGCCGTAATGATAAACGGAAAAGTTCACGAGTTTCCTGTGACAAAAACTATTTTCCAAAAAGATTATAAAATAGATATTTCAAGATACATTGAAGACGGTGAAAATACCGTAGTTTATTACCCGCCTACACTGGGCAGGTCAGTTACTTTGTATGTGGAATTGGTAGAGAAATATGGCGAATAAAGACGAGACTCCGAGTGTATTAAAAGCAGCGTGGCTGATTGCGCTTGTAACTATTGCAAGCAAGTTTATGGGGTTTGTAAGAGATATGGTTGTTGCAAATTTTTATGGCGCAACACTTGTTTCTGACGCTTATTTTTATGCTCTCCAAATACCTTCTCTTGCAATAATTATTCTCGGCGGCGTCGGCGGCCCTTTTCACAGTGCGGCGGTTGCGGTGTTTTCAAAACTGATACCTGATTTTGATTCTAAGCCTGATGAAGTCGTAAATAAGCTTTATAATACATTTTTAACGGTTTCATTTGTATTTTTTGCAGCCTGTGCAATTTTAGGCTTCTTTTTTGCGGATAAAGTTATGGGAGTGATAATTTCCGCAGGAGCGCCGGAGCTTGTAACATTAGCTTCCGAACACTTTAGAATAATGTCTCCGATAATTTTAATCGGCGGAATAATCGGGATATATTACGGTCTGCTTATTTGCCACAAGCAGTATATTTTGCCGAATTTGTCACCTATGATATTGAGTCTTGTTGTGATAATTGTAATCTCTCTGGTGCATAATGATAAAACAGGTGTAGTGCTTGCAGGGGCAACAACACTCGGCGCAATATGCCAGCTTGCTGTACAATTCCCGAAAATCAGGCAGATAGGTTATCGAATAAAGCCTAATTTTGATATTAAAAATCCGCAGTTTAAAAATATTTGCGAGCTTTTATTCCCTGCAATATTAAGCTCAACAATCGGGCAGATAAGTATTTATATAGATATGTTTTTTGCTTCAACCCTGAAAGAAGGTGCATGGACTTCTGTTGTTTTTGCAAACAGAATCTTTCAATTTCCGGTGGGCATTCTTGTAACGGCCTTTCTGGTTCCGCTTTTTCCTATATTCTCACGCCTTGCCGGTGAAGGGGATTTTGAAGCCATAAAAAAATATTTCAATAAGGGTGTCGGTGTACTGTTTTTCGTTGGAATTCCGATGTTTATATTGATATTGCTGCTTGCAAAGGACGGTATTTCTCTGATATTTGAGCGCGGCGCTTTTGATGCAAATGCGGTTGTTATGGTGTCAGAGGCCTTATGTTATCTATCAATTTCAATACTTCCGTACGTATTTAGAGATTCAATAACAAGAGTCTATTATGCGTTTAATGATTCCAAAACTCCTTTTATAATAGCAATGTCATCAATCGGACTTAAAGCAATTTTGAACTGGCTTTTAATCTTGAAACTCGATATGGGAATAGCCGGAATTACTCTTTCGACCTCTTTTATAACTCTTTTTAACGCAACGTTTTTGGGGTTATTTATATACAGGAAAATAAGACTTGATTACAAATCACTTTTTATAAATCTTGCAAAAATGACTGTTGCAGGCGCAATAACTTTTGTTCTTTGCTGGTTTATAGGATTGGGGTTTGGCAGGCTCGAACTTCCGAAATACATATTCGAGATTGTTAAAATTGTTGTGGTTATGATATTAGCTCTTGGAATTTATACTGTTCTTAACCTTATATTCAAAATGGAATACGCAAAAGAACTTTTGGCCAGAATAAAACGATAGTATTAGAATATCGTATGAATTTTGTTTTCATTGTTTATTGTTATCAATAAATCCTCTCCGTTTGAATTTGTCATAGGTATTGTAAATTGTGGAGCTTTTACGTCTCCTATGCTGTATGTCTGTATTTCAATCGGTTCTTTGAAAGCCTGAGCCATTACTTCTTTTAGCTCTTTAACCTGAGCAATATATGTTTTATTAATGTTATTGCAATAATTGGCATCTTCCAAGCCGTTATATTCATCAATTGTAGGTATAACAATGCGTTCGATAAACCTGAGGTAACTATGCAGTGTAAAGAGACTTTTATTTATCTTATCACCATAATATAAGTCTAAGAGATTTTGCATTTTCCCCTGATTTAAATATTCTTTGTTTTTTACGGAAAGATGTCTTTTTAGATTCGGATACGAATTGCTGTGTTTTTTCATCTCAGACTCAATGTCGTCAATTGTGTAAACTTCCGGTTCATTAGAACTTAACGGTGTGTAGTTATCATTTTTATGAATAAGTTTAAAAATATTATTTATTAAATAAAAGTTTTTATTTGTATATATAAATGGCGGTGTTATTATAAAATTATCAGAATCTATAATATTAATGTTGTTTAATTTAGTATTTCTTTTTTGTTTTGCAAGCTCTTTTATGGAATCGTCATCTATTCCTGCCCTAATCATTGAATTATATTCAAAAAAGTTCAGGTAATATTTACAACCGCTTTCATTCCACTTTAGCAGCGCTTCATTAGAAAGTTTTTTGTTACCGATAAGAGAAAATAACTTGTCGGTTAATTCCGGTGTGTTTGTATTTATTTCATTATATAGACTTGCAAGTGCATATAAGTTATCGCAGTACAGTGTGTTTATATTTGTAAATTGTGCTTGTTTGAGACTTTTGGGGATGGGGTTTGTATAAAGCTTTTTTATAAAGTTTTCAATAAGCTGTTGTTGTTCAGGGTCGTTTTTCTGTTTTGTAAACGCAATATATGAATCAGAAAGGTTTTTGTAATACTTTATAATTTTAATAGTTTCAGGGTCTGTTTTATCAGGTTCTTTCGCCGGTTCAGTTGTATATTGATTATATTTGACAATAATGTTATTTAATTTTTCTGTTTCATTGCAAAACATTAGTTCTTTTATTAAATTTTTTGCAATAATTCCGTTAGATAAAGGTTCATTGTCCTGAGAATAGTGCTCTCCTTTGTAATTAATTCCGCAAAATTTGTTGTAAAGTTTTATTAAATCAACTAATTAACGGATTTATTTAGGGGTAAATCAGTTATAATATGTGATATGATTTGTGATTATGATTTATTAATGGAAAAAGCGCGAGAGGCATCAAAGATGTCTTATTCGCCGTTTTCAAAATTTGCTGTAGGAGCAGCCGTTCTGGCTAAAAGCGGTAAAATTTATACCGGATGCAATATTGAAAATTCCTCTTTCGGGATGACAATCTGTGCGGAAAGATGTGCAATATTTAAAGCGGTTTCCGAAGGTGAAAAAGAAATTCTTGCGGTTGCAATATTTTCCCCTAATGAGGATGATTGTTATCCGTGCGGTGCCTGCAGGCAGGTAATGTATGAATTTCAGGGAGAAGAAGAAATTTCCGTTATAACCGTTAATAAATCAAATTTGAATATAAGAAAATTGAGTGATTTTTTGCCGTTCGGGTTTAAAATTTAATTTTGTTGAAAACCTGAGTGTGTAAAGTTATTATGTATATTATTGAACTGTTTATAAAATGGCTTAATAAAAATAAACGAGGAGCAGGGGCTAATCCGCAGGGGATATATAAAGAAACATTTGACGAGTCTCCGGATGAGGCATTAACATGCAGGCACAATTTTATGCCTGTTGACAGTACAGGGAATGTTTTAGCTTGTACAAAATGCGGATTTGTAGTAAAAAGAAATGAGAACTATAAAGGATAATTATTTATGCAAAAAATCTTAGATTTTCTATCTTCAAAGCGTTTTAGAAATGTAGTTTGTTTTATTTTATTTACTTTTTTTCTGACAATTACTATTTCTTCACAAAACTTCTTTTTCCAGAAGGTTATTGAAAACGGCATAAGTAAAAAAGATATTGTTGCTCAAAAAGATATTAAAGTTATTGATACAAAAAAAACCGAGCAGCATAAAAAAGAAGTCGCACAGAGTGTTGAGCCTATTTTGACTCAGGCAGAGGATGAGTTTATTGCAACAAGCCTTTCTACACTGCAAAATTCCGTAATGCGAATCAGAGAAAAAAATGTTACGGATCAGGTGAAAAAAGAAGAATTAAACGTTTTGTTTGATGAATCAGGGAAAAAGGGACTTGTTGATTTCTTATTAAAATCTAATGAAAATGATTTAAGAATGGTTTTTGATAATGCCAAAATTACTCTTACTTCCGTTTTGAATATTGGTGTATCTTCTAAAGATTTTGAGAATAACAATGTAGATTCCATTATTAAAAATAATCTTCCGAATAATGTTCCGAAATATCAGGGCTCTTTAATTACCGGAATTTTAAACCAGGTAATTGTTCCAAATCTTGTGGTAGATGAATTTGCAACGGAAATCGCAAAGAAAAATGCTCAGAATGCGGTAAAACCGTACGAAGTTGTATTTAAAAAAGGTGACAAAATTGTATTTGAGGGTGAACCTGTTACAAAACTAAAAAGAGATGCCTTGAGGGCTGCAGGGTATAATGTTCTGGAAATAAATTATGCCGGTATCCTAGGGCTTTTTATTTTAACGGCATTTTTTACTTTTGTGTTCCTTCAATACGAAAGAAACTTTGAGAAGCAATATTATGATGCCAAGCACATGGCAATGACAGCATCATTTACTCTTGTTTTAACTTTTATTTCAGTATTGCTTCCGACTGGATTTTCTCCTTATATAATACCGATACCTGCATATACAATACTTTTATCTATCTTTACCACTCCGAGAAATGCTTATTTTGCTTCAACAATAATTCTTGCATTAATTGCAATCGGCATGCATTGGAATATAGAAGTTATTGTTTCATTTATGCTTCTGAATACCGTTGTTATGACGGCAGTATCAAAACTTAAATTCTCAAAACGTTCGGACTTGTTGATTGTAAGTTTAAAAATCTCTCTTGCAGGAGTTTTGATTGTCGGCGGTATATATTTCCTTGAAAAATACATGATGGATATTGATAATTTTCTTATTCTCAGGGATTTAGGCTTTATTGTTGTTAACTGCTTTGTAATAAGCGGCATACTGGTGCTGGGCGTACTTCCTATTATAGAAAATATCTTTAGAATTCTTACACCGTACGGGCTTGCAGAACTTGCGGATCATAATCAGGAACTTTTGAAACGTCTTATGCAGGAAGCTCCGGGAACATTTAACCACAGCTTAACTGTTGCACATCTTTGTGAAAATGCAGCAGAAGCTATCGGTGCAAATCCGGTGCTTGCAAGAGTCGGGGCAATGTATCATGATATAGGAAAACTTATGCGTCCGATGTTTTTCGTAGAAAACCAGTCTTTCTATGGTATTGAAAATCCGCATAAAACCTGTACTCCAAGATTCAGCAAAATGCTTATTACCGCTCATCCGAAAGATGGGGCTGAACTGGCTAAAGATGCTCATTTACCGCAGGTAATTAATAATTTTATACTGCAGCATCACGGAACGAGCCTTGTAAGTTACTTCTACAATGAAGCATTAAAAGAAGAAGGTGCGGAGAATGTAAAAGAAGAACAATTCCGTTACCCCGGACCAAAGCCTAATATGAAAGAAACTGCAATTTTGATGATTGCGGATGCTGTAGAATCCGCGGTAAGAGCTGCAAAGAATCCTTCTAACGAAGAAATTGATGCTATAATTAATAAAATCATTAAAGAACGTTTGAATGACGGGCAGCTTTCCGATTCTCCGCTGACTTTGAAGGATTTAAAAACAATTGCGGAAACCTTCTCAAGAATGCTGAGAGGTATGCACCATAAGCGAATTAAGTATCATAATGATCTTGTTCAGGAACTTGATAAGAATAATATGTTAAATCATGATGTTCTTAAACCTTCTCTGGACAAGGATTTGGACTCAAAAGTAAAAGAACTTGAAAATAAAAAGAATGACAACAATTAATATTTTTACGGAAAATATTTTTGACAGCTGGAAAGTAGATGAAAAAGACGTAATAGATAAAACCCGAAGAATGCTGGAGTTTTATATAAAAACTCTCGGGGAAAAATCCTGTTTATATGAAAAAGATTATGATACTATAACTCTTGATATTGTTTTTTGCGATTCAAATAAAACTCAGGAATTAAACAGAGATTACAGAAATAAAGATTATCCTGCGGATATTATAACTTTTGCTATATTCGCGGATGATGAAAACAGTTTTATTTTTGACGGCGAAATTAATCTCGGAGAAATAATTATAGCGCTGGATAAAGTTATAGCAGGCGATAACAGGGATATAAGTCATTCAAAAAACAGAGAACAGGAATTGTTTTTCTTGATAAGCCACGGTTTAATGCACTTGCTGGGATTTGACCATCAGGAGGAAGAAGAATACAATTTTGTTATAGGGGAACAGCGAAAAGCTCTGGAGTGTATCGAATATGACAAAATTTAAGTCTCAAGGATTTAATAATACTTTTAAAAACGCAAGAAAAGGATTCAGGCTCGTATTAAAAAGCGAATTGAATATAAGGATACACGTAGCTGTTGCGACACTGGTTGTTTTTACGGCTTTGTGCTTAAAATTTTCAGCTCTGGAGTTTTGTATTCTCTTATTTGTAATCGGTCTTGTAATTGTGGCTGAAATGCTCAATACGGCAATCGAATTTACCCTTGATTCAATTTATCATAACAAATATTCAAGAATGGTCGGTATGGCAAAAGATATTTCCGCAGGAGCCGTAATGTTTGCAACTATCATAAGTGTTCTTGTCGGAATAATTTTGTTCGGCTCCAAATTGCTGACCATACTTTAATTATATTCCTATACTTTAATATTGTGTAAAGTTTTGTAACAATATGTGCTTTGTCGTGCAATTTTATATAAGAAATATGCTTTATATATATGTAAGTCGAAAATGACAAACATTAAATAACACGAACACATAACACAAACCTTTCATACAACCTACACACTAACCTTCTACACATGAGGAATTAATTAAAAAAGATTCCGAACCTTTCCAAAAAGAAAGGTTTTTTTTTGGGGGGTAAATGTATTGGGTTGGTAAGTAGAACTACAAGTTTAACGTCTTTTTTTTGGGGGGGGGTAAATATATTGGGTTGGTAAGTAGAACTACAAGTTTAATGTCTTTTTTGAAGGGGGTAAATATATTGGATTGGTAAGTAGAACTACAAGTTTAATGTCTTTTTTGAAGGGGGTAAATATATTGGATTGGCAAGCGGAACTACAAAATTGAAGAAAAGTTTATCTCTTATTTTATTCTGCAAATTGCTTCAAAAATACCTTCAGAGTAGGTAGGATGCGCAAAACACATTTCTTTAAGCTTATCAACTGTTATTTTTTGCTGCATTGCAAGCAGGAGTGTGTGCAGAAGTGCGGAAGCTTCTTTTGATATAATATGCGCACCATAGATTAAGTCGTTTTTGGTAATAAGTTTTATAAATCCGTCTGTTGCATCGTCGCACCAGGATTTTCCGAGCGCGGTTATCGGGAGCATTATTTTTGTGTAACTTTCGTCAATATCCTGTTCTCTGAGTCCTGCCCAGGCAATTTCCGGCTCTCCGTATATGACTGACGGTGTGAGTTTCTTTTCAAAAGGAATTCCAAGCGTGTACTCTTTTGCCTGATGAATTGCGTAATGAGCAAGCTGGATTTCTCCGCAGGAGTCTCCGAGAACTGTTATATCATTGCAGACCGGACATATTGGCGTTCTTCCGGCTGCGACAAGTATAATCTCCGGTGTGATTTCTGTGCCGCTTTTGAGTTTTACGGTTTTATTCTCAATTTTTTCCACGCAATCATTCAGGTAGAATTTTATGCCCTTTTGTTTGTAAATTCTTTCAATTCGTTTGGAGACTTCTATATCAGCTGTCGGGATTAAATGCTCTGCGAGTTCCGTTATTGTTACTTCTACTCCGAAAGCGGAGAAAATTCTTGCCCATTCCGTGCCGATTGCCCCTGAGCCGACTATTAATACGGATTCGGGAAGTTTCTTTAGATTAAGCACGTCGTCAGAGCTGAGTATAAATTCTCCGTCAAATTCCAGACCTTTAAGTTCTTTCGGTTTTGAACCGCAGGCGGCAATAATGTGCTGCACTTTGTATTCAGTATTTTCCGCAATAACTGTATTTTTATCCTTGATGCAGGCTTCTGCGTAAATTGTTTTAACGCCTGCATTTTTGACGGTGAGCTCAAGAGCTTTTCTGATTTTTTCTACTGTTTTATCTTTTTTTTCAGCGACAAGTGCAAAGTTAAAATCAGTAAAATCTGCCTTAATTCCATACTCTTCTGCCTTTTGCAGGTTAGAAAATATTTCGGCAGAATGCAGAAATGATTTTGTAGGGATACATCCGCTGTTCATACAGGTGCCGCCGAGTTTGTTTTTTTCAAACAATACCACAGAATGTCCCTGTTTTGCTAAATTTATTCCTGCAGTGTATCCTGCAGGTCCTCCACCGATTATCCCGTATTCAAAATCCATATTACGCTCCTTTTTTTATTATATTATAGCGCAAATTTTGGAGTTAGATTTTCATGCTTCCTGATGAAGGCAGCGGCTGAGGACGTTTGTCAAGGTATTTTTTCTGCATATCTGATGCCATGGAGTTTCTGAGAATCGGAGTTACAATGTTTGATGAAAGAATGCTTGCACCTATTGTACCCATTGTCGTTACATAGTTTTTGTAAGAATAATAAGACTCTTTCGGGAATTTCGGGTCTTGTTTGATAACTTCATCCAGATCCAGTGAAAGTTTACCGACTTTATCTCCGTATAAGTCTTTATTTTTGTTTAAAAATGTTCTAACTTTTGACGGTGCAATTTTACCCGTAGAAGCCAGCTTAGAAATAATTTTCTTTGCGGATTGGGTAATTGCAAAAAAGCATCCGATATTTACAGCTGCGTCAAGAAGAGCCTGCGGTACAAGGAAACCTTTTTGTTCTTTTTGAATTTTGGGGTTAAAGAGAACGGCTCCTACCTGAGCAAGAGAAGATAAGCCCCAGCCGATTGTACCTGTGAGTACAAGCATTGTTGCGGTGTTTTTCTTGAAGTTTTGGTAAACCCATTCCAGTCCTTTTTGCAGAGGTGAACTATTCATTTTTCACCTCCGTAGCTTTTTTAGCGGTATTTTTATTTTTATCGCAGAGTTTATCATGGAATAAATTGGTGAGATAAATTGTAAGCGGTGCATCAAGCAAGAAATTTGTAATAGCGCAGGTAGCTACAGCTAATGAGGTTGAAAGTGCAACTCTGTAATTTTTTAAAAACTTTTCATTTTCGGCAATTTCGTTTAAAAAATTCTTAGGAAGAAGAGCCTTGCTGAATTTGGAATTTCCTTTCAAATTAGTCATTTTTTCTGTAAGAGTATGAATAGGGCCTCTTACAATAAACATGCCTACGGTGGTGCCGGCTAATATAACGGCCAGTCTGTTAAGGAAAGCCATTTTTCTTGTTTCCTGATCAACTTTTTTGTTATTGTAATCAATAAACGGCTGGGTAAGAATAGCGGTAGCTCCCATAATACCTCTGTTTTGTGCCGGTTTTGAAACCCAGTTGTCTATTTTATTCCATTTTTCCAATTTTTTTGCGGATTCTTTATGGGTGTGTTCGGGTATGACGTCGATAATTTTCTGAACGACGCTGTTTTTCAGGTTATTCCAGGCATTGTTATTCTGCCTCCCCTGCATTGAAACACTATTATTAATCGGCTGTATATTCATAACACTTCTTCCTGTCAGTATAAAACAACTGAAGCTTAAAAATTGACTTGTATATAAGAATTGTTACAAAAAGTTTACATTTTCTTGGTAGTTTTACTTACCAACCAAATACATTTACCCCTCCCCCCAGATGACGTTAAACTTATAGTTCCATTTACCAGTCAAATATATTTACCCCCCCCTCCAAAAAAAAAGCTATGAACTTTTTATCGTGCATAGCTGTTGATTAGGGATATGTGTATCGTCGTTTTTTAAGGAGTATAGTTATATATTAGCAGTATATTTTTTAAATAAAATCATTAGAACGTATGATTTTGTAACGAATCTTAACAATTATTTTTATGTCCGCAAAGACATCCGGTCAGGCTAGGACTAAATGAGTACTCCGGCTTGGCATTTTTATTATTGAAATAAGATTATGATATATTAGAATTAGTAATGTAGACTAGACGGGAGTAGAGTTTTATGAATATTGATAAAAAAAATATTACTATACAGATTCTGGCGCTAATCGGATTGGCGTTGTCTATTAAGCTGGCATGCATATATTATACAGCTAACTATGATCAGTATGCTCTTTCAAGCTTTTGTTCAATTAATGAGTTTGTTGATTGCGACGGAGTTTCAAAATCAAGCGTTTCTCAGTTTTGGGGAATCCCTTTAGCCTATTGGGGAATCTTTTTCTACTTAATTATTTTATTCTTAACTGTTGTAGACAATTTTAAGAATATCAAATTCTTAAAATTTCTTGAAGTTTTTAAGAAGCCTATGGCTTATATAACAACTCTCGGAACAATTGCTTTTGCGTGTTCCATGGTTCTTGCGGGGCTCAGTATATTTAAAATCCATAAGCTTTGTATATTATGTGTTATAACCTATTTTATTGATTTGATAATAGCCCTGGTAGCTTGTTCCTGCAGTCCTCGCAGCTTTATAGATTCCGTAAAATCAACTGTTGTAGATTTTATAGACGGCGCAAAGAAATATACCAAGACATTTATAGTGCTATTAATTTTGGCTGTTTCTTTCTTATGCTACAGCGGAATTACATATAATTTTGTTCCTCATATAAAGAAAACAAAATCAATTCTTAAGTACAGAAAGATGACATATAATCCATATCGTGTTAAAGGAAACTTGCTTGGTGCTGAAAACGGAACCGTAGTAATTGAGTTGTACTCGGATTACGTTTGTCCTCTTTGTTATATTCATAATATAATGCTGCATCAGGTTGTTAAAGAGTTTTCAAATGTGAAGGTTGTCCATCATAACTTCCCGTTTGACAAAGAGTGCAACCCATACATATCTATTAATATGCACCCTAATGCCTGCTTTATGTCTAAAGGAGCAATTGCAGCAAGAAATCAAGGAAATTATTGGGAAATGAGTTCGCTGTTATACGAAAATCAGCCGAAAAATATGGGGGAAATGTTAAAACTTGCGGATCAACTCGGTTTTAATAAAGAGCAGTTTATTAATGATTTTAATTCAAAAGAAACATCTGAAGAAATTGAATCAGAGTTAAAGAAAACTTATGAATTAGGTTTGGATGCAACTCCAACAATGTTTATTAACGGCGAAAAATATGTTGGTGTAAAACCTTATTATGAATTGAAAGAACTTTTAATCAAATATGGAGCAAAACACAAATAAAAAAATTCTGATACACGCTTGCTGTGGTATTTGTTCGGGATATCCTATTTCTTTATTAAAAGAGATGGGATATGAACCTGTTGTGTATTTTTGCAATTCGAATCTCGATACAAAAGAAGAGTATGAGCGCCGGCTTGAGGCCCAGAAGGTTGTATGTATGTATCATTGGGTCGATTTGATTGCGGAAGAATACCGGCATGAAGATTTTCTTGAGAAAGTTCGCGGTCTTGAAAAAGAGCCGGAGCGCGGAAAACGCTGTGATATTTGTATAAAAATGCGTTTAAGTGCGGCCGTAAGCAAGGCAAAAGAGCTTGGGATAAAGTATTTTACAACTTCGCTTGTTATAAGTCCTCATAAGAATTTTGCAAAGATTACCGAAATCGGTAAAAGTCTTGAAAACGATATTGAATATATTGCAATAGATTTTAAGAAAAAAGACGGTTTTTTGAAGACAAACAGGCTCTCAAAAGATCTGGGAATTTATAGACAAAACTATTGCGGCTGCGAATTTTCTAAGGGACATTTAAAATAGAGGGTAATATTATGGAATGCAAGAGAGATGAGAATATATTGGAATGCACCTGTTCGGCTACAAAGTGCGGGAATCGCGGTATTTGCTGCGATTGTGTCAGACATCACAGAGAAGCCGGAGAAATTCCGGGTTGCTTTTTCCCAAAATGGGCAGAGTTAAAGCACGACCGCTCTATTGAATATTTTATAGAGGTCTGGCAGAATAAAGGTAATTAATAAGAAAAATATCTGTCAAAGTCTACATCTTCAAAGTTGCATAAAAGGTGGAATATATCATCATCGTCATCAAGGCGCTGGAAGTTGTATTCATCAAATTTCCAGTATTTTGGATTAATTCCTTTTACACGTACAATGTTTTTATCTTTGAGAATCTGGAGTTTTTTCTTAACTTCTTCTAAGGGCAGGTCAACTAATTTAGCCAGCTCAACGGCGGTAATACCGTCTTCGTGGCTGTACTTTTCCGGGGTAAGGAACATGAGTTCCAGCCCGACCATTTTTAAGTTTTTATCTTCAGCTTCCGAACTCATGCACCCATTATAACACCATGTTAACTATTTATCAATTTGGCGGGGGTGGAGTGGTAAATTTGCTAAATTTATGCTGGTAAATATATAATGTATGTTGTTAAAGACTTGGAAGGGTGAAAAATGAGAAATACAAAGAGTGCAATTTTATGGTTATCGCTCGCGCATTTATTTGCGGATGTTTACAGTGGTTTTCTTAACCCGATTATGCCGTTTATTGCTGCAAAACTCGGGTTTTCAATGGCAATAGCAACGGTGGTTATAAGTATTTCTCATATTTGTTCTTCTATGATGCAGCCTATTTTCGGTTTCTTTGCCGATAATATCCTGAAACGATTTTTTATTTTCTGGGGACTGATACTGGCATCATTATTTATTCCGCTGACTCCGGCGGCTCCGAGTATTCCTGTTTTATTACTGTTTATGATACTCGGAAGTATCGGCGGAAGCTTTTTTCATCCTCAGGCGATGGGGTTTGTAAACTATTTTGCGGGAAAAGAATGCCCGACAACGATGGGCGTTTTTATGAGTATGGGCTCTCTGGGGTTTGCCTTCGGACCGCTGCTTGCAGCTTTAATTACCCAGGTACTCGGGCTTGATATGATTTCTTATACTTCAATTTTCGGGTTAACTCTTGCCGCTTTGATGTTCTTTTTTGTTCCAAAATTATCTAAGATTGAAAAGAAGCCGAGACATAAGGATTTTATTAAATCATTTAAAGAAATTCTGGGTAACAGGCAGATGAATTATTTGATGCTTGTCGCAATGATGAAATCTCTTATTACAAACAGTTCCTGTATCTTGCTGCCGTTTTTGTGGAAATCTATGGGCTGTTCTCCTTTTTATATAGGTTTTGCGCTATTCTTGTTTGTATTTGCAGGTGCACTCGGGTCGTTTTTGAGTCCTCACGCAGAGCGGATTTTTGGGTCTAAGCCTGTTATTTATTTTTCAATGTGGGCAACTTTCCCGATGATGATTTTATTCGGTCTTATTCATAAAACATATCCTATGGCGGCGCTTGGAGTGTTTTTCATTATCGGATTTACAACAATGCTTGCGCAGCCTGTGACTATGGTCTGGGCACAAAAGATTTTACCTGAGTATAAAAGTATTGTGGCAGGTTTTATTAACGGTTTTTGTGTCGGGGTGATTGCTCTTTGTATGTCAGTTTTAGGCGGAATTGCGCAAAAATTTGGTATTATAAATGTACTTGTTGTTCTGAGTATAATTCCTGCCGTTTCTTCTTATTTTGTAAGGTATTTGAAAGAGGCAGAGAAAGTATAAGAAATAATAAAATCAGCCCCTCTCTCTAACTCTCTCCCCAAAGGGGCGAGAGGATTTCTAAGTTATAAAATTTTTTATGTATTCTAAAACACTATCAATGTTTTTATCTATAGTGTTATAAATTCGTAAAACTTTGTATCCAAGACTTTTTAAATAAGAATCTCTTTCATCATCATATTTGGCTTGATCTTTTTTCAAATATTCGGAACCATCTAACTCTACAATCAACATTTTACTCTTGCAAACAAAGTCTGCAATATAATTATCAATAGGAACCTGGCGTCTAAATTTTAGATTCATAAAGCGTTTTGCTCTAAGATAATACCATAATTTTTCTTCAAAAGGTGTCATTTCTTTACGAAGTTTTTTAAAATATTGCAGAGATTTTTCTGTATAATTATGAAAATGATTTTCCATAGATTTATGATACCATATTTAAAACTTTGTCCTCTCGCCCCTTTGGGGAGAGAGTTAGAGAGAGGGGCTAAAAAATAAAAGCTCTTGTCTGGAAATTATTTGATTGACACTTATTTTCATGAATAATATACTATGTTTAGCATGGAATTGTGAGGAGATAACAATGTCTAAAAACGCCAAAACCCTTGTTAATACTGTAAGGGGGGGGGGTAGAGCCCTTATAAATACTCTATTTCGGGTATATTATGAAGAAAAAAAGAATCCAAGAAACAATGTTGTCAAAAAATACAAAGTCTATCGTATTTTATTTTTGAAATTAAAGTTTAATACTGTATATTCAACCAATAAAGTTTTTAAAGTTGATAAAGATGGAAATAAACGGCTTGTTACAAATAAAAAAGAATTATTTAAATACTTAAATAAAGTGTCAGGAGAAAATAATACCATAATTATACCGGATACTGATTTACTAAATTTAACAGTACCACATATTTTCGGCAGTAATAATATTATTAATATAAGTAAAATTGAAAAGTTAACAAATATTTGTGTTGAGATATATGGTAATTCCTCACAATTGTTAGTAGGCAGTATTAAGTTTTTTGCTGGTGTACATTTTCGCATTAATGGTAATGATAAAAAGATTATTGTGGGTGATGATTGTATGTTTTCTTCGGGAGTAGAAATATGGACGGGCGATGCACATCCAATTTATGACTTAGCAACAGGTGAGCGTATAAATAATGATCAAGATGTAATAATTGGCAATTATGTCTGGATAGGGCGTAATGCTTCCATACACAAAGGGGCCGTTATTCCAGATGGCTGTGTCGTTGGAGCAAATTCATTTGTAACACATAAATTTGAAGAGCCAAATACCATTATAGCAGGGACTCCTGCAAAGGTAATAAAACGAAATATTCGCTGGGAACGTTAAATATCTTCCCTTTGTCACTGCGAGAAAATCTTTGATTTTCGTGGCAGTCCATTTTTTTTAACTTTGACTTATCGGGTGACATCGGTTGTTATTCCAAATTTGTTTTATTTTTCCTTGTCACCCTCTGCTGATATTACTACAAGCGGATTGAACTGCAATTGGATTGCTTCGTTGCTTTCGCTCATCGCAATGACGTTAAACTTGTAGCGCTACTTCCCAACCCCAATATATTTACCCCCCCCCCTTTGCCCTGTAAAACCTTTTTGATATAATATATTAAAAGAGCTTATGAAAAAGTTAATTAAGAATCTAATTTATAATTTACAAAATATGACGCATCTGGATAAATACATCCTTAAGCAGGTTATTGAGATGTTTTTAATGGGTGTGCTTGTATTTACTTCTATCATTTTTGCATCAGATACTTTTATTACTTTAATCAAACAAATTTCGATGTATGGTATTCCGTTTAAGTATGCAATATTAATGATTATTTTGCACCTGCCGGAGGTTTTTGTAATGACAATTCCGATGGGGGTATTGCTTGCAACGGTTATGACGCTTAACGGCTTGAGTTTGAATTCCGAAATTACAGTAATGCGTGCCTGCGGTATCGGACTTAACCGTATTGCAAAACCTATTTTTATTTTTGCAATTGTTATGTCCTGCGTAAGCTTTGTTATCAATGAAACGGTTGTTCCTTTTTCTACAAGATTGTCTACAAAGCTTGCCGGTGTAGCTTTCAGCCAGAAAAATGTACCTGAGGGAAAACAGAACTTTACTTTTAAGGAAACAAAAGAAGGCGGTTTGCTTAAGAGATTGTTTTATGTCGGTGATTCAACGGACGGAGTTTTACATAATATAACCGTACTTGATGCGTCAAAAGAAGGTACCATTCAAATTCTTCAGGCAAGAGAAGGTGCTACAACTCCGGGGGGCTGGAAGTTTAGAAAAGGTGCGATATATACGGTAACGGACAGTGGTAAAACTCTTGACACTACGTTATTTGCAAATACGGACGTAAAATTCGGTATGGATTTGTCAAAAGAATTGGATAAAAATCTGGCAAACCAGCATAATTTTATTCAGCTTTGCAACGTGCTTGCAAAATCTGATATTGAGAACAGAGCTGAGCTGGAGATAAGTTTATTTGATAAAATTGCACTTCCGATAACAACAGTTGTTCTGGTTTTGATTGGTGTTCCGCTTGCAATTACTCCGCCGAGGGTAAGGTATAACAGAGGTTTTCTATTTAGTATTTTGATTATCTTTGCGTATTATCTTGTAAGGGCATTATCAATATCTTTTGGTGAAGCAGGTTCGCTTCCTCCTGTGCTCGCGGCGTTTATGCCTGATATGATATTATCTGTTGCCGGTGCAGGTTTGTATTACAGAAAAGTATTTACAATTTGCTAAAGGAGATTTTGTATTGATTTTATATCGTATAATAGGTTTGTTATTTGCGTGTTGTTTCATGCTTTTTAGTATAGCTCCTGTTCCGACATCAATAATAATGCTTGTATTATTTGCGGCATTTTTATTTTTTAAATTTTATCTTCCTCACAAAACGGTTGCAAACGGGCGTGTTGCAAGAAGGGAAGCCGCTTTAAAAAAAGCAAAGATATACCTTGCTCCTTATGAAGATATCTGGAGGGATTTAAAACTTTCGAATCCTCATTGTTATTTAACTCTCGGGATGGACGGAATGACAATAGAAGGTTTTGAAAAGACAAAAGGCGGAGCGTTCAGAAGCTTTAGGGTTTTAAAATCAAATGTTCACGATTGGGAAGAGCTTTGGAACATGTTCTGTAAAGCTTTTAATTACAGTAAATCTTATGATGGTCTTCTTGAGGATTGCAGACGCTTTAGCCTTGTTATTGAAGAAAAATTGTTTGAAAAACCCGTAGAGCAGAAAATTCCTGTTGCTCCTGCTGCACCATTAAATCGCGTCGATATTAATAACTGTACGGAAGACGATTTAACGGCTCTTCCGGGAATTAGTATTATAATGGCAAAAAAAGCTGTAAAAAGACGTAACGAAGTCGGCGGGTTTAACAGTGTTGAAGACTTTTTTGCCGAGTTAAATATTCAAACACATATGCAGGAACAATTGAGAAAGATTATTTATGCGGGTAAAAAGCCGGAGCAGGAAACAGAAAAACGTTCAACAGAGAGGAAGGTTGATTTTTAAAATGGATTTTTGGTCATTTTTTGAGATTACTGCTACGATTATTGTAGGTGCTTTTGCATGGTGGATGTTTTTTTCTTGGGCGAATTCCAGATTTAATGATGAGGATAAGGATGTGACGGATGCTTCTTCTCCGGAGGAGTATACCATTAGAAAAATTATGAGATTTTTTACGGGGAAATAAACGTGTTTTCACCATTTAGATATTTGGATAATAATATTTCAATTAGTATTTTCTGGTGCATAATTATTTCTGCATCATTATTTTATTTGTATAAGTTTATGAAAGAAAATTTCTTTTCGGGTTTAAAAAAGTAGGGTTTGTATTGAAATTAAGGGTATTTAATATTTTAAAAACAACAAAAGTCGAGGGGCCCGGAGTTCGTTATTGTATTTGGACTCAAGGGTGTTCGAGACATTGCAAAGGCTGTCAGGCTGTACATACATGGTCTCACTCCGGTGGAATTTTGATTGATGTAAAAGATATTATTGAGGATATTAAATCTCAGAAAAATATTGAGGGTGTGACATTCTTGGGCGGCGAACCCTTTGAGCAGGCAGAAGCGCTTGGAATTATTGCAAAAGAGGCTCAGAAGTTCGGTTTAAGTGTTTTGTGTTTTACCGGATTTTTGCTGGAAGAACTTCGGCAAGAAGAGAAAAATCGGCTTCTTCTTGATAATATTGACTTATTAATTGACGGTGAATTCAAGCAGGAACTTGTCGATTATTCCCGCCCGTGGTGCGGATCTTCCAATCAAAGGTATCATTTTTTGACGCATAGATATAATGAAGAAATTTTTGAGAAATATAAAAATAAAGTGGAGGTAAATATCTCAAAAAACGGCGTTATTTTTATGAACGGGATGGGTAATTTTGATGAGATACTGCAAAAGATTGATTTAACGAACTTAAATAAATGATATAAGTAATAAAAAAGGATTATTCTATGTGTGCATACAAATTATCAAATTTAATAAGAGCAAGATTTCCTCTTATTTATATTTCAACTTTTGAAGAGGATAGGGCTGCTAAATATATTAAATCAGTTGTGACTGATGTGAAACAGGTAAAATATGAACGTGAAGTTTTCAGCTGGACTCAGACAAACGGGCTTCACAATGACACAACAAATAAGACCATCGCAGATACAACCTGTCCTTGCAAAATGCTTGAATATGTAAGAAGATACGACAAGGATGCGGTTTTTATTCTGTATGACTTTTATGTAAATTTCGGGCCTAAAAACAGAGCTCCCGATTATAATGTAATAAGAAAAATCAGAGATATTATTCCTGATTTAAAACTCGGCATGTTTAGAAAAACTATATTTTTTATTTCTCCTGAACTTCTAATTCCGGAAGCTTTGCAAAAAGAGATTACAATATTTGATTTCCCGCTCCCGAATTTAGCGGAAATAAGGGCAAAGTTTGATAGTATGCTGAAACAAAATTCCGGAATAGAAGCTAATTTGACGGAAGAAGATAAGGATAAGCTATGTAAAGCTGCTCTCGGGCTGACTTTACAGGAGGCGGAAAGTGCTTTTGCGCTTGCAATGGTTAATGACGGTAAAATTGATATAAAAGATCTGCCGGTTATTTTACAGGAAAAGGTTCAGGTTATCAAAAAGTCCGGTATTTTAGAATTTATACAGTCGGATTATTCTCTCAAGGATATCGGCGGGCTGGATAATTTAAAGAGCTGGCTTTTAAAGAGAAATAATTCGTGGTCAGAGAGTGCAAAAAAATACTGTATTCCGGCTCCAAAAGGTGTTTTAGTAACGGGAGTTCCGGGCTGCGGTAAGAGTTTGACAGCAAAAGCAATGAGTAAAATCTGGCAGCTTCCGCTTTTGAAGCTTGATTTCGGAAAAGTTTTTTCGGGTCTTGTCGGAAGTTCTGAAGAAAATATGCGAAGAGCGCTTGCGACAGCAGAAGCTGTTGCACCTTCTATTCTCTGGATAGATGAAATTGAAAAAGGCTTAAGCGGAGTCGGTTCAAACGGTGACAGCGGAGTTTCCTCAAGAATCTTCGGACAGTTTCTAACCTGGATGCAGGAAAAAGAGGCACCGGTGTTTGTTATAGCAACAGCAAACAATATCAGCAATCTTCCGCCCGAGCTTTTGCGAAAAGGCCGCTTTGATGAAATCTTTTTTGTTGACCTTCCGACACTTGCGGAAAGAAAAGAAATATTTAAGCTGCATTTAGAAAAACGGCTAAAAAACAAGGAAGTTGCAAGTGAAATTACGGGAGTAAAAAATCTTTGCACCCTGCTTGCAAAAATGACGGAAGGATTTATCGGCTCGGAAATAGAGCAGGTTGTTGTATCTTCTCTTTGCGATGCGTTTTTTGAAAACAGACCGCTAAGGTTTGAAGATCTGGAAAAAAATATTGCAAATACGGTTCCGCTTTCAATGACTCAGAGAGAACAAATTCTTGCTCTCAGAGCATGGGCAAACGTTAGGGCTGTTTCCGCAACAAAGATTTCCGATATGAAACATTACAAGCGCGAAGATAATGAAGAAAATGTTGCAGCCTCAAGAGGCGGAAGAACATTAGATTTTTAATAAGGAGAAAAGATTATGTCTTGTACGGTAATTTCACTTCCGATTGCTCTGGCATGGGTTGTAACAAGGGTTGTTGTTGCAGGAGTTGCTGCCGCAAAGGAAAGAGCTGACAATAATAATGAAACGATAGAGGTATGTTGTGATGACGCTCAAATAATATCTGAAAAACATTTTATTGAAAGAAGCTTTGAAACTCCGTTTATGGATAAAGATTTGCTGATAAAGACTTTAACCGAGCATGGTGTAAGAGGGCTTAGTGAAAATGAATACGGACAGATTAAATGTTATACAGGTCATTATGAACTGAATTTTGAAAAGATGGAAGCGGATAAACCGTATTTTGTTGTAATCAAAGCTCTTGATACCGATGATATCGAAACAAAGTTAGATGATTTAAATAATGAGTATGCGGTAAATGTTCAGGAAGAAAGTTATAACAATATAGTTGCAAGGCTTAAAGAAAATAATATGCAAATAGAGAATGAAGAAGTCTGTGAAGATAATACGATTGTATTAACAGTGAATCTGGAGTAAGTGATGTCAAAAAAAATAAAAATAAGATTACTGCCAAACGGTGAAATACAGATGGAAACAGTGGGAGTTAAGGGCAAGGAGTGCCTTGATTATATCAAGCTCCTGCAAAAACTGGCTGATGTAAAGATTACTAAAACAGAGTTAAAGGACGAATATTACGAAACTGATGCAGAAATTACAAATTATGAAAATGCAGAAATAAGATTGGATTAAAATTTTTTTTTCGTTGCATATCATTTTTTTTTGTGCTAATATTCAAAACGTAAGTGGGTAAATGATAGTATTCATTTACTTTACAGAAGAGGGGATGGGGTCCTCTTTAATAGAAGAGAGGTTGTTCAATGAGTGAAGGACATTGGATTGTAAATAAAGTTATTGCAGGTCATTCTATGGCATTTAATATGGATACTTTAATCACCATGTGGGCGGCAATGATTTTTCTGCTGGTTGTTTCATTTATTGCAACAAGAAAGCTTACTATCTTTCCAACAAAACTTCAATTAGTATTTGAAAATATTTTAGGATATTTTTCTGATCTGGTTACGGGAATGATGCCAAAAGAAGGGAAAAAACACTTTCCGCTTATTGCATCTTTATTTTTGTTTATAGTGACGGCAAATTTAATGGGGCAGCTGCCCTTTAAAATGCTTCAATTAAAGCACGGTGAACTTGCTTCCCCTACAAATGATATAAATTTAACTGCAGGTCTTGCAATAATAGTACTCATATATTATGTTACAGCAGGGTTAATAAAGAAAAAAGGCAGATTCTTGCTTCATGAATTTTCCTTTGTAGGTATAATTTCAATGCTTGTTGAAATTCTGGAATTATTTACAAGACCTTTAACACTGGCATTACGACTTTTCGGTAATATTCTTGCCGGAGAAATCCTTATTACGGCATTGTTAGGCTTATGTGCGTGGGGACTTCCGCTTCCGATAATGTTTTTCGAAATTCTGGTTGCCTGCGTACAGGCGCTGGTATTTACTATGCTGACAACAGTTTATATTGCAACAGCAGTAAATGATGAGCACTAAAGAAAAAGATATATAAATCAATAAAAAGGAGAAAAAAATGGAAGAAGTAAAAACAATTTCAGATTTAGCACAATTAGGTGCAGGTATTGCAATGGGCTTTGGTGCAATCGGTGCAGGGCTCGGTATCGGTGTTGCAACAAAAGGTTTGATGGATGCTATTTCAAGACAGCCGGAAATTGCAGGTAAGGCAGTAGGTTTCTTCCTTGTTGGTGCGGCTCTTGCTGAAGCTTGTGCGATTTACGCTTTAGTTATCGGTATGAAATTGTCAGGTATGATGGGCTAGTGGAAATCAGCTGGGTATTTCCCGTCCAATAGGTTAAACTAACCGGTGCAAATCAGTCGGTAGTCTGTTCAAAAGGGTGACCGGTAAGTACAAAACAAATTGGTAGTACGGTGGAATGTCACCCGTCCAATAGGTAAAAAAATGGAATTTAACGCAACTTTTTTAGTAACAATAATATCATTTATAGTATTTGTCTTTTTGATGAATAAAATTCTCTATGAGCCGATGCTGCGAATTGTTGCTCAAAGACGCGCTTTTGTTGATGAGAATCTGCAGGCAGCAGATGATAATCATAAAAAGACCGCCGAGATTTCTGCCCAAAAAGAAGAAAAATTGAAGGGTGCAAGAAGCGACGCTAAGAACAAATACTCAGAAGCCGTAGATGAATTTAAATCCAAAAAAGAGAGTATTGTTAAACAGGCTCAGGCAGAGGCTGAAGGAGAGTTTAATCAGGCTTATGCAGGGCTTATTAATCTTTCTAATGAAACCAAGGAAGGTTTAAAGGGCAGAATGACTGATCTGGCTAATGATATTGTTGAAAAAGTTATAGGCTACAGAAGCGAAGTTCAGGGCTTTAATACCGATGAAGTAAACAAGATTCTTTATCAATAGAAGGTAATAGACAATGTGCAGTATTGGTGAAATATTTAATTATATAGGAAGAACAAATCTTTTTAACTTTGCAATATTTCTTACAATAATAATCTGGGTTTGCAATAAAATTAATGTTACAGGAAAGTTAGAGGATGCAAGGACTTCTGTTGTTGATAATATTGAAAATTCCAAGACCGCTAAGTCTGATTCGGAAGAAGAATTAAGAAAAATAGAAGAGTCTGTTGCTCATATTGAAGAAGAAATTGATTTAATCATAAAGAAAGCCGAAGATAATGCTAAAATGGTCGGAAATAAAATTCTTGCTGATGCGGAGTTGGCTGCAGGAAATATAAAAGATAATTCGGAGAAAGCGGTAGAAGCTCGCGCGGGTCTTTTAAAGAACGACATTTTGAAAAGAGCTTCAATTGCTTCTATTGAAGTTGCAAAAAATCATATCATCAATGAGCTTAGAAATAATCCAGATTTACATAACAGACTCATCGATGAGAGTGTAGAAGCTATAAATGGAGCAGTGGTATAATGACATCCGGAATACAACAAAAAGGTTCAGAACTTATAGCAAAAAGGTGGGCTAAAGCTCTTATGGATTTGGCCGGTGAAGAGGGCGGAGTTTCAAAAGAAGATATTCTTGCTAACCTTAGAGATGTTAATGAGAATATTTCTTCTTCAAAAGAACTGGCGGAAATGTTAGTGAATCCGGTTGTATCACAAGAAGAAAAACTCGCTGTGTTAACAAAACTGTTTCAATCAAGAGTTATGCCAATGGTGTTTAACTTCCTGACAGTTTTAAATTCAAAAAACAGATTGGGCTATTTAGCAGCTATAACTGATGAGTTTCAAAACGAACTTGAAGAGTTGAAAAATATTGTAAGAGTCAGTGTAACTTCTGCAATTGATTTAAGCGAAGACAAGAAAAACAGTATCAGAAACAGACTTGCGGAAAAACTTCAAAAAGACGTGATTCCTGAATGGTTTGTGGATTCCGGTATAATCGGAGGATTGATTTTTAATATCAATGAAACTATTGTTGATAACAGTATCAGACACAGATTAGAAAATTTAGGTAAACAAATAATTAAGGGATAGGGTAATAAACCCGGATAACAGAAAGGGTAAAATATGGCAGTAATTAATCCTGATGAAATAAGTTCAATATTAAAAGAGAACATTCGAAACTATGAAGCAAAGGCGGAAATTTCAAATATCGGCAGCGTACTTGAGGTCGGTGACGGTATTGCGAGAATTTACGGTTTGCGTAACGTAATGTCAAACGAGCTTGTAGAGTTTGAAGACGGAAAAGGTACTCTGGGTATTACTTTAAACCTTGAAGAAGACAATGTTGGTGTTGTTATTCTGGGTGAGTACACTCATATTAAAGAAGGTATGACGGTAAAAACTACCGGAAGAATTGCTTCTGTTCCTGTAGGCGATGCGCTTATCGGAAGAATTGTAAACCCGACAGGACGTCCTATCGACGGTAAGGGCGAGATTGTAACGGATAAAACCCGTCCGATAGAAAGAGTTGCACCGGGGATTGTTGCAAGAAAATCCGTTCATCAGCCGCTTCAAACAGGTTTAACTGCAATCGATGCTCTTACACCTATCGGAAGAGGCCAGAGAGAATTAATTATCGGTGACAGACAAACAGGTAAAACAGCTATTGCAATTGATACAATTTTGAACCAAAAAGGCGGCGACGTTATTTGTATTTATGTTGCTGTTGGTCAAAAGGCTTCAACTGTTGCACAATTAGCAAAAACTCTTGAAAAACACGGTGCAATGGATTATTCAATCATTGTTTCCGCAACCGCTAACGAACCTGCTCCGTTGCAGTATATTGCTCCGTTTGCGGGTGTTGCTATTGCTGAAGAATTTATGGAACAGGGAAAACACGTTCTGATTGTATATGATGATTTAACAAAACACGCTCAGGCATACCGTGCAATGAGTTTGCTTCTTAAAAGACCGCCGGGACGTGAAGCATATCCGGGTGATGTATTCTATCTTCACTCAAGATTACTGGAAAGAGCTGTTAAACTTAATGACGAGCTTGGCGGCGGAAGTATTACGGCACTTCCTATTATTGAAACACAGGCAGGTGATGTTTCAGCTTACATTCCGACAAACGTAATTTCTATTACTGACGGACAAATATTCTTAGAATCAGCATTGTTCAACTCAGGTGTAAGACCGGCAATTAACGCAGGTATTTCAGTTTCCCGAGTAGGCGGTGCTGCTCAGACTAAAGGTATTAAACAGGTTGCAGGTAAATTGCGTCTGGATTTAGCCCAATTTAGAGAATTGGAAGCTTTTGCACAATTCGCATCTGATCTTGATGCTGCAACTAAGAAACAGCTTCTAAGAGGTCAAAAGCTTACAGAAGTATTAAAACAGCCTCAGTACAATCCATTGTCTGTTGCACAGCAGGTTACTATTCTGTTTGCGGCTAACGAGGGCTATTTGGATGAAGTTGATAATACTAAAATCGGTGATTATAAAAATGGTTGGTTTGAGTATTTTGAAGCAAATATGCCGGAGTTGAGTACCAAATTAAACGCAGGTGATAAACTCTCTGATGAAGATATGGCTGCTTTAAGACAAAATCTGGAAGCATACGGAAAGAACCTATAAGGAGAAATAACAGAATGAAATGTTATAATCACCATGACAGAGATGCTTTTGCCGTTTGCAAATCGTGCGGAAAGGCTTTGTGCTTGGAATGTGCGGAAGAATATAAGAATTTTTATGTCTGCCGCGGTTCAGATAAATGTAAGCATATTGCAGATGTTGAATTTGTAAACTACTTTAAGGATAATTCTGAAGGTGCCTGGAAATTTAACAGACTGGCATTTTTGTTGCTGGGAGCATTTCTAATGTTATACATAATGGTAAAATCATTTATGTTTTATATGATTCCGTGTCCATTTCTGGAATCAATTTTAATAGTATTGTTAGCATTACTTTTAATCAAGAAAGGTCTTGATTTGAAGTTAAGATAAGGGTGATGTAATGCCAAACTTAAAAGATATAAAAAGCAGAATTTCAAGTGTTCAAAATACTAAAAAAATAACCAAAGCCATGAAGATGGTTGCTGCTGCAAAAGTTAAAAAAGCTGAATCTACAGTGAAAGCTGCAAGACCTTTTGCAGAGGAACTTATGTTAATGTTCAGAAAAATGCTTACTGCTGCAGGTGAATACTCTGTAGTCGGGCTAAATGTACCGAGAGCTCTGGATAATTATCCGGAATTATTGAGAGAAAAAGATTTGAAGGCTGAGGGGCTGCTTGTTATAACTTCTAATAAGGGCTTAGCAGGGGCTTACAATGCTAACATTATTAAGGCTGCTTTAAAAAGAATTAAAGAAAATAGTGAGAACGGAATTCATACGGTAATTTATCCTGTTGGTCAGAAGGCAGTTTCTGCTTTCAGGCATAGAGGCGGTGATTTTGAATTAAAGCAGAGCTATATAAGTATTGCAAATAATCCGACTGCTACAGGTGCAAACTTAATTGCGGAAGATATTGCGGAAGATTTTGTGTCAGGTGCAATTGATAGAATTGATATTATTACAACACGTTTTAATAATATGATGTCCTACAGTGTTCAGTCATGGGAAATATTACCTGTAAAAGTTGAAAAAGCGGAAGCTCATGAACTTGATGCGGTTATGGAATTTGAACCTTCTGTTCACGCTGTTCTCCAGCAGTTAGTGCCGATGTATATTTCAAACGCTATTTATCAGGCGCTTCTTGAAGCTAATGCAAGTGAGCTTGCTGCCAGAATGACGGCAATGTCAGCTGCTTCTAATAATGCCGAAGAAATGATTAATACTCTGACAATTGATTACAACAAGGCTCGTCAGGCTGCAATTACTCAGGAGCTTGTAGAAATTGTCTCCGGTGCTCAGGGTGTTCAGGGCTAAAAGGGGAAAATATTAGTATTGTTGCAGGCTCTTAATTTATGCATCTATGCATGGTAATTTATTTCCTGCACATTTTGAGTTTTGAGCAGTTTGTTTTTACTTTTATCAATATAATTGCTTGTTCCTAATATTGATAGAACTGCACCTGCAATACCGCCTGCTGTTCCGATTATCCATTTAAGGACGCTGTTTTTAAGTTTCTTTGTTGCAAGGCTTGCAAGAATTACTCCGGCAAAAACGGATGAAACAAAAGCTGTGTTTGCAATTATTGATGTTTTTTTATCGTTTTTCTTATATTCACTTATAAAAGAATCAACATTTTTTTCCGGCACTTTGTAATATTTAGGTTTGCTGTTCTTTTCGGAATTTATTTCAACCTGAACGCTATTGTTATCAAGTTTATTCAGAATTTTTACATCAACACTCATACACACAAAACTCCTTTGATATCATAAAACCCGTGAAGGTTTGTAATTGCTTTATGTAAAAAATAAATTTACAATTCTTAATCTTGCGAAGTTTAATCTATTACGCTATAATCCAATTAGGAATGTGTATATGATAAATAGCATAAATTATAAATACCCTACGCTGGAGAAAATAGATACTTATCCCGAATTTAGTGAACGCTATGTAGCAAAGAGCAGTTCTGTAGTGGATACGTTTATTTCAAAGAGAAATAAAACTCATGTTAGAAATGTTACGACAAAAGACAGGATTAAAGCCGGAGCCGGTGCTATAGCCGGATGCATTCTGCCAATGGTTTACATGATGAAGAAACAAAAAGTGAAGAATCCGTTCAATCTTCATTATGGTTTAACAGAGATGGTAACAATGTCTGCAACATCCGTAATTGGCGGGGTTGCTGCAGGTATGCTCGGTGAAGATAAGGAAACTAACAAAAATAAAATGAAGGAAGGAGTTTTTCAGTTCTTGAATGCTTCAGTTCCTGCATGGGTTGTTGGCGGCGGTTTGAAATTGTGTGAATCCAGCAAAAATTATAATAATATTCCGGGCAAAATTCTTGCAATGCTTGGCGGTTTAGTGATAGGTATGTATGGTGCAGCGTCTGTTTCAAATGTGATTTGTGATCCGTATGACAGAGTGCCTGACAGAAAATTAACACTATTAGATTGTTTGGTAAATATCGATGATGCTCTCGGGGTACTGGTTCTTGCAAAGTTCCCGTTTGTAGGAAAGCTTCATTTAGAAAGGGCACTGCCGTTTATATATGCTTATTGCGGATATAGAGCAGGTAAAACTAATTAGTTTAATATAAAAAAGGCGGCGGGTTTTCAAAACCGCCGCCTTTTTAAGATTTAAATTATATACTTGCAAGTTGTTTATAATACTCGTGTGCTTGTTCAAACTTGTATGAAAGGTTAAACAACTTAGTTTCCGTAAGCTGCGGAGTCATTATCTGGAGTCCGATAGGCATACCGTCTCTGTCAAATCCTGCAGGAATTGATATTGCAGGAAGTCCGGCTAAGTTAGCGGAAATGGTTGCAATATCTGTCAGGTACATTGCAAGCGGATCTTCTGTTTTAGCACCAAGATCAAAAGCCGTATTAGGGCAGGTCGGTGCAATAAGAGCATCTACTTTTTCAAATGCTTTTATAAAATCTTCCGTAACAACTCTTCTCATTTGGAGAGCTTTTTTGTAATAAGCATCATAGTATCCTGATGAGAGTGCGTAAGTTCCAAGCATTATACGGCGTTTAACCTCCGGTCCGAAGCCTTCTGCGCGGGTCTTGCAGTACATTTCCAGAAGATTTTTAGCATCTGCTGTCCTGTGACCGTATTTGACTCCATCAAAACGGGCAAGGTTTGAACTGCATTCTGCTGTTGCTAAAATGTAATAAATACCGATTGAGTGTTTAAGATTTGGAAGTGAAACTTCTACAACTTCCGCACCCAAAGATTTATATGTTTCAATAGCATTTTGGATAGCTTTTTGAACATCTTCGGCAAGACCTTCTGAAACAAGTTCTTTTACGACGCCGATTTTCATACCTTTAATATCGTTATTCAGATTGTTTCTATAGTTTTCTACAGGAAGTTTTAATGAAGTTGAATCATGTTTGTCATATCCTGAAATTACTTCCAGAAGAGCTGCTGCATCTTCAACGGTTCTGGCAAAAGGACCAATCTGGTCAAGAGATGATGCAAATGCGATTAACCCGTATCTTGAAACTTTACCGTAAGTCGGTTTCATACCAACAATACCGCAGAAACTAGCAGGGAGTCTGATACTTCCGCCGGTATCAGAGCCGAGAGCCAGAGTAGCTTCGCAGGAAGCAACGGAAGCTGCGGAACCGCCTGATGAGCCTCCGGGAACTTTATTTAAATTCCAAGGGTTGTGGACTTTTTTGAATGCAGAGTTTTCATTAGAAGAACCCATTGCAAATTCATCCAGATTGGCTTTTCCGACAATCGGAATTAAATTATTTAAAAGCTTTTGTGTAGCAGTTGCGTTATAAGGCGAAACAAAGTTTTCAAGAATCTTACTAGATGCTGTAGTTTTTGAGCCGATAAGATTCATATTATCTTTGAGTGCAAGCGGAACACCTGCTAAAAGCGGCAACTCTTCACCTTTTGCGATTTTATCATCAACTTCTTTTGCTGTTTTGAGTGCAATATCCTCTGTTAAAGAATTAAATGCGCCGATTTTTTCATCTATAGATTTAATTCTTTCAAGAGAAGCTTTAGTCAGTTCAACAGCGGAAACTTCTTTATTTTTAAGTGCTTTTGACTGTTCCATAGCACTTTTCTTTAATAATTCCAGCATAATTTCTCCTTTAATATACCCGATATCTCTATTATACCAGAAACAGAAAATAACTAATCCAGTTTTCTTTAATTTGAAAAAGTATCGGCGGAATGCAATGCATTCCGCCGATACTCAATATTTTAAAGATTTGTTTTCTATCTTCCTTCAACAACAGCCTGAGCTGCAGCAAGCTTAGCCTGAGGAATTCTGAACGGTGAGCAAGAAACGTAGTCAAGACCGATTCTGTAAGCGAACTTAACTGAATCAGGATCTCCGCCGTGTTCACCGCAAACACCGCCGAGAAGTTTCGGATTAACGGCTTTACCTTTTTCCATAGCCATTTCCATTAACTTGCCGACACCTTTTGTATCAAGTGTTTCAAACGGGTTAGAAGGAAGAATTTTCTGTTCAACATAACGTTTCAGGAACTTACCTTCTGCGTCGTCTCTTGAATAGCCAAATGTCATCTGAGTCAGGTCGTTTGTACCGAATGAGAAGAATTCAGCATATTCAGCAATTTCATCTGCAGTTAAAGCTGCACGAGGAATTTCTATCATAGTACCGAACTTGTAATCAACTCTTATTCCTTTTTCATTCATTACATCTTCTGCAACTCTTTCAAGAATTTCTTTTGCAACTTTCAATTCGTTAACATGTCCGATAAGCGGAATCATAACGTAAGGAATTACGTCAACTCCTTCTTTTTTAGCATCACATGCTGCTTCAAAGATTGCTCTTACCTGCATTTCGTTAATTTCAGGATAAGTCAGACCTAATCTGCAGCCTCTTAAGCCCATCATAGGGTTAGATTCTGAAAGCCCTTCTACAATATGCAGAAGTTCTTCTTTTTCTTTAGCATCTTTGCCTTGAGCTTTAAGTGTTGCAACTTCTGCAATTAAATCTTCCTTAGAAGGTAAGAATTCGTGAAGCGGCGGGTCTAAAAGTCTGACTGTCATAGGCATACCTGAACCCAGTGCTTTAAACATTGCATAGAAGTCTGAATATTGCATAGGAAGCAGGTGTTCAAGCGCTTCTTTTCTAGCTTCCGGAGTACCTGCAATAATCATTTTTTGAACCCAAGGAAGTCTGTCCGGATCCATGAACATATGTTCTGTTCTGCAAAGTCCGACGCCTTCCGTTCCGAATTTAAGAGCATTTGCAATGTCTTTTGGAGTATCAGCATTAGCTTCAACTTTCATTGTCTTAATTTCGTCTACCCACTGGAAGAATGTAGTGAAGTTATCGTCAATTTGAGCATCAGCAAGTTTTACAGCACCTTCCATAACAATACCTTTGCCGCCGTCTAATGATATAATATCATTCTTGTGGTATACAGTTCCGTCAGCTCCTGTCAAAGTTTCGTTTTCGAGGTCAATTCTCATATCTTCACAGCCTGCAACGCAAGGTTTACCCATACCCTTTGCAACTACTGCTGCGTGGGATGTTGCGCCGCCTCTAAGTGTTAAAACACCTTGGGCAACAGCCATACCGTGAATATCATCCGGACAGGTTTCAATTCTTACAAGAATAACTTTTTCACCGGCTTCGCCTCTTTGAGCGGCTTCTTCCGTATCAAATACGATTTTACCTACTGCAGCACCCGGAGAAGCGTTTACACCGTGTGCAATTTTGTGAGCTTCTTCCATTGCCTTAGCGTCAAAGCAAGGTAATAAAATTTGGTTAACTGTATAAGGATCTACTAATTGAATAGCTCTTTCTTTGGTAATAATACCTTCTTTGCACATTTCAACGGCAATTCTTACTGCAGCAGTTGCGGTTCTCTTACCGTTACGTGTTTGAAGAATGTATAATTTGCCTCTTTCAATAGTAAATTCCATATCTTGAACATCTTTGTACCCGAGTTCAAGTTTCTTTGCAATATCAACGTATTGTCTGTAAAGATCAGGCATTTCCGTTTCTAATTCCGCAATAGGTTTTGGTGTTCTGATACCTGCAACAACGTCTTCACCCTGAGCGTTTGTTAAATATTCACCGTAGAACTTGTTTTCGCCTGTTGCAGGATTACGTGTGAAGGAAACGCCTGTAGCACAATCGTCGCCCATATTTCCGAATACCATTGTTTGAACGTTAACAGCTGTTCCGAAGTTATGGTCGATTTTGTTCATGTTTCTGTAAGCAACTGCACGAGGAATGTTCCAGGAGCGGAATACTGCTTCAATAGCTTCCTGCAATTGAACATATGGATCCTGCGGGAATTCTTTTCCGGTTACTTCTTTGATTGTTTTTTTGTAAATAGGAATAAGTGATTTCCAGCCTTCTGCCGATACTTCCGTATCAGATTTAACCCCTTCTCTTTCTTTTACTTTTTCAACTTCTGATTCAAAGTATTTTTGTCTGTCCATTTCCCATGCAACAGAGCCGAACATAGTCAGGAATCTTCTGTAAGAATCATAGCAAAATCTAGGGTTGTTTGTTAATTTAACCATAGCTTCTACTGTTTCATCGTTCAAACCGAGGTTAAGTATTGTTTCCATCATACCCGGCATAGAAATTCTTGCACCTGAACGTACAGATACTAATAAAGGATTTGAAGTGTCGCCGAACTTTTTGCCTGCTTGGGCTTCAACATCCTTTAATGCTGTTTTTACTTCATCCATTAAACCTTCAGGCATTTTGTTGCCGTGGTTAATGTAATCCATACAGGTTTCTGTTGTGATAGTGAGTCCCGGAGGTACCGGAAGTCCTAAATTTGTCATTTCTGCAAGGTTAGCACCTTTGCCGCCCAGAAGGTTGCGCATGTCAGCATTACCTTCTCTAAATAGCCATACTCGTTTTTCAGCCATTAGTTTCTCCTTCTCTTAAGTAATATTAACATCACTATAAATTCCTAGTGAGTTTATTTTATCACGAAGAAAAATTAGTGTATACAATACATGTATTAAGATTTGTTAATTTGGAGAAAAAATATAGCAATTTTTACGCCGGAATTGTTTTAATATACTTGTAGTAATTTTAGTGTGAGGTAAAAATATGTCAACAACAATTAATCCGGTAACAACTCCTGTAGGAGCAGGGGTAAATGCAATGAAACTGAATACTGCTCAGCCGCAGGAGACTCCTGTAGCAGAAGGAAATGCTTTGAATCAGAAGGCTGAATTGCCAAACGAAGTTCCTGCAGCTGAAGCGCCGGCTTTTAGAGGAAAAGAAAAGCTGGTTGGAAAAATAATTCCTGAAGTGAAGAAATTAACTCCGGAAGAAGCCTTTATGGAGCGTGTGGCCGGTATGACCTGCGCTGCTACAACTCATGACAAAGAAGTTTTAAAAGAAACTGTTCTTAGAGAAACTGCTTTAGGTAATTTTGATTTTGTAAGAGGTATTAATGAATATCTTGCAAACAGTGCAGCTAAAGGAGCTTATAAAAATAAAATTTAAACAGGTAACAAAAGAGGCGCAGCCGAAGGCTGCGCCTCTTTCTTTATTTTATAGTATAATATTTTTATGCCGTTAATTGAACTAAAAAATATTGTAAAAACATATACTTCAGAAGATGAAAGCTTTAATGCTTTAAACGGTGTTTCATTTTCTGTTGAAAAAGGCGAATTTGTTGCGATTATGGGAACTTCAGGTTCCGGAAAATCAACATGTATGAATACTCTCGGAACTCTTGATAAACCTACAAGCGGAAGTTACCATCTTGACGGAGTTGATGTTTTTTCGCTTGATGCGGACGAGCTTTCAAAAATCAGAAATCTAAAAATCGGATTTGTATTTCAAGGTTTCAATTTGATTTCAAGAACTTCGGCTCTGGAAAATGTCGAACTGCCAATGATTTATAAGGGAATCCCTGAAGAAGAAAGGCACAGAAGAGCAAAAGAAGCTTTAGAAATTGTGGGTTTAAAGAACCGTGAGTCTCATATGCCTAATCAGATGTCAGGCGGTCAGCAGCAAAGAGTTGCAATTGCAAGAGCATTGGTGAATGATGCACCGCTTATTCTGGCAGACGAACCTACTGGTAATCTTGATACAAAAACCAGTATAGAAGTTATGGAATTTTTTGTCCGTCTGAATCAAGGTTTTGACGGAAAAGAAGGAAAAACAATTGTTCTTGTAACACACGAGCCTGATATTGCAGCTTACTGTTCAAGAGTAATAAAATTTAAAGACGGAAATATTGTTTCTGATCTCACTAAAGAGGAGTGGTTAAAAACACGTAACAGAGAAACATAAAAAAATATCCGCCTCGACGGATATTTTTTATCTTTTCTTCATTTGTCTTTAAATTATGCGACCATCCATTTTGTATGGAGAGAGTGACCAAGTCCGTTAGTATAGCTTGCTCCGGCTCCTTCTGCATAAGTTGTACCTAAACCGACGCCCTGTGTTCCGAGTGAAATAGGTGTGTTGCCGTCTTCGCCTGTAACACTTCCTATAGAAGGTGCTTCAATATGCGGGGTTGGCTGGACACCCTGAGGACCTTCGACGCGGGGTCCGACTGTCAAACCGCCAAAAGGAATATTTGAGCCGCCCTGTCCGTACAGGCCGTATTGATAATTTTGTTCTAATCCTGATATTGGTAATGCCATACTCATATCCTTTTTTACTTGTATATATATAATAACGTTTCAAATTTCTAAAAATTGCGTTTTATATACAAAATTTTACAAAAGTTAACATATCGTTTATAATTTGGATATGAAAACAATCGGAATAATAGCTTTATCAGGAACGGTAAATAAAAATAAACTCGAAAAATCTGTTGCAAATCTGGAACAGCTTGGCTTTAATGTTGAACTTTCAAAAAATATTTTTGATAAAGACCGTTACCTTGCAGGAAGCGATGAGGATAAACTGGAAGAGCTGCACAGATTTTTTTCTGATCCGAAATTTGATATTGTAATGGCAGCAAGAGGCGGTTACGGGGCAATAAGGCTCATTAATAAAATAGATTATGATTTAATCAAAAAAAATCCAAAGCCTTTTGTCGGGTTTTCAGACGTTACTGCTCTTTTATTAATGATCTACAGAAGAGCCGGAATAATTACTTATCATGGGCCGATGGCTTGCAGTGATTTCTCAGAAGTCTCAAATTTTACATCTGAAAATTTTTATAAAGCTTTGCAATGTGAAAAACTAGAATTTGAGGGGGATAAAATATACAGAGAAGGTGCAGCGGAAGGAATAATCTGGGGCGGTAATCTTGCAACAGTTGTTTCGCTATGCGGACAGGACTTTATTCCTGATGAAGATTTTGTTTTCTTTGCAGAGGATTTAAATGAGCCGGCTTACAAAATTGACAGAATGTTTACCCAGCTTTTTAATATAGAAAAATTTAAGGCTAATTGCAAAGGAATTGTTCTTGGAGATTTTTTGGATACAGATAATCAAGAATGGCTGGAAGAATTCTTTTATGCTTTCCCGCTTCCAACTGCTGGCGGGTTTAAGATTACACACGCAAAGGATAAAATAACAATCCCAATTGGGAAAAAATGTAATCTGGAGAGGGCAAATTTAGTTATATATTAAAAAGCTGTTTTATTTCGGTATTCTTTAATTAAAACCGTACCACTGCCTATCGAACTACAGCCAAACTGATTTTGCTTATAAAACCTACTTCTTAAAATTATAACACCCGCAAGGCTTATCTTAGTGCTGCTATGTTTCCATCCTGACACGGTTCGATATCTTACGCCATCATATCTTAAGCTATCAACAATCCTATAAACATAGGCAATTTACCTGTAACCCTCACAGCAGGCTCTGCACCTCGCATAAAGCGTTCGAGTCGAGAGATCCGCTAAGTCCCCGTGGAGTACGGCAATAAAGATTCTAACACGGATAAATATGAATTACAAGACTGATAAAAGAGGGCGGGTTTGGTGAAACCAAACCCGCCCTCTTTGTTATTTAAACAATTTTATTGATACAAAGGTGCAAGTTTCTTTTCCTGCTGAGGAATTGTACCTTCTGTAATTGACTGGTAAACTCTGTAATCAATTACAGGGAAGCAATTATCAATAGCTTCGATATCAGTTAACACGCTGTCATCAATATTTCCGGATTCAATCATATCAGCAATTTTGCTAAATCTGTCTACGTGTTCATTGAACCTGTCCGTTGCATAATCTTTAGCCTGCCATGTTGTGATTAAGAACGGCCAGTCTGAACTTTGAAGAAGCAGATTTTCTCTTGCAAGCTGGTTCAAAGCTCTGTGCAGAAGCTTGTCCTCCGGTATTTCAGGATACTGATCAACAATTGCATTTATGCGTTTTTCGCAAGAGTGAATAATAGGCCACATCCATTCCGTTAAGTGGTTCATCCATACATAGAAGTGACCGCCCTGACCCCAGGAGCTTTCAGGAATCTGGATAGCTTCTTTAGGCGGATACTTGGTAATATATTCACCTGCGGTAAGTCTTTCAACTTCCGGTAAATAATCGTGGAATTTTTTGATAACCTGTTTAATGAATTCAACACCTTCAAACCACCAGTGTCCGAATAATTCTGTATCGAAAGATACCATTACCAGACCTTCATGACCTTTTGCAAGTTTGTAGTCATTCAATAAGTGGTAAATTAAAGTTGTGTAGTGGTCTGAGTTTTCATTAACCTTGTTCATTGCAAGCACCGGATCATAGAGCATTTTATCTCCTAAATCAGTAGTTGGAGATGTAATTCTCCAGTAGTGCATGCCTGATTTATCATCTTTTTTGTGGAATTCTCTGAAGCAGCCGTCGCCCGGATATCCGTCAGCAGCAGACCAAACTTGATATCCGGCTCTGTCATTACGTCCCATCACTGCAACCTGAGCGTCCGGAAGCCAGTAGGCTGAATATGTGTCATAACCGGTAGCCGGTCTTTCAGGTAGCGGAATATATTCAATATTTCCGTACATACCGATTACACGTCTGTTTCCGATAGAATTTCCGCCTTCAATTACGTGAGATTCCGTAAAGAAGTAGTGGATATCATTGTTTTGCAGTGTAACTTCAATAGCAGGTCTCCAGTGTTTTTTACCGTCTTTTCCAACATATTCATAGCCTTGACGGTAAGCACACTCAGGAAGCCATGCTCCCATTGCTTTTTTGCCGAATAATCTTTTTGTTGTATCCTGACCTACTTTAAATTGAGCATTCAGGTTACTGTCAGTAGCAAGAAGCGGAGAAAAACCATGGGTTGCACCGGAGGTTGTAATTTCAATGCAGCCGAGGTCTTGATATTTTTTGAAATATTTAATTAAATTCTTTTCGTATTTATTGACAAAATCATCTCTCAATTTATTCCACAAATCGTAGTAATATTTTGCAAGATATTTTAAATGCTGTGAATGAGCAACTTTCGGATCAGGATATCTGTCCAAATCTTTTGCAACAGCACTGATTCTTGAATCAATGTATTCAACAAAACCGTTTTGCAGGTGTTCATCATTTAACTGTTCTGCAAGAATCGGAGTTATACCGACTGTTAACTTTGCTTTTATACCTTCATCATATAATTCTGCGATTGCGTTTAGTAGAGGTACATAAGTTTCTGCCATACATTCGTAAAGATTTTCTTCACCGAATGGCCACATACCTGCTTTTCTGTAATAAGGCAGGTGGCTGTGTAACATAAATACGAATTGTCCTACTGACATTTTTGCCTCCGTTCATTTCTCGTGTTTGAATATATATTTTTACATTATTATTTATAACATAATCTTATCAAAAAATTAACTCTTTAGTATTAATTCAACGGAATAATGTTACAAATGTTAACTATCTTTCGGGCCTGTAATCCTCTGAGAATGCTTATATAAGGATTATATAAGTTATTTTTCTTTTGTAAAATTTTTTATCCGATTGCAAACATGTAATTATTATTTTTTGAACAGGTTGCACAAAAATCAGTTTCTGCTGTAATGTTTTTCGAAAAATCTTTAAAAGAACTTCCCGAACGTCCGCGGTAATCATTTGCAAGAAACGGGCAGGCGTAAACACCGTTCTGGCAAAGAATACGTCCATACATGCAATCAGTTTTCTTAGACGGTTTTGAGAAATTGTCATCTTCAAAAGAAGGATGTGAAACTGTTATTTGAATATCTGTATTTGTTATATCTTGTTCTTTAAAAATTCTGTTAAAGTTTTCAAAGATTTCATCTTCATTTAACTTGTAATAATTTTGCACGGATAAAACAGAATTGAAATTGTATCTGCTCAATGTCTTAAGCGCATAAATTGTCTGCCTGAAATTGCCTCTGTATTTGGCTTTGTCGCTTTCAAGTTCATTATAGTGTGTAACGGATAATTTAAAAAATATTTGATTGCCTCCGTTTTTGTCCTGTTGCTTTATATCCGTTCCGCAGCTTGTCGTTGTCCCTATTTTTACTCCTATATTTACCCCCTCTTCTTCGACTTTTTTCAGAAATCTTATTTTTTTTTCGTTCAAAAAACTTGCGTTTGTACAAATACAAACATTGCATCTTTTAAGACAAAGTCGCAGGATTGTATTAAAGTCAGGATGTGTCATCGGTTCAGCACCGGTTAAATAAATGCAGTACAAATTTTCATTTTTTGTATCTTCAATAGCTTCTTTAATTTTATCGACGGAAATAAAATCTTTTACCTGTTTTGTAATGCCAAAATTATTCCCGAATTCTATATAGCAGCTGGAACATCTCTGGTTGCAATTTTTTGCGGTAAGTTCTATAAACAGGTTATTGAAATCTACTAGTTTATATACGGGTGCCGTATAAATACTGTTGCTCATAAATCCTCCTTTTAGTCTCGACTTAGCCATGTTATTTCAGTCAAGATAAAAAAAGAATTATCATACCGGGGGATAAATTATTCCGCCTGTTGTCTAATTAAAATTTTCGCCGTGAAAATCAGTTCCGCCCGTTTGGATTAATTGCGGGTATTTGTCGGCAATTTTTTTTACATCTTTTGATGAATGAAATTTAACGATTTTTCTGAATCTCGGGTAAGGATAATATACTTCTATTCCGTCCAGTCCGTGTTTTATAAGTCTTTTTACCAGACTTTCCAAACTAATTGCCCAGTAACAGGCAGGATGTGCAAGAACTGCAATTCCGCCGGCTTCGTGGATTGCTTTGATTAGTTTCGGAACATTTCTTCTTGCAAAAAGACGTATAATATCTCCTTCCGTTTCAGCTTTTGTTTTTGCTAAAAACGGGGCAATAGCAGGATTCTCAACATCTATTCCGTAAGCAAGAAGGTGTATAAAAACGTATCCGAACCAGCAGTCAAATTCAGCTCCGGTAATCAGAATTTCATCTTTATATTTTTTGTGTCCTTCAACTGTGTTATGGTCGGTTATGGATATAAGTTTATAACCGTTTTTCTTTGCACTGTCTATAATCTCTTTAAAATCGGCTTTTCCGTCGGAATAATTTGAATGTATGTGTAAGTTAACTCTGCCCGACAGGTAATCTTCTTTTGTTAAATTTTTCATACTAATATCTTTATACTACAATGGGTAAGAAAAGAGAAGCGGAGAAAAGATAAATGTCTAAAAAAAATAATACGCCGTTAGGTATTTTTATGGAAGCAATCGGTTTGTATTTTTCAAACTTTACAAAATTTGTACGGTATATGACTTTTCCTGTACTCGGGCAAATTGCAGGGTTGCTTCTGGTATTTTTAATTACTTATTTATATACAAAGAATTTACCTCCGCTGATTGATAAATTTTCCGCTTTAAATAATTTCAATATACTTATATTATTATCTGTTCTTATAACTCTCCCGGGGCTTGCAATTTTTGTCAAAGCTTTCTGGGATTATCTGGTTGCATACGGTGCAGTAAATTCTATGTATGAAAATATGCAAAAATCAGGCAGGGTTTATGATTTTGGGGCACATACTGAATTGATAAAAAGAAGAACAATACCTTTTATCGGATTGTGGTTTTTGTTCGGAATTTTTTCTGCACTTTCACTATGTCCTCTGTTTTGGATAATTTGCGGTATACTTGCGATTTATTTTGTTCTTGTTTTTCAGGTATTTACATTTGAGCCGGAGCTCTCTCCAATAGGATGCGTAAAAAGAAGTCTGATGCTTGTAAAAGGTCATTTTGCTTCAACTTTTATGCTGATGGCATTAGCAGGTGCATTAACTTACATCTTTATTCCGCAGTTATTCATAAAAGTTTTTGATTTGACAGGAATAAATGATTTTCTTGCTCGAGGGATAATTCCCGTAATTTCTCAGCTTCCGATGCCTGATCTTACGCAGTACGGTGTAAAATCTCCGACAGAATACGATGTTGCGATTTTTACTATCAAAGTTTTTGCGGCGCAAATTTTAATTCAGTATACACTTCCGATGCGTTCGATTTTATGGTCAATGTGGTACAAAGAACTAAATGGTGGCAGGGGTAAATATGCAGGGGGATATGCAGAGAATGAAATAAAATCTGCCGGTAAGAAGTCAAAGGGTAAAAAGCGTCCGAGTGAAAAACTTATGGAAGAATCTCATAAGAAATACGGCAAGAAAAAATTAGACAAAAATATTATCAGACGTGCTGCCGAGAAGGATGATGAGATTTAAGTTTATAAACCGAGAAAATTAATCCTTCCCCGATATCAATTTGTTTATCATAATTCTGACGGATAAAATCCATTATTTTTGCAGCGTAATCTTTGCCAAAATATGAATAATAATAAATAGAAGTGTCGTAATTGCTGATAACAATATATTCAGGCTGTTTTATTTCCAGACGTTTTATAATAACATCCTCTCCGAAAGTTTCTACATACAGAGGTATAAGAGAGTAAAACTTGTTATCTGAATCTCTGCCTGTTAGAATATTTACTCCGAGACATTCCGGGTAAACGAGTACTTTATCTTCGGGGTTAGTGTTCGTATTTATATATTCTGCAAGCGGTTTTATAGATTTTCCGTTATAAGGAGTTGTGTATATTGTTCCTTGTTTTGAAGTTATTTTAACATTTTTGGAATAAAGAGTCTGAATATTTTTTATTCCGAAAGATATTCCGCACAGGATAAGAACCGCAAGAGCAGGATTCTTTACTCTTTTGGGGAGCAGAATAAATATAGATATAAGTGCAAAAGGAATAAAATATATTCCGTATGATTGCAGAGTTAAGGCAAAAAAGATTTTTATCGAAATTAACAAAGATGCTGCAACAAAAAATCTTTCTTTTTTTGTCAGTTCAGTAAATCTTCCTATAAACAAAAGCAGAATGAGCGGGAAGATGTAAATCAGGATTTCCGGTGTGAAAATAAAGTAGCAGTAAGCCAGAATCAGTGGATAAATGAGCCAATTTCTGACATAATAAGCTACTGCTGCAGGTATTGCAAATTTAACAAAGTTTTCCAGATAAACAGGAATTAATTCGGGTCTGAATACAAGCCCCGTTACAGAATAAAACCAGTAAAGCGTTTTTGTTGCACTCATAGCAATTGTGAGTTGATATGAAACAATGAGATTTTTTATTCCTGCACCTTGAATTAATAGCGGTAAATAAGTAATTATTGCGGGAAGGATTAATGCAAGAATATTTTTCCACAGATTCTTTTTGCCGGCAGCGTAAAACAATAACGGTAACAAAAGTAAGAACTCATATTTGGAACAGATTGCAAAAGAGTACATAAGAAATGCGGGAGTATATTTTTGATTTAAAGCAAAGTACAAGGATGCAAGAATAAATAAAAGCCCGTAAAGCATTCCGTAAGAATACGGGAAAAAGCAGTTAAATACGTTGCCGGACAGTACTGCCGCGCAGATGAAAAACAGCGAGAAGGCGAAGGAATAATTTTTATCAAAAAATTTGTTAGAGATTATATAAATAAAATTAGTAATGCCTGCTGTTGCAAAGAGTCCTGCAAAGTATAAAACAGACAATCTGACTCCGAAAATTTTAAAAAGAAGTGCATTAAAAAGATATGAAAACGGGGCATAGATATTAAAAATATTTTTATATAATATCTGACCTTTAATAATTTGAGCGGGAATGTAAGCTTCTCTAAAAGAGTCAAAATTTATATCTCCGAATCTTCCGTAACCGAGTATAAAAGCCAGAAGAATAAGAAAATTAATAAGCATTATCTGCCAGTGCTTTTTTATAAAAACTCTCTCCATAAAACTTATCGTAACAAAGCTTTACAAATAAAGCAATTTTTTAACAAAAAATAACTTTATATAGATGTGTGGAAAGGTATTTTAGTATGACAGTTAACCCGTATACTTTAAATAATTTATACGCTCAGGGAATCATTGATTACGCCCCTTATGATTTGTGCAACGGCGGAGTTAATGTGTCAGCAATGAACGGCATGGTAAATCCTTATCTGGCAAATGCTATGCAGGGTTCTCTGTATCAAAATCACGGTAAATACGGAGACAGCTTTTCATACTCATCGCCGTTTGGTATGCAGCAGCTTGGAGTTCAGTCAAATGCCGGCATGAATGCGTGGGGTATGGAAGGAATTGGTACGGAGTCAAATGCGGGATTGAATGCATTTGGGCTCGGCGGAATCGGTGCGAATGCTCAAAGTCAGGCAAATGCTTGGGGCGGTTTTAATGATGTCGGAGCAAATATTTCATCTAAATTAGACAGTACTGCTTCATTTTTTGAAAGAATACCAAAAGCCGTAAAAGGAATTGCGGCGGGGCTTTTCATGATTGGTTCTCTTGCGCTTATGTTCAGACGAGGTAAAAAGCCGCAGAGCCAAAAAACAGGTTTTTTCTCAAAACTTAATCCGGTGAACTGGTTTAAGAAAAGTAAAGTTTAGCATAAATAACCTTATTAAAATACCTTATTAATTAACCAAATTTATACGCCTGCGGGCGTTTTTTTTATGCTAAGATAATATTTGTATGAAGAGTTTATTTTTTACATTAGCTCTGCTTTTTTTTACTGCGGTCTCTGTTCAGGCGGCTGTTGTAAACGTTGATCTGGAAGAAATGATAAAAATCGGGCTGCAGGAAAATTGCGACTTGAAGATAAAACGCATGGAACTTAAAGCTGCGGAAAAGGATATTAAGATTGCGAATCGTCTTAAGAATCCGGAGATACAATCGAATATCGTAATGGGTAATGTTGCACTGGGCAATTCTTCTCAGGCCGGTGTTGCTCTTCCTATAGAGCTCCTTAAACGCGGTGTCAGAAAGAAAATTGCACAGGAAGAATATTCAATTAAAGAAACAGAACTCAGGCAGGCTGAACATAATTACAAGCTCCAGATAATGCAGGCTTATTTTGATATTTTATATGCAAAATCAGTTTATAATATTCAGGAAGAACGTCTTAAGTTATTCAAAAATCTTGTAAAAATTACTACAGATAAACCCAAATATCCTTCTTATGAAATTGATAACTTAAAAGCAGATATTCAATATGCTCAGCAATTGATTGAAGTTAACAGAGCCAAATCAGCTCTGCTGGCAAAACAATTTGAATTGAATAAAATTCTAAATACGGGAAATGATGAAGTTATGTATGATACCAGGGAAGCTTCTCTTCTCGGTCACTGGGCTTTTATGGAAATTAAAATTCCCGAGTATAAGTTTTTGGAAGATGTTGCGCTTCAGTACAGCTATATTGTAAAAATTTCAGAAAAAAATATTGAAAAAGCTGAGCAGGAGCTTACATATGCAAAGCGTCAGAGGGTTCCGGATGTAAGTGTTGCCGGAGGATATGCATGGCAGGCGCACAGAAATGCTCCAAATGATTACGGCGGCGCATTTGTCGGTTTTGGTATGGATTTACCGGTTTTATATAACTTTACACCGGAAATACAAAAAGCGCAGATTTTTCTTGAAAGAAGTAAAGCCGGTAAAAAAGCTTACGAACATCAGCTGAAATATGAATTAAAAAAAGATTTTAATACGTTTAAGTATTCTGCGGAAAATATGGAATATTCAAAGAAAATTCTTGAAGATTCTGAAAAAATTGTAAAACTTTCTACAGAGGGGTATATTAGCGGTAAAAATTCTTATACAGATCTTGTAATTAATGAAAACGGGCATCAAGAGGTTTTAAGCCAATATTTGAGTGCAATGTCCAGACACTTTTATTCGTATCTTGAATTGATGCAGGATATCGGGCATGATATTTTGATAGAAGAGGATTTATTATGATTAAACTTGTTGCAACTGATATTGACGGAACACTTTTGATTCCGGAGGGAAATTTTACCGAGGGGGTAAAAAAATGTGTGCGGGAGCTTTGCGAAAAAGGTATTAAAGTCGTTCTTGTAACCGGCAGAATGAACGCGGCAGCCTCATTAATAGCGGAAGATTTAGGACTTGATACGCCGGTTGTGTCTTATCAGGGCGGATTGATTAAACATCATAATGAAACGCTTTATGAAAGATGCCTGACTTCTGAGCAGACAGAGAAAATTTTAGACTGGGCAGTGGCGGAAAATATTCATATTAATCTTTATAATGATGATATTTTGTATTCGGAAAAAAAGTGTTACGAAATTGAGCGTTATTGCAACAATTTACATACGCATTATGAAATTTGTTCTTTTAAAGATATAAAAAAGGACAAGGTTAATAAATTACTTGCAATAGATTATAACAATCCAGAAAAGATTGACCGGTTTGAAAAAGAGCTGCCGGAAATTTTTCCTGAACTGTATATAGTAAAATCGACTCCTTATTTTCTTGAATTTTCCAATAAAGAAGCTTCAAAATACTGTGCTGTTCAATTCTTGCAGAATTACTGGGGAATAAAAGAAGAAGAAACTTTGACTATCGGGGATCAAAATAACGATATTGCGCTTTTGAAAGCGGGCGGAATCCGCGTTGCAATGGGGAATGCAACAGAGGAACTGAAAAAAGTTGCTGATTATACAACCGACACTGTTTTTAACGACGGATTTGTAAAAGCAATGGAAAAATTTTGTTAAGAATAAACAAACGGCGGGCCGTTTTTGATTTCAAAAAGTATATTGTCGGCAATAATTTTTAATTCTTCATCAGATTTTCCGTTTTCTTTTTGTTTGAAAAATTCGTCACATAAAGGCTCTATTGCAGATTCTTTTTTAGCTTTAAAATTGCGAAGCTCTGTAGATACAAGCCTGTTTTGAAGGTCAAGTTCGATTTTTGCATTATATTTTTTAACCTGAACTTCTTTTACTGCTTCCGCAGCAGCTTTGCCGCCGTAAGCAAGTGCGGAAATACCTGCAATCCCGAAGAACAAATTCTTAAACTGCGGATTTTTAGGGTTCATAAGCCAGTCATAGAAGAAGGAAAGATAATCATTTACGTGGGAAAAATACGTAATTTTGTTTCTGCCGCTTCCGCCCATCATCGGGTTAACCTTTTCTGTTGCCTGATTCATGCTGTCAAGAAGTCTGCTTAAGTACTCTGCCTTTTCTTCCTGCGGTAAATTCAAACGCTCTACAACTTCTTTAACTTCATCGGGTCTTGCATAAACTGATTCAAGAAGGTTTTCTATAAGGAGTTTATAAGCATCTTTGCCTGTCAAAGTTTCTCCGTTATGTCCCTGAAGTTCGCCGATAGGTTTACCTTGATTAAAGTCATTTATAACATTATCAAGCCCTTTTCTTGTATTTTTAAGCCCTTTTGATATAAATTCGTCGCTTTTTCTGATATTTTTTGCAGCCCAGTATCCGAGTCCGAGAATGGTGAGCAAAGTTACTCCGCCTGCAATCAAAAGAGAATTATTTTCGTTATTTTTTTCTGTTTTTTTCTTACTTTTAAAAGAAGGATTATTGTTATTATCTGCAAGTTCCTGAGTAAATATTTTTGCTTTAGAGGAGAGCATACTTCTGATAATCTGAATTTTTCCGGAAAATGACTGGGTTTCTACTGCAATTAAATTTTCCTGCAAATTCTTCTGAATATCGGCCTCCTGCTTTTTAACCCAGACTTCTTTAAACCCGTCAATAAAAATTTTACCCATAAAAGCCATTGAGCCGAGAGTGATCACGCCGAGCGATGCTAAAATTGTTTTTCTGCTCGGGGATTGAATCATACTGAAAATACTCTGATGAATTTCATCGTTTATGCAGTGGTTTCTTGTTATCCCCGGAAGAAGATACTCTTTTGAACTTTCCAATCTGCCTTTAGAAAACTTTTTCATCATTGCCGTAAAGCCTCCTAAAAGAGCCATTACACCTATTGTTGCACCGCATAGCGGCAAAAGCGGATTCCCTCTTTTTTCTTCCCGTTCATAAACTCTTTCCGGCATATCAATATTTGAATCGGAAATAACCAGAGTGTCATATGTTTCACCGAGCGGAGTAAGAAAAGGTGCAGCTTTCGGACCTTCAAGCAGCGGATCTTTGACAAATGTGTTTACGATAACACCTTCTTTAACGTAGGTGTCATTTTTTATTTGTGTTTTTGTCATATTCTTCTGGTGTCTTGAAGATTCAAGATCCTGATTGACTTTCGGTATCATCTTTTTTCTTTCTGCGAGTGATTTTGTGTAGTATGGTTTTTAGATTAAAGATTTTTTTATCTTCGTCAATTTTTGTGTCATCGTCTTTTGTGTTATTTCTTTTGAAAATCTTAAAAAGTCCTTCAAATTTTGACTTGACATTGCTTACAAGTTCGGAAATTTTCTTTTCGACAAAGGCTTTTGCTTCGCCAAATAAAGCATTAAGTTTGTCTTGAATATCGACCAGCTTTTGTTTGATTTGAGATAGTTTGTCTGCGATATTGGAAACTACATTTAGGACGGTAGTTATACTTTTGGTGATAACATTACTTATCCCTACGACGATATTACTAATTGTATACGCAACAGATTTTAAAATAAAGTTATTTGAGTTTTGCTTCACAAACTCAACCATTCTTTGAACCATTTTTTCAAGGTTTTGGTGAAACTGCAAAATCTGTTGAGCGTGGTTGAGAAGGTTTTTTTCGTGAGCTTCAATCCTTTGTTCTCTGGCTCTCATCATTGCGCCGATCATTGCGCATTGATGATAACTCCATTCACCGGCTTTTTGCGGACGTTCGCCCATTCTTGTGCTGCCGCCTCCGCCCATGCCCGAACATATGGGACAGGCGCCCGGCGACATTCCGTGCGGGCAGGTTCCTGCGTTAACTTTTGCTCCTGTACTTACTCCGCTCAATAAAAAACTTCCTTTGCTGCTTTTGTGCCGCAACATAAGAAAGCTTATTTCAATACTGTGACTCGCAGCTTGAAATTATTTGGATATAAGAGCTCTTCACTCTTATTTACCCCCGTAGTACTCCGGCTTTTACGGTTGCGGCACAGTCACGGATTTCCACCGTAGTTTCCTTATATTAAGTTTTCTTTATCGTATGATAAGGGTAAATTATTGTCAAAATAATTTTTATTTAATACAATAGTGTAGTTATGCTAGTCAGAAGTTTTTATATAAAAGACATTGCAAATATTGCAGGGCCTATTATTCTGGGAAATTTAGGTTTCATTATGATAGGTGTGGGAGACGTAATCGTTGCGGGAAGGTATTCGACTGATACGCTTGCTGCGGTTAGCCTTGCAACTGCAATCATTAACTGTATTATGATTTTCGGAATCGGAATTTTAGGGAGCACTTCTGCAATTCTTTCAAATTACCGCGGGGCGGAAAAGGAAGCGGAAAAATATTTTTATCCGTCACTAAAATTTGCATCGATTCTGTCTGTTATAATGTCGATTGCAATAGCGGCATTTATTCCGCTTATTGATAAATTCGGGTTTGAAGCGAAACTTGTACCATTAATCAAAGACTATTTCTGGATAACAGCGTTTTCCGTATTTGGTGCTTATATTCACTGTGTTGTAAAAGAATTTTTACAGGCCTTTGAAATTGTTGTTTTTCCGAATATTCTGACAGTGATTTGTATTTTTGTAAATCTTGGATTTAATATAGTTCTGGCTTTCGGCTGGGGAGTGATTCCGGAGATGGGAACGGCAGGGCTTGCGCTAGCAAGTTTGCTTACAAGATATATTATGGGAATTGTGCTTTTGATTTACTGCTATAAAAAAGTAAATATTCAGCACCATAAGGACAAAAATTATTACAAAGATATGCTGAGAGTCGGAGTTCCTGCTTCACTTGCGGTTATGATAGAATTTATAGGCTTTAATGCTATTACAATAATTTTAGGCAGAATTTCGGGAATTTATGCGGCAGCACAGAACATAGTTTGCACACTTACAAGCGTTTCGTTTATGGTTCCGCTTGCAATTTCAAACGCAACGGCTGTTAAAGTAGGGTTTGCAAACGGCGCAAAGTATTTTAAATCACTCAAAACATATGCCTGCACGGGAATTGCAATGTGTGTTGCTTTTATGACCTGTTCGGCAATTATTGTAGGGATTTTTCCTGAATTTTTATTGAGTTTGTTTACGAAAGATGCGGAACTGGTAAAAGTTTGTATACCTGTTGTTTATATGTTGTGCGCTTTTCAAGTCTTTGACGGATTGCAGGTTGCGCTTGCAGGTGTCTTTAAGGGTATAAAACAAACCGGAGTTGTTATGCTGTCGAATTTTATTGCCTACTGGCTTGTCTCAATTCCGCTCGGATGTTATTTCGGACTAAAGCTTAAATTAAATCTTTTAGGTTTCTGGTACAGCCTTGGTGTTTCTGCTGTTGTTTTGTGTACAATAATGTTAGTAACACTTATTAAAAAATTCAAAACGGAGTACAGAGAAACATCATGCCGCACTTCTTTATAAATGGGGGGGTAAATCAAGGGGTAAATTCCGGAGTAAATAAGGAAGAAAATCCCAACACAATTCAGCCGCCTCTGATTACAATAAAAGATACCGATAATTACCGCCATATCGCACGCTCACTGAGAGCAAGGGCAGGCGAAAAGCTTCTGCTTATTGATGATAAGCAGATTCAGTACGAAACTGTGATAAAAGAGATTACCTCTAAGGAAATTATTTGCGAGATTCAAAAATCTTATCCGTCTAAAAGAGATCTGGATTTTGATTTGTATTTAGCGCAAAGCCCTTTGAGGAGTGATTCGCAGCTTACAATTATGGAAAAAGCAACGGAGCTTGGAATAAGGGAGGTTTTTCCGGTTGCAACGGATAACTGCGCTTTGAAAGTCGACAAGCACGAAAAATGGCAGCGGGTTATGTATGAAGCTTCCAAACAGTGTGAAAGGGCGAAAATTCCGACCTGCCATGAACTTTCCACTCTGTCCGAAGTATTGGATAAAGACTTTGACAGAATTATAGTTTTTGCAGAACGCTCTACGGAAAAAAGTTTGAAGCAGTATTTGAGAGAAAATCCTATCAAAAAAGGAGAGAAGTTTCTTGTAATCATAGGTCCTGAAGGCGGGTTCTCGGAGAGAGAATTTCAATATTTCAGAGAGAAAAATCTGCCGTTGATAAGTCTCGGAGATTTGATTCTGAAAGCAGATACCGCAGTTATTACCGCACTTGGAGATATTATTTATGAATATCAGGGATGAAATTTTATCAAAAATCCACGACGGATATCTGGTCGGCGGCGCAATCCGTGATGCTTTGCTTGGCAAAACAACAACAGATAAGGATATTGCCGTCAAAGATGCGGAAGGTTTTGCGAAAAAACTGGCGGAAGATTTCGACGGGACTTTTATTACTCTCGATTGCGAAAACAAAATCTATCGTGTAGTTTTGGAGGATAAAATAAATTTCTTTGACATCTCAGAACTTCAGGGAGAAACGATTGAAGAGGATTTAAAAAGGCGTGATTTTACGATAAACGCAATAGCGTATGACCTTAAAACTGATGAAATTATTGATATTACAGGCGGAATTGAGGACTTAAAAAACGGAATATTAAGGCATATTGATGAAAAAAACTTTGAGGAAGATCCGCTGAGAATCCTTAGAGCATTCAGGTTTGCCGCAACTACCGGTTTCAAAATGACTCCTGAATTAGAAGAAGCAATTAAAAAATACTTACCGCTTGCGCTTAATCCTGCGCCTGAGCGGATTCATTATGAGATTATGAAACTCTTTGGCGGTGCTTACACCTCTCAAACTCTCTTAAAAATGGATGATTTCGGACTTCTTGAAAAGATTTTCCCCTGCATAATTGATATGAAGAAAGTTTCGCCAAATACCCACCACCATTTGGATTTGTTCCATCACGCCGTAGAAACCGTGAGACAAATTGAAATCCGGTACGCAAATGCAGAACCGGAAATAAAAGAGCACTTAGACAGAATCGATTTTGGCGGATTCCCGCGGATAAATCATCTTAAACTTGCAGGATTTTTGCACGATATAGGCAAATTTTCGACCTGGACAATTGAAGGAGGAAAATGTGACAAGTTTGAATGTTTGTACAATAAGTCTGAATGTGTCTCATGTAACGCCCGCCACAGGTTTATCAAGCACGACGATACCGGCTCAAAAATGGTTGTTCCGCTATTAAAAGAGCTGAAATTTTCCAAAAAACAAATAGAATACATTTCCTGCATGATAAAAAATCATATTTACCCTTCAAATGTAATTATAGCGCCGGATTTTAACGAAAAAGTTAAAATGCGATATATCAGAAAAATGGAAGATAATGTTATAGATAACATCATCCTTGCCCGTGCTGACAGACTTTCTGCAAGAGGGGTGGATGTGACTGACGAGATGGTAAAAAATAATCTTGACGGGCTGGAAGCTTTGTTAAACTTTTATTTGGAAAAGCGTGAAACGCTGGAGCCGTTACCAAAACTGCTTGACGGGAATGAAATTATGAGTATACTTAATATACAACCGTCACCTCTCCTCGGAAAGATAGTTAATGCTCTCTATGAAGCCCAGCTAAACGGGGATATTGCCGACAAAAATCAGGCAGCGGCGTTTATAAAGGATTTCTATAATGCAAATATTTAACATTACATTTCAAGGCAAACCAAATAATTATGCAAGAATTGATAATTTTCTCTCACGTTCGGCGCAGCCGCAAAAGGATGATTTTAAGTGGCTTAAAGAACAAGGCGTTACGGATATTATAAATTTTAGAACAATGACAAAACCCGGTCTGGATTTTTCTGAAAAAGATACCGTAGAAGCTCTCGGGATGAAATACCACAATATTCCGACAGTTTCTGCCAAACCGGAAGAGAGCGGGATAATAAAATTTCTAAACCTTATTAAAAATATTCATCAAAATAACGGCAAAGCACATATTCACTGTAAAGCCGGTGCCGACAGGACAGGAATGTACTCTTTTGTTTACAAGACTCTTAAAGGTATCGGTTCAAAAGATGAAAACGAAAAAGAATGGATTCAAAGAGGACACAATACCAAGAGATATCCAAATATGATGAAGTGGACGGAAGATTTTCTGAAAAAATTAACAAAAAAATAGAACCGCAAATAATACTTGCGGTTCTATTTTTTATAATTATTTTACTACTCAGCAGCAGCTTCTTCAGCAGGTGCTTCCGCAGCAGCCTCAGCTTCTGCCTTTGCAGCTTCTTCTGCTGCTCTTTTTGCTTCTTCTTCAGCAGCTTTCTTAGCCTGAGCTTTCTTTGATAATTTAACAACTTCTGATTTTTTGTAGTTCAAAGTACCGTCATCGTTGCAATTTGTAATCAAATATTTAACTGTATCAGTAGGTTGTGCACCTTTAGAAATCCATGCAAGAGCGCTTTCTTTGTTAAGCTTCATTTCTTTTGTCTTAGGGTTGTAGTGACCTAATTCTTCAATAGGTTTACCTTCTCTTTTTGTAGTAGAGTTGATAACAATTATTCTGTAAGTTGGAGCTTTTTTAGCGCCTAATCTTTTTAATCTGATTTTTAACATATTTATATTCCTTCTTTAATTTTTAAGAGATGCTAACTTGACTATTCACACCCCTTTAATAATACTCCTAAGAATCAAGCCGCTATTCTTAGACCGGATAGATTCAAGAGGATATAATCCATCCAATTATAAATAACCACAAACAAACACAACAATCAAGGGGGGGGGTAAATGTATTGGGTTGGTAAGTGAAGTTACCGGTTTGGAAGTCGATAGGGGAATGTATTGGGTTAGTAAGTGGAGTTACCGGTTTGGAAGTTGATAGGGGAATGTATTGGGTTAGTAAGTGGAGTTACCGGTTTGGAAGTTGATAGGGAAATGTATTGGGTTAGTAAGTGGAGTTACCGGTTTGGAAGTTGAGAAGGGAACTGCTTTATTTCTATATTCCGAAATCTTCTTCTGATAGCCATTCTATGAGAGGTTTGTCCTCTCCGAAAAAAATATTAAACTGCTT
>CALUQE010000002.1 GCA_944322845.1 Candidatus Gastranaerophilales bacterium
GCGTCCTTAGTTCAGTTGGTAGAACGTCGGTCTCCAAAACCGGATGTCGAGGGTTCGAGTCCTTCAGGGCGCGAATTATAAACATATAGGTAATTTAAAATGAACGATACTTTTGAAACAGCAAAGAAGAATATAGTTACATATTTTAAAGGCGTAAGAACAGAATGGGGCAAAATAACCTGGCCGGAAAAACATCAGGTTATTGTTGAAACCGGGTTTGTTGTTGCAATAGTATTTATATTCACTGTTTTTATTTATGTTGTGGATATCATTTTTAATGCATTGTTATCAAAGTTATAATTTGAAGGGTAAGAATAATGACTGAAAAAGACGAAAATATTATGAATGAAGGAACAGCGGAAGAAAATTTAGAAGCTGAAAGTAATAAATCTTCAGACAAAAAAAATCAGAAGCGCTGGTATATCGTTCACACATATTCAGGCTATGAAAACAAGGTAAAAAGTAATCTTGAAAAACGTATTGAATACATGAATATGGGCGACAAGATTTTCAGAGTTGAAGTTCCTCAGAAAACTATTACCCAGATTAAAGGCGGAAGAAAGCAGGAAAAAGAAGAAAAAATATTCCCGGGCTATGTTCTTGTTGAAATGATAATGGATGAAGACAGCTGGTATGTTGTACGCCACACTGCAGGTGTTACAAAATTTGTAGGTTCCGCTAAAAAACCCATTCCTGCAAAAGACAGTGAAATTAAGAAGATTATTCACAGATCAACTGCTCAGACTCAAAAAGTTGAAATGGACGTTAAGGTTGGCGAAAAAGTCAGAATTATATCCGGTCCGTTTGCAGAGTTTGTCGGTGATATTACTGAAGTTTATCCGGATAAGGCTAAACTCAGAGCAATGGTTTCAATTTTCGGACGTGAAACTCCGGTTGAATTAGAATACAAACAAATTCAAAAATTATAGGGGGTAAATGTAAAGGGTCAGTTTTGAAAATACAATTCTGACGCTACAGTAGCCCTTTAGTAAAACAACACTAAGACCGTGGAAGGGGATGCCCCCCGTTAGTACCACGAAAGGAGAAAAAAATGGCAAAAAAAGTAGTAGGTAAAATTAAACTGCAAATAGAAGCAGGTAAAGCAAATCCATCACCTCCGGTTGGTCCTGCATTAGGTCAGCACGGTGTAAACATCATGGATTTCTGCAAACAGTTCAATGCAAGAACTGAATCACAGGCAGGTTACATTATCCCTGTTGTTATCGATGTATACGAAGACAGAAGTTTTACTTTTGTTACAAAATCACCTCCGGCTCCGGTTTTGATTAAAAAGGCATTAAACTTATCAAAAGGTTCTGCAGTGCCTAACAAAACTAAAGTTGCTGAAATTACAAGAGAACAATTAGAAGAAATTGCAAAAATCAAGATGAATGATTTGAACGCTACTTCTATGGAAGCTGCTGTAAACATGATTAAAGGCTCTTGCAGAGCTATGGGTGTTACAGTAAAAGAAGGCTAAGGGGTAAATATAAGGACAATTTGTTCCAACTCCCTGTTTACTGTTACACACATGTAAGTTACAAATAGAAATAATGGAAGGACTTTAGTCCGCTAATACCATGAAAGGATAAGAAAAATGTCAAAATTAACTAAAAAACAAAGAAAGCTTCAGGAATTGTTAGCTGATTTCCAACAACCGGCTAGCGGTCGTGATGCTCTTATAAAATTACAAGAAGTATCTAAAGAAGTTGCAAAATTCAACGAAACTGTTGAATGCCACATGAGATTAGGTATTGAAGTTAAGCACGCTGAACAGCAAATCAGATCTACAGTTGTATTACCTGCAGGTTTAGGTAAAGAAGTTCGTGTTTGTGTTATTGCAAAAGGTGCAAAGGTTAACGAAGCAAAAGATGCAGGCGCTGATTTCTACGGAACAGAAGATATTATCGACAAAATAGCAGGCGGCTGGTTTGAATTTGATACATTAATCGCAACTCCTGACTGCATGGGTATGTTAGGTAAATTAGGTAGAGTTTTAGGTCCAAAAGGCTTGATGCCAAACCCTAAGACCGGTACTGTTACTTTAGATATCGCAAAAGCAGTTAAAGATGCAAAAGCAGGTAAAGTTGAGTTCAGAGCTGACAAACAGGGTATGATTCACTGCCCTATCGGTAAAGTTCAGTTCTCAAATGAAGATTTGGTTAAAAACTACGGAACACTGGTTGACGCAGTTTTAAGAGCTAAACCTTCTGCAGCAAAGGGAACTTATGTTAAGTCAATTTATTTGACAACAACAATGGGACCAAGCATTAAGATTGATGCGAAGAACCTGCAAGCAGAAGTTAAAGAAATTGTTGGTTGATATTTACGGCTAATCGAAAGATTAGCCTTTTTTTTGATAATAATAGAGCGGTTGTATAATAGCCGCTCTTTTGTTATTATGTAAGGAATAAATCTGGTATTGAAATAGGAGAAGAAAAATGAAAATAAGAGCGAGTCATATTTTAGTGGATACAAAAGAGCAGGCAGAAAACTTACTTTTAGATATTCAAAACGGTGTTGCGTTTGAAGATCTGGCAAAAGAGTATTCAAAATGCCCGTCAGGAAGAGATGGCGGAGATTTGAGATGGTTCGGTAAGGGTATGATGGTTAAGCCGTTTGAAGATGCAGCTTTCGCACTTAAAAAAGGTGAAGTTTCCGAACCAGTGGAGACTCAATTCGGCTGGCATTTGATAAAACTGACCGATATTGATGAGTAATTTATGAATGAAGAATTATTAAAGAAATTAGATTTAGATTATTTGCTTGTAAATTGTACTAATGAGTATCTGGTTGAGTACCCTGCACTGTCAGAAAATGCAAGGTATACTTTGACGGGTTTTTCCGGCTCTACAGGAGATGCGCTGATAACAGAGGATAATATTTATCTTTTTGTTGACGGAAGGTATCATACTCAGGCTGACATGGAAGCAAGGCCGGAAGTTACTGTTGTTAAGCTTGGGCTCGGGGAAAGGCAGGATGATGAGATTAAAAAACTTATTAATCCTGATAAGGTATTAGGCGTTGTTGCTAAAAAAGTCTCTCAAAAACGTTTAGAAGGGTTTAGCGGGTTTAAGATTAAGCTTCTTGATAAAGATCCGGTAAACGATTTTACTGAGCCGCATGTTGAACCGCACGTTAAGGCAATGTGTCCGATAGAATTTACCCCGGAAGAACCTGTATTTATAACAAACCTAGAGGAAGTTTCTTATCTTACCGGAATGAGAGATTTTTCAAGGGATTGTTCGTCTAAAATCTGGGCAAAGCTTTATATTAACGGAAGTGAGCGCAGGTTATTTACAGATAACAAGGACTGTGAGAAATTCTTGAGAAATTTTGGGGGAAAATTAGTCATAGATAAAGCTTCCATTAATGCTTATGATTATGCATTAATTAAAAATCCAGTTTCTAAACCCTCTGAGATTAAATTTATGAAGGCGGTTAAAACTGATGGAGAAATCGAGGCATATAAAGCTGCTTTTGCGAGAACTGATAAGGCTGTAAAAGCCATAAGAGAGTATATAGAATCGAATGATAATCTTTCTGAATTTGATATTGCAACAAGACTAAGAGAGGAGTTTGTAAAATATGGCGCAAAGTCATTGAGTTTTAATTCTATTATTGCAATAAATCAAAACTCGGCACTTGCTCATTATGCAAAAAATGCCAAGGACGTTGTTTTAACAGAAGGTTCACTTGTGTTGATTGATTGCGGTGCTTATTATGAAAGCGGGCTTGCTACAGATATTACAAGAGTTTTTGTGAAAGGTAAACCTTCGGATTTACAAAGAAAAGTTTATACTACTGTATTAAAAGCGTTTTTGAACGCTTTTAATTCAAAATTTAGAACGGGTTTTGAGTACGACAGACTTGCGCATTCAATATTGGACGATAAGATTGAAGGTTTTAATTTTGGTCACGGGCTGGGGCATGGAATCGGCATAAATGTACATGAGGCTCCGCCGGCTCTAAATCAGACTGAAATTGCCCATACTGTAATTCAGGACAACATGACTTTTACTATTGAGCCGGGGCTTTATAACCCGGAGCATTTTGGAGTAAGACTCGAAAATTCCTGCTATATGAAAGATGGTAAAATCCATTCTTTTGTAAAAATGGGATATGAAGGCAAGCTGATTGATTATGATTTGTTATCCGAACAAGAAAAAGAATGGTTAAAAGGGTTTGAAATTCTATGAAAATAACGAGTGTAAACAATGAGCTGGTGAAAGAAACTGCTAAACTTTTGCAGCGAAAATACCGTGATGAGAGCGGACAATTTCTGCTTGAGGGTGATAAGTGTATTGAAGAAGCAATCGAGTCGGGGCTTGAAGTCGTAAGGATTTTTAAGCTGGAAGGTTATGAAAAGTTTCCTGAAGGTATTGAAACCACAGAAGCAGTTTTGGCTAAAGTCTCATCAACCTCGACTCCGCCAAAAGCTGTTGCTGTTGCAAAAAAGCCGGATATAAAATGGAATTTGGATTATAAGAAGGTCGTTTTATTGGAAAATATAAAAGATGCGGGTAATTTGGGAACAATTTTACGAACTTCAGCCGCTTTTGGTGTGGACGCTTTGATATTATATGGTGATACGGTTGATTTGTATAATCCCAAATGTGTCCGCTCTTCTGTAGGAAACTTGTGGAAGCTTCCTGTTTTTGAGGTCAATGATTTTTCGGAATTAGAGTCAAAATTTAGCGCTTATGAGAGAGTCGCAACGCTTCCTAAAGCAGATGATACCGTTTGGCTGAGAGAATTTGATCCTGCTGAAAATTTGCTGGTTATGTTCGGGGCAGAATCCACCGGTTTAAGTGATGAATTAAAAAACTTTGCAAATCGAAACGTAACAATAGAGATGAAAAGCAACGTTGAATCTTTAAATTTGAGTATTTCGGCGGGCGTAATTTTATACGAACTTTTTAAAGAAAGCTTATAGATTCTGTTATCAGCCGCGAACGTTAGAATTTTCAAATATATAACGGCTCTGGCTTAGTGCGAGCATTTTAAGCGAGCACTCACCTTCCGCACGATCTATTACTCCTATGGAAGAAAGTCTTGCTGTTACAAATTCGTTTAAATCATCAGGTGATACAAAAAGCGGGCATTCATCATTACAAACTCTGTTTTCTGCAAACGGGCAGGTTTTAATCATTTCCATAAAATTATTCTCCAAGTTCTTTTAATGCTTGCTCTAATTGCTCCTCATTCGGAGCTTTTCCGTGCCATCCGGCTTGATTTTCCATAAACGAAACACCTTTGCCTTTTATTGTATGAGCGATAATTGCACAAGGTTTAGTGCATTTCTTGGCTTTTTCTACTGCCATATAGATTTCATCGTAATTGTGTCCGTTAATTTCAAGAACATCCCAATTAAAAGCTCTGAGTTTGTTATTTATGTTATCAAGCGCCATGACATTCTCTGTTTGTCCGTCAATCTGTAATCCGTTGCGGTCAACAATTAAAATGAGGTTATCAAGTTTTCGATGTGCAGCCTGCATTAGAGCTTCCCAGCAGGAACCTTCCTGTAATTCTCCGTCACCTGTATAAACAACTACATTTGCAGGATTGTTTTTTAATTTCAATCCGATGGCAATACCGCAGCCTATTGATAATCCTTGTCCGAGAGAGCCTGTAGAAGTTTCGATTCCCGAAAGATATTTTTTTGCCGGGTGGCCTTGAAGCCGTGAATTCATTTTTCTGAATGTCATCAATTCTTCTTCAGGAATAATACCCTTCATTGCCAAAATCGAATACAGAAGAGGTGATGCATGACCTTTAGACAGAATAAATCTGTCCCTTTTTTCAAAATCCGGTGATTTATCCCACTCTGTCGGGATATTTAGAGATTTTTTATATAAAACCGTCAAAATATCAGCACCGGAAAGCGAACCGCCCGGATGTCCGGATTTTGAATTATGAACCATTTTTACAATGTTTTTTCTGACTTCTCTTGCAGACTTTTTTAGTTCTTCTCTTTCTGTATCTGTTAACATTTTAGCCTCTTAGATTTTATCTTTGTAACTTAAAACTTTTATCAAAAATAACGGCAGTGCCGGAAAAATTCGCTTGAATCTGGAGGGCTGTGTAATTGTTCTATATAGCCATTCAAGCCCCAGAACCTGAAAAATTTTAGGCGCTCTTTTAACTGTTCCTGACCAAACATCAAGGCTGCCGCCAATACCGACCATTAGTGCAGGATTTAGAACCTTTTTTGCTTCGTAGATGAATTTTTCCTGTTTAGGTGAGCCCATTGCAATCAGTATGAGTTTTGGCGAATATTTTTTTAACCCTTCATAAATTTCATTGTCGTTTTGAAAATATCCGTTATGATAGTAAACTATGCTTAATCCGCTTATTTCTTTTTGCAAATTTTCAACGGCTTTTGTTATAACTTCTTCTTTTGAGCCGACTATTGCAACAGGTATGTTACTGAGAGCAGCTTCTTTTAATAGTCTTTTAGCAAAATCTATTCCTGGAATTCTGGCTGCATTTTTGCCTGTAAGTTTAAGTCCTAATTTAACTCCGACACCATCAGGTATAACCATTTCGGCCTCTCTTATTATGTTTGCAAAATAAAAGTCATTTTCTGCAGCCTGAAACATTTCAGGATTAATTGTAATGACCTGTGCGACTCTGTCTCCGTCTATTAAGCTTTTGGCTCTTGCAACAGCTTCATCAAAAGAGTAATTATCTATGTTAAACCCTAATAACTCTACACTCATACTCTTATTATACTTAAAAATTATGAATACGTAAATCTGATTTTGAACAATTCTGGTTCTTGTTTCGTTTTCTATTATGTGATTAAATGTTACGGTAAGAGAGAAAGGAGTTTAAAAGATGAAAAAAATATTTACAGTTTTAGCTATTATTGCACTTACAGGTTCAATAGCAGCAAATGCGGCAGAATCAAGATTAGAAAATTATGTAAACAAGAAGTTATCTCCTATTACTGAAAAGGAAAAAGAATTTAATTCTAAGGTAGAAGCACAGCAAAAAGCAAATGAAGCAAAACAGGCTGAACTCAAAAAACAGCAGGAAGAAAGACAAGCTGCAAGAGAAAAACAAAGACAGGAAGCTCAAGCAAGACGTCAGGCAACAAAAGATGCAATTCAGGCAGAAAAAGATTACTGGAATTCCGTAATTAAAAAATAAGGAGTGTGAAAAATGAAAAAGATTCTTACGACTTTGCTTGCTATTATGTTAATTTCACCTATAGCGGCGAATGCTGCAGAATCCAGAATACAAAATTGGGTAGATAATTTGATATCGCCTATAACTTCAAAAGAAAGGGCTCTTAATTCACAGGCAGAAGCGCAGCAAAAAGCTTACGAAAAACAGCGCAAGGAACGCCAGAAAGCCTACGAAAAACAACAAAAAGAACGTCAAAAAGCTTATGAAAAGAAGCAAAGAGAAAGAGAAAAAGCTTTGAAAGAAGCTCAGAAAAGAAGAGAAAATACAAATAATGCTCTGCAGCAGGAAGCAAGTTTCTGGAAATCTCTTTTCAATAAAGACTAATGATTGCGGGGAAGTTTTAAACTTCCCCGTTTTTTGCTATAATCAATTTATGATTGATAGATATTCAAGAGAAGAAATTAAGAGAATTTGGGATTTAGAGACTAAGTTCAACTATTATTTAAAGGTAGAACTGGCAGTATGTGATGCGTATGCAAAGCAGGGGCTTATACCGCAAGAATCTTTAAATGAAATAAAGCAGCAAGCTTCTTTTTCAGTTGAGCGTATAGATGAGATTGAAAAAGAAGTAAAGCATGATGTTATTGCATTTCTTACTGCAGTTAATGAATCTGTCGGGAAGGAAAATGCAAAATATATCCATATGGGCTTAACAAGCTCTGATGTTATTGATACCGCTTTTGCTCTCCAGATAGTTGACAGTTCAAAGATTATAATGAAAGAACTGGATGGCTTAATTCAAGTTGTAAAAGAAAAAGCTTTTAAATACAAAAATACTGTTTGCATCGGGCGCTCTCACGGGGTGCACGCTGAGGTTATGACTTTCGGCTTTAAGCTTTTGAACTGGCTTGACGGTTTAGAAAGGGCAAGAGAAAGCTTTAAATCAGCTCTTGAAGAAATTTCTGTAGGACAAATTTCAGGTCCTGTAGGAACTTATAGCAATGTTCCGACCGAAATAGAGAAAATAACATGTGAGGAACTTGGCTTAAAACCTGCAAAGATTTCAACGCAAATTATATCAAGAGACAGGCATGCAAAGTTTATGTCAGCACTTGCGGTTATAGCTGCTCTAATCGAACAATTTGCGACAGAAATACGACATTTGCAAAAAACAGAGGTAAGAGAAGTAGAAGAAGGTTTCGGGGCAAATCAAAAAGGATCTTCAGCTATGCCGCATAAGAAAAATCCTGTTTTGTGCGAGAATCTTTGCGGGCTTGCAAGAGTCGTGCGTTCAAATATGATAGCTGCATTTGAAAACATTAATCTCTGGCATGAAAGAGATATTTCTCATAGTTCAGCTGAGAGAATTATCTTTCCGGATTCTTTAATATTGGTAGATTTTATGCTTCACCGCTTTAAAGGTGTAATGGAAAACCTTGTAGTGCATGAAGATAATATGTTAAAGAATACAAAATTATACGGCGGAGTTGTATTTTCACAGAAAGTTTTGCTGAAGCTTGTTGAAGAAAAAGGTTATTCAAGAGAAGAGGCCTACCGAATTGTCCAGAAACATGCATTAAATGCTCTGAATGGCGGAAATTTTAGAGAAGGGTTAAAATCTGAAAATATATTAAGTGATAATGAACTTGAAGAATGTTTTGATCTAAAGGATTATTTGAAGAATATTGATACTGTTTTTGCCAGATGGGAAGGATAGTGCATTTACTAAGTTTATCAATCTCCCAAAAAAAAGAGTCTGAACGACTCTAAAAACTTTAATGTGTGAAGTGTAGTATATATGTGTATGTGTAATATGAAGCTATTAATATCCTTATATATATTAAGTATTTTTAAGTTAAATAATTGATATAAAAACAGTAAAATTTAACATTTCTTAATATTGTTTGACTATATCTCTTTTCTTATTAATTAAACATTAGTGAGGTTAACTGATGTTTATAACAGATTTATTTAAATTAAGCCATAAGTGTTTACACGAGCATGTTACTCCGGATAGAGAGTGCGGTTACTGCCCTGATTGCGGGAAATTTATTAAAAATGAGTGGTATATCACACGTTGTGCCTGCTGCGGAGTAAAGCTTAAGTCTATGATAAAACACGGTGAGATAGTACCCCAGCACAGATATTGTGCTAATTGCGGCAGTGAAGAATTTGTTGTAGAGAAACTTGAGCAAATTAATTTTATAGATATTAATTTTGCAGTTCTTGTTAAACAGGTTATTGAAGATTCTTCAGCAATATGTTCTACGACACGCTGCTGGCAAGAAAAAACAGACGCGCAACCCAAATTGCTAGTACAATATTTGTAATATCCGCAATTATTCCGGTCAAAAGAGCATATCTGTATTTCTTTATTCCGACTGAACCAAAATAAACTGCCAGAACGTAAAATGTAGTTTCAGAGCTGCCGACCATTATTGCTGCAAGTTTTGCAATATATGAGTCGGGGCCGAATTCTTTTACTATATCTGAAAACAGCCCCAGGGCTGCCGAACCGGATAGCGGACGTGTAATCATTACAGGAATTATATCAGGCGGGACAATACTGCCTGCAAAACCTTTTAAAAACTCCAGTATTCCGGAAGCTCTAAACATTGAGACTGCAACAATAATTGCCACTAGATAAGGAATAATTGAAATTGATACTTTGAATCCGTCTTTTGCACCTTCAATAAATTCTTCATAAACAGGAACTTTCTTTATAAGAGCAAAAGAAAGTATAAAAAGAATCATAAGAGGCAATATGTAAAGGGAAATTTTTTCAATCATATTTCCTCCATATTTTTTGAAGAATTAATGCGGTTATTATTGCAACTACAAAAGATATTGTTGTAACGATAAGTGTCGGAAGGATAATATCAGTAGGATTCTTTGCGCCAAAACCGACAAGTATTGCTATTACAGTTGCAGGAATAATTTGAAAACCGGCAGTATTCATGCCGAGAAACATACACATTGCATCTGTAGCCTTGTCTTTTTGAGGGTTTTCTTCCTGCAATTCTTTCATAACTTTGAGACCGATAGGAGTTGCTGCGTTAGTCAACCCGAGAGCATTTGCCGTTACGCTCATTGTTATGTCTCCGATTGCAGGGCTGTCTTTTTTGACATCTTTAAACAAGAAGCGCATAACGGGATATAACAGTTGAGAAATTTTTTGTACAAGACCGCTCTTTTCTGCAATACGCATTATTCCGAGCCAGAAAGCCATAATACCTATCAAAGATAAAGAAACTTCTACAGCTGTATTGCATGCTCCGAGCATGGAGTTAACAACTTTATCAAGTGTGTGATTACAAATCCCTGCAATTATCGATACCGAAATAAGAATAAAAAATATATAATTCATACATTAATCTTAGAAAAAAAATTGGTATTTGTCACTATTTTTATATTAGTATATAATAAGTTATGAATGTAGAATGTGGGATAGAGTAACTATATGGCAGATATAAATAATTTTACGGAGATTGCAGAGAACTTTGATACTATTAAAACCTTGTTAAATTCTATAAGAGCGCAGGGTATACTTAATACATCCGATGTAGATAAACTTTTAGCCGGTATTAATTCTAAGCTGGAAAAGTTGAATACTGAAGAAGATATTGATTTAATCAAGATTTTTCTTTCCGAATTAAAACAAAATTTGGACGAGCGTCATAGTGTATTGCTTTCAAAGTTTGGTGCTATAGAATCTTTATTTTCTAATCTGCTGAAAAACAGCTCTGAAACCTTAAAATCAAGTGAGGTGAAAGAACTTTTTGATATAGTGGCAACAAATCTATCCGTATTTTCACGTGAAGTTGTGTCTCAAAAGGAAACATTGTCGGATATTACATTGCGTCTGGATGCAATGCGTTCTGATGATTCACAGAAGAAAGAAATTGTTAAGAACATTTCTTTCTTAAAAAACGACCTTGAAAGACTGACAAATGGATTTGATTCTATTGTTCTGAGCTTAAACGAAAACTTTAAAACTGTTATTAAGTCTATATCAAGCATTGATCCATCAGAAGTAATAAATAATTTTGGCAAAGAGCTTGAGGATATTACAAATTCTTCGAATACAATATTATCAGCTATTCAAATGCTTGATAAGAAAAGCGTTCAAATAGAAGAGACTATAAAGGGTCTGGCAACTCAAGATGATCTGGTCAGTGCAAAAAAATGGATTAGTGATTTGGCTACTCAAGACCAGTTGTTAGCACAGTCAATTGATAACCTTGCTGATAAGTATTATAAAATTGATAATCTTGCAGAAAAAATTGATGCTTCGGTTGATATTCTTGCCGGTTTAAAAACTATAATTTCTGACAGAGATGAACAAAGTGCAGCTGCTGTTATTGACAGGTTGAATCAACTGGAAGAGGTTGTTAAAAATGTGTCTTCAGAAAGAGAGTTTGAAGAATTCAAACAGTCTTTGGAATTGACTTTGAATAATATTTATACAGCTTCTTCTGCTTTGCAGTCATCACTTAATGATTCAAAAGATGAGTTGCAAAAAATCAATGATTCAATACGTGCATTAGATATAAATGTTAATTTTAAAAGTTTGTCTGCTGATTTAACAAAATCAGAACAGGGTATAAAAGAGCACGTGAGTGTAGAAACCGGTAAAATTATCCAACTGGTGGATGTTAATGCAACCAGAACATTAAATGAATTATCCGGAAATGCAGAAAATCTGGCAGAAAGACTTTCTGAGGCACAAAGCTTAATAACAGGGCTTTGTGAGAAAAGTTTTTCAGAACTGGAAGAAAATATTACTGGTTTAAAAAGCATTGTTTCACAGATTGATGAAAATAACGTTTCTGCAAATAATGCAATTTTTTCAAATATTACAGACAGGCTTGCTTTATTTGAGAGCAGCTTGAAAAATTCTCTTGAAAAGCAAGAAGATTATGTTGCGAATTCTTCAAGTCAATTGCTGGAACAAATTAACAATATAAAAGATTTATCGGGAGTTCTTGATTATAAACTGGATTCTTCTGTAATTGAAATAAATAATTCAAAGACGGAATTTGCGGAACTTAAAAAATCTATAGACAGTGTTTTAGCTTTGGATTTTGTTACAAAGGTTAATGACCTTAAGGTTGATTTATATGCTTCCAAGCAGGATTTAGTAACATTGTTTGAGTCTACTTCAAGTGAGTTCTCTGAAAAATTCTCTAATGATTTGTTTAGCAAGTATGAACTTTTAATCAGCAAGCTTGATATTGTAGAAGAAGAAATTAAGCAGGCTCAAACGGATAGTTTAACAACTATAAAGGGACTTTTGGATAATATCTCTTCTGCTATAGTAGACGTTTTGTCATACGTTAGTTCTGCTAAAGAAATAAGCACCGATGCTATAGAGACTAAATTAGACAATATTGCAAGGGCGGTAAGTGATAACAGTCTGAGTTATATAGAAAATGTCAAGGATACAGTTGATATTGTAAGAGTTCAGGTTGAAAATAATATAAAAAGTTTGCAGGAAGATACATATAAACAATTGCAGGCAATCAATACTTCGATTGATACTTCCAGTGATGTTATACGTGAAGACATAAAATCTTCTTATAACAAGCTGCTTGAGGTGCAGGCAAAATTTGATGAAATTAAAGACGCTTTAAAAATAAACAATAATACCTTAACAGAAAATATAGGTGGTGTACTCCAGACAGCTTCAACATTAAGAGATGATTTTGACGGAAAACTAACTTCTTTAAAGAATGCTATACTGGATAAAGTTTCAGATTTTCAGAAAGAGTTTACCTGCGAAAATGCAGATAAGATAAGTGAAATTAAATTTGCATCAGAGACTCTGCACTCTAAGCAATTGCAAAATTCTCAGGATATAAAGGAAGAATTGCGCGGTGAAATTACGCGTATTACTGGAACTTTGAAACTTAGTATTGAAGAGCTGGCAGAACAACTAGCCGGAACTTCTGCAAAAGTTGATAATGTAAACCATGATATAGTAAATCTTGTAAAGAACGACTTTGGTTCTCAGGTCGAAAACTCTGTAGAGAATGTAAATACAAGTCTTAAGGAATTTTCACAGGGAATTGGCGAAAAGTTTGATGATGCTGTTGCTAAAATTACGGAATTGGATAGTACAGTTAGCAGTCTTTCTAATACTACAACTACCGCTTTGACATCAACGCTTGCCAAAATATTAGATAATTTTGTTTCATTAAAAGCTTTGATGGGCAATTTTAATGATAAAACGGCCGATGATTTGCAAAAAGCTGCTGAAACTATAATAAGTGATTTTGCAAAGTTAAGAGATAGGATTGAAACTGTAGATTCGACTATTGACGAAGATTTAACAAGGCAGATGTCTATAATAGAATCTAATTTTGAGTTTTTAAATAAAAACTTAGCTGATTTCTTTGCTCAATCAAATGAAACAATAAATGATACTATTAATACAGGATTGATAAACGTTTCTGAATCTTTAAGGGTTACTGTTGTAAAAGGCCTTGAACAGTATAAAAATCAAATAGATTCAATATTTAACAGCATTTCTGATAAGAATAATGAACATCTTAATTTAATGGATGCAAAAGCTCAGGAATTAAATGATATTTTATTGCAGACTATGAATGAGCAGAATACAAAATCTGCGGAAATTCTGGCTGAAATTACAGAAAATTTAAAAAATATATTAACTGAAAATATTGAATTAGCGTCTGCCGATTATAATACTTTAAAAGAAAACCTGGATAATTTTGCGAAGTATATGGAAACTCAAAATTCTTCCGTTGCTGAGAATTTGAAATTAAAATTGAGCGATATCGCAAAATTGGTTGATTCCGGCATAAATATGCAGACTCAGGAGATAACTAAAAAGTTTAATGAATTAACTCTTGAAGTTTCAGAAATTGCAGGAGCTGCTGCCGGTTTGAATAATGAGATAACTGGTAGAGTAAGTAAGATTTCAGATGAAATTAATACGTTAAAATCCGGTTTATCTGCAGTTATTACTGATAATTCAAATGTGGTTGTAAATAAACTAGAAAATATTTCAGAGGAACTATCAAATGAGTGCAGTAAACTGCTAACCTCTCTCGTTAATGCTGCTACAGAAGCAAAAGACGGGTTGAATGAAAAAATATGTCATGAAATCAAAAATTCTTCTGAAATTCTAACGACAGGGCTGCTTGAAATAAAAGAGCAGCTAGAGAATGTTTCAGATGTACAGCAAAATAATCTTGTTGCTCAGGTTTGTTCAATCATTAATGAAATCAAGAACTTTGGTAAAGATACAGATGAAAAAGTTTCACAGATTAAGCAAACCCTTTCAGCCGATATCTCGGAAGAAATGAAAAACTTGCAGGAAAAGATAAATTCACTATTTGAAGAGCATTCTTTGAATTTGGTTACGCAATATAACAATACTAATTCAAAATATATGGAAGAGCTGAATTTAAAGGCTCTGGAGTTCAAAACATCTTTTGAAAGCTTAAATGACAGATTGGATAAAGATGAAATCTCAAGGATGAATGTTTTCCAATCTCAATTAAAAGAATTGAGCAATTCATTCAATGTTTTAATAAACGAAGCCAAGAATGTAACAAAAACAGAGGTTTCTTCTATTTCTGAAACTCTTATTAAGAGCAGCAAAGAAGCAATGTATGATGTTGAACAATCAATTGATGATAAAGTAAACTCTATACTGGCTGCAAGTGCTGATATTGCGGCCGGCGAGTTACAGACAATGGAAACATTTGCAAATAAAATTCTGGAACAGGTTAGCATTGCTCAGGAAAGAACAGATACCTGCAAGGATTTTGTTACAAATTTTGTAAAAAGTGAACTGGAGGTTATATCTGACAGTATCGAAAAAGAAACAGATGTTCTTGTCAAAGATTTGATGGAACAAGTCGCAGGGTTAAAGGATTTTCAGCGTGATGAGCTGCTAAAATTGACTACTCAGCTTGAAGGTATAATCGAGGATAGAATTTATAGCAATATAAATGAGCTTAAGTCATATATAGATATAAAATCCGATACTTCGGTTTTGAATGGCAAGCTGGACAGCATCGGTGCTGAATTAAGCCGTACAGCTGAAGACATGCTTGCGGCATCAAATAAACTCTTGACGGCAAGTGTATTTGATAAAACAATTGCGGATATGAAATCGGCAAATAGTATTCTTATTTCTTCAATGGCCGAGAATTTAAACTCTCAGATTCAGACATTTGTACAATCTAATTTGATAAAAGATATTGACGATAAGTTTAATTTGTTTGATAAGAAATTTGTTGATACAGTTGTTGATAAGTATGAGGAGATAAAATTAATATCTTCACAATACAACAATGCATTTGACAATATTCAGGCTGATGTAAAAGAGCTATTGTCTAAATTTACAGAATCAAAAGAAGAAATTTATAAAACTCTTCTTTCTGTTGTAAACGGTATAAGCGGTGAAGTCGATGAATTGAATTTAAGTTTTGCGGATTTGAAAGCACAAATATTGAATAAATCTTTTGATGACGCTTTTCAGACATCAATGAGCAGTCAGATATCTGGAATACAGGAGCTGGTAACTGAACAGTTAGGTTATATAGAAGATATTAGTGAACTGTGCTGCAGTAATCTGCCGGAGTTAACAGAGTTGAATGCTCTGGTTAAATACAATATTGTACAGTCATTAAAGGACTTAAATACAAAACTTGAAGAAAAGGATGTTGCTGTAGAAAAAGAATTGGCATCTTTAAAAACGGATGTTATAACTCAGTTCTTGAATATCTTTAACCAGATTTCATTTGTGGCTGAGCAAGAAGAAATATTGGATTTTATTCAGGAAAAGCATTCTGAATTAATTACCGTATTAAGTCATATTGTAACAACTGTAGATGATGTTGGTGCCGTAAAAGACAGTGTTGCATTAATAGAAACGAAAGTAGGCACATTGCAGGATGATATAGATTTAATTAACGAAAAAATTACTTCTATAATATCATCAGACGATGATATTGATTATGTATACAGCCTGCAGGATCTGGAATCTGATATTGCAAAGTTAAGACTTGCTTTAAATGAATTAAAAGAAAACAATAATTCAAAAGAGCTGGAAGAGTTAATTACTTCTACTAACAATATATATTCACTTGTGGATTCTTTAAAAAGCGAATTTCCTAAATTTGATGCTGAAGAGTTTAAAAAAGATTTTGAAGCGTTGAATGAAGATATTGTAAGTATTAGTACACGAACTAATAAGCTTATACTGGCGTCCGATGAATCATATAAGACTTTGCAGGAAAATCTTCAGGACTTTAAGCTTGTAATAAATGATTTAGATGAAAGAACCCGCAATTTTGCTCATGAAGCAGGTATTGACAGAATTGATAATAAGCTTGGTGTTATAAATTCTATGATTCAAAGCGGTGCAAAAACAAATCAAGTATTTAATCAGGTGTTTGAATATCTTGCTGAATGGGTGGACAATGCCGGAGCTCAAATTGCTTCTATTTCTGATAAGGTCGAGACTCTGGATGATATTGGGCAGATTAAAGTAATGCTTGAGGATTTGAAAGCTGAAGCGGAAGATGATTCTGAAAGCGCAGAATTAATAGAGGCTTTAAGCAACGTCTTTGAAAAACAGGCAAAGAAAATCAGTTCTCTGGAAGCAAAGCTTGACAGAGTAATTGTTGAAACTACAATAAGTAATAAGAATAATAAAGTAGATTTGACTCCATTTGAAGAAACATTGAACAGATTTTTAGTTGCAATAGATGATAAAATGGTATCACAGCAGGCAAAAATTGATTCTTTAGAATCGAAGCTGGAAGATGTAATGTCAATGATTAATCCGAAAGACACTGCCCAGTTAACTAAAAAAGTCGGCGGTATGGACAGACAAATAGCAAAATTGAATAAAAGTATTGAAAAAATAGCATCACATGTTGTTGAAAAATAATATTGAAAGTATTAAAGATATCGTTAATAAGTCAAATATATTAACGGATGAGGCTGAGTTGTACTGCTATGCGGAAGATTCATCTAACGCAGATGCTGCATCTAAGGCTCCGGATGCTGTTGTTTTTGTGGAAACTATCGAAGAGGTAAGAAGAATTCTTCGTTATGCAAATGCAAATAAAATACCGGTTATTGCAAGAGGTGCTGGTACTAATATGGTAGGAGCTTGCACCTGCCCGCATGGCGGCATCGTTTTGAATTTTTCACGGATGAATAAAATTTTGGACTTTAATCCAGTGAATATGACAATGACTGTTCAACCGGGAGTTGTTCTTGGCGACATAAAAAAACTTGCGGAGCAAAACGGTTTGTTTTATCCGCCGGATCCTTCAAATTTTAAAGTTTCAACAATCGGAGGAAGCATTGCACAATCTTCCGGAGGCGCAGTGGCTTTTAAATACGGGACAACAAAAGATTACATATTAAGTCTTACTGTAATATTGGCTGATGGTACTATTATGAAGCTCGGTTCAAATACTATTAAAGATGCTGTCGGGTATCATCTAAATCAGTTAATTATCGGAAGTGAGGGAACGCTTGCAATTGTTGTTGAGGCAGAATTGAAGCTTATTCCCAAACCGGAAGCAAAGCGCACTATTGCAGGTTATTTTGATTCAATAGAAGATGCTGTAGAAGGGGTTAATAATATACTAAAAAACAGAATATTTCCTTCCACGATTGATTTTATGGATAATAACTCAATTAAAACTGTCGAACAGTTTTATCCGTGCGGATTGCAAACAGAAAAAGAAGCTATGCTGTTAGTCGATATTGATGGGTTTGAAACATCTATGAATTATCAGCAGAGTTTAGTAATAAAAGCTCTTGAAAGTGCAGGAGCATCTTTTATAAAAGTTGCTTTAACAGAAGAAGATATCGAACGAATATGGACTGCAAGACGCTCAAGTTTTGCCGCGACTGCGCAGCTTGCACCGGATGTGTTGTCCGATGATATAATTGTCCCAAGAACTTCTATTGCAAAAATGGTACGCGGCTGCAAAGATATTTGCGATAAATATGACTTAAACGTATGTATGGTAGGGCATTTGGGGGATGGAAATCTTCATCCGCAAATTGCTATCAATCTTGAAAATGAAGAAGAGTTTAAACGTTATTTTCTTGCAAAATCAGAGATATACAACCTTGCTATTACACTGAATGGAACAATTTCCGCAGAGCATGGTGTTGGTATAGAAAAAATTGAATATATCGGAAATATTATTGATAATTCGGCAATTGAGTACATGAAGCAGGTTAAAAAACTCTTTGATCCGAATAACATACTAAACCCTGGTAAAATATTCAAAATGTAAGGAGAACTTATGGATATTATAGTTATTTATTGTACTGTACCGGATAAAAAGGTGGCAAAAAATATTACGAAGATTATAATGAAGCATAAGTTAGCGGCTTGTGTAAGTATGGTTGACAGAGTTAATTCTGTCTTCTCATGGGACGGTGAAATTTGTGAAGAAAAAGAAATTTTGATGATGATAAAAACACGGCGCACAAACTATGCCAAGATAAAACTTGTTATAGAAGACTTGCACCCGTACACTGTTCCTGAAATTATAGCATTACCGGTAGTAGATTGCAGTGAAGATTACTTAAAATGGTTAGTGAAAGAAACGGGTTCATAGAGCTTGTAAATTATTTCGAATCGCTCGGTATAGATGTTAATATCGGAAAAAATAAAGCAAGAGGCAATCAGGGACTTTTTATTGCAAAGCAAAATCAAAAATTCCGTATTGATATTTCCCGTAACGTAGATGATAGCAGTAAATTGGCTATAATGCTTCATGAATTTGCTCACTATGTTCATTATCGTTACGACTCGTCATTGAAAACTTTGGATTTTGTTTTCGATGATATTTCTGATGCTGAGATGGAAGAATTGTTGCGCGTTACTGTTGAAAAAGTTCCTAAAAGTTTTGCTCAGGTTCTGTATGATAAGAAAGATGAATTTAGCAGAAATGTAAAATCTTTATCGGCCATAATACACAAATATTATCCTGATTTTAAGCTTTCATCACCGTTCAAGCCTATTGAAAAAAATATAAATTATCCGGCAAAATATTTACTTAAATATGACAGAATAAAATACTTGAATAAGATATATTCAATAGAAAATCTTGAGAAAGAGTTTGAAGAGTTGTCAGAGTGTCAGTATGCATATATAAAACTTAAAGCGAATCAAAGGCATATTGCCAAAATAAATTCAAGGATTAACAGGCTAAACAAGTATTATAGTGCAACAACCGAATTGTGGGCGAGATTTTGTGAATTATTTTTTACTAATTCCTTAAGGGCCGAAAAATTAGCGCCGATTCTTTCTTCAAAATTCAAAAATACTCTTAGTTCAAATAAAATCAAGGAATTATCGATTGTTAACGAAATATTACATATGTTTTAGCATGGGGTTTATTTTTTTTTAGTTATAGTATAAAATGTAATTAAAGGAAGAGAGAAAATAAATGATTACTAATTTTAAAAAACAAAGTCGTAAAGATGATGTAATATTATTAACTTGGGTTGTTGTGATATTGCTATTGGTTGTTTGGTTCATTATTCCGCCAAGAAATAAGTTTACCCAGATATGTTTTTGGGGAAATAATGCAAAGTTCTTCTTTGCTAAAATGATAGGAACAAGTGCTTCAACTGAGTATATTTTCCATAGGAATAATGCAATATATTTAGCGAGAATGAATCCAAAAAAAACAATAGCATTAAAAGAGATGGATAAAGCTGTTCAGACATTACCAAGTTATGCTTCTGATAAAGAGTTAAGGAGGTTGTATAAAGACAGAGCTGAAATAAAATTATTTTTAGGCGATTATAAGGGTGCTTTAAATGATTTTGTCAATTCTGATATGATAACTTTTAATGATAGTTTAAAAGTAGCAATGTTGTTTAAACTTGCAGGGAATTATAAAGAGGCTTTATCTTATTGCAATAATATTTTAAATAAAGATAATTCTGCATATGCAGGTTTTGCTTGTATTGCAGATATTTATACTTCTGTAGGCAGACCTGATGTTGCTTTAAAAGTATGGGATTTGGCTATTGACAGAAATAAGAATAACCCAAGAGCCTATGCAGGCAGGGCATTGATTAAAAAAGCAATGGGTGATATGGAAGGTTATAACAATGATATAAAAATAGCTAAAGAGTATTCTCCTGCGCTTAATATTGAAGATTCTATTATTGAAGATGCATTACATCCTAAAATGTTAATCTTAGATATTAGATAAATCTTAATATTTAATTTATACTTTGACTGCTGTGTTTGTTTTAAAATAAGATAAAGTAGATAACCGGCGGAGCGATGGTATGAAATATTCTGAATATTCTGTGGTAGTAGTAGGAAGCGGTGCGGCTGGATTATATGCAGCATTAAAGATCTCCCAGCAAATCAATTTACCAGACGGTATTTTGCTGATAACAAAATCCTATTTGGGCGATAGTAATTCTATGTATGCGCAAGGCGGGATTGTAGGTGTTTTGCATCAAAATCCTGATGATAGTGTAGAAAAGCATGTTATTGATACATTAAATGCCGGTGCAGGTTTAAATGACAGAGCTTCTGTGGAATATATATCTCAGGCTTCTGATGAAGTTATAAATGATTTAATGGACAGCGGGGTTAAATTTGACAGAGATACCGAGGATAATTTAACATTTACGCTTGAGGCGGCTCATAGTGTAAGACGAATTCTGCATTCCGGAGGTGACGCTACCGGAAAAGGGATAACTCAGGCTCTTTGTAATGATATACACGAAGATGAACATATCGTTGTAATGGAGGATGCTATTGCCGTAGAATTACTTGTTGATTCTGATAAAGAATGTAAAGGTATCATTGTATATAACGAATTAACGGGTGAGCACGAAATTGTTTATACATCTGCTCTGGTTCTTGCAACTGGCGGCTTAGGACAGGTTTATAAGTACACTACAAATCCTGATTGTGCTACCGGAGACGGTATTGATCTTGCTTATAATGCGGGAGCCATTATTCAGGACATGGAATTTGTTCAATTCCATCCGACTGCATTAGCTTTAAATCCTGAGAGTAAGGATAGGTTTTTAATTTCTGAGGCTGTTCGTGGTGAAGGTGCAAAGTTAATTAATAATCATGGCGATGAATTTATGAAAAGTTACCATGATAAACGTGAGCTGGCTCCGAGAGATATTGTTACAAGAGCTATTTACAGTGAAATGAAGAAGGAACATAAATTTAATGTTTTTTTAAATGCTTCAATGATTGATTCTGTAAAGCTATCTAAGCGTTTTCCTACTATATCTAAAAGATGTAATGAAAATGGTATAGATATCTCCAGAAAGCCTATTCCTGTTGCTCCTGCTGCTCATTATAGCATGGGTGGTATTAAGGCAACGGTTGAAGGGAAAACTTCTATAAGAGGGTTGTATGCAATTGGGGAATGTGCTTCGACCGGTTTACACGGTGCAAACAGATTAGCAAGTAATTCTCTGCTGGAATGTGTTGTTTGTGCGTATGAACTTGCAGATTATCTTTCTTTTGCAAATTTAACTACGCCTAAGAAAATTGATGACAGCATAAGAAGCATTATTGAAATATATTCGCAGCCATTAAGCGACGCAGATTATAATATACCTGAGCTTAAGAGTGAATTAAAGGATATAATGTGGAATAATGTAGGGATTATAAGATCAGAAGAAACATTAGAATTAGCTAAGAATAAGATAAATGCTCTGAAAAAATCTTTTAAGAGAACACGAAAATGTTTGAATAGAGAGGAGTATGAATATAGAAATATGCTTACAACTGCTTCTCTGATAATTGAAGGTGCTATGCAGCGGAAGGAATCCAGAGGTGCTCATTGCCGTTCTGATTATAAACAGACAGATGCTGTAGCACGGCACTCCAATATAGTTAAAAATACGGAAAGGGAGCTTGCATATGTTAAATAAGTTTTTCATAGAAGAACATATAAAAAATGCACTGAACGAAGATATCGGTTTTGGGGATATAACAACTGATTATTTAACCACAGAATCTGATATGATGAGCTGTACGCTAAATACCCGTGTTGATGGGATTTTTTGCGGAAAAGATGTCTTTGAAGGCGTTTTTAAAATTTTGTCACCAAAAGTAGAAATTAAGTTTTACTTTAATGATGGCGATGAAATCAAAAAAGGTGATAAAATCGCGGATTTAACAGGTCCGGCAAGGTATATTTTAATGGGTGAAAGAACTGCTTTAAACTATGTTCAGCGAATGAGCGGCATTGCTACCGAAACTAACAAGTATCAGAAGGCAATAGGTGAATATAAAGCAAAGATAGTTGATACAAGAAAGACTACTCCGGGATTCAGAGCTTTTGAAAAGTATTCTGTAAAAATGGGCGGAGGAAGCCTGCATAGATTTAATCTGGCAGATTGTGCAATGATTAAGGACAATCACATAAAATTTGCAGGTTCATTAACAAAGGCTGTAAATAAGTTAAAACAGCATATTTCTCACGCGCATAAAATTGAAGTAGAGTGTGATACTTTAGAACAGGTAAAAGAAGCTCTGGCTTGCGGTGTTGATATAATTATGTTTGATAACATGGACTTAAATACAATGAAAGAAGGAGTAAAGCTTGTTGCGGGGAAAGCTGTAACTGAAGCAAGCGGCAACGTAAATATAAATACCGTTCATGATATAGCTTCTACCGGTGTTGATGTAATATCTTCAAGTGCAATAGTTGCGAAAGCTCCTACTCTGGATTTGGGCTTGGATATGTAGAATTAAGATTTTTTGAGTTTATTTAGTTCATTATCCAATTCGCGTTTTTGATTTCTTATGTCTTGTAGGTCAATATCAAGCTCGTGTACTTGGTTTTTGATTCTTGTCAACTCGTTGTTAAGCTCACGCTTTTCATCTTTGATTTTGCTGGTTTCATTATCTAATTCGCGTTTTTGGTTTTCAATGTCGCGTTGTTCTTGAGCCAATGTGCTGCAAAATTTTATTTTTGATTTACATGAATAAGTATTGAGAGCGAAAATCTTCATATAACCTCCAATAGTTTATATTATATTAAATCATCTAAATAAATAATTTGCTATTATTTGAAAATAATGCACTGTATGCTAAAATTAATTTGTGCCTCCTTGTAGCTCAGTTGGATAGAGCGCGGGTCTCCGAAGCCCGAGGTCATGGGTTCAATTCCCGTCAAGGAGGTTTTATTTACGCACAAAATATGCTATACTTTATAAGTAACTTGGAATTAGAGGATACGGCCAGTGGGCTTTTTCGACAGCATAAGAAATTTCAAACGACAATTAGATCAGGTAGAATCAACTGTTTATTCAGGTAAGCAGTCATTACTTGAAGTATATGAAATTAATGCAAAACTGGAAGCTGAAATTACTGCCCGTACAAGAGAACTCGATAGAGCAAACCGCCAAATGCTCACCCTGCAGCATATCTGGGATATGATGAATTCGTCTAAACCCCTATCCAGTGTTTTAAACGCTATTGTGAACAGCCTGCAAGGCGAATTGGGCTACCTATACAGCTTTATTGTAAAAGAAAAAGCCGATAACGACGGAACTTATTTACAGGTAGTTGCATCATCAAGAGATGATTTGGATACTAAGTTCTGGGAAAAATTCAATTGCAACGTTTCGGAGTATAGAATGAATTTTCCTGATATAGCGCAGCTTAGGAATTCTGTCAAAAATAATCAGATTTACCAGTCTGTAAATATTCTGGAGCTTGTTTGCGGATTAGTTCCCCAACTGGAAAAAAACAAGGTCGAAGAATTTTTAAAAGAGGCGAATATGAAGTCTTATATTCTTGTACCTTTAAAATCGAAGCAGACTCATTTCGGTTCTTTGCTGGTATTCTCATCAAGAGAAAGCGTAAGTGAGAGTGAATTAAATTTTTTGAGCTTGTTTGCTAAACAAATAGAACTCGCTATAACAATAGCCGATTTGTTTGAGGCTGTTAAAGAACAAGCTGTGACAGACGGTATGACAGGCTTGTATAACAGGAGATACTTTGAAGAGTTTATCAAAAAAGAAGCTGTTCGTGCAAATCGCCAGAATCAGAAATTTACTGTTATAGGGCTCGATTTAGACCACCTTAAGCAAATAAACGATACTTACGGGCATAATTACGGAGATATTGCGATAAAGGCAATTGCGGAAGTCCTGAAGAATAATGCACGTTCTATTGATATTGCGGCAAGAATGGGCGGTGAGGAGTTTAACTTGATTCTGCCCGGTGTAGATTCTGCAGGCGGATGTATTGCTGCAGAACGTATCAGAAAAGCTATTGAAGCTGTTGAACTTGAAAAAATCGGACATATTACAGCAAGTCTCGGTGTGGCTACGTATTTGGAACATTCCGACGATATAGAAGAACTGCTTGAAATCACTGACAGAGCAATGTATGAGTCTAAACGTAACGGCAGAAACAGAGTCACCATAGCAAGACCTGCTTACGAAACTTCTTGGCAGGAAATTGCCGTTAATACGTTTATTGATATACTTACAAAACACAGAATCCCTGTAGATGATTCTACTTCAAAGTTTTTGACCCAGAAACTTGAAGAGATGAATATTAATAATGAAAAGCTTTATCAGGTTGCGGATACTCTTGTTACAACCTACAATCCCGAGCATATTCAAGGCAGCGTAAAAAAGAAAGTAGAGCTTGCTGCATTACTTGCTAAACGCTTTGATTTGTCAAAAGAAGCTACGGACAGGCTTAAAATTGCGGTACTTCTGTATGATATAGGAAACACAATGCTTCCTAAAGAGATTTTAAGAAAAAAAGAACCTTTGACAGAAGAAGACAAGGCTTCAATCAAAAAACATCCGTTAATCGCAGCGAGAGAGATTTTAAAGCCGATTTCCAATATTGTAGATATTATACCTATAATAGAAAAACATCATGAAAATTGGAACGGGACAGGCTATCCCGCAAATTTATCCGGAGATGAAATTCCTGTTGAATCTCAAATAATTTTGATAGTAGATGCATATTTTGCACTCCTTGAAAAACGCCCGTACAGAGATGCAATGTCAAAAGAAGAGGCGATTAATCAAATTGAGCAGGATATTAACAGAAAGTGGAGCGAAAAGCTTGCAAGCGAGTTTATTGGTATTGTAAGAAACGATTTGGATTAAGATGATAGAGCTTTTAATTTTATTTGAACTTAGCAGAAAAGTTTTAACTATGTACGGAGTTTCCAAGGAGATAAGAAACTCGTTTTCAGTTTTAACAACACCGAGTTACGGAACAATAAAACCGGCTCTTACTAGGCTGGAAGCGGGTGGTTTTGTAAAAACTCAAAAAACTATGTCATCAGGCGGACGTCCCTCTACATATTATTCAATTACTAAAGAGGGGGTAAATGAACTTAAGCGATTAATAACAGAGCCGCCGCTTGATAATCCTATACAGTTTTTACCGATGGCAAGGATAAAGCTTGCCTGCGCGGATGTTCTGGATAATGGCGAACAATTAAAACTTTTCATGCTCTTGAAAAGTAAGGCTGAAAGTATTCTTATTGATACAGAGAATATGATATCGTCAAAAGAGCTTTCGTTTTATCCGAGAATGGTTTTTGATAATTTAGTTTGTGAGTATAAAAATTTTATAACTCTTGTAGAAGGATTTGAACATGCCGGCAGTCGTAAGTAGTGTTGAATCAGGCTCTATTGCGGAAGAATTGGAGATTACATCCGGTGATATTCTTTTATCAATTGACGGCGAAAAGCTTCAAGACATGATTGACTATCAATTTATGACAAAAAGTGAGCTTCTTACAATTGAAATTCAAAAGCAGGATGGCGAAATCGAAGAAATCGAAATCGAAAAGGATTTTGATGAAGATCTGGGTATTATTTTTGAAAGTGCGGTTTTTGACAGAGTAAAACCCTGCTTAAACAATTGTATATTCTGCTTTGTCGCCCAGCAGCCAAAAGGCTTGAGAGATACTCTATATGTAAAAGATGATGATTACAGACTCTCATATTTACAGGGGACTTACATAACAACTACAAACCTGACAGAAAAGGACAAAGCAAGAATTGCAAAAATGCATCTTGGACCGTTTTATATTTCCGTTCATACAACAAACCCCGATTTAAGAGTAAAAATGCTGAGAAACCCTAATGCAGGAAAAATAATGGAAAACCTGAACTGGTTTAAAGAAAATGAAATTCCTTTTCATGCCCAGATTGTTTTGTGCCCCGGATACAATGACGGAGAAGAGTTAAAAAGGACACTTGAAGATTTGAGTGGTCTGGAAGAAGCGCTTCTTTCCGTTGCAATTGTTCCTGTCGGTGTAACTCAATTCCGTGATACGGAATTAAAAACAGTAGACAGTAAAATTGCAGAAGAGACTATTCAAATCTCTTCAAGCTATCCGAAGGTTTGCTGCTCTGATGAATTTTTCCTGCTTGCAGGGAAAGAAATTCCGACTGCCGAATATTACGGTAACTTCTCACAGCTTGATGACGGAGTGGGTTCTTTAAGAACTCTGATTGACGATTTTGACTGTATAGAACTGCCTGAGAAATTATCAAGCCCGCTAAAACTTGCCTTTGCCTGTTCGGTTGCTGCAAAATCCGCTTTTGAATATATTGCAGCAAAGTTAAATAAAATTGACGGGCTTCATGTAAGCGTAAATCCGGTAAAATCGACTTACTGGGGAGCAAATATTACTGTTGCAGGACTCATAACCTCGGGAGACCTTATTAATACAATAAAAAATATTGATGCTGATTATATAATAGTTCCTTCTATTATGCTCAAACCTTATTCCACCCTGTTTCTGGACGGAAAGTCTCTTGAGGACGTTATAAAAGAAACAGGAAAGAATATCTTTGTTACTCATAACAACTACTCTGTGTGCGAAGTTATTGACTTAATTAAAAAGAGTGTATAAAGATTGTATATTAAATATAAGTAGGTTGGGTAATATACTATAAAACGGGTGTATTATTTAATATTGGTGTAGGGGACAAATTATAATACAAACTACCCCGATAGGAGGATTTATTAATGAGTACAGCCGTAAGTGCAGAGAGAAAGACAATCAGCGTAATTATCATAGAGGATTTTAAACTCACAAGAGTAGGTTTAAGATGCGCTCTTAACTCAAATGAGGATATAAAAGTTGTTGCCGAAAGTGATAATGCTACTGATGGATTAAGATTGATAGAACAGTATTCTCCAAATATTGTCCTTATGGATTTGGGGCTTGCCGGCATGAACGGAATTGAAGCCACTGTTAAAGTAAAAGAAATGAACAGGGATATTAAAGTAATTGCTTTAACTTCACACGATAGAGAAGAGGAAGTTATTGCCGCATTATCGTCCGGAGCAATGGCATATTGCCTGAAGGACATTGACCCGACAAAGCTTGCTGATGTAATTAGAGATGTAAATAACGGTGTTTGCTGGCTGGATCCCGTAATTGCAAGAAAGGTGCTTGATTCTTTCCCTAAACAGGAAACTCTCGGTATACTGAAGGATAAATCCTCAGAAGAAGGACGTGTGCCTTTAACAGAACGGGAATTTGAGGTTCTTAAACATCTGGTGGACGGTAAAAGTAATACTGAAATTGCTAAAGAATTAATTGTCAGCGTACATACCGCAAAAGCTCATGTATGCTCCATTTTGCAAAAAATGTGCGTAAATGACAGAGTTCAGGCGGCAGTCAAAGCCGTAAAAGAAGGGCTTGTTTAATCCTTTATTATAAATAATTGTTATCAGGGCAGTGCGCATAAGTACTGCCTTGTTTTGTATTCATATTTTTTATGTTAAAATCAGAAAAAGAGGATTAAATTTTGACTACAAAAATAGCTGTTACAGGAAAAAGCGGAAGCGGAAAAACAACTCTTACAAAAGCTTTATTAAAAAATATACAAAACCGATTTCCAGAAAAATCTATACTACTTTTCGATAATGATTTGACAAGCGAGCTTGCTCATTCATTCGGGCTCGATATCAGAAATACAATTTATGGTATAAGAAGCGGAAAACACGAGTATAAAACAGGAATACCTGAAGGGATGACAAAGCACGAATATATAGAATGGGCCATGGAAGATATTCTTGTTTCCCTCTCAGAAAATGTTGATATTATAGTTTCCTGGTTTGTGGGTGCGAAGGATTGCAGATGCCCTATTACAGCTCAGATTAATGATGCCTGCCAACGGTTAATTGAAAGATATGATTTTGTTATATTTGATTGTGAATTCGACTTAAAGTACTTAAACCAACTGGTCGATACTAATATTGATTTGGCAATAATTGTTACAACGCCGACAATAGATTCTGTTCATCTGGCAAAGCGTATTTCTGAATTCTCTGCGAAATATGCCGCTGGCGGACAGCTTGGTATTGTAGTTAATAAGGTTAAGAGCGAAGATATGAATAGTATTTCGGAGCAGCTTCAGGATATTGAAACGGATGTCCTCGGCACTATACCTTTTGATTCTGATTTAGAAAACGGCAAGTTAGACAGAAATTCTGATATAGTTTGTGAAGCAGTAAATCAATTCTATTTCAGGTTAAATCTTCCGCAGGAGAATAATCAATGATATTAGACGGAAAAGCTTTATCTGAAAAAATACTTGAGCATTTAAAGAATAAAATTCAAGAATTGAATATTAAAGCACATCTTGTTGTTATTTTAGTCGGAAATGATCCTTCAAGCCGCATATATGTAAAAAACAAAAAGAAAGCTGCTGAAAGAATCGGTATAAAGTCTACCATAATAGAAATGAGCAGCACTGTATCCGAAAATGAGCTGCTTCAAAAAATTGATGAATTAAATGAAGACAGTAATGTCACTGGGATACTGGTACAATTGCCTCTTCCGGAACACATTAATAAAAATAAGGTTGTACAGGCAATTTCCCCTAAGAAAGATGTTGACGGTTTTACACCGGAAAACGTAGGAAAACTTGCAATAGGGCTTGAACCGTACTTTTATCCGGCAACCCCACAGGGAATTATTATGCTTCTGGATGAATATAATATTCCGCTGGAAGGTGCAGACGCATTAGTAATAGGACGTTCAAATATCGTTGGCCGTCCTATGGCTCAAATGCTTCTAAAAAGAAATGCAACTGTTACAATGGCGCATTCATATACTAAAAACCTTGAAGACAAAATAAAAACCGCGGATATTGTAATATCTGCGGTTGGTAAAAAGGTTGTAAGATGTAAGATGGTTAATAGAAATTCTGTTGTTATTGACGTCGGAATCTTTAGAGATTCCAGTGGCAAACTAACCGGTGATGTGGACTTCGATTTAGTTTCACCGTCTGTAAAATACATAACTCCCGTACCTGGAGGAGTCGGCCCGATGACCATAGCATCATTAATGTACAATGCATCAAAGGTTTATCATTAATTATTATGATTGTAATAAACCTGTGTCCTGAGCAGCATTTGAAGTAGCTGTCTTTTGACCTTCTTGCTGTGCTCTTAATTGTTCAAGCATTGATTCATACATTGTCTGCATTGTATCATACTCAACATCCATTTCAGCAAGTTCTAATGATAATTCTTCATTATACTGTTTTACTTTTGCGTGTGCGTAAGCATCGGCTAACTGTTCATTTTTGTTGTTTTCGCCGACTCTGACTCCGCCAGCATTTAATTCTTTAGTGTTATCAATTGCAGAATCAAATGCACTTTCCCATTTTTCTTCATATTTGACCTGTTTTGATAACTTTTCACTGTTAGCTTCATACTTACCGCTCCAGTAAATTTGCTGCTGGGTATAGTAGTTGATTTCTGCGTTAGTGTTTAATAATGTTCCTAATAAAGCTGCTGTGTTTGCCATCTTTCTATACCTTATTTTTCATCTTACATATATATAAAGTATTTAAAATATATGCAATTTCAAAAGGGATAGAATTTGTTACAAAACTTAATAAATAAAAACTCCGACATAATTGCCGGAGTTTTTATAATACTTTATATTCACATTTAGTTATTACTCAAAACGAGTCTAAATGTTGCTAAATTTTTGATAGAAAGCATTCTGTGTTTATTGCCCTGTTTTTCTGCTATAGCAAAAATTCTGCAAATTCTCTGAATTTCTTCTACGTCCTGTCTTGTTTCCAATTTATAAACATTATTAATAGGATCTGCGATAACTGACATTGTAGCGTTTAATTCTGTTTCTTTCATGCTTAATTTCCTTTTCTATGCTTGTGTATATATAAAGTATTTCATTTTTTGAAAATTGCCTTTTTTGTATTAAATATTAAGTTTTGTTAAGAAAATATAATGCAGAATAAGACTGAAACTATGATTATGATTGCTAAATATTATATTTTATAGTATGTTAATTTTGTGGTTAATAAAGCTGTAGATTTTGGTGTTATATTGGAGAAATGCGGTATCGGGAGTGATACTCCGGCGGTTGTTATTAAAAATATTGCAGACGCGGAAAGCGATTTGGCAGAAGAAGACAAACCTGACTTTTATAATTATTTGCTTTCTAATATTAAAGAGGGAGAGGTTTTGACAGGTGTATTAAAAATGTCATCTGCGGTACAAACTCCGCAAATACTCTCGACACTTCTGGATATTTTGCTTCTAAAGAATTCTGATAGCGATAATCCGGATGATTTAATTAATGCAAGGGCTCTTTGTGCCAAAATTATTGCGGGTTATAAAGATACATCAGCTGTAGGTGCATTGTTATACTGTTTAAATAATAAAAATGAAAATTACAAAGTGCGTCTTGCATGCGCAGATGCGCTGGGAAGAATAGGTGACAGATATGCCGTAAAACCTCTTATTGATGTTGTTCAAGATGAGGAGGAAAAATCCGTGTATGTACAGGAATCTGCAACCTTTGCTCTCGGAATGCTCGGTGACAGCAGTGCAATTGACCCTTTAATCAGTATTATGGAAGCTAAACAGGGTTTAATCGGTAAATTTTCGTTTTTGAAAGAAAGAATTGTAGAGGCGCTGGGTAAGCTTAATCCTAATAATAAAAGGGTTTTGCATGTTCTTAAAAATGCTCTGCTGGATTCTTCTCCTATGGTAAGAATAAATGCGATAGAAGCATTAATGAACAGCGATTATGAAAATGCATCTGAAATTATCCGCACTGCTTTGAATGATGATGACGATGAGGTTAAGCGTAATGCCCTTATAGCATTATATAATATGGAGGGGAGGGATATTCTGGAGGAAATTATATCGCTTCCAGGCTATGGTGAATTCCTTAAAAACGAAGCAAAGGCATTAATAGAAGAATACGAGGATGAATAGTTGAAAAAAGCTGTTATTTTAATGTCAGGCGGTTTGGATTCCGTTGTTGCTGCAGGCTTTCCGCAAGTTGAGTATAAAATCGAACTTGCTCTTACTTTTGATTACGGTCAAAAAGCTGTATTAAATGAAATCAAAGCTGCTTCCGATATTTGCAAATATTATAACATTGTGCATAAAGTTATAAAGCTTGATTGGCTTAAGGAAATATCAAAAACTTCGCTTGTTTCAGATGAAAATATTCCGACAGCAAATCTCGGAACGGCAGAAAGTGCAAAATCTGTCTGGATACCTAATCGTAACGGATTGTTCTTAAATATAGCGGCAGCTTATGCTGACTCTTTTGATTTTGATTATATAATATTTGGTGCAAATAAAGATGAAGGTTCAACTTTCCCTGATAATACGGAAGAATTCAGGGCTCAAATATCAAAAGTTTTTGAGACATCGACTTTGAAGAAACCTAAAGTTATAGCACCCTTGATTAATTATACCAAGGATGATATAGTTAAAATTGCGATAGAGAATAACATTCCGCTAAATCTTGTTTGGAGTTGTTACAGTTCGGGAAAGTATCATTGCGGTATATGTGAATCCTGTCAGCATTTAAAGAAGGCCTTAATTGCAAATCAAAGAGAAGATTATATATTATTTGAAAAATGATGAAAACAAAATTAATACAAGAAGAGATTAAGTATATCGGCTCACAGCTGGCACCTCATTGGATTTATAAAAATTTTGGCTTACAGGGAGATGCAATTGTTGCATTCAAAGGTGAGTGTGAAGTTAAGCTGACAGAAATGGTCGATATAGAAGATGTTATAAATAATGAACCGATTTACAGCAAATATATGCTTAGTTTTATATCGGAGCAATTTGGAGTAAATCTGGTAGAAGGAGTTTACAGACAAAGATTATTAATTTGTATTATTAAAGAGCTGCTGGAAGAAAAGGGTATATTTGTTAAAAGAAACGGCGATGATTTAATAATTAACGGCGGAAAGCTGTCTGTATCAATAGCAACGAAGTCTGTTACTTCAATTTTAATACATACCGGGCTCAATATTATGTCTGAAGGTGCTCCGGTAAAAGCGTCCGGTTTAACAAGTGATTTAGGAATTACTGATATTGACGGTTTTGCCCTCGAAGTTATGAAAAGATATTCAGAAGAAGTTGAAGATATTAATTTGGCAAGTACAAAGGTTCGTGGAGTATAAAATGGGAAAGCAGTTTGGCTACAAAAAATATATGAAAAAAGAAGCTCAGCAGGATAACAATTCCTTGCTGAAAATTTTCGTAATTTCTTTCTTTGGTATGCTTTTAGTTTTTACATTTTTAATAAAATCTTTTTCACCTTCCGTAGACACGACTATTGGAGATTATTCTCAGGAGATAGAAGCTGAAGAGGAACAGGCCGCTGAAGAAACTAAAAAAATAGTTGATGACAGGCTGGCGATGATTCAAAGTGAAGATCAGGGTCGTAATTTCTCAGATTTGATGTCTAAGCCGGATGATGTACGAAGTGTAGAACCTCAACCAAGGGAAAATACAACGGAAACGGTTGTTCAAGATGCTCCTCAGACGCAGACGGAGCCGGCTCCTGATCCTCAATTGGAGCCTGTATATAAAGTCTTTGTCGGAACATATACCTCGGCAGAGCAGGCAAAAGTTGCAAAAGAGATAATACAAGAAACAGGTACAGGCTTAAATCCGATTGTGAAGTGTCTGGGTTCTAATAACTATACTTTACAGGTTGGTATTTTTAAGAATAAGCAAAGTGCTGAATCACTTTTATATACTGTACAACAAAACCATTTACCGGGAAGGATTGTGCAGGATTATTAAGCTTTGAAAATAAATCTTTACATCACGAAATATTTTGACTAAAATTTCAAGTTTTGTGATACATTATATATATGAAATCCGTTATGGGGAATTAAGTTTAGACTATCATAGGTTAATATAGGAGATGTTTGATGCCTAATTATTTGACGAAGGAAGAGATAAGACAGTGGAGAAGCTCTCTTGAGAAAATTACACTGGAAGAGTTTGCTGCAAGATTAGGAAAAGAAGTTGAAGAGAAAAAACCTACTAATGATTTGGTTGATATTATTATGACTAAAGGTACATCTTCTACAACTGATACAAATGTAAATGACGGCTTCTCTAAAATTGCGGAAAGAGCTTTTGAAAGGGAACGTCAAATATCTCACACACCGTTTTCTATAAGCAGAAAACAATTGTTAGAAAAAACAAATAATTCGTCTAAAAATATAGTTGAAAAAAAGGTTGTCAAAGAAAAAGCAAAAACAAAGGATGTTGTTCAGAAGAAACCAGAATGTATTGCGGAAAATAATTCGGTCTTGGACAATGTCGCAGAATTTACTGCTAAAAAAGATATACAAATAAAACTAAAAAAGGCTCTTACTGACAGAGAACAGTTAGTTTTTGACTATCTTATGAATAATGTGGGAAAGACAGTTTTTGCGAAAGATTTAGCAAATTTACTTGATTTGCCGCGTGACTATGTTTATAAATATATTAAGAACCTGCGCGCCAAAATTGAAGGCGATAAGTTAAGAAATGTGCCGTCAGGCGGGTTCGTTTTAACCGAGTAGTGATGAAAGTTGTAAATTTACTTGAATTTATTAATAAGGCAAAAGATTTATACACATTAGATTATGCTAGATGTGATAAAGAGCTTGTAAATTTTCTTGACTTAATGACTGAAGATGAGCAGTTTACACAAAAAGTTGATCTCGGGATTATTTTTGTTAATCAAAAAACTTTTGATCAGTATACTATTGTGGACGGCTTAAACAGGATTTTGTCACTTTCTCTGCTTTTGCATGCGGTTTGTGAGTGTTACAAAAAAACAACGGTACAAAACGAAAAAGCCATTAAAACTATCAGGAATAAGTATTTGTTAAGCGGGCAGAAAACGAAGCTTCATTTAAATGAAAAAGATAGTGTAATTTATTCAAAAATCATTAATGGCGAGAGATTATCAGGTCACGAGAAACAGTCTGCGATGTTTAAACTTTTGCATAATTTCTGGTCCCAGATAAAATCGGAAGGGCTGCAGGCGGCAAATATTTTTGCAATGCTCAAGAAAATATTTGTTACTGTTGTAGAAACGAATGATGTATCAAAAAGAAATTTGTATTACAAGTTAAACGGAAGCAGAAATCTGAATCAGATAGTTCTTATTGAAGATTTTTTAAAGGAAAACGGTATTGAAGAAGACTGGAATACTATAAGAAGTCGTTATTTCCCTGTAGAGAGTGATATTGTCCGCTTTTTAAAAGACTTTTTTATTACAAAATTTAATTATAAGAAATTTAATCCAGAAAGACTTTATGAAAGCTTTGTTAATTATTTTGAAACAATGATGCAGTATATGCCGGAAGATACAATTATGAAGAAAATGAAGCGCTCTGCTGCATTATACAGTAACATAATAAACGTTAATTTTCTTGGTGATGATATAAAACAAGCTTTTATACAAATAAAAAAATATTCCGGAGAAGACACATACGCATATATTCTGGAAGTGTATGAGGATTTTCTGGATAATAACATATCTGAAACTACTTTTATTGAAATTTTGAACACTATTGCAGATTATTTAAAGAACAGAAAAAATACTGATAACAACATTGCTTTTAATGAATTAATACAATATTTAAATGCATTTATTACATGTAAATAGTAATTGGAAAATATATTAATAACATTTTTTATTGTCGTTTTATACTAGAATTAGGAATAAAAGAATAGTATTAAAGATAATAAGAATGGAGGACTTTTTATGGGTAAAAACCATATAAGCGATTTGTTGTGCGTGTGTAAGGACTTACGTGAAGAATTAGAGACAATAAATACGATTATTATAATTACACAAACTTATTACATAAATAAAGAATTTACCGGCCAGTATTACAGTCTGCCGCGTGAATTTTCCGTTCATATAAGCGAAGAAAGAAACCGCTGTATCAATATTCTTTCTTTGCTTTCTGATAAGACTAATAAAATTAAGCGTTTTTGTGAAGATATAGAAGACGGGCTGGAGTTACATAATGACTCCGACGATTGCTGCTGAAAGATAGCAGCTGAGAGTACCGCAAATGAGTGCTCTTAAGCCGAGTCTAGCCAAGTTTTTCTTCTGGTTAGGCGCAAGTTCACCAATACCGCCGATTTGGATGGCAATGGAACCAAAGTTGCCAAAACTGCATAGTGCGAAACTTGCCAGCATGAAACTTTTTGCCTGAAGAGTCGGTGCTATTTGTGATAAGTTAACATAAGCGACCATTTCGTTCAAAACCAGCTTTGTGCCCATTAGTGAACCTACAACTGATGCATCTTTCAGCGGTACGCCTATAATTATTGCAAAAATAGCAAAAATTTTGCCTAATATTAGCTTGAGTGAAAGATGATTTAAGAATGCAAAATGAGAGCAGCCAGGGCAGAATTTATAGAGAAGCATACCGCTTAGTCCTAATATCCAGTCTATAAATGCAACCAGTGCAACAAGTGCCAGAATCATAGCTGTAACATTTATTGCTACTTTCATACCTTCAGAAGCGCCGTTTGAAATCGCTTCGAACACATTGGCAAAAGTTCTTCTCTTGGAAATTCTAATATTGTCACGAGTTTCCGGTTCGCCGGTTTCAGGATACATTATTTTAGCCAGAATAAGAGCCCCCGGAGCGGCCATAATAGATGATGCCAAAATATAATGAGCAGGGATTCCCATTCCTATATAAATAGGCATAATTGCACCTGAGATACAGGCCATTGAACCTGACATAGAAGCAAGGAGTTCCGAGCGGGTTAATTTTTCAAGATACGGCTTAATCATAATTTGCGCAAGAATCTGGCCTACAAATGAACTTGCAACGTTTGAAAGAGCTTCAGCGCCTGATACATGCATAATCTTGTTCATAGCTTTTCCGAGTGCTGCAACTACGCGCTGCATGATACCGTAATAATAAAGGATATTAACAAGCACCATCATAAATATATTGGTGCAAATGAGCTGTACTGCGAAAATACTGCTTCCAGTGCCAAATAATTCACTAAGTCTTGTTTTATCAAGCAACGGTCCGAATACAAACAGCCCGCCTTCAGTTGCAAAATCAAGGATTTTTTTTATAAAAGCTCCAATCATAAGAAACATTTTTTCACCGAGCGGAACCTTGAAGATAAATACTGCAAGCAGTATTTGCAGTACAAATCCGGTAACGATAGTTTTATAATTGATAGCTTTTCTGTTATTAGACATTAAAAATACAATTAAGAATATTGTAACTATGCCTATAATCCCGACAAATCTTTCCATTCATACTCCTAAATTTTGTGATTATTTTTATTATATCAAAAAAGAAGCTGTCTGATTTAGACAGCTTCAATATAATTTACAATCTCTTCTTCTGTATTCATTTCTGTAGTGCAAACCAGAATATGTTTGTCATCCAGCCTGATACCACCGAGAATATTTGCTTCTTTGAGCTTAGCCAGAAATTTATCAGAATCATTAACTTCAATAACAAATTCGTTAAAGAAGTTTTTATTTAGTGTTTTAATCCCCTTTCCGTTAAGCATTTTTGATAAGGCATGCGCCATATTAGCAGAAAGAATACTCATTTGTTTAAAGCCTTCTTCGCCTACCAAGCTCAGGTAAAGAGTTGCAGAAAGAGCAATTAAAGATTGGTTTGAACAAATATTGCTTGTCGCTTTTTCTCTTTTGATGTGCTGCTCTCTTGTCTGGATAGTCAGAGTAAATGCCTGATTTCCGTCTGCATCAACGGTTCTGCCGACTAATCTTCCAGGCATCTGGCGCATATAAGCTTCTTTGCAGGCCATAAATCCGGCGTGAGGGCCGCCAAAATTCATTCCGATTCCCAGAGGCTGGATATCACCAACTACAATATCTGCTTCAACAGGCGGTTTTATAACTGCGAGTGCAGAAAGATTAGTACATACAATTAAAGTTGTATCAGGCTTTGTTATTTCCGGAATTTCTCCGAAATAATCAGGATACTGAATCAGGACTGCACAATACTCTGAAACATTCTCCGGCATTTCTTCAAACCATTCAATTTCAATATCCTGTGCCCAGCAGTATGTCTTAACAACTTCACTGTATTCAGGATTTAGCTTGTTTGATACAAGAACTTTATTTTTCTTGCCTCTGGCAATTCTGTGTGCCATAAGGACTGCTTCTGCGCATGCAGAACCACCGTCATACATTGAAGCATTAGCAATATCCATACAGGTAATTCTTGATATCATTGTCTGGTATTCATAAATTATCTGTAATGTACCCTGAGAAATTTCAGGCTGATAAGGTGTATATGCCGTTAGAAATTCGAATCTTTGAGCAACGTAATTCACACAGGCGGGTATAAATTTGTTGTAAACACCGCCGCCCAGAAAACAAGAAAATTCGGTTTTGTTCTTCCTTGCAAGTTCCTTGATTTTACGCTGGGTTTCAAGTTCGCTCAACGGATTCCCGACAGTAAAATCTTTACACCTTACCGGAATTTGTTTAAATAAATCATCCAGACTTGCTTGAGAAATTTCTCTCAGCATATCATTTCTTACATCAGTTGTATGTGCTAAAAATTTATTCATTATTCTATTTCTTCTTTGTAATCTGAGTAATCCAAAAGGTCTGCAAATTCTACCTGATCTGCAGAAGATTCAATTTTTATAAACCATTTATCTTCATAAGATTCGTCATTCAGAAGTTCCGGACTGTTTACAATCTGTTCATTGATTTCAACAACTTTGCCGGAAATAGGCATATAGATTTCAGAGGCTGCTTTGACTGATTCAATTGTAGCAAACGCTTCATTTTTAGAAAACTCTGTTCCAACCTCAGGAAGCTCAACAAATACAATGTCGCCAAGCTGTTCAATTGCATAATCGGTAATCCCGATTTCATACTTTCCGTCTTGTTCAAGAAGATATTCGTGTGTTTTTGTGCATAACATACTTTCGTTCATTCAAATTGTCTCCTTTATAGCTATTTAAATTATCCTTTATTATTTTTCTTTACAAAAGGGCGTTTTACTATTTCCGCATTGTGTAATTTTTCTCTTATCATTACTTGAATTGTAGAGCCTACAGCTAAATTGTCAAGGTTTTTTATGTAAGCTAATGCAATATTATCGCCTCTTACCGGTGAAATACCGCCGCTTGTTATATTTCCTATTTTTTCTCCATTGTAGTATACGTCATATCCGTGTCTTGCGATATTTTTATCCAGCATTTTTAAACCGATAAGCTTTTTTTTAATTCCTTGTTCAAGCTGTTCCATAATATGTTTTTTGCCGTTGTAATCTTCGGTTTTAGTTTTTGACACTGACCAGGCAAGTCCGGCTTCTATAGGTGTTGTAGTTTCATCTAAATCATTCCCGTATAGGTGTAATGCTGCTTCTAACCTTAGTGTATCTCTTGCTCCTAATCCGATAGGCTTTATTCCGTATGGCTTGCCTGCTTCAAGAAGTTTATCCCATAAATATTCGGAAAATTCATTTTTGACAAGGATTTCAACGCCATCTTCTCCTGTATAGCCTGTTCTTGATATCCACAAGTTTATATTAAAAAGGGTTGCGCGTTTAATCATAAAAAATGACGGTAAATTTTCTATTCCTAGGCTTTTTATAAGTTCGCAGGCTTTAGGTCCCTGTACTGCAAGTAATGAATAATTGTGTGATTCATTAATGATATCTACGTTAAAGCCGGTTTTATTTCTTACCATCCAGTTTAAATCTTCATCTATTCTAGAAGCATTTGCAATAATGAGATATTTGTTTTCTTCAAGTTTGTATATAATCAAATCGTCAATAATACCGCCGTTTTTATTTGTTAACTGGCAATATACAGCTTTTAAATCAACGAGTTTTTTTATATCCTGAGGCACAAGCTTATTAAGAAAAGGTAGTGCATCTTCTCCGACAACAATCATTTCGCCCATATGTGAAACATCAAACAGACCTACATTTTCTCTGACGGTTTTATGTTCTTCAATTATGGAAGAATACTGAACCGGCATATCCCAGCCCGCAAAATCAACCATTCTTGCTCCGAGCGCAATGTGCTTGTCATGTAAAAAAGTCTGCTTAGTCATATATTTATATTCTCCTCTGCCTCATTTATATTGTCTTTATAAATGCGTATTATGTCAAGGAGATAAATAAAAAAGACCTTTTGTGAAAGGTCTTTTAACTTAAAGCTTGGATTTTTTTATATAAGTCTATAATTTCTTTTGACATGTTTTTAGGTATTATAATTTTTATTTTAGCGTTTAAATCGCCGTAACCGGAGGATTTAGGCAGCCCCATTTGTTTAAGTCTCAAAGACTGACCGCTGGAGACACCTGCCGGAATTTTAATATTAATTTTCCCGTGAAGTGTTGTTATTTCTTTTGAGCAGCCCAGAACTGCCTCCGGCGGGGTTATTTCAACTTCTTTTATCAGATTATCACCGTCAAATTCATACTCACTGTCCTTAAAGTGGATAACCAGATATAAATCACCCTTGTTACCGTATGCATCAGACTTGCCTTCACCTTTTAAACGCACCTTTTTACCTTCGGTAACGCCTTTTGGTAATTTTACCTTGACTGTTCTCTGGTTAGAAACAATTCCTGTTCCCCCGCAGTTTGTACAGTATCCGCTGCCATGACACTGGCTGCATTTTTCAATTTCGTTAAACGTTACTGATATTGGCTTCCCGTCAAAAATTTCTTTTGCGGTAACATTAAGATTCTTTGTGATATCCAAATCCTCAGATTTTGGCTGGGCAGCTCTTCTCTGTCTTGATGCAGAACCCGCATTTTGAGTAAAGTCAAAGCCGCCGTAGTTTCTGCCTGCTCTTTGCGTACCCATGTTGCCCATCATATCACCGAACAGCGAACTGAAAAAGTCTGAAAAACCACTTCCGCCAAAATCAAAGCTTTGTGCGCCGCCCTGATTAAAATTAAAACTAAAATTCTCAAATCCAGGCGGCGGCGTATAATCAGCACCTCCCTGCCAATTTGAGCCTAAGCTGTCATATCTCTGGCGTTTTGCTTTATCGGACAATACTTCGTAAGCTTCATTTATGTCTTTAAACTTTTCTTCTGCTTCTTTTGTTTTGTTTACATCAGGATGATATTTCCTTGCAAGTTTTCTGTATGCAGATTTTATAGCTGCTGCATCCGCATCACGGCTTACACCCAATATTTCATAATAGTCTTTATATTTCATTTTCAGTCCTTCATATTTCTTTATATTTTAATATTAATACAAAAAATTACAAAACTTAATAAAGTTAATCTTTTTTTAATAGTATTTGTGATAAAATACTCTCAAAGGATTTAAGAGATATGGATATAAAAAAGATATTATTCAGAACAAGTTCTATTGATGTAGAGAAAGCTCTTCCGGACGCATTAGTCCTGTGTAATAAAGATGGTAAAATAGAGTGGGTTAATGATGCTGCAGCGGAGATTTTTGAAACGTCTAAGATGCATTTGTTAACGTCCAAAATATCAGATTTTATAGAAAATCCGATGAATTTGATAAATAATTCAATAACTTTGCACAAGCCGGTCATAACAAAGTTTAACGGCAAAGAGACTTATTTTGACATGACTGTGAAAGAAATTGAAGAAGGATATGTCCTCGATTTTAGGGATGCTGTTGCAATATGCGATAATGACAATGTAAATGAGGACAAGGTTAATACAGATAAAAACCAGTTTCTTTTAAAACTTGCTAATGACTTAAAATCTCCTATTCAGTCAATAGTAGGTTTTTCGCAGGCAATGGCTGACGGACTCGGCGGAGAAATGAATCCTCAGCAGGAGAAGTATATTAAAATAATTAATAAAAATTCGGTTGATTTAATGTACTTTGTTGCAAAATTGCTTGAACTTTCTCAAACTGAATCAAATATAAAGCAAGTTGAAAAGAGAACTTTTGATATCCTTGGATTAACACAGGCAGTTGTTAGATTTAATGAACAGCTGTTTAAAGAAAAGGAAGTTAGTATTAATGTTTCTTCCGAGGCGAATTTTGTAAAAACAATTTCAAACGATGAAGACGTTGTAAAACAGGTTCTTCAGGATTTGTTGGAAGTTGTACTCAAGTCTGTTGATATGGGAGAAATTAATATCAATCTTTCTAATCCTGATGAAGAGTTCATTTCTTCTAAGAGCCTTGCACCGGGAAATTATACTTTGATTACACTTTCAAGCAGTACTCTTTTGCTTTCTGAAAATGATTTGGAATGTATGTTTGATCCGTACAAAATTGTTAATTCTGCAAATAGAAAAAATGTATTAAGAGCAATTGTGCTTGCAAGCGTTAAAAATTTGGTTCAAATGCTTAACGGTATGGTCTGGGTAGAGTCTAAAATACTTAAAAATACCAGTTTTTATGTACTTATTCCAAATTATTACAGCTAAAATAAGGGGAGATAATATACAAGTATATGAGCAGTGTAATACTGAAAAATCTTGTTAAAAGCTATGATGGCAAAAATAATGTAATTGACAATATTAATCTGGAGATAAAAGACAAAGAATTTATTGTTCTGGTAGGTTCTTCCGGATGCGGTAAGTCAACTATTTTGCGTTTAATATCCGGTCTGGAAGATATTACTTCAGGTGAAATACTTATAGACGGTAAAGTTGTTAATAATGTTCATCCAAAGGACAGAGATATTGCTTTTGTTTTTCAAAGCTACGCGCTATATCCGCATATGAGCGTTTATGAAAATATTGCTTTTGGACTAAAAATGCGCAAGTACCCTAAAGAAGAAATTGATAGAAAGGTTCGGGAAGTCGCAAGCTCCTTGAATTTAGATGATTTGCTTGATAGAAAACCAAGACAGCTGTCAGGGGGGCAAAGGCAGCGTGTTGCATTAGGCAGAGCAATTGTAAGAAATCCGAAAGTTTTTCTTATGGATGAACCGCTATCCAATCTTGATGCTAATTTGAGAGTTCAAATGCGTTCAGAAATCAAAAGATTGCACAACAAGCTGCAAACTACATTTATATATGTAACCCATGACCAGACAGAAGCATTAACAATGGGTGACAGGATTGTTGTTCTTGATAAAGGTAAAATTCAGCAGGCAGCTACACCTGAGGAAATTTATAATAATCCTAAGAATATGTTTGTAGCAGGATTTATCGGTCAGATGAATTTTATTGATGTCGCAGCTGAAAACGGACATTTTAATATTGAAGGAGTTCAATTTGAGGCTCCTGAAGGTATATCCGGTCTTGTAACAGCAGCAATAAGAGCGGAAAAGATGAGCTGCGGGGATAAAATTATTTCAGTAAAACCTGATATAGTTGAAATGACCGGTGGGGAAAGGATTATTTATTTTAATTTAAACGGGAGCAAATGTTCGGCAAGAGTGCCGCTTGATTACCCTGTGAGCAACACTGCAGAGTTAAGAATTTCTGTTAAAGATATGCATTTCTTTAATAAAGATACCGGAGAAGTTATTAAGTATGAAAAAAAAGTATAAATATATCATAATTAGTTTTGTCGTATTACTGGCATTTTGTATTTCAATATGTTTTGTGCCTATTAATGCTACAAGGTTTATACCTTTAATTGAGACTCAGGTAACAAGAGAGTTAGGTGTAAAGATTCATATAGAGCGTTTGATATTGCGTTTGGGCCCTTCTCTTAAAGTAAAAGCACCTGCGGTCCATATAATGTATGCTGACGGGCAGAAATTCGGGCAGTTTTCAAATGTAAAATTCTTTATTCCGTGGAGTGCTCTTATAAAAAATGACATTGTTATTAAAAGATTAAAGGCTGATAAATTCATTGTTAAAGTAAATTCGGAAGATAAATATTTGCCGGATGTGCTTAATAGACTGAAGGCTAAAGATTTCAACGAAATTCCGGATGTGAAGCTAAAAGGCTACAGCATTGCTTACAATGATGCAAAAACTCAAAAAACATATAGAATTAACGGTTCTAACATGGAACTTACCAAGGTCATAAACTTTGAAAATTTACAGGTTAAAGCTATTGGTGAATTTCTTGTAAACGATAAAAAATATTTATCTTATGATTTATCAGTTCTGCCTAATATAAAATTACCCGATAAAAAGTTGGATATAGAAGCTGCACAAAATTTCCTTGAGCAGCTGGAGGAATTAGATTTTTATTCGGATATTATTGCTGATTTGAAGCTTTATAATAACCTGAACGGCGATTTGCAAATATCAGGACTTGTAAATATTGATAATATTTCGGTGCTTGATCCTGAGAAAAAATCTCCGAAAAGCTTCATATATTTAACTTTCTTGGGAGATAAGATCGGAGTCTTGTCTAATATATATGCCTCAGGTAATAAAAAAATATATGTAGACGGTGTTATTAACAATTCAAAGAAGAAGAGCGTAGATCTAAAAGTAAAAACTGATGAAATAAGGCTGAGTGAGGTATATAAGAAAGTTAAACTTCTGGCTGATTTTTCTAAGTATCGTGCTATTAATTCCATTGACGGCAATATGAAGGCTGACTTTTCAATAAAAGGTGATTTAAATAAAATTAAATCATCCGGTTTTATGAAAATAACAAACGGTTCTATAAAGGCTAACGGTCTTGATATAAATAAAATTACGTCAGATATAGACTTTTCAAACAATGTTATTAACATTACAAATGCTGTCGGATATGTTAATAATGCACCTATAATGGTTAAGGGTTCTATTGATAAGAACATAAATATAGAAATCTTAATGAATAAGGTCGAACTAAAGCATTTGCTTCCGACTTCTTTAGGTATAAAGAGCGGTATTGCATCGCTTGTTGCAAATTTAAGCGGAACTCTGAATAACATAACGCATAAGGAAAATATTCAGATTGAAAATTTCAAATGTGTTCGGGATTCTAATAGCTTAGGGTTTGCATCATTAAAGATTGATACAAATAAGGATAATGTTGCATATATTAACAACATTGCAATTAATACCGATAAAACAGAACTTATAAAATTGCCTCTTTTAAAGCTTTATATAGAAAGAGATTCCATAACAATACCGGAAACTAATATATTTATGGCTAATTCAAAGCTTACTGCTAAGGCTGAAGTTTTGGATTACAATACAAAAAATCTTACTTTTAATATAAATTTAAACGGATTCATAAATTCCCGTGATATAAAAGCCGTAAAAACTAATTATGCGGTATATCCGGTAAAATTAGCAGTTAACGGCAACACGTCTGTTCAAAATATACTTGCTCAGGTCTTTATGGAAAAGGCTTTGATTTTGGATGAGCCGGCTATTGTGAATTTTGCATCAAAATTGGAAAATAATAGTTTAAAGATAGAAGATTTGAGTGTTGCACCTTTTTCGGGCCGCTTATCAAATGATTTTAAATTAAATCAAAAAGGGCAGAAAAAGTTAATTATATCAGGTAATATTGAAAATTTTGAGAAGCCTGTATTTAAAAATGTCAGGGTATTTATTCCACAGCAGCTTAATGTTACTTATTTTGATACAATAGCTCAATTAAAAGGTGATATTTTTATTAACGGCAGTATTAATCAACCGGATATAGTCGGGCAAATTACTGTGCAAAACATAATTAATCAGTTCTTACAGCTGGCTGTCAATAATGTTACGGTTGATTTCAATAAAAAGACGGCATCTGTAAATGCACCTCAGGTAAAAATCGGTGATTCTGTTCTTGGAATTAATTCTACTGTTTCTACAGATATATCAAAAGAACTTATGGTTAAAAATTTGAATATTAAATCAAAATTTATTAATACAGATACGTTTTTTATGTATAAAGATAGTCCTGCCTTTAATTTGATGCCATTGAGAATTAATTCGGGAACTATTTATGCTGAAAAAATACTTGCAAATATATACAATTCGCCGCTTCACATGACAGCTCTTTCAGCAGAGTTCGATTTAAAAGACAATGTTCTTTCATTAAAAAGTATTTCTTCAGAATTGTTTAACGGTAAATTGGCCGGAGCATTGGATTTTAACTTAAAAGATGAACATTTTAATTCCAAAATACAAGCAAGAGGTGTCAGTGCCGCGCCTATATTTGACCTGATTTCAACACGAAAAGACTCTGTAAGCGGAATAATGGATTTTGATACTAATTTAAGCGGAAATCTGTCTTCAAAACAGTCTTTAAACGGAAATATTAAATTTATAGTTCATAATGGCAGAATGGGAACTTTAGGCAAATTGGAGCATTTATTGTACGCGCAAAACGTAATTGCCGATAATATGCTGCGGACTTCTCTCAGTGTTGTTACCAAAGCGATTACCCTCAAGGATACAGGTCTGTTTAAGTATTTGAGAGGAGATATCGATTTAAAAAATGGTATTGCTGACGTTAAGTTTTTACAATCGCAGGGTCCTTTGATGGCATTATTTATAAAAGGGGCTTATAACCCTGATAGCGATTATGCAAAGCTGGTTGTTCTGGGGCGTTTGTCTGATGAAATTGTTTCCGGACTCGGCGTATTTGGAGATTTCTCATTTAACAAGCTAATGATAATGCTTACCGGTGAAGATAATAAATATAACATTCTTCCGGAGGACATTGAAAATTTGCCGCAGCTTCCGACGAAATATACAAAAGAGTTCAGAAGTGTTATCAATGGTATTGTAGACAAACCTAGTTCGGTTATATTGTTTAACTGGATTTCATATTCGGAGAAGTCTTACAGACAAAAGGATGTACCAATGACTAATGTCAAAGTACCTGAATTTGTCGAATCTTTACCGGACTAAAACTAATCTGTTTAAATGATTAACTATATACCTATTTTTAGTTTATAATATTAAGTATGGAACTATTAAAGGCAGGGCAAAAATTAAGCATTTTTTTTCAAAAAGAAGATAAGCTGGTTGAAATATCATGCACTATTTCAGATGTATTGGAAGATAGGGTTATTATAGAATTACCGCAATATTTTATGAGATATATTGAATATCTTGATGTCGGTTGTAAATTAACTGTAAAGGTATTTTCAAAAATAGGAACGGTAGATTTTAATACAATTGTTATTTCTTCTCCGCTGGAAGAAGATTTTTCTGTCGAGTTGGATTATAATGCAATGAAACTTACTCCAAATGAAGAAATTCCTGTTGTCAATGCCGTTGAAACTCTTAATATTACAATGGATGATTCCAGATTCTTTAAGGTAAACACGTTTGAGATAGCTACTGAATATATGAAATTTTACAGCGACTACGAGTTTCAACTAAATGACTCTTTTAATTGTGAGTTAGTTTTACCTAAAAACTATGGTATAATAAGATTTAGAGGGACTGTTATTTATGTAGATCCCGTATATGATAATGAATTTAAAATCAATTATACTAATATGACAGAAGAAGACAGGCAAAATTTATTATATTATATGTATATTTATACTAACAATACTGATTAGGAAACAATATGAAAGATTTAGCAGATAATAAAACATATAGAAAACATGAATCTAAGAATAAAATGTATGATCAAATTGAACGATGCCGCTTAGATCTGCAAAAAGATCCGACAAATCCAGCTTTGCATGTAAGACTGGGGGATTTGTATATGAAATGGCATCTCGATATATATAGCGCCTGTCAATATATTGATGAAGCTATAACTGAGTACCAGTTGGCAATGGAATCGTTAATAGATTCTTGTGAAATATATTATAAAATAGGTGTAGCTTTTTACCATAAAGGAGATTTAGACAAGGCTATTAACTATTTTACAATGGCTTTAGAAAAGAAAAATAACTATTATGATGCATATTACATGCTTGCTGAAACATTTGTTAAAAAAGCTCATTTTACCGATGCTGTTGATGCTTGTGAGGCAGCTATACAATGCTCAAGATTCAAATCTTCCAGTGCGCATTATCTCTTGTGCAAGCTCTACGAAGCATCTTCATTTAAGGAAGCAAAGACCAAGCTGAAAGCTTTCTATGAAAAATTTGTTTCAGTATTGCTTGTTCCTTTTGACAGAACTGCGCAGCAAAATATTATAAAAAATGTTTCATATCTAAGATTTTTGCCTTTATTTATAAAAGGGTTTTATGCCATACAGCTTAAAGATTACTCAAAAGCTGTGCAATTGTATAAGGATGCTATAGAAATTGCTCCAGGATTTGCACCTCTTTACTGTGTATTAGGTGATATTTATTTATCTACGGGTTATTTTGAAGACGCAATTACAGAGTATAAAATGGCTATTTGGCTGGATTCTTTTAATATCGCTGCATATCGTCATTTATGCAGAGCTTATGAAGAGCAGGGTGACTATAATCAGGCAATAGAAGTATATAATAAACTCATTGCCATGGCACCAAATATGCCTGACTTATATTCAAATTTAGCCAATATTTATTATATTAAAGGCGAATTTGACTTAGCAATCTCAAATTACCAAACAGCAATAACTCTTAATCCTAATAAGACCTGGACAAGTGTTATTGCTCAGACTATGGGGTTTGTTTATCAGGAAAACAAATCTGATCCTGATGCCGCAATTTCTGCATATCAAACCGCATATGTTTTAACTCCTGACGACATTGATATTTATGTAAACTTAGGAAGCGCTTTTTACGATAAAGAAGATTACAATAATGCACTTGCAGTTTACAGGCAGGCTCTGGAGCTGCAGCCTCATAATGCTAAAATTCATTGTAATTTGGGCTTTTTATACTGGGGCAAAGGAGATTCCGAAGAAGCTATTAAGTCTTATGAGCTGGCAATTAAATATAATAAGAATTACGATATAGCTTACAATAATCTGGGGGTTATTTATCTGGATGACCTAGGACGCGTTAATAAGGCTATAGAATTATTCAGGAAGGCTGTAGAAACCAATCCGAATTACGCACTGGCTCATTTTAACCTTGCAAGAGCAATTTCTATTGTAGGGGATAAAGTTGAGGCTGCTAAACTATACCAGATGGCACAAGATATTAATAAAATTACACAGGAAATTGATCCGCGCGATATTGCTGACAAAATCAGTGAATTATTTGAATCTTAATTTCCCCACTTTATTTTTAAAATTCTTACATGTATAATGTAACAATATCGGAATTAATGTATGACTGAAGAAGATAAAATTGGAATATCACATTTAATAGAAAAAGAACTAAATTCATCTGATAAAATATTAAAACCTGATTTCAACCAGAAAACAGGCCGTGAATTATTGGCGTTTTATTTACAGTCCAAATTCAAACAATTACTTGCGTATGACAACAAAGCTGCCGAACCGATTTTTATTGAGGTTCGGTATGATTTTATTCAAAGATTTTCCAAACGGCTTATTCAAAATCCCGAAAAGCGTATCATGATAGGTGTTACGGGAGAATCTGCTTCCGGAAAATCAACTATTTGCAAAGAAATAGAAAATGTCATAGAAAAATTTAAAATGCCTGTAACCATTTTGACAACCGATAATTACTTCAATGATATATCTGAACTAATAAAAGAGTACGGGACATTTGATAATTTGCGTGATAACGGCTATGATGTAGATTCTCCAAACAGTTTTCAATTAGATATTTTAAAAGAAGATTTGGATAAAATTTCACATGGGGAAGATATATATTCTCCGGAATATTTATTGAACGGTACCGGTGTATCAGTACCAAAGGCTAAATTTGTGCCTTCAAATAAAATAGTTGTAGTTGAAGGTATGGCATCAATGTTCGGTGATAACAAGGATATTTTTGATATTAAAGTTTATGTTGAAACGGACTTAAATATACGAAGAGAACGTTTCTTAACAAGAGCTTATACTGAAAGAAATCAGGATCTTGAAAACGCTAAAAAGCATTGGGAATACATTCTTGGAGCCGGTGAAAAATATGTTAAACCTTATAGGGCAGAAGCTGATATTATAATTAACGGTGATTCAAACCTTGCATATTTTTCACAAATTCTTGAATATATTCATACCATTACTAATAATTTTGGGTGTTAAAATATTATTTTTTAGCCAAGTACTTTGCCAAACCTTCTCCCATTGAGAAACAGGAAGGGATTATTCTTAAGGCAGCCTGTGCTTCAAAATCCGCAGAAATGCAGCGTCCTATAACAAACAGATTATTTTTTACTATCAATGATTCAATAGGAAGCTGGTATTCCTGATAAACCTTTTCTAATGTAGAGCTGTCTTTTTGGTCAGAATGTACGTCTATAGGGTAGTTTGAGATTACAACAGGATTTTCAAATTTCTTACCGCATCTCAAGTCATCTGCAGTGTAGATGTATTTCCCCTTTACTCTATTTGAAACACGCACCCCTAAAGTGTTTGCTATTGAAGAAATATATGCGTTTTCGAATCCAGGAAGGCACTTTTTACAGAAGTTTGAAAGCCTAAATATACTTGCACGTCCTTCTATATAAGGATTCTGAGATATTTTTATCAGCCTTGGGCAGTTAAATGCAATAGAATCAGGAGTTCCGGCTACTGAAAATATCTGAAAATAGTTAGAATCAGCCTCCGTAATTACTCCGTCAGCTATAGCTTGCTTAAATACAGGCCTAAGAGCCCAATTAGCTCCTTCATCCCAGGTATAGGCAGTAGATAAGTAGATCTTACCGTCTATATCACAGCTGGTAGTAGCCTCTCTGTCTTTATCAAATTCCATAATCCATTTTGAGAATTTATTAACATTTACCCCCGACATAATAAATCTTAAATTTACCGGCTGAGATTTTTTTTCTAAAAATTCGCAATTTAATTTTTGACAAATTTTTGCATCACCTGTTGCATCTACAATATACTTCGTTTCGATAGGTAATAATAATTCTTGTTTGGAGGTAATAATATTATCATCCTCTATCGTAACGATATATGATAATAAATTTTCTTCTATTTTTGATATAGATGATTCAAATTCGATTTTTACTCCGGCTTCAACTAACAATGTATCAAGCGCTATTTTGGTTAACTCAGGGTTAAACCAACCCTTGTTTCCGTCAATATAGGTTATGGCACCGCCCATTTCTTCTAATTTATTGTATAAAGAGTCAAAGAACTCTGTATTTATTGCATTTGATGAAGTCTTCATCGCCGGAATTACCAGTGATGAAGTAATTGAACCTCCAAGAAAGGAAATTTTTTCAATAAGAAGAACTTTGAGCCCCAGCTTTGCTGCAGTATATGCACAGGCGCAGCCGGCTGTTCCGCCGCCTGCTATTACAATATCATACTTATTCATTTCTCATACTCCTGATTTTCATGTATTTTGAAGAGCTCATTAAGTCGCTATGCCGGAATTCGTATTCTCTCAAATCAATAATATCTTTTTTATCAAAGGATAAATTAGGATCGTGGTAAGGGATTCCGGCTTTAGTATTGCATAAACCGATTTCATATGGTGTGAGCGGATGTTCTATTCTTGTTTTATCTTTAGAGGCAATGGTGCCGATTATTTTATTAGTTTTTTTCTGATAGATATTACCAACATAAAATTTATTTTCTAAAAGAGTATTTCTGACAAGTGCTGAGGTGGAATATGTCATTAACAATCCCTGTGGAGAAATACGTTTATATAATTCTGCAATAAATTCGACAGTCCATAACTGGGGCGCTTTGGTATAAGTAAAAGCGTCCAGAAATATGAGGTCATATTCATCTTTAAGAGTTAAAATGGTTTTTCTTGCGTCTTCGACGTAGAAATTCACCTTAAACAGGCTCTCAGCTGTCTTAAAATTCATTTTTTTATACCGTCTCGATAGAGTGGCATAATATATATTATGTAAGAAGGCTGATAAACTCCATCTGGATGACTTATTATACCCCCATTTTTGATTAAATTTAGCATATTTTATAAGAGACTTATCAAAAAATCTTCGATTTTTCTTTTCTCTTAACATTTTTATGAGTTCTTTTGACGGGAAATCTTTTTTATAATATTCAGCCAGACTATTCATAAGAATATAATTTACATAACTGTTAATTTTATACTCTTTTTCGATATGCATATTTTTGAACTTTAGATCCAAAAGTTCATTTATTTCTTTTTTATTCTTTGGTGAAAAGCGTGAGAATATATTTATAAAAATATTCCTTATTGTGTAATAACTGTCGAAGCAGGTTAAAATTTGAGGAACTATACTATCATAAATTTCACCAGGAGTTTTTACCGTACGAAAAAGAGGAGAAAGTTTGACAAGTTCTTCATTAATATCTAAACAGTCAATTTGGAATGAAGACAATTTATTTGCATTATACGATTCGATATATGACAATAAAAACTTATTTCTTTTGAATAGTTTATTAGTACATATCGCAACGATATATATAAGTTTTTGAAAAATATTTTTCTTTTTAAATTTTTCATGATTTATTAAAAAACTCATTAAAGCTTTTGTGTTGTATCCGATTCCATAACAAACATCCAGAACTTTTAAATTATCGTATTCAAATTCATCAAGTCTTGCAGGCAAAACGAATTTTTCCCAGGCTTCGGTTAAAGCTCCAAACTTGGAATGAAAAACGTCCTTTTCCGCAAATGAATACAGACCTATAGATCCGTCTTCTGTAAAATATGGTTCATAATCCCTCATAACCCTTATTATACCAGCGTTACAGCTATAATGCAAGAGAGCTTTTTTGACATTTTATTTTGTAAAAGTATATAATAATATAAGAATAGAGGGTGATAGTATGAAAAAACTGCTGCAAATATTAATAGTAATGGGGATGACAACGGCTATAGCCGGTGCAAAGTCTTATGAACCGGTGCCTTCCAATGTTGATTTGCCTGCAAAGTATACACAACAATATATTGACAGTATTTCTGATGAATATAAAAAGGTCTCAGATGAACAAATTTTCCATGTTGCATTAGACATGCTTAAAGATACATCTGGCGAGTTTTCGCGCAAGGCCATACTTGGATACAATGTAACGCAATATCCGGTAAAGATTATGTTTAAAGATTTGTCGGAAATTAATGAGGCTTATTCTACTTTTGATGCTATTGGTTGGAAAAAGAAGGGGAAATTGTACATATATATAAATCCTAAGCATCAGTATGCGCCTCCGGGGGCATTAGCCGCACTGCTTGCACATGAAGCCATTCATCAGGATGAGTATAATTCTTTAAGCGAAGAGACTTATGCCTGGACCATGGAAGCAGTTGTATGGACAGAGATTTTGAAGAAATATCCCGAGTCAAATAATCTTGAATCTGCGCTTGTTACAAGAGAGAATATCTTAAAACAGCTGCTAGAGAAGGGGAATTATACTAATAAATATATAAAGAAGACTGTTTTCGCCAACAACGGATATAAGAATCTGCCTTTATCATCTCCGGGGTTTCAAAACCAGTAATTGAATTTAAATATTTTTTATAATAATCAGAGTTCAATTCCATTTGTATATTGATTAACTCTCATTCTTGGTGTTAAATTGAGTTATGAAGAAAAAGCAGTTACTTATATTTATATTGTCCGTATTGATTCTGGTAATTTTTAATAGAGTCTTTTTGTCAACATTCACCAGAACAAATGCTTTTTTTGCAAATCAGGCAATGGTAAACAGCGAGGAGATATCGCCTCAAAAGCTTTTTGATAAAACTTGGAGAATCATAAGTAAGGAATTCTATGAGCCGACTTTGAACCATCAAAACTGGCTCAGATGGAAATATCGTTATCAAGGAAAGATTAAAACAGATGATGATGCAAGAGTTGCTATCGATTCTATGATAGCAAGCTTAAATGAGCCATATACACGCTTTATGCCGAAGAAGGATTACGAGGAGTTAACAACTTCCATAACTTCCAAAATATATGGTATAGGCGTGAATATATATTCAAACGCCGGTAAAATAGAAATATTTAATGTAATGCCAGCAACACCTGCGGAATTTGCACAATTAAAGCAGGGTGATATAATTACGGCTGTAAACGGCAAAGACACAAACGGCATGAATGTTTCTGAAGTTGCAGCTCTTGTTAGAGGCCCCGAAAATAGTGTTGTTGAACTTACAATTTTGCGTGACGGTAAAAAACTTACAAAGACTTTAAAACGAAAAGAAATTAAGATTAAAACAGTAAAAAGCTCAATATTAGATAATCACATAGGTTACATTCAAATAATTAGCTTTATGAGCGGTTCAACTCCGAACGAGTTTGTAGAAGCATTAGAAAATACTAAAAATACAGATGCATTAATCCTTGATTTAAGAGGCAATACCGGCGGATTATTAGATAATGCGGTATTTGTTGCAGATATTTTCATTCAAAGCGGTACAATAGTAGATATTATTTATCGAGATGGCTATACCAAGTCAATTAAAGCACAGGATGAAATGTTACCGCTAGATAAACCTGTTGTTGTGCTGGTAAACGGCGCAAGTGCAAGTGCAAGTGAAATTCTCTCCGGTGCACTAAAAGATTATCATAAAGCTACACTGGTTGGTAAGAAAACTTTTGGTAAAGGATTAGTTCAAAAGGTTGTACCGTTGCCGAATCAGACAGGTGTTAACATAACAATTGCACGATATTTGACTCCAAGCGGAAGAGATATCGATAAATTGGGTATAAAACCGGACATAGAAATCGGTAATGACTTTGATATTTTAATTGACTCAAAAAATGATGTGCAGCTTGAGAAGGCCAAGGATATTTTAAATGATAAAACAAGAATTAGAAGCGCTAAGAAGTAAGGGACAGCTTAGGCAAATTCCTGATATACAGGCAAAAAGCGACGGCAAAATTGTAGTAGCCGGAAAAGAATACATAAATTATGCTTCTAACGATTATCTGGGGATAAGTACGAAGGACGATTTAAGAAAAGAGTTTCTTAAACAGAATGATTCCTTGCTCTCAACAGCGTCTGCACGGCTTTTAACAGGGAGTTCACCTGAGTACAAGCATCTTGAGGCAACTATTGCAAATATTTTTAATAAAGAAGCCGCCTTAATATTTAACACAGGCTATCAATGTAATTTAGGGGTAATATCGGCTTTAATCGGGCGCGGTGATGTAGTATTTTCCGACAAATTGAATCATGCAAGTATAATTGACGGTATGCAGCTTGCACAGGGAGATTTTTTCAGATACAGGCATTTTGATTATGATAATCTTGAAAAACTTTTAGAATCGAAAAGAGGGCAGTATAGGCGAGCGCTTATTGTCTCAGAATCAGTATTTAGTATGGATGGTGATATTGCTGATATTGATAAGCTTATTGAATTAAAAAAGAAATATAACTGCCTATTAATGATAGATGAAGCACACGCCTTTTGTGCCGCAGGAGAAACTCTTGCTGGTATTTCAGGCGGCAAAGATATTGATATAATAACGGCAACTTTCGGAAAGGCTGTCGGCTCTTTCGGGGCTTTTTGTGTCTCTTCTGAGGATATTATATCGTATTTGATTAATAAAGCCCGCTCATTTATATTTTCGACTTCAATTCCGCCTTTGAATATCGCATGGTCAAACTGGATTTTGAATAACAAAAGAGATTATTTATTATCTCAGAAGCAAAAATTACAAACACTAACAGGAAATGTGCATAAATTGCTTGGTTCCAGAGATATAAAAACTCCGTCAGAATCACAAATTATTCCAATAATTATTGGAAGCAATGAAGAAACGCTAAAATTATCCGAAAAACTCCGTGCAGAAGGTTATTACATACCTGCAATCCGTCCGCCAACTGTTCCGGAAGGTACTTCAAGACTCAGGATATCCTTAACGGCAGATTGCAAGCTGGAAGACTTTGAAAGACTGCTTGATATAATTTTTAGCTGCAAACATCAATCCACTCAAGACTTGATGAGTATTTAGACAATTCCTCCGGTGTAAGCTCTATTGCAGAATTACTGCTGCCGCAGGCAGGAAAAACAGTTGTAAAACGTTTCAATGATTCATCTAAATACACTTTTACATCATTGCTTACGCCAAACGGACACACTCCGCCTATTGCATGTCCTGTAAATTCAAGGACTTCGTCAGGAGAAAGCATTTTTGCTTTTGTATGGAAATATGCCTTATATTTTTTGTTATCAACACGAACATCTCCTGCACAAACTATCAAAACGCAATCTTCGCCCTGTTTGAATGATAAAGTCTTGGCAATTCTTGCAGGCTCTACGTTTAATGCTTTTGCAGCCAAATCTACCGTTGCACTTGAGACATCAAACTCAAGGATTTTGTTTTCCATATTGAATTTCTTAAAAAATTCTCTTACTTTTTCTATACTCATCTTAACTGTAAAAATAACTCTCTGCTCTTTGCTCTGATTTCATTATCAATATCAAAAATTTCATCAATTGACGGATTATTAACTATGTTATGTCTTTCCATCATTGTTTCGACTGTATTTATGATATCAAAAAGTTTAATTTTTCCTTGTAAAAATGCAAATACTGCTTCTTCGTTGGCAGCGTTCAGACAAACAGTTGCAGAACCGCCTGTTCTGCCCGCATCATACGCAAGTTTCAATGCTTTGAACTTTTCCCAATCCGGTTCTTCAAAATCAAGTCTTGCTATTTGCGAGAAGCTGAAACTTTTTGATTTTATACCCTCATACCGCTCTGGGTAAGTAATTGCGTATTGTATAGGAATATGCATACTAGGTAAACCAAGCTGGGCAATTACGCTTCCGTCAACATACTCAATTGCAGAATGTACAATACTCTGAGGATGAACAACAACTTCTATACTGTCATAATTCATATTGAACAAATGATGGGCCTCAATTACTTCCAAACCTTTGTTCATAAGTGTTGCACTGTCAACAGTGATTTTTTGGCCCATATGCCACCTTGGATGTGCAAGAGCCTGCTCTACAGTAGCATTTTTCATATCCTCTATAGATTTTCTTAAAAACGGGCCGCCGGAGGCCGTTATGATTAGCTTATCAACCTGAGAAATGTCTTTTATGCACTGATGTATTGCGCAGTGTTCACTGTCGACCGGTATAATTTTTACACCGTATTCTTTCGCAAGCGGCATAACTATATCACCCGCCATAACCAGAGTTTCTTTGTTTGCAAGTGCAATATCTATACCATTTTTAATAGCGGTAATTGTCGGCTTTAATCCGATTTTTCCGGAAACAGCAACAAGTATAATGTCGTTTTCTTTATTTGAGCAAATTTCATCTAATGTCACATACTCAGCACCTGTTATATCTTCAGGTTTGTTTGCAAAAGCATACTTTGGCTTGAATTTGCTTATTTGCTCGTTTAAAAGTTCTGTATTGCTTCCGCCTGTTAATGCTATAATCTCAAATTTATCATTTAATTTTTCAATAACTTCAAGTGCTTGTCGCCCGATAGAGCCTGTTGCGCCTAAAATACTTATTTTTCTCTTCATATTTATTCAAGTTCCCTAACATAAGAAAAATACTCGTTTTTCTTGTATTTTTCCGCAGCCTGCTTTATAACCTCTTTGTCCATAAAGCCCATTCTGAATGCAACTTCCTCAAGGCAGGCAATTTTTATACCCTGATTTTCTTCGATAGTCTGAATGTATTGCGAAGCCTGCATTAAAGACCTGTGAGTACCGGTATCAAGCCAGGCAAATCCACGTCCGAAAAGTTCCACATTCAAAAGTCCTTTTTCAAGGTAAATTCTATTCAAATCAGTGATTTCCAATTCACCTCTTGCTGAAGGTTTTAGAGATTTTGCATACTTAATAACGTCATTATTATAGAAATACAGACCTGTAACTGCATAGTTTGACTTAGGTTTAGCCGGCTTTTCTTCAATAGAAAGAGCTTTACCGTTAGAATCAAATTCTACGACTCCAAATCTTTCAGGGTCTTTTACCTGGTAACCAAAGACTGTTGCATAGCCATTTTTTGCTGATAGAACTGCTTTATGCAGCATTCTTGAAAAACTTTGACCGTAAAATATATTATCTCCGAGAACAAGAGCCACAGGGTCATTTCCGATAAATTCTTCTCCCAGAATAAAGGCCTGCGCCAGTCCGTCCGGACTTGGCTGGACTTTGTAGGAAAATTTTACTCCAAATTGCGAGCCGTCACCGAGAAGCTTTTCAAAATTCGGCAGGTCCTGAGGAGTCGAAATTATTAAAATATCTCTGATTCCTGCAAGCATTAAAACTGATATCGGATAATAAATCATTGGTTTATCATATACAGGCAGAAGCTGTTTTGATACTACCATTGTGCTCGGATAAAGCCTTGTGCCGCTGCCGCCGGCTAAAACAATACCTTTCATTACTCATCAACCCTCAAATCTAAATAGTCTTTCAATGCAGCACGCCAGTCCCTGCAGATTCCGTTATTGTCCATTATACTGTAGTGCGGGCGCTTTGCAGGGCGCGGAAATTCATCAGTCGTGCACGGTTTGAGATTTACTGACAAACCCAATTGCTCAAAAATCTCTTTAGCAAAACCATACCAGCTTGTAGAGCCGCTTCCGCAAACGTGATAAGTACCATAAGGCTGTTTTAATAGCTTTAAAATTCCGTTTGAAAGCTCTACAGTCCATGTTGGACAGCCGACTTGATCATCTACGACCTTTAATTCTTCTTTATCCTTTAGAGAAATCATTGTTTCTACAAAGTTTTTGCCGTGATGCCCGTACAGCCAGCTTGTTCTTGCAATATAATACTTAGTACAATGTTTTTTTACGGCCTCTTCGCCCTCATATTTAGTTAATCCGTAGTTATTGATAGGATCAGGTGTGTCAGTTGGAAGATAAGGAGTCTGCTTAGTTCCGTTAAATACGTAATCCGTAGAAATATAAATCATTACGGCATCGCATTTAGCTGCAGCTTCCGCTATATTTTCAGCTCCGGTTTTATTCAAAAGTCTTGCCGTTTCAAGATCTTCCTCTGCCTTATCTACATTTGTATAAGCCGCACAATGAATAATTAATTCGGGCTTTAATTCTGTAATAAACTTATTAACAGCCTTTTTATCGGTAATGTCCAGCTCTTCCCTGTCTGTTTCTATGACTTCATATCCTGCATCTTCCAGTATCGGGCACAAATCCTGCCCGAGCATTCCCTTTGCTCCGGTTACAAGTACAGCCATTACACCACCGCTTTCTTAGCTTCTATACTCTTAATCCAATCCTGATTATTTAAATACCAGTCTATTGTCATTTTAATACCCTCTTCAAAAGTTACAGAAGGCTTCCAACCAAGCTCAGAAGTTATTTTATCATTGGATATTGCATATCTTCTGTCGTGGCCTAATCTATCCTGAACATATTCGATTGAAGATTCATCTTTGTCCATTGCCTCAAGTATCAGGCGGGTAATTTCAATATTTGTTTTCTCATTATGGCCGCCGATATTGTATACCTCACCGATTCTGCCTTTGTGAAGCACCGTATCAATTGCGGCACAATGGTCGTAAACATACAACCAGTCTCTTACATTAAGTCCGTCACCATATACAGGAACTTTTTCACTCCTCAAAAGCTTTGAGATAAAAAACGGAATAAGTTTTTCCGGATACTGGTATGGACCGTAATTATTTGAACATCTTGTTGTTAATACAGGCATTTTATAGGTTTCATAATAAGCTCTTACAAGCATATCCGCACTTGCCTTACTTGCAGAATACGGGCTGTTCGGCGCAAGCGGAGTTGTTTCGTAAAAATATCCTGTCTTGCCTAACGTTCCGTATACTTCATCGGTTGAGACCTGCAAATACCTTTCTATTCCTATTTCTTTTGAAGCCTGAAGCAGATTCAAAGTACCTTGAACGTTTGTTTCTATGAAAATTTCAGGATTTTTAATAGAATTATCTACGTGTGATTCTGCGGCAAAGTTCACAATACAATCGACCTGAGAAATAAGTTCTCTTACAAGCTTTTTGTCGCAGATATTTCCGTGGACAAACTTATAGTTAGGATTATTTTCAATATCTTTTAAATTTGCAAGATTTCCGCAATAAGTAAGAGCATCTATATTAATTACTTTGTAATCCGGATATTTATTCAAAATGTGTCTTACAAAGCAGCTTCCTATAAAACCTGCACCGCCTGTTACTAATAGTTTCATACAATCTCCTTTAATGTAGGTTGTTTTTTGTCTTTTTCCGATAAAATCGGTTCAAAATCTATTCCCCAATCTATATTGATATCCTTATCGCACCATAAAACCCCGCTGTCAGCCTGAGGTGCATATTCTCCGCTGGCTTTATATAAAAGCTCCGCAACATCAGATAAAACAACAAACCCGTGTGCAAAACCTTCCGGAATGTAGAGCATGTGTTTATTTTCTTCCGATAACTCAACTTTTACATACTCTCCGAAAGTCTTTGAACCTTTTCTGATATCAACCGCAACATCATAAATGCGTCCTCTCCCGCATCTTACGAGCTTTGCCTGACCGTACGGGCTTTTTTGGTAATGCAGCCCTCTCAGAACCCCTTTAACAGATTTGGAATGATTGTCTTGATTAAATTCAACATCAATTCCGTTGGCAAAGAAATCTGATTTTTTGTATGTTTCCATAAAAAAGCCGCGATTATCCCCGAAAACTTTAGGTTTTACAAGTATTACGTCCTCAATTTTTTGTCTTTCAAATTCAAACGGCATATTCTTACTCCTTAGAGAATATTTTATCATAGACAAACAAAAAAGTAATTAATATATACGCAAAATAAAAGAGGACTTAATATCCTCTTTTATTTTGCGCTTGGCGCGATTCGAACGCGCGACCTATCCCTTAAAAGGGGAGTGCTCTACCTGCTGAGCTACAAGCGCATATTATATTAAATTTTAAACCTTTTATACTTCGGCTGTGGACTAACCACAAGAACAATGTTAACAAGAACAAATTTTAGTGTCAAGGGTTTTGTTACTGTCAGATATTTCTTTGACTATATCTGCGATTTCGTCCGATATATCACTATTTTCAGTGATATTATCACGTACGAGTTTTGCAAAATCTGCTTTCTTGAATTCATGCAAACCTTTTGTCTTGAATATATTTTCTAAATTTTTTACCTCAGGTAAATCGTCTGCCAGATCATTGTCTGTAACTGTTGTAAAGTTTACAAAATGTGAATTCAGGGTTTTTATAATCAGAGACTTTGGAAGCAAGTCTTCAAATTCGCCGCATGATACAAGATGAATTTTATCTATCTCCCGCAATTTAGGTTTAATCTGGCGGATATTTTCTTCTGCGTCTCTGTCGAGAAGCAAAAATACCGGAACCTTGAGCTCCTCTATAAGTTTATAATACATTTTTACAACCTGATTTTTGCCTCCTGCACCTATAACCTGTATACCTTTCCGGTAGAAATCAAACCCGAGATACTTTGAAAATGCAGGCAAAAGAATTTCTTCAGTCAATCCTTCTACAAGAATGACTTTTTCGATAGGAAATTTGAGGCAATGCTCTTCTCTTGCAACTTTTTGCTCCCAATCTTCTTTAAGACTCTTTAGCCATTTTAAATTTACCGGCAAGTTTCCTTCAGCTAAATCAACTGCATCATAATAATTAATTTTATTGCTAAGTAATCTCTGCGTATAATCATCGTTTACAAAAACAGAATTTTCGTATTCTTTTAATTTTTGGTTTATTACATAATTGTTACTATTTTTGTTGAGAGAATTATTAAAAATTTCTTCCGCGATATTTTTAATCTCATTAGCATCCATTGCCAAAAGTTCACTTTTTTTTAGTTTCGGCTCTATTAGATTAGATAAAATTATGTCCGTAAAAACTCTAAAATATTTTTCTTTTGTATATTTAAATCTAGTAAGTCTGTCCAGTGATATAATTATTTGTTCTTGTGTTAGCTTTTTGTACTTCATCAAAATTATTATATTATATTTGGTTGTAAATTTTTGTAACAAATTTAATTGTAAAGAATTGTAAATATTTTCTCCAAAAATAGAAATTTTCGCAAGTTAATATACTTAATATATATAAGAGTATAAAAAAATACGGAGACGGTATAAAAAATGGCTTTCTTGTTATTACTACATGAAAAAATGAGGCTGAGACGTCAGGTCAACAAACTGACGTTGAAACAGCTGCAGTACGGCAACCGTCTTGACCGTATGACAAAAAATATATCCAGAGTACAAAAAATGTACTCTAGTAAACAAGCTCAATTACAAAAAATGGCACAAATGATGCAATCTCAGGCCACTGTATTCTTCCAGAATGCAATGGGTCTTGGTATGCAGAATCAAGCCTTTAATCCTTGGAATATGTCCGGCGGCGGTATGACCTCATTTGTTCTTAACCAGATGGGAAGTATGTTAGCCAGCGGTAAAATTCCTAAAGATAAAAATAGCACGTATCCTTCGATGGATCAAGCTACATTCCAGGAAATGCTGCAAGACTACTATGCCGGTGGTTTAGCACAGATGAAAGATGCTGATGGAAACGCAGTTGCTGGTAAATACGGAACTAAAGGTCAGTTTACAGAAGATCAAGTAAAAGCATTCAAGATGGCAATGCAGGCAGCACAGCAGAACCAGTCGCAAGCACAAATGATGTGCCAGCAAATGAGCCAGAATTATCAGAACAACATCTCAATCTGGTTAGAAGCTGCAGAATCACAATTGGAAGCAGAGCAGGATGCGGCACTTGCTCCATTAGAAATGGAACAGACAGATATGGAGCTCGAAAAAGAATCTATCGAAACTCAATTGACTTATGCAAAGGAAAGATTACAAAATATCGAGCAAGCTTGCAGCGAAGGAATCAAGGATTCAGCTCCGAAGTTCGGACTCGGTTAATAATTATTATACATATCAAAATAGGGTGCTCCAATATCACGGACACCCTATTTTTTATGCTAAACCTCTAATGGTTGATCTAACGAGCGAATAGAAACATCAACCTCATTAGGGAAAAATTGCTTCATATGATTTACTAAATCATTAGTAGAATTTACCCAGAAGGTCGGTGAAGTAAGAATTTTTGTACTGTAACCCTCCATCGGGGGAAGCTTAAACATTACAGGGTCATCTCCGTGATGTTTGGCTAAAATGTTCTTTATTCCGCACAATTCTTCATATTTTACATCTCTTTTCAGGCTCAAAGTAACTATATTAGAGTTTTCAACCGATTTTACATTATCAATGAGGACGCTTACCTGACCTTCATCTCCTCTGTGCTGGACTTTTCCTGTTATTACCACCTTATTATCCTGCTGCAGCAGGTCGCCGAATTCTAACAGCTTCTTGTGGAAGCATACGCAATCGACCTTTCCGGTTAAATCTTCAAGTGTAACAAACCGCAGGAATTTTGTCGGGTCCTTTTTAGTAGGAATTTGTCTTGTGGCTGTAACCAGCCCGCAGATTGTAACTTCTTCCTCCTCTTTTGCACCTGCAAGTTCCGTAATCCTGTGAGTCATAAGGAACTGCATCTTATCTCTTATTGAAAACAGAGGGTGCGAGGTTACGTAAAATCCCAGAAATTCTTTTTCAAACTGCTGTATTTCCTTGTCTGAATACTCGGCGTCGCTTCCGGTTAGTTGATATTGGACATTTGAAAATTCATCATCTGCTCCCATGGCCGCAAACAAGCTTACCTGACCCATTGCCTTGTTTTTAGCCTCTTTTGAGGTGACATCAAGAATATGTTCTATGTTTTCAAACAGTTGTTTTCTGCTCTTTTCGATATTTGAAAAGGCTCCTGCTTTAATCAAGCCTTCAAGAGACTTTTTGTTAACGAATTTTGCGTCAACACGTTTACAGAAATCAAAAATACTCTTAAATTCGCCGTTTTCTTCGCGTTCCTTGATAATAGCTTCTACAACAGGTTCACCTACCTGTTTAATTGCAGCAAGCCCGAATCTTATATTGTCTCCGTCAGGTGTATATTCAAGATAAGAATGATTAATATCCGGCGGTAATACTTTTATTCCGTACTTTTGCGCCTCTTCTATGTATAATTGTGTCTGATCTTTGTTATCAGAAACACTTGAAAGAAGTGCTGAAAGATATTCTACAGGATAATGGCATTTAAGATAAGCTGTCTGATACGCTACAAATGCATAAGCTGCCGAATGCGACCTGTTGAAGCAGTATGATGCGAAAGCTTCTATTTGCTCAAACAGGGTAGCGGCATCCTCAGGCTTCATATCATGTCTTGTAGAAGCAAGTTCAATGAACTTACCTTTTTGCTTCTGCATTTCTTCGACTTTTTTCTTACCCATCATACGACGGACAATATCAGCTTCACCCAGCGTATAATCCGCAAGAGTCTGGAACACTTGCATAATTTGTTCCTGATATACGATTGTGCCGTATGTATCTTTAAGAATTGGTTCTAATAACGGATGAGCGTAAGTGACTTTCTTTAGTCCGTGTTTTCTTGCAACAAACTCATCCACCATCCCCGAACCCAGAGGCCCCGGACGGAAAAGAGCAACAAGAGCGCCTAAATCTTCAAATACGTCTGGTTTTAGGCGTTTTACAAGGTTAATCATACCCTGGGATTCAAGCTGGAATACTCCGACGGTTTCGCCTCTCACGAGCATTTTGTAAGTTTCTTTATCATCCAGAGGAATGTTATTTATGTCAATATCAACACCTCTGTATTTTTTAACCATATCTACGGTTTTGTAAATCATTGTCAGGTTTCTTAAACCCAGAAAGTCCATTTTCAGAAGAGAAAGAACTTCCGTTACCTCATGAGGCGGATAACCAGTCTGTACGATACCGTCTTTTGACGGCTGAACCGGAATAATTGTATCTAATGGTGCGTGAGAGATAATAACGCCTGCAGCATGCGTACCCGTACCGCACTTAAGCCCTTCAATCGCAATAGACATATCAATTAGCTTTTTAAAGCCTACTGTTTTGCCGGTTTCCGGATTAAGAATTTGATAATCTTCATCATAAAGTTTTCTTAGCTCTGAGCCTTCAACCTTAATTGCGTCTCTTATCCACTTTGCCTTTGGATTTGTAGCTGTTGCAAGTTCAATTGCCGGTTCGATTAAGCCTGAAAGTCTGTTACTTTCAGCAAACGGAACTTTTAAAATTCTGGCGACACCTTTGAATGCCGCTTTCGGTGCGTACGTGGAGAAAGTAATAATCTGACAAACTCTGTCTTCACCGTATTTTTGGGTTACGTAATCAATTACCTGACGGCGTTTTTCAATACAAAAGTCAATATCAATATCGGGCATCGTGAAACGCTCTTCGTTCAAGAATCTTTCGAACAACAGGTGGTGTTTAATAGGATCCAGATCCGTTATTTGAAGAGCATAAGCAACTACACTTCCGGCTGCAGAACCACGTCCCGGGCCTACAGGGATGTTATGAGTTTTGGCATAATGTATAAAATCCCAGGTTATAAGGAAATATGCCGCAAATCCCATTTTATTAATAACGCTAAGCTCGTAATCCACACGCTGCTTTAAATCATCAGAAACTTCGCCGTACCTTTGTTTTAAACCTTCATATACAATATGCTCTAAATAACTTTCATTAGTATACCCTTCCGGAACTTCATAATGCGGAAGAGGTGCATTTCCGAGCTCAATTTCTATGTGGCATTTTGCTGCCGCATCTTCGGTATTTTGCACACATTCCTCAAAAGTGGCATCATCCATCCATGAGAATGCTTTCCGCATTTCTTCTTTGGACTTGATATAAAACTCATTATTAGGAAAATGGAATCTGTTAGGGTCATCCTTATCAGCGTTTGTCTGCAGGCAAAGCAAAGTATCCTGCGCGTCTGCATCCTCTCTTCTTAAATAGTGAGAGTCATTTGTAATAATCATCTTGATGTCAAGCTCACGGGCTATTTTGATTAAATCCGGATTAGTACGTTTTTGATCATCCAAATTATGGTCTTGAAGTTCTATATAATAATCATCCCCAAAAAGCTCTTTATACCTTTGTGCAGTTTCTTTTGCCTTGTTATAATCACCTTTTAAAAGGTTTTGCAGGACTTCGCCTCCTAAGCAGGCAGAAGCGCAAAGCAAGCCTTCATGATGCTCTTTTAAAAGTTCAAAATTTATACGCGGCTTATAATAAAAACCTTCACACCACGCAGTTGAAACGAGTTTTATAAGGTTTTTATACCCGACTGCGTCTTTACATATCAAAATTAAGTGATAAAGCGGATTATTAGCGGAATCATGAACATGAATATCTCCGTCATGAACATAAAATTCGCATCCGATAAGCGGATTAATCCCTGCTTCTTTAGCTTTTTCATAAAATTCGATTGCGGAATACATAACACCGTGGTCAGTAACCGCTATTGCCGGAAGTTCATTTTCCTTGGCATAATTTACCAGATCCCCGATTCTTATTGTTCCGTCAAGGAGTGAAAACTCCGAGTGGATATGTAAAGGTATAAATTTTCCCATAACTTCAATCTATCACATAAACGTATTAAGGTTTGTAAAATTATTCCTCACCTTTATCAACAAGGATATATTTTCTTCCGCTATCAATAATCCTATAGTTCAATTTTCTTATATCATCATTTAAATGTTTTTTCTGGATTATTACAAGATTATTTTTTATAAGCAGTGCTTGTTTTAAATCCTCAATATCGTAGGTAAGCCCGTAAACTACCGGTTTTCCTTCATCTCCATAATAATTAAGTGAATATTTGTTCCAGAATTTGTATGTTGTAAGTGCTTTATTGTGCTCATCCGCATACTGAGCGAATCGTAATAAATCATTCTGCCCGAACTTGTAGTCAATTTCAAAGAAAATTTCTGTCCCGAATGCGGAGAGAAGAAGCATTAAAAAGACATACGTAAAGAAAACCCTGCCGTATTTTTCTATTTTTGCATAATAAATTGACAATGCTCCGGCAACAAACAGAAGCACTATGCACATTGGTTTTGCGGGAGCTATATCGTGGTTCAACTGCTCAGGCAGATAAAACGGTGTAAATATTGCCACAATTGAAGCAAATATGAATATTCCGCCCAGAATATAAACTGTTTTATTAATAAATCTGCTATACTCGCCTTTTTCTATGTAATTAGTCCATATATATCCGCCCAGACATCCTAATGAGCCATAAATTGGCAGAATATATGTAATTAATTTTGTGTCAGAAGAAGAGAAAAACAGAAGAATAAATAAAGCAATTATCCCGTTATAAACTATAAATTGCTGCGGAATTGTTAAATTTTTGAACTTAAAATCTCTTTTCTGAATTTTTCTTATCAAAACGACAAGAGTTGATATAATCCAAGGGAAAAATCCCCAGAGTATAGTTAAAAGATAGAAATAGAACGGCTGTTCTCGTCCCAGAACATTTCCGCCGATAAATCTTTCAATATGGTGTTTCATTATGTATTCATTAAAAAATAACGGGTCATGCATCTCCAGCATTACTAAATGCCAAGGCAAAGTTATTAATAAAAAGATTATCATACCTACAATGAAATACTGAGGTTTGAATATTTCTTTAAATCTCTTAGAAAAAATGGATATAAAAAACATTGAACCGAATGGTACAACAAATCCGGGTATGCCTTTTGCCATAACAGCCAATCCTGAAAAGGCATAGAATAACCACCAGAAATATTTTTTATTTTTTTCCTGACAGAAATTGGTATACATACCAAAACAGAGTGAAAACCACACGCAGGTAGAAACAACAATATCTAAAATAGCAAATTTTGCTAAGATAAGAAATTCCATAGAAGTAGCCTGAATAAGCGCTGCGACGACTCCATAGGTGCGTGATACAAGCTTTCTTCCCATAAAATAAGTTAAAAAGCAGGAAAGAGTTCCATACAATGCAACCGGAAATCTTGCCGTGAATTCATTTATCTTGCCGAATATTGCAAAAGATAAACATTCTCCCCAGAAATAAAGCGGTGGTTTTTCGAAGAAATACTGATGATTAAGATATAAAGTAAGAAAATTCTTAGATCTGTACATATCTTCTGCCATAGAAACGTATCTTGTTTCATCCACATCCATAAGAGCATAGGCCCAGATGTTATGGAAAAATATAAAGTAGAACAATATGCATAATCCCAGGATTGTAAATAATTCAGGATGTTTCAATACAAAATTTTTTACTTTCAGCATAGACTCTTCCCCTCCGGTATTACATTTATAATAATACCATAAAAAACATCCGATTGATTTTTATCAACCGGATGTTATATTGTTTGTAAAATAAGTTTCGTTAGTTATTCTAAGTTTAAGCTATGATTTGTCTTGCAGCTGCTTCGGCTTTTTTGTTTTTATTGTTAACAATCCCTGCTCCGATTAAAGCACCTGCAATTGCTGTACCTGCAATCCATGCTGCTTTTGTTTTTCCGCTCATACCTTTAACCTTGTTATTCAAGCTGTTTACAAGATTATCAAGTTCTGATTTAGCTTTTTCTACAGCATCTTGTGCAGTCTTTTTAGCTGTTTCGTTAATTTTGCCTTTTTCTGCAGCAACCTTGTCATAGATTGCCTGCTTATCTTCAACGATTTTAGCTAATTTCTTGTAGCTTTCTTTTTCCATTGCTTGAGCTTCTGTTAAACCGACTCTTTCAGCATCATCAGCCAATTGAGGGAATTGTTTTAAGATGGCTTCTTTAGCTTTTGCAATACCTTCATCAGCATTACGTTTGTCAGCAATCTTGTCTTCAAGTTCACGGATTACATTATGATCTTTAAGACAATTTGCTATATCATCGCTTAGTGACTTTGCTTCTGTATTATATGATTCCAAGATTTCTTTTCTTGAAGTAATCATATCTTTTACTGTTTGAAGATCTAACGTTCCGCCGGTCGGAGCTGTATAACGACCTTTTAATGTAGTAGGAATCTTAGTACTTGCACCACCGTTCTTTTCAATAGCTTTATTAACTGCAGCTAAATCTGACTTATAGAACTTAGGCTTTCCTTTTTCGCCTTTACCATTAACCGCTTCATTAATAATATCAGCAATCTTGACTTCTTTTCTGGAGCCTGTCGTATTGTAGAGTCCTGTTTTTTCTGCCAGTGAGTCAGGAATTGAATCAATAAATTCTTTTTCAAAGTTTACCTGACGATTTCTTAATTCGACATTAGATTTTGCTCTATCTAACAATGAATCAATTAATTCTTTTCTCTGATCTATATATTTAGCATTTTCGGCATTTTTAAATTCATTAAACATTTCAGAGCTATAAGCATACTTTACTTTAGTTCTCTTTCCGTCTATTACTTCCCAAATTTCTTTACTATGGTAACCTGATGGAACTTTTTGTCCTTTTTCAAGTTTATCTGCAAAGCTTGCTATTTGAGAATCTGTTAGTTGAGATTCTTTTTTCAATTCAGGAAGAATTTTTTTACTAAGAGCTTTTGCTTGATTATATTCTGCTGTATGTTTTCCAAAGCCTTTCTCTGTAGTAAAATAATGTCTTAATTTCTTTGGTTTTGTACCTTTATGAGTATTATAGGTATCGTCCATATATTGCTTGATATCATCTTTTATTGTTTGTAATCTTTTTGTATCTTTTCCGCTTGTAGAAGATTCAAATTTGTTAACAGCAGCATTATATTCTGCTTGTAATCTTTGATACTCAGTTTTTACTTCATTTTCCCAGTTTGCAGCACTTCCTCTTGTATGGAAAGGTTTACCGGTTCTTTCATTTATAACAGGGAGTTCTTTACGGTCTAGTTTTAATTTATCCCAATCTTTAACCTTAAATTCTTTACCACCGGCTTTTGTCTCCATCAATTTTGCAAGTTCATCATCCCTTGCCTTAATAGCTTTGTCTAATGCTTCTTTTTCAGCGCCGTCATAGACAGCTTTGCCTGCATCTGCCAACTCTTTTTCAGCTTTTTCTAATGCCGCTTTCTTTGATGTTAATTCAACTTTATCCTGACCGGTTGCTTCCTGAACAAGTTCGTCTAAAGTTTTAGCAGGAACTTTGTTTTTTACCATAGAAGTACCTGCCCAGCCTGCTGCTGCGCCGATAGCAGCGCCGCTTAAAGCATAAGGGGTTGTTGATTTCTTCTGTTGAATTTGTGGTTGATTTACCGCTTGAATTGTTAATTCGTCTGACATAACTAATTACTCCTATATTTTACAACTTACTTTATTTTAATCCCATAAATCTATAATACATCTACTGGTCTTATATATCTAAACACCCGAAAGAAATAAAAATTGCTATATAAGCGTCGTAAAATTTTATTAAATTTCGAGCCAGTTGTTCAAAACCATTATACTGACTGAATTTCGGCTTGCAAATTTTTCTTTACAAAAGTTAATATTTATTTCTGTGTATTATTTGATAATTTACATTTATGCCTGTTTGTCATAAACTATTAAGGTTAAATGAGACTTAATGAGGAGATTATAATATGACTAACAGAGTTTTATTATGTATTATGGACGGCTGGGGAATTTCTACCGGTTCTGAAAAATATGATGCTACAAAACTTTCACATCCTGTTCATGTACAGGAGTTAATAAAAGATTACCCATCCACAAAAATCCATGCTGACGGAGAATATGTCGGACTTCCGCACGGCCAGATGGGCAACAGCGAAGTAGGTCACTTAAACCTCGGCGCAGGAAGAGTTGTTTATCAAGACTTATCAAAGATTAACAGAGCAATAAAAGACGGCTCTTTCTTCAAAAACGAAAAATTTCTTGAAGCTATTGAGCATGCTAAAAAGAACAATTCATCACTTCATATTTACGGGCTTGTATCAACAGGCGGAGTACACTCTTCTTTAGACCATGTTCTTGCTTTAATCAAGCTTGCAGCAGATGAAGGGCTTAAAAAAGTTTATGTACACGCTTTTCTTGACGGCCGTGATACACCGCCATCAAGCGCTTGCACTTACCTGCAAACAGTTGAAGACGAACTAAAAAAATACAATCTGCCGCCGGTTGCAACAGTTATCGGAAGATACTACATTATGGACAGAGACAACCGCTGGGATAGAGTTGAAAAAGGTTATAACTGCCTGCTCTTTGGAGAAGGTGAACATGCTTCTTCTGCGGTTGAAGGGGTTAAAAAATCTTACGAAAACGGCGTTACCGATGAATTTGTTCTTCCTACAGCTATCGGCAGTGAAGAAGGGGTAAATGTAAGCAGAATTCACGATAATGACTCCATCATTTTCTTTAATTACAGACCGGACAGAGCAAGAGAAATTACGAAAGCCATTAATTTCAAAGATTTTGACGGCTTTAACCGCAAAAAAGTGTTGAATAACATTTATTATTGCACAATGACAAGTTATGATGAATCATTTAATTTCCCTGTTGCATTTCCGAAAACTCACTTAAAAAACATTCTCGGAGATGTTCTGGAAGCTAACGGAATTAAACAATTCAGAACCGCAGAAACAGAAAAATACGCTCACGTAACGTTCTTCTTTAACGGCGGAATTGATGAGCCGCAGCCTCACGAAACAAGAATTCTTGTTCCGTCTCCAAAGGTTGCAACTTATGATTTACAGCCTGAAATGAGCGCTCCTGAGGTTTGCGAAAATGTGTTAAAGGCTATTGAGAACAAAGATTACGGATTTATTCTTGTAAACTTTGCAAACCCTGACATGGTTGGCCATACAGGTGTTATAGAAGCCGCAACAAAGGCATGCCACGTTGTTGATGAGTGCGTGGGTAAAATTGCTGAAAAATGTAAGGCTAATAATGTAACAATGGTGCTTACTGCAGATCACGGAAATGCGGAAGTTATGGTAGACGAAACAACATGTAAGCCGCAAACTGCACACACGACAAACGAAGTTCCGTTTGTTATAATCAATGCACCTGAAAAGATTGAATTAAAAGAAGATGGTGCGTTATGTAACGTTGCGCCTACAGTTCTCCAGCTTATGGGAATCCAAAAGCCGGCAGAAATGGATTGTGAAAGCTTAATAAAATAGCTTTCACCTCACCCTAACCCTCTCCTTTCAGGAGAGGGAATAACCAAGAGAGGATTTATGACTGAGACAAAACCTTTAAACATAGACTTATCACTCAAAAAAAACAATGTTGACGAATTTTTCTTTAATCTGAGCGAAAATCCGGAAGGGTTTAAAAATAAGGATTTCAGATATACATTGAGTTTAATTTATCAACTTGTTGAGGACGAGTTTGAAGGTATATTTCTTTCTCCTAATTCTCCTGTGAGAAATACGAGTTTTCTTTTAATAAATGACGGAACTGCCGAGAATCCGAAGTTAAGCTTTTTTGTCACACCAACAAATAACTTTCAGTTCTATTTGAAGTCAAAAGGCTCAATGTTTCGTTTTTCTTCTAAAGAAGTTAACGGACAAATCGGTTACATTATGCCATTGGATCTCGTTTTAGATTACTTTGGCGGTTTCGGCGAAATTGTGGATTTTTCATCACTGACTCAGACTTTTGCGTATTTTAACAAACTTACGCATTTTGTAATGAAGTTAATTGAAAAATTGTACTTTATACCGACTGTGCACAGAAGAGAAGCCGCTTCCGGCAGTTCTTTCAGAATTGTCTACGAACCGATTATTTCTAATAAAGAATCGGCAAAAATCATCAACGAGCTGGAAAATAATCTTCCGGAAAACTTATTTATCAAAGGCGTGCAACCTAAGAATTTTGTGGAAAGATTCGTAAGAGAATATCTGAATTACCTTATTTATAAGTTTCTGGGCATAAAGGCATATCGCTTTAAAGATATAAAATCCGGCCACTACATGATTAAAGACCTTGAACAGCGCTGTCTGATGAAAGGCAAGGATGTTGCGGAAAATATTGCACAATGGTTTGATGAGCTTTATCTCGGCAAATACGATTTGATACCGTTCTTTAAAGTTAATAAAGTTAGTAATGACGAATTTGAATTAAAAATTCATATCAAAAACAGAAAAACTAATGAATGTATTCTGCTTGATGATTTGTACGAAAAAGACAAAATCTGGGATTTGGATACGGAAGATATCGGCAAAATTATAGAAAAACAGCTGAACTATGCAGTAAGGTATATGCCGGAACTTGAAACATTGTTTGAGGATGAAGACAAGTTATCACTGACATTAAGCCTTAATGAAGTTTATAAAATTATTGCACAAACAGCTTATTATCTGCAAAAAGCCCAGATTGAAGTTATTTTACCGGAGGAATTAACAAACATAATTATTCCTAGAGCTTCTATCAATGCAAAAGTAAAAGCTTCACGCTCCGCTGAATTAATGCAGATATTTAACACTGTTTCAACCAGTGCAATTTCTCTTGATGATATCTTAGAATTTTCTTATGAAGTTTCACTCGGAGATGAAAAAATATCACTTGAAGAGTTTAACAAACTAGTAAATGAAAGTAACGGGTTGATTCAGTATAACGGCAAATATATTCTTGTGGATAAAGCTGAAGGACAGAAATTAATTGACCAGATTAAGAATGCTAATCACAAGAAAATGACCAGATTAGAACTTATTCATGCTTCTATGTCAGGTCAGCTCCAAAACTACGATTTTAACTATGATGAGGCATATGCAAATGTTATTAAAGACTTTGCCAAACCTGTTGAAGTTTCTCAGCCGGATGAACTTAAAGGCGAATTAAGAGCGTATCAGATGACGGGTCTTAAATGGCTATGGACAAACGTTTCTAAGGGCTTTGGCTGCTGTATGGCGGATGATATGGGGTTAGGTAAAACCATTCAGGTGATAAGTTTAATACTTAAACTTAAAGAAGAAAAGAAACTTAAAAATCCTGTACTTGTTATTTGTCCGACAACACTTATGGGTAACTGGATGAAAGAGCTTCAAATGTTCGCACCATCCCTAAAATCGGTTACATACCACGGTCTGGACAGAAAACTTGACTTGAACAATGACGTTATACTTACGACTTACGCCATTATGAGAATAGATGTGGAAGAAATGAAAAAACACAGCTGGGGTATGGTAATTGTTGATGAAGCACAAAATATTAAAAACCCTGATACGGCGCAAACTCTTGCTATAAAATCATTAAAATCAGATATTAAAATAGCAATGACAGGTACTCCTGTAGAAAACAGGCTGACTGAATTGTGGAGTATTTTTGATTTTATTAATAAGGGATATCTCGGCTCATTAAAAGAATTTCAAAAGAGTTATGCAGTTCCTATTGAGCGTTTCAAAGAGACTTCAAGAGCTTCTAAGCTCAAGCTTTCTATTTCTCCGTTTGTCTTAAGACGTTTAAAAACCGATAAACACGTAATTTCAGATCTTCCTGACAAAATGGTTATGAATGATTACTGTTATCTTGCAAAACCTCAGGCAATTCTCTACGAAAAAACACTCAATGAGATGATGGAGAAAATCAGCGGATTTACAGGTGTAAACAGAAGGGGCAATATATTTAAGCTTATTACTGCATTAAAGCAAATATGCAACCATCCGTATCATTTCCTAAAGAGCGGAGAAATGTCAAAGGAACTTTCAGGTAAAACGGAAAAATGCGTTTCACTTGTACAAAGTATTCTGGACAACAACGAAAAAACTCTTATATTTACACAGTATAAAGAAATGGGTGACTTGCTTGCAAAAATTCTTGCAGAAGAATGTGAAACTGAGCCATCTTTCTTCCATGGCTCACTCACTGTTCCTCAAAGAGAACATTTGATAGATGATTTTCAAAATAATGCTGACAGAAAAGTCATGATACTTTCACTTAAAGCAGGCGGTACAGGTTTGAACCTTACCAGTGCTACAAACGTAATCCATTACGATCTCTGGTGGAATCCTGCAGTAGAAGAACAGGCAACAGACAGAACCTATCGTATAGGACAAGATAAGAACGTTATGGTGCACAGACTTATTACACTCGGAACGTTTGAAGAAAAAATTGACGAAATGCTTAAGTCTAAAAAAGAACTTGCCGATCTTGCCGTATATGAAGGTGAAAAGATTATTACAGAGCTTTCAGATCAAGAAATTTACGATATATTCTCTCTATCCGCCGGCTAAGGGGGGGGAAATGTATTGGTAAATAATATTTGGGTGTAAAATTTTTTGAGGAGAGTGTATGATAAATTTCTTAGTTAATTCTTATTTGTCTTTATATAATATTATATTCTATGTATCAATAGTTTTACTGATTGTAGTATTTTTTGCTTTACGTACTATAAAAATAAAATCAAAAACTGCGGGTAAGAAGAGATTCGTCTTAACTTTTATCTTTTTGCTTATTATTTATTCATTCATTCCTTATTACTATGAAAACAGAGCCAGAAACTATTTACAACACCCCCCTAGAAACATTGATAAAGCCATTGAATATAGAACAACTGCAGCAAAACTATCCATAAACCCTTTTGAAAAAAATATGCTTTATAACCATCTGGCCTCTTTATATTATATAAAAAAGGATTATCAGACTGCAGTGGATGTTCATAAAAAAGGGTGCAAAATTATAAATAATCAGGAACTTGTAAGCACAATCATTATAAGCAAAGCGTATGCCAAACTTGGTAATTATGACGAAGCCATAAAAATCTTGTTAAATAAAAATAATACAGAGCACAATGAATTGAACAAAATGGTTCTGTATAGTAGCATAAGTGCAATATTCATGGAGTTAAAGGCTTATAAAATTTCGTATAATTATGTAAATGAGTATTTTAAAATATATAATAAACACCGCTGTATGATGATGCAGCCGCCTTGCGTGATGGTAAAACGAAGAGCAGATTTATCAAAGAAAATCAGCAGATTTGATCTTGCTAAAAAAGATGAAATATATTTAAACAAGTATTGTAAATAAAGGAATTGCAAATTTATGCCAGTATTACCGCCTGATAAGATTTTAAAACTTATACCATCTTTGTTTGAAATTAATATTACAGAATCTCAAACAGGAGTCAATCTATTCAGAAAATTGGAAAAATTTTTAATTTTTGATGACGGTTTTATTTATTTTGCAAATCCTGACAGCCTGCAGCTTAAATACAATTATAAAAAACACGGCTCAAACATAGTTGATACGCTCTATTCGTTGAATAAAGAGTTAAAAACTTTCGTGTTCAGCAAAGGCGGAGCAATTTTAAATTCAGAAGATAAACTTATAAAAGCTCTTGAATATACCGGATTAAAATCGTTTATTGTTTCTAAAATTTCTATAAAATCAACGGTTTTTGGCTTAATAGTTTTAGCAAAGAAAGAAGAAAATTACTATACAAAAGAAGATTTGACCGCCTTAGATGCTGCATCCTCAATACTTTCCTATGTTCTAAAGGATTCTGAGCTGTCAAGCGTTTTTAAACTTCAGCTAAAAGCTTTAAAAGAAGGTATTATAGAAAAAAATAAGGCATACAAAACTATCAAAGAGCAAAATGAAAAGATTCTTGAGGCTGACAAAGTAAAAAATGAGTTTCTGGCAAACGTTTCGCACGAACTTAGGACGCCTCTTAATTCTATTTTAGGCTTTTCTGATATTTTAAGCACCCAATTATACGGCAATCTTAATCAAAAGCAGGAAGAATATGTTAATGATATTAAAGTATCTGCGACCCATCTTCTGGGTATGATAAACGAAATCCTTGACATGTCAAAAATTGAAGCAAATGCCATGAAAATTGTAAAAAGCACCTTCTGGATTTCAAGGGCTGTTGATGAAGCCTGCAATATCCTGATGCCGCTTGCACAGAAAAAGAATATTACACTCAATAAAAATATGCCCGTTGATTTTGAAGTCTTTGCAGATTACCAGAAAATCCAGCAGATTTTGTATAACCTGATAAGTAATGCTATAAAGTATTCGCCGGAAAATGATACGGTAGAGATTTCTGTAAGTGCTAATAATGAAGCTTTTAAAATCACGGTTCACGATAACGGAATCGGTATTGATAAAAAGTATCACGGTAAAATCTTCGCAAAATTTGTACAACTTGACAGCGCTTATACTAAAAAAGAAAGTTCAACCGGACTGGGACTTACAATTACAAAAGAACTGGTAGAACTTCACGAAGGAAAGATTTCGCTTGTAAGTGAAGTAAATAACGGTTCAACCTTTATTGTTGAGATTCCTTTTTAGCAAGGTCACTGTTAAAGTAACCTACAATAAATTTGAAGGTTTTTAATGCCGTATCAATATGCATAGTACGCGGATTATTACCTCTTTTTTCTTTTACCGTAATAGTATTGTTATTTAAGTCGACATCTTCGATAACATAAACGTGCCAGGTTCTTCCGTCAAGCATTTTAACACCGGTTCCGATTACAAAGCTATGTTCTTTTTCTTCATCCATGCGTTTAAATAGTTCCATAACTTCATCTTTGTAGCCCTCTAAATCTAAGTTAAAGTCTGTTTCTGCAATTACACGCGGTTCTACACCTGTAAAAATTTTCATGAAATGAGATGGCAGATTATTTTCAAACGGATATGTTTTAAACTTATCAGTTACTCTGCAAATCCACGGCTTAGATTTATATTTTTTTTCGTACTCAGCAACAGAAATATCCATGCTCCTTATAATTTCATTCGGCTGCTGCTTATAAAGCTTTTCATATCCGCTGACAACTGCATTTGTCGGTATTGTATATTTATCCTTTTCGCCATTTTCTTTGTACAAGTAACAATTAATAAGTTTAGGGTTGTTATCATCATATTCAATCTGTTCTTTTAAAACATTTCTCCCGTTTTCAGTATGCGAAAGTGTTTCCAGTGTTGTCATAAGATAACAGTCACTGAAATGCTGCTTTGCATGCTCAAAACTGTCAATGTCCTTATCAGTAATTGACGCTTTAAAAACAGGATAAACAGAATTAATACAACCTAGCATATCTATATTAAATAAAAAAAATGTTCATTATTGATAAATTATTGCAAAAATGTTACAATTGCTACAAAGAGGGAATTTAAGCATGAAAATAATTATAGGCTCAGACCACGGAGGATTCAGCCTTAAGTCTTTAATAAAAGCGCATTTAGAACAGCAAGGCATAGAAGTTGAGGATCTAGGATGTTATAATGAAGATTCATGTGATTATCCTGTAATTGCCAAGGAGGTTGCAAAAAAAGTTCTTTTAACTGCAGGTAAAGGTATACTTGTCTGCGGAACCGGAATTGGCATGTCTATTGCCGCAAATAAATTTAAAGGAATAAGAGCTTCCTTGTGCAGCGACACATATTCAGCAAGAATGACCAGAAAGCACAATGATTCGAATGTCTTATGTCTGGGAGAAAGAGTAATAGGTCCGGGTTTAGCACTTGATATTGTTGATGAGTGGCTTGTTACTGAATTTGAAGGCGGCAGACACGAGAGAAGAATTAATATGTTGGAGATTGAATGAGCGAAGAGTTAACTTCTTATAAATTTGCCTGTGTTGTAGCAAGGTTTCTCGAAGAAAAATTAGCAAAAAATATTTCTATATTAAATATAAGTAATGTGTCATCATTTGCAGATTATTTTGTAATTTGTTCTGCACAAACTAATACACAGGTTAAAGCACTTACAGAAAACCTGACAGACAAAGTGAAAATAACTTTTTCCAGACTGCCTATAGGAAGAGAAAATGACGCAAAAAATCGTTGGAATTTGATTGACTACGGCGATGTTGTTGTACATATTCTGCATCAGGATGAGAGAGAAACCTATGCCATAGAAAAATTCTGGAATCATGCTTTCAGCATACCGGAAAAAACATGGCTTGAAGAATCAAAAGAATATTCTGAATACGAAGACGTTGAGAGATAATTATGGATAAAAAAGAATTAAATAAAGCTATAGAAAAAACCGTTTTAAAAATGGCATTAGATCCGAAAAATACTGATCATTATCATGAGCTTGCCAAGTATTATGCAATGGATAATCAGTATGAAAAAGTTATTTCCGTTTATGAAAGTTTGCTGGAAATAGACCCTAAAGATTTGCAAACCTTGCTGAATCTTGGAAGTATCTGGTTCTATTCAAAGGATTACAAAAAAGCTTTAAAATATTTCAATCAGGCAATGCTTGTTAACCCGAGCAACTATCTTGTGTATTACAATTTGGCAAATACTTATGCTGAATTAAAGAATTTTCCGAAAGCTCTGCATTTTTATAACAGGACACTTGATTTCAATTCGCAGGATCCTGAGGTATATAATGCTATAGCGCTTTTATACCATGATTTTGAAGATTATGTAGAAGCAAGGGCTTATTATGAAAAAGCGTTGTCGCTTGATCCTGAAAACCTTACAGCGCTTGTTGATTTAGGAAATGTTTGCTTTAAACTTTTTGATTACAATAAAGCGCTTGAATATTACTATAAAGTTTTTGCACTGGCTCCTGATAATAAGACAGTAGCATTATGCATTGCAAATACGCTTGCAGTAAATAAAGATAAGCAAAAGTGCTATGATTATTTTGAAAAGGCAATAGCGCTTCCGGGTGATAATTATAAAGCCTATATTTGTTATGCCATTGCAAAATCTGACTTTAAGGACTATGAGGATGCAGTAGAATTATACAAGAAGGCTATTGAAATTAACTCTAAGGAAGCTAATGCTTATATATTATTAGGTAACTTGTATTCAAATATTAAAAAGTTCAAAGAGGCAGAAGAGCAGTACAAAGAAGCTTTGAAGATTAATAAACTTGACCCTAGTATTTATGTACTTATTGCAAATGTTTATTATATGAATAATGAAGTTGAACGTTCTATATACTCATACAGAGCTGCAGTAAATATGCGCCCTGAAAACGATGAGTACAAGCTTGTATTTATACAGGTTCTTGATGACTTTATTGATGAATACAGAAAGGATGATATCGTTGCAGCCATCTAGACAAATATATCCGATAGAGAGAATAATTTCAGCAGCGTCATATTTAACTGCCGGTGGTGCGGGGTTTGTGTGGTTAATTATAGCTGCAATATTAAAAAAACATGTTACGCCTTTTCTTCTCTATCATATATTACAATCAATCTTCCTTTCAATTTTGTATTTTCTGATTGCAACCTTTGCAGAGTTAATTTACGTTATCCTGTATAGAATTCCTGTAATCAATGCAATACCTTATTTAATAAATATGCCATTACCTATTGCGCATGGATTATCAATAATTCAACTGATTACAACAGCAATTATTCTGTATCTTGCAATAACAGCAGGAATGGGATTATACAGTTATATCCCTTGGGTTTCCGATATTATTAATATAAATACAGGCAGAAAATAGTTATAATACCATAGCAAGAATCATAAGTATCATTGCACCTATTTCCATCGCAGTTGACATTCTTTGTGTAAATCTGTTGGAATCATATCTTTGGGAGGATTTTTTGGCTTTGTTAACGCTGTTAAGGCGTTTGATTCTTGATGTTGTATCTTCGTTAGAGAACTCTGTGCCGAAGGTTTCGTACTCTAATTGAGCCAATTCATCATTTAAATTAGTATTATAATTAGGCACAGGTGCGGCACCGCCAATAAATTCATCTCCATAATTTGCGTATGGCCTTGAATAGTTACGCTGTCCGAAAGGCATGCTGAATCTGCTGAAAGAGCTTCCTGATAAATCGTCTGATGTTAGCATATTTTCTCTGTTGTCGCGGTATTCATGCGCGAATCTATCCGTATAATCCACTGTCTCCGGCATTATTTCTGCTTTAATTCTATCCATTCTGGTAGAATAATCATCTACGTCATAGACTTTGCCGAACAGCTTCTTTTCTATAGTAACAATTCTTGTATGAAAGTCTCTGTTTTTATAGGTTTCATTAAAAAGCTTCTTTTCTATTTCATCAACTATAGGATAATTAACCGAACTGTCAGCTACAGCTTCTTCAGCTTCTGCAAAAGTATCTTCAACAGGTGTTATTTCCAGCCCTATGACATCTGCGGAAATATCTCCGGAGAGCTTTGTTAAACGTTTATTAATATCACCGGTATTTACTTTTCCGTATATTGTATTTTCGAGTCTTTCTATTCTTTTTTTAACAGAATCTTTAGGATAGTCAAAACCGTATATGTCATTTTCGATTTTTGAAATTGTACTGGATTGGCTTTTAATAGCTGCATTTACAGGATAAGAAGTAATTATAAAAAGAAGTATTAATATTGTAGAGATAATTTTTTTCATAGGGATACCACCTTGTGATACCACTATAAAATTTTGTTTAAATCTTCTCTATTGAACCGTCAATTAAAATATTTTTCCTTAAAAATCAATAAAATTAAGTAGCTCTCAGAACTAATTACTAAAATAAATTAATAATTCCTTCTAATTCCAATGACTAAATATAAAGCCTTGCAAAATCTAAATCACTTTTTATAGTAATCTTAATATTTGTGTAACTACCATTTACAATGTAGACCGGTACCCCCAGATATTCAAGCATAGATGAATCATCAGTAAAATTACCGTCGCTGAGTTTATCGTGGGCTTCTTTTATTATAGATGTTTTAAAAGCTTGAGGGGTTTGCGTATTATATAGCTTTGAGCGGTCTATAGTGCGTATAATCCGTCCCTCTTTATCGACTTCCTTTATAGTATCGGTCGTTTTAGTCATAACTGATACTGCCTGTTTATCGAGTACCGCCTTTAAGACATAATCAATAGTATCTTTGCGTATAAGCGGCCTTGCACCGTCATGAATAAGAACATATGCATTCTTAACGACCTGCAGTGCGTTGTAAACTGATTTTTGTCTTGTGTTTCCTCCTTCTATAATATTAATTTTCGGATTAGTTAATAATTCCTTTAATTCATCGGTTATAGACGCGTTTGCCGGTATAATTATTTCAGTTATTTCATCAAAATCAACAAACTTTGAAACGGTTTCTTCTATAACCGTTTTATCTTTAATTTTTTCCAGAAGCTTATTTGTATTTCCATACCGTGAAGACGTTCCTCCGGCCGGTATTATTACAGAAAATTTATTCATCATCTCCTCCAAAGTGGTTAAACAAGTTTAATTCATCATAACTTTTGTATTTTTTATCACCTATTTTGATAACATAATCCTGTTTTTCAAGAACTTCACCTATAATGGTATAGCCATTTACCTGTTTTAAAAACTTTTCAGGTACTGCCGCAACAAGAATATAGTCCTCTGCTCCGAATATTCCGTCAATATATTCCGAATCTATACTGACCTTGCTTGCCTCCGCGATTTTGTACAAAGCGTCCGCTAAGCCGTCTGATGTGTCCATCATCGCGTAATCATCATTAATATGCTCAGATATATCCCGTGACAATTGAACGTCTAATTCAGGCTCTAAATTGGCCCTGATTAAATCCATATTCCTTCCGCCATTTATTAATTCTTTAAGCCCCTTAGAGCTTTTACCGATTTTTTCAAGACAATTAGAAGCAACTATTACCTTATAACCGGATTTTGCAGCGCTTCTGGATGAAATCCTGCGTCCAGCAGTCTTTCCGATAGTTGCAACTGATATAAAAACCTTATCAGCTCCCGTTATATCGCCCCCGACAATTTTAGCACCGCACAGAGCCTGTTTTGCTCCGCTGTAAAATTCCGCAACAAAATCTTCTGATATATCCTTAGGCAAAGATAAAGCAATTGTAATATATGCAGGCTCAGCTCCTGACGCTAAAATATCACTTACATTGACCGCAACTGATTTATAACCGAGCTGATAGGGACTGCACCATTCACTTTTAAAATGAATATCTTCTACAAGACTGTCTTGAGAAATTACAATCCCCAAATCTTCGAGATAAGCACAATCATCTCCAATATACTTATCTCCGATTTGTTCTTTTATTACCTTTATTAAATCCAGTTCTTTCATATCACATTTTAGAGGGGCGGAGCTTTTAAAAGCTCCGCCCTTATTAACTAATTCTCAATTTTCTTTAATGTCGGGAACGCGATTACATCTCTAATTGTAGGTGAATTTGTCAGAAGCATTACCAGCCTGTCAATTCCCATTCCCATACCGCCTGTCGGCGCAAGACCGTATTCAAGAGCGTTGATATAATCCTCATCAATCGGCATAGCCTCTTCATCTCCGTTTGCTTTTGCAAGAGCTTGTGCTTCAAATCTGTGACGCTGATCAATAGGGTCAGTAAGTTCGGAAAACGCATTTGCGATTTCCCAGCCGTTAACCCTAGTCTCAAAACGTTCTGTCAGTCTGTCATTATCACGGTGAACCTTTGCCAGAGGAGAAATTTCTCTCGGATAATCAATGATATGTATAGGTTGAATTAAAGTCGGTTCAACGGTTGCCTCAAATACAGCTTCAACAACCTGTCCCCAGTTCATTTCTTCATCGACTTCAACATGCATTGCTTTTGCTTTGTCATAAGCTTCCTTAGCGGTAAAGAATTCACCAAAGTCTACGCCTGTGTATTCTTTAATTGCTCCGAGCATTGTTTTTCTGTCCCATGGCGGAGTTAAGTCTATTTCATTATCGCCGTATTTGATTTTTGTAGTTCCGAGAACCTCCTGAGCAACATAAGCTACAAGATTTTCTGTTAAAACCATCATTTCATTGTAATCCACATAAGATTGGTAAAGTTCAATCATGGTAAATTCCGGATTATGACGCGTATCAATACCTTCATTTCTGAAACATCTAGATAGTTCAAAGATTTTTTCATTCAAACCGCCGACCATAAGTCTTTTTAAATGAAGTTCAGGAGCTATTCTCAGAGTTAAGTCCATATTTAAAGCATTATGGTGTGTAATAAACGGTCTGGCATTAGCGCCGGAAGCCTGCGTATGAAGCATTGGAGTTTCAACTTCCAAAAATCCCTGCTTAGTCAGATATTCTCTTACTTTTTGAATTATAAGGCTTCTTTTTCTGAAAGTATCTCTTGTTTTTTCATTAACAATTAAATCCACATATCTCTGACGGTATTTTGTCTCTGTGTCGGACATTGTGTGGTACATTTTTAACTGTTCGAGCTTTTCTTCGCTTATTTGCTTATTTGGAAGCGGAAGAAGGGATTTTGAAAGCATTTTGAAGTTTTTTGCTTTAATTGATAATTCTCCGCGCGGAGTTCTTCTTATGGAACCGTAAAAACCTAATATATCACCAATATCAACCAGTTTAAGAGTTTTAACCATTTCAGGGTCCATATTTTCTTTGTGTGAAAAAATCTGGATTTTTCCTGTTGTATCCATAAGATCGATAAACATTCCTGAATTTCTGATAGCCATAACTCTTCCGGCTACAGAATAGAAATCTTCAGTCTCTTCACCTGCAGGAAGGTCTTTATATTTTTCCTGCAAATCTTTTGCATCAGCATCCTTATCAAATGAATACGGATATGGATTAATACCTTTATCAGCGAGTTCGGCGAGTTTTTGAATTCTTGTTTGTCTTATTGATTCTTTTGCCGAAACGGGTTCTTTTGTTTGTTGTGTCATTTTATTAAATCCTCATATTTACAATTACTCTTAATAAGTATTTTATCATAAATATTTTTGTGCAAAAATAAAGCTATGAAGATTTTACCGATTATACAAAACACAAACCGAAATATAAAAGCGGCATCTGTAAGATTTAAAAATGCATATCATACGGGCTATAATGACGCCAGTACTTATTCCAGAGAGCACAACTACGGCAGTATCAGAAGAGCTTACGGAATAAGCAAAGGAGTTACAAAAGAAATAGCGAAAGCAACAACGATTGATGATTTACCATATATAGCCGGTGCAATCGGATTTCTTACGCCGATTCCTTTAGCGAGCCCGGTAATGCTCGGGCTAGGTAAAATTGCCCAGATTGTAATTAAGCGTCTTCATAAACCTTAATAAAACGATTTACAAATGACTGTATATCTGATATACTCAAATTGTGAATAGTTTCTTAGAAAAAGAACGGTTATTATTCCCGTTCTTTTTTTATTAGTGGGTAAATCTCTTATTGGCAGTTACCGTACCCTAGACATAACAGGAAGGAGTCTTATGAAGCAGGAAATTAACAGACACGAAATCTTGGAAAAGATAACGCCGCTCATTGAAAATACTGCAATGAGATTTAACCTTATTCCTATAGAAATTGAATTTATAAAAGAAAACCACAAATGGTTTTTGAGAATATATCTTTATTCCTACGAAAAAGACATAACACTGGATGATTGCGAGAATGTTACAAGAAGTCTTAATGACTTTTTGGATGAACTTATTCCCGTTAAATACTATCTGGAGGTTTCATCTCCGGGACTTGAGAGAAAATTCAAGTCCGATAAAGAGTTTTTAATCTTTAAAGGCAGAAGAATCAGTCTCAAGCTGAAAACTCCGCTTGAAGGAGAAACAGAAAAAATATTTAAAGGTGAAATTTTGGACTGGGATGACAATAACGGTTTAAAATTCCTGAGATTTGAGGATGGGGAAGAACTTGAAATCCCTAAATCAAATATACAATCAGCAAAATTATACATAGATTAAGATAAGGAGAATAAATAATGATTAAAATCGGAACAGCATTATTTGAAGCTTGCGAAGAGCTGGAAAGAGAAAGAGGAATATCAAAAGAAGTTTTGATATCTTCATTATGCGACGCTATGGTTGCGGCTTACAAAAAGCACATGCACGTTAAAGAAGCTGCAAACATAGAAGCAATTTTGGACGAACAGACAGGCGAAATCGGTGTATTTAGCACTAAAACAGTTGTTGAAACTGTAGAAGATCCTGATACACAAATTTCATTGGAAGATGCTAAAGAAATAGATGACGAAGTTGAAGTAGATGACGAAGTTAAAATTGAAGTTACTCCGGAACAGTTCGGCCGTATCGCAGCTCAATCAGCAAAACAGGTTATTACACAAAGAATCAGAGATGCTGAAAGAAATAATATTTTAAATGAATTCCTTGAAAAGAAAGGAACATTAACCACCGGTATTATCCAAAGAGTTGAAAATAGAAATGTTATCGTAAATATCGGTAAAACAGATGCAATAATGCCTCAAAAAGAACAGATTCCGCGTGAATACTACAAACCTGGTAACAGAATCAGAGTATTTGTTCTTAATGTAAAAGAAACAAACAGACTTCCTCAGGTTATAGTATCACATGCACACCCTGAAATTGTAAGAGAACTCTTTGAACTTGAAGTTCCGGAAATTGAAGACGGAATTGTAGAAATTAAATCAATTGCAAGAGAAGCCGGTTTCAGAACAAAAATCGCAGTTTGGTCAAATGATCCGGAAGTAGATTCCGTAGGCGCCTGCATCGGTCCAAGAGGTTCAAGAATACAAACTATTGTAGGCGAATTAAAGAACGAAAAAATCGATATCGTAAGATGGTCTCCGGATCCGGTTGAGTATATAGTAAACGCAATCTCTCCTGCAAGAGTTGTATCTGTAGATATTATGACAGATGATGAAGAAACTAAAGATGCTCTTGTTGTAGTTCCTGATGATCAGTTATCTCTGGCAATCGGAAGAGAAGGTCAAAACGTAAGACTGGCTCACAGATTAACCGGCTGGAAGATTGATATTAAGAGTGTTTCTCAAATGGAAAATGAAGAAGCTTCAAGAACTGAAAATTACGATTACAACGAAGAAGCTCCGGATGAAGAAGAACGTCCGGTTGATTCTGATGAAATTCAGGAAGAAATTGAAGAAGAAATGAACCAGCAGGTTCTTGATGAAGAAGACTTACAGGATGAAGCACAGGAAGAAGAAACTTCCGAAGAAGAATAAATTACTAACAGAAATGCGGTCGGGATAAAATCCCGACCGCATTTCTTAATAAAAAACTAATTTTGATGCGAATTTATTTCATCTGAATTACTTTCGACTACTTGTATATCAGTTTTCTGCTCGCCTTCTTGGATTTTTAATTCTGCCTCACGGGCTTTCAACATCGCCTGAACAATTTTATCTTCCGTATTATTCTTTTTTAAATCTGCAAAAACAGCTTTTAACTCATCTTCATTAAGCCCTTTAGGCGTTTTTACACATACAACAATTCTGTTTTTCTTAAACGTAAAATATGAGGCAATCATAATTCCCCATAATAGTACGCCTTGCAGCAGACCTATCAGCGGAGCTGAGTCAAAATATCCGGCAATAAAATTCCAAATATGCATAGCTACCCAGCCCGGAAAAATTATAAAACCAACGGTCAGGCAGCACAAGACCATACCGAGTATTATTAAGCCCCGTACACCTCTAACTTGTATTACATTTAAATTCTTTTTCATTAAAACCTCATTTTATTTCTTGTTCAACAATTCAAGAAATTCATCCTCATTCAATATTATAACACCTAAATTTTGAGCTTTGTCTAATTTTGACCCCGGATTATCGCCTGTGACTACATAAGAGGTCTTTTTTGAAACGGAAGAAGATACTTTCCCGCCCATTTGTTTAATTCTATCTGCGGCTTCATCTCTTGTCATACTGCTTAATGTTCCCGTAAGCACAAAAGTCATTCCTTCAAGTTCAGTTGACCTGTCTGCTGCATTATGTTCAAAAACGAAACCATACTGCTCAAATTCTTTAATCATTTTCATATTTTCTTCGTCATGGAAAAATTCAAAAACGCTTTTTGCTATCTTTTCTCCGATTCCTTCTATTTTTGATAAGTCCTCTATAGACGCACCAGCAAGAGCATTAATAGAAGGGTATTCATTTACCAGAATATCTGCAGTTTCTTTTCCGACATGCCTTATTGATAACGCGGTCACAAAACGCGAAAACGGTCTAGATTTGCTTGTCTGAATGGCATTATACATATTTGAAGCGGATTTTTCTTTTACTAGTTCTAATTTTAAGAAATCCTCCATAGCTAATTTATAAAAATCTATTGGAGACCTTACAAGTCCCAAAGAATAAAGCTGCTCAATTACAGAAGGTCCTATAAAATCAATATCCATGGCTTCTTTTGAAACCCAGTATTCCAATTTTGCCTTTATAACAGAAGGACATTTGTCATTTGAGCAATAAAGGTTAACCTCTCCTTCTCTGATTTCCAGTGGTGAATTACACTCAGGACAGGTTAATGGCGGAGTATAAACCGGTAAAGTTTCATGTTCTGGCGTATCCACCACCTTTATAACCTTAGGTATAATTTCTGCCGCTTTTTTGATTAAAACCCTGTCGCCTATTCTTATATCAAGCCTTTTAATTTCGTCAAAATTATGCAAACTGGCTCTTGAAACAGTACTGCCTGCCAGAAGCACAGGCTCTAATATTGCAACCGGAGTAACTGCTCCTGTTTTTCCAACCCCGATTTCTATATCAAGGAGCTTTGTTGAAATTTCTTCCGGCGGAAACTTGAATGCTGTTGCCCATTTTGGTGCACGGGCCGTAAACCCCATTTCTCTCTGGCAGGCAAGTGAATCAACTTTTATTACCACACCGTCAGTTGCATAATCTAAATCAAACCGCTTTGTCTCCCATTCTTTGCAAAAATCTATGGCACCTTCAATATTATCAACTTTTCTGATATTAGGATTAGTCTTAAACCCGAGTTTTTTTATGTACTGCAAGCTATCCCAGTGTGTTTGAGGAATAGTCTCTGCCTTTTCTACAATTGCAGTATAAGTAAACATTGATAAATCACGCTTAGCTGTTATCGTACTGTCAAGCTGCCTTAACGATCCCGCTGCAGCATTTCTCGGATTTGCAAAAGGTTTTTCACCTTTCTCCAAATTTTCTTCATTTAATTTTTCAAACGAAGTTTTTGGCATATAGATTTCGCCTCTTACTTCCAAATCGGCTTTTTCAAAAAGCTTAAGCGGAATTGCTTTAACTGTCTTTAAGTTTTGGGTAATCTCTTCTCCTACTATACCGTTTCCTCTCGTTGCACCTTTTACGAAAGTACCGTCTTTGTAAGTAAGAGCAATTGCAAGACCGTCGATTTTTAGTTCGCAAACCAGCTTTATACCTTTGCCGCATTCCTTTTCTACACGCTCATACCATTTTCTTAATTCATCATAATTATAAGTATTATCAAGGCTATATAAGCGGTATTTATGTTTTACTTCTTCAAAACCGGTACTTATTCCGCCGACACGCTGGGTCGGACTGTCGGGAGTTACAAGCTCAGGATGCTTTTCTTCCAATTCTTTTAATTCTGCAAAAAGCTTATCGTACTCAAAATCGCTGACAAGAGGATTATCTAAGACATAGTAGTTATAACCGAGTTTATTCAGTTCATCGCGTAAAAAATTAATTCTGTCCGTAACCATTTTCACTCCTCAATATAGCAGCCATTGTCCAGAAGGCAAACTGAATCTGCGGTCTGAAAAATACCGTATCTACGATTCCATGTATCAAAATACCCGTAATTGAGACAAGAGCACAGATAACATAAATTGATTTAATATTCTTTAATGCATTTTTAACAAGCATTATTATAAAGCCGACAAAAGCTGCCAGAGCAAATATACCGCTTTCTACCGCTATTTCCAGATAAATATTATAAGCACTCAAGGCATCAAATCCGGTTTTCATATATAAACCGTAAATTTCTCTGAAATTTTGGTTTCCGACACCAATTCCCAGCAGCCAGTTATCTTTAAACATGTCTATGCAAGAATTATACACGTTAAATCGGAAGGAATTTGAACTGTCACCGCGCATTGCAAATATAGAAAAAATTCTGGCCCTTAATGCCGATATTGATAAGGCGACAACTGCCAAACAGGCGGCAGCAATACCTGAAATTGTTAAAAAAGCTTTCTTATAAACTGGCTTTAAGGTCTTATATGTAATTAAAGCAAGAACAATTAGTTCAAACAGAAGCCCTATATAAGAGCCCCTGCAGCCTGTCATAATAATTGCCAGCGCTGTACACAGAAAACCGAGTACACTCCATATCCTGAAGTTTTTAGGCAGAGCAACAAACGACGGAAGTAAAGCCAGCAAATATCCGCCGTAAAGATTCGGATTATATGGCTTTAAAGTCCCGTAAACTCTTGTCATAACCTCTTCCGGATTCAGCCTTGAAGTGTCCTGCCAGCCCGAAATTTCACCGACAGAAGAAAAGTTTTGCAGAAAGGCAACAACAGCTTCAAAAGAAAGACAAAGAGCATACGCGAGAAAAATATATTTAATTTTATCCCTGTTATCCTTGAGGTAATGAACGAGAGCAACGTAAAAACCTAAATAGGTTAAAGTTTTGAAAAATCCTTTTAAACTTAAATAAAATAAAGTAGACCCCGCAACACTAATTAAAACAAATATAAAATACAAAAGCAAAAATTTATCAGCTGCGGAAAGTTCAAACTTTTCTCCGGATTTTGTAATTAGTTTTATTACCGTTAATAATATTGCAAAAATAGCAAAATACCCGATAAAATCAGAGTTTGCAACTGTAGATGTAAATATCAGCAAAAATATATTCAGCCCAATAAACCAATCGATTGTTTTGAGAAAAAAACTCTTTTCATAGACAGGCTTAAATATTTTTTGCAAAGAAAATAAAATATTATTCAAAAACATCGGTACACTCCGAAACTAGCCAACCAGATTATTAACTCCCGCATCTTCAATGCCCGATTTAGAAGTCACTCTAACATCTGAGATTGTACCGTTAAACTTATATTTTTCGCCCTCTAAAGTCACAGGGAGTCCCATTTTAATTTTGTTTCCACCAACTACGGCACCATCTTTTGTAATTTTTGCAGTATCGGTAATTGTTACAATAGCATCATAAATTGACGGCTGCGCAGGATCTTTGACAAGAATATACTGTTCCTTTGCCTTTGAACTTGCGATTATTGTTTGTCTGGCCTGAGATGTAACTTTTACAACATTTAATTCTGTGTACGGAACATTCCTGATTGTTATAAAAGTCTTATCATCCGCTTTTATAGGGAATTCATCACCGGTAACAGTGACACCTCGTAAGAAGACCTGAAAAGTAATCGGAGATGTTGCTTCAATTTGCTTGTCAGCAGTCTGACGGAAATGCTTTGTTGTAGCTACACCAACAACCAGAGCAATAACAACACCTAAAACTATTACTATATCAACAATATTAAACTTGCCAAACACATTTTTCACAATTATTCTCCTTCATCTATATTAAAGTTCTCGGGAATTGAGTCTAAAATTTCATCAATTGAAGTTGTTGCACACCCGAATTGTTTTATAACAATTCCGGCCGCAATATTGCCTATTACAGCTGCTAAAGCAGGATTTGCACCTGATGCTAAGGCCAGTGTGTATAAAGCTGTTACAGTATCTCCCGCACCGGTGACATCAAAAACTTCTGCTTTATTGAATACCGGAATATGCGTGTAATGTCCGTTATTATCAACAACAACCATACCCTCAGAACCGCATGTAATTAAAATTGATTCAGCTCCTGACTGTTCAAGCAAAATATTTGCAGCTTTCAAAAAATCTTCTTTCGATTTTAAGTAAAACCCTACATGTTTTTGGGTATCAGGAAGATTCGGAGTCATCGATGTTACTCCGTAATACTTGTCCAAATTTTTTTGTGCATCAACAACTATTTTTTTACGGTACTTATTAGCACTTCTTATTGAAGCACGAATAATTTTTTCAGTTAATGTACCAATATGATAGTCTGATAAAATTACAGCATCACATTCTGGAATCATTTTTTCTATTTCAGAAATAACCTTGTCCTCGGTCTCTGATGACAAAGGTTCTTTTGTCTGTCTGTCGATTCTTACGATTTGCTGCGTTATAGAATGAGAACAAGAGCCTGAAATTCTTGTTTTCGTAATAGTTTTTCTGTTTTTATCTGTTATAAGAGCTGAGCAATCAATATTTGCCTCATTAAAAGCATTTTTTAGGTCATTTGCCTGATAGTCATCGCCAATAACACCTACTACACAGACTTTGCCGTCATTAATCGCTGCAACGTTATGTGCAGCATTAGATGCACCGCCTAAAATAAATTTTGTATGAGTATGTTGAAGAATTAGAACAGGCGCTTCGCGAGAGATACGTTCAGTGTCGCCGTATACCATTTCATCCAGAGCCAAATCACCTATTACAAGGATTTTTGCATTTTTTAAATTCTTAATATTACTGACCAGCTGCTCTTTATCAATATACATTTCAATCTCTCTTATGATTGCCTAATGACTAAATCTCATATATAATATAATCATACTATAAACATAAAAAGAGAGTCATGCATGGCTGATAAAAACATTTTTAATGATAAAGATTCTATTGATATAAATGAACTGGCTTCACTAAATGATGACATTTCTCCTGAGTTAATTGATCAACTGCAGCAAAAGTTATCACAGGATGCAAAGTCTCTTAATAATACAAACTCTTCAAAGATTAATACCAATTTTAATGTTAATGATGACACTACTTTATTTGAAGAGCCTGTAAACCAGCAAGAAAAGGCTGAGACGTCTGAAAATTCACAGGAGCCCCGGCAACACGTAAAAAAAGAATTCAATCTTGATAAAAATTTTGATGATAATTTTATCAAAAAATATAAGGCAAGGCTTAATAAACAAAAAGAAGCAGGAGCAAAAGACAGTAAACAGGCAGAAGCAGAAAATACAATAAGCAGTGCCGCTTTTTCTGACAATACCGAAGAAAATATAGAACAAGTTTCTAACGGAAATATCTCAGAGCGAGCATTTACGCCGGCACAAAAAAACTATAACGACAGTCTGGATTTTCTTGACGGAAATGTAAAGTATTCTAAATATGTAATTTATATTGACCCGCAAAACGTAGATTTTATTGACAGCTTAACAGTAAAAGAGAGAAAAAATTTAATTAATAATATACTTAGAGAACAAGACGATATTGCGATTACAAAGCATCGTTTCAAAGTCATAAATACTGTAATCAAGCATGTCGTTGTGGCTATATTAACAATAACTGTATCAATTCCAATAATTTACTGGACTATCAACGCTTCACTTGAGGCAACGATTAACAATTACAGGCGTTCTCAAACAATTTTCCAAACTTTATACAAAGAAAACGGGAAAATAACGAACATAAGATAATTAGTCATTATCATTTATAATAGCATTAGCTAAAGCTGTTCCTAATTGGTAGCCTCCTATCGATGCACATACAAAGCCAATACCTTTTAGCATACCAGGCAGGAATTTCAAAGACTTATTGAAGAAAGTCTTAGTATTGCAATAATCTTTTAGAGCTGCAACCTGTTTAGCTGCAAACGGATTTTTCTTATATAAACCTTCACGTGCCACAGCAACACGTTTTCCGTCTATCTTCTTAATAACAGGCATACCAATAATTCTTTTTGCAGCTGCTTCTGCAGTAAACATTGCACCTAATCCCAAAGATTCTCTTATAGCAGCTTCTTTTTTATCATCTGCTGTTAAAACCTTTACTGCTCCTGTCAGAGTAATTAAATGGTTTATATAATTTGAGGTGAAGTTCAACACTTTGCCGATCCCGTTCAAAACTTTATCACTTTTACTCAGGGCTTTAATAGATTCTTCAGCACTTGTAAAACCGTTTGCAAGCGCATTATTTGATTCTTTAGCAATGGCCGATACACCTTTTACGGCGTTTAAGACCTGACCGCCTGCAATATCCATATTCATAGCAGCTACAAAAGGATTACTCTGCGAAAGTGCATCAGCTCCTGAATTTGCTCTTCTTGAAGAAAATATACTGCTTGATACTATTGATGGCATAAATGATGTAATTGCTAAACCTGATGACATATATTAAACCTTACAACACTATTTAATAACACACTATATTTATATAAAGTTTTTGTGCTGTAAAAATTTTCACATGTAGAAGAAATATTTACAAAAATTAATAATTAAGCTTCTTCTGATTCATCATGTTCTATAGCAGGCTCATTGTATACCTGTAATTTTGTAATACGCGCTCCGTCAATTTCTTTTACGGTAAATGTAAGGCCGTTAAATGATACTGTGTCACCAACCTCTGCAATTCTGCCCAGAAGCTTCACAACCAAGCCGGCAATTGTATCAACATCATCCTCTTCAAACTGAGACTCTTTTAAGTCAAAAAAGTCAACAAATTCATCGATTCTCATCATACCGTTTGCAATATAAGTATTTTCACCGATTTCTTTTATATCAGCCTCAGCATCTTCGTCAAACTCATCCTGAACATCACCGATAATTTCTTCTAAAACATCTTCAAGAGTAATTAAACCGGATGTACCGCCAAATTCATCAATAACAACTGCAATCTGGCAATGGCGTTTTTTAAATTCAATAATTAAATTATCAAGAGTCATCGTCTCAGGAACCAGAATCAGCGGACGTATTAACTTATTTATAGAATAATTTTCTTTGGTCATTGCCATTGTGTACAAATCTTTTACGTGAATAAAACCAAGAATCTTATCAATATTTTCTTCATAAACGGGATATCTTGTATACTGATTATCCATAGCTGTTTTGTTTAATTCTTCGTAAGAAATATCATTAGGAATACAAACCATATCTGTTCTTGGAATCATAACTTGTTTTGCCATTAAATCCGAGAACTTAAACATATTATGAAGCATTTCCGCTTCTGTTTCATTCAACACACCTTCGTTATAACTTGCATCGACAAGCATATCTAACTCTTCTGTTGAATGAACAAGAGAAGCATCTTCAGAATTTGCGTGACAGGCTGCTAGAATTTTATTACCCGAAACTTCAAGAAGCCATACAAAAGGTTTTAAAATAGTAATAAACATGTCCATAGGTGTTGCAATCAATAAAGACAAAGTTTCAGGATGTCTCAATGATATGCATTTTGGAAGCTGTTCACCTAAAAGTACATGAAAATATGTTACCAGAACAAATGATATCGGAACTGCGATAACATGCGCGGATATTACACTATGAGACTGCGTAAAGAACCTTATTACAGGTTCAATTATTTGAACTATAGTAGATTCTGCAACCCAACCAAGTGCGATACTTGCGATTGTTACGCCCAATTGTGCAGCCGCAAGCATTCTATTTACATCATTAACAAGTTTCAAAGCCTTTTTTGCATTTGAATTGCCTTCATTTGAAAGCTGTTCCAGTCTGGTTTTTCGCACTTTTACTAAAGAAAACTCAGCTGCAACAAAAAAGGCATTAACAAAAAGTAAAAATAAAATTATAAATATATTTATAAAAAAATCTGTCAGACCCATGTACTCTCTTTTACCTATAAATTATACTTCTAATTTTACAATACAGTAGAACATTTTGCAATATAGAGCTATCCATATTATAATTATGTCTATGATTACAGGAGCATTTATTATACCGACAGGGATTGGGGCATCAATAGGCGGTTTTGCAGGAGATGCAAGTTACTGGGCTAGAAAGTTTGCTTCAAAATGCAAGCTTATTGTAAACCCTAATGTGGTAAATGCTGCCTGCTTTTCCGGAATTACCGATAATATGCTGTATGTAGAAGGATATGCTCTTGATGAATTTTTCAGGGGGAAACTAAATCTAATTCAGTCCCGTAACAATACTATCGGAATTATTTTTGACAAAGCCCTTCCAAAACCTGTTTTAAACGTACATATTAATACTATAAATGCTGTAAAAACTGTCTATGGAACGAATGTTTGCGGATATGAAATAACCGATAAAGGCGTTGGTGTTGATTTTTTTATAGACAAATCAGGTATCTCAATGGGAAATATCAGTAATTTAGCAACGCTTAAAAGAGCTGCGGAGAAATTATTAAAACGGGGAGCTGATGCGATTGCAATTGTATGTCGTTTTCCTGATGAACAGGGTGACGATTATGCTAACGGTATAGGTGTTGATCCTGTTGGCGGCGTAGAAGCTATTATATCACACTATATTTCTAAAGAATTTAATGTTCCCTGTGCTCACGCTCCGGCGTTTGATGATTTAACAATAAGCACTGACATTGTAGACTCAAGATGTTCTGCAGAATACATTACGCCGACTTTTCTTCCTTGTATTCTGCTGGGATTGAGCCAGGCGCCAAGACTGTCTGCTGAAACAGAAGGTCTTAAAATTGATGATATAGACTTTTTAGTACTGCCTTATAATTCAATCGGATGCATTCCTGTACTTGAAATGATAAAACGAAATAAACCGGTTTACACCGTAAAAGAAAATTCCACAGTTCTCAACGTAACACCTGATAATTTTCTTAATAAGTGCATTTCAGTTGATACATATTCTGAGCTGTTTAATAAACTTTTTAAATAATAAATAGGGGCGGATTTGAGAATCAAATCCGCCCCTATTAAAAATAATTTTATCTACTTCAATTTGACAGTGTTATTATCTGCAAGGAATTTAGTAACTTTTTCATTAAGCGCCTGATGTGAAATAGCATTAAACACTCCCGGTGTTTGTGAAAGCTGTTTAATCATAGTATTTGGATCAATCTGATACATTCTGCTTAATTCAGATAATTTTACGCTAAATTCTTCCTGAGATACAACAATCTTTTCTTCTTTTGCAATCTTATCAATTACAAGAGAATTTTTAACTCTTACAGCAGCGTCTTCTTTCAAGCTCTTCATTATATTGTCATAACCTTGAGCTTCAACAGCCTGTTCCCAAGTAAATCCCTGCATAGAAAGTTTCTGTTTGTACTCTTCAGCAAGCTGATCAGCTTCTCTGTCAATCATAGATTGTTGAATATCAACTTTTGCATCATTAGAAATTTTCTCAAAAATAGCTTTTTCCGAATTTACTCTGTCAATATCAGCCTTCTGATTGTCTAAATATTTTTGAATATCAGCTTTTAATTCATCTACAGTTTTAAAAGGACCTACTTTTTGAACAAATTCATCTGTTAATTCCGGCAAAACTCTTGATTTAATTTCATTAATTTTGCACTTGAATACTGCAGGCTGACCTGCTAATTTCTTTTCATGATATTCTTCTGGGAATGTTACATTAATTTCAAACTCTTCTCCGAGAGTTCTGTCAACTAACTGTTCAGCAAACCCTGGAATAAAGCTTGAATGAGCTAAATCAAGCGTATAATTCTTAGCATCACCGTGTTCGATTTTTTCACCGTTAGAGAAACCTTCAAAATCAAAAACTATAGTATCAGTTGCAACTGTTTTTCTATCAGTTACTATAACACTTGTTGCGTGCTGTTCTAAAAGTCCGTCAATAGATTTTTGAAGAGCATCTTCCGGAGTTTTATATTCTTCAACTTCAATAGTTAACCCTTTATACTCGCCTAAAGTAACTTCAGGTCTTAATTCTATCTTCGCAACAATTTTTAAATCTTCACCAATTTTATAGTCATAAGATTCGACATACGGCTGAGCTACTACATCAAAATCATTTTCTTTAATTACGTCTGAAAATATTCTAGGCAAAGCATTTTCCAAAGCTTCATGCTTAATTCTGTCTTCGCCGATATTTTGTTCAACAATATTTCTAGGAGCTTTTCCTTTTCTGAACCCCGGTATATTTACGTACTGTGCAAGTCTTTTTGCCGCATTATTGTAGTAATTAACAGCATCCTTAGCAGGAATTTCAATATCAACCTTAACTACATTTTCAGGTTGTTTTTCAATAGTTGTTTTCATTTAATAATCCTCTTTTCCAATACTCTTTACAAATATAAAACTACTACAAACAGAGGATATTGTAAAGGTCTTGAGGCTTTGAAATAAAAAGACCGCAGGTTTTATACCCGCGGTCTTTCTTTATCTCTCTTAACATGTTAGTTTGAATTACCGTCATCGGAAGTTAATTCAGGAGCTCCAAACATACCTTCAATTTCTTCCAAAATTGCGGCAGGCTTGCGTGCCTGATTTCTTTGAGCTGCACGTTTCTGAGCTTCTTTATCACGTTCTTCACTCGCGTAAGTCAAGTGATGGAAGCCTGTACCGGCAGGAATCAAACGACCGATAATAACATTTTCTTTCAGACCTCTTAACAAGTCTTTCTTACCTTCAACGGCTGCTTCTGTAAGAATTCTTGTTGTTTCCTGGAATGAAGCTGCTGAGATAAAGCTTTCAGTATTCAAAGATGCTTTTGTAATACCGAGAAGCATATATTCACAAGTTGCTTCCTGACCTCCGTGTTCTCTTACAGCCTTATTTTCATTCTCAAATGCCTGTACTTCAATTAACTCTCCAGGTAATAAGTTTGTATCGCCTGATTCAATTACTCTTACCTTTTTAGTCATTTGACGTACAATAATTTCAATGTGCTTATCAGCAATTTCTACGCCTTGAGAACGGTATACACGCTGAACTTCATCAACGAGATACTGTTGAGCTTCTTCCGGACCGCAAAGTCTGATTACATCGTGCGGATTCAAAGGACCGCTTGTTAAAGGCTGACCTTTTCTGATTTTTTGCTTATTCTGAACAACAATACTTGCATCAATAGCAAATTTGATTTCAGTTCTGCTTCCGCCTTCTGTCACAAGGAATAATCTCGGAACTTCATCCTCAATTTCAATTTCAGCAACACCGTCAGTTTCTGCGAGAATTGCACAATCTTTAGGTTTTCTTGCTTCAAGCAATTCTTCAACTCTTGGCAAACCTTGTACGATATCGCCTGTTTTTTCTCTTTCAAATACCAGAGTTGCCAACATATCGCCTCTCAGTACCAGAGAACCCTCTTCAACCTGTAACATAGTACCAGGGCTGATTAAGTATGGACGACCGTTTCTTATTGTTACAGATTTTGGAGTTACATCAACTATTTTACCTGAAACAGTTGCAACTTCTCCTGATTCAGCAAGTACTGAATCTAATTTTATAAAGTCGCCTTTCTTAACTGAAGGTTTCGATTTAGTATTTATAACAGTCTCAAAGTTTTCGCAATTCAAAAGCAATCTTCTTGATTCTGTTACATCACCTTTTATAGAAGCTACTCCATCATTCAAAGCAAGAACTTCAGTCTTAGCAATAGGAGTTTTTGGCTCGATTATCTGACCGTTTTCAACAAGAAGTTCTGTCTGTAGAGAGCTGTTCAACTTTGAATTGCCTTCTAATTCTCTTCTAACAATCAAGGTTTCAAGTACAACGATTTTTAATTCGCCTTTTTCATCTAATTCTACAAGACCTTTAAGGTGAGATAAATATCCTTGCATTTGAAGAACTAAGCTTGTTCTTGTCAACGTTGCACCGTCAAGATTCCTAACTCTTGCACCATCTTTATATTGCAGCTGAGTAACAGGAACAATATTAATCAACTCATCAGTTGTATTGAACTGAATAGAAACATCTCTCTGTTCAATAAACATTGGCTGAACAGGTCTTACAAGAATTTGAATAGGTTTATCTTCCAATGATTCTTCTTCTAAAGCGGAAGTATCGATTTCTTCATCCAAATCATCTATATCCAGATCATCAAAATCCATTTCCATAATAGTTACTATAGAAGTCTCTTTTGCTTTAATACCTTTTGCAATTATTGTACCTGCTTCAACTACAGAACCTTCTTCAACCTTAAGTTCTGATACACTTGATAAAGTATGTACTTCACCAGGTCTGATTGTTACTTCGTGAATAACTTCATTGAATTCTTTAAATTCAACGATACCGTCAATGTGGCAGTAAACATCTTTTACCACCTCAGTACCAGCTGTAACAAAAGTTCCGTTATCAACCATTTTTAAAGACGAATCTTTGTTTATCTGGTGAACTTCCTCAGGTACAAATACGATATTACCAGGTTTTGTTACAATTTGATTATCATCAACTTCAACATCAACATATTTGATTTCACCTGATGAAGAAACAGAACATTCATCATCAACAAGCTCTGCTATAATCATACCGTTTTCAACAGTTGTATCAATCGGAGCTTTAACGATATATTTTTCACCGGTTTTCTTAACCGTCCACAATTGTTCTTTCTTAGTTTGCTCAAAAGATGCATTTGCAGGAGTTAAAGAAGCAATTACAATTGTAATTTCTTTACCTTGAACAATCTTATTAATTTTATTTTTACCTGACTTAACAGCTTCTACAACTAAATCTTCAGAATAACGAACTTCACCGCCATGTTCTGAAATCATAATAGTTTCTGCTAATCTGTCACCGGCTTTAACTTTCTGCTCATCAGAAACTAAAACCTTTGAACCGCCAGGTAAGTTATAAACATCACCACCGATAATCCAAACAATACCATTTTTGTTAGCTGTTCTTGAAATATTACCCTGTCTGTCTTTCTTTTCATCAGCAACGAAGTCTTCAAAAAGCACCATACCAGACATATCAGCATTAATATCTTTTGTAGCTTTTTCTGTCAAACGGCCGGAATCATTTGCTGTTGGCTTAAATTCTGCAAGTTTGAAGTTCTTTTCAACATTCATACCATCTTCAAAGAATACTGTTGCACCAGCAGGGATATGGTAAGTTGTAGACTTTTTAGTACCTTTAACTTCAATCTCTGATTCATAAATAGAAACTCTAACAACATCACCGTGACGGGTTCTGAGTTCTCTTGTTTTAAGTTTTGATTCAACAGTACCAGCCTCTGTTGCGTGGATTTCTTTTGTAGCTTCTTTTACACCAACAGCACCGCCTGTGTGGAATGTTCTCATTGTTAACTGAGTACCAGGTTCACCGATTGACTGAGCAGCAATAATACCAATAGCTTCCCCAACATCAACAAGTTTCTGAGTCGTCATAGCCCAGCCGTAACATTTTTGGCATACACCATATTCAAGACCGCAGGTTAAGCCTGAACGAACTTTCAACTCTTGAAGATTTAAGTGAGAAATCTTCTTGATGTCTTTTCTGTCCATTGTTGTATTCTTAGCTACTAACAATGTAGTTCCGTCTTCATCAAAAATATCCTGAGCAACAGTTCTGCCTAAAAGTCTGTCAATCAACGGAACAATAACATTATCACCGTCGCAGATAGGCTTCATATTTATAAATTTATCAGTACCGCAATCAGTATCCCTGATAATTACATCTTGTGCTACGTCAACAAGACGTCTTGTTAAGTAACCAGAGTCTGCTGTTTTAAGAGCTGTATCTACCAGACCTTTACGAGCACCGTATGATGAAATGATGTATTCAGTAACTGACAAACCTTCTTTAAAGTTAGAAGTAATAGGCATGTCAACGATTTGCCCCTGTGCGTCAGCCATCAAACCTCTCATACCGACTAATTGTGATACCTGAGATAAGTTACCTCTTGCACCGGAGAATGCCATCATATATACAGGATTTAATCTGTCAAAGTTTTCAACAACCTGTTCGGTTAATTTTGCTGTTGTTTCAGACCAGGTATCAATAACCTTTGTATATCTTTCAACTTCTGTAATTTCACCTTTCAGGTATCTGTTTGTTGACTTTTCTATTTCGGCTTCTGCTTCTTTTAACAATTCTTTCTTTGACTCAGGAACTGTAAGGTCAGCAATAGAAATAGTTACACCTGATTTTGTTGCATATTTATAACCCAAATTCTTCAAAGTATCTGCAAGTTCAGCTGTCTTTGCACCGCCGAATTCAAGATAAATTTGAGCAAGCAACTTATTCAAGCCCTTTTTGTCCATTTGTTTGTTAATGAACTCAAGAGTGTGAGCTTTTGCATGTGTATAAGTATTTTCCATATTTATATATTCCTCAATTTCTCTATTATTTTTTATAATAAACTGATTAAGCTAATGCTTTTCTAACAGCTTCGTTGAATATAATTCTACCTACTGTAGTTTCAATTCTCTTGCCTTTTTCATCACGTACAACAATCTTATCGTGAAGTGATATTACTTTAGCTTCCAAAGCTGCAATTGCATCTTCAAAGCTGTAGAAATAACCTTTCACTTCTTGTTCCGGATTCTTCAATATTGTTAAATAGTAAAGTCCGAGAACCATATCTTGTGAGTGAGTAATAATCGGCTTACCGTTTGCAGGAGCCAATATATTATTTGTTGCAAGCATAAGCATTCTTGCTTCAGTTTGAGCTTCAATTGAAAGCGGAACGTGAACAGCCATTTGGTCACCGTCGAAGTCAGCGTTAAATGCTGTACATACAAGAGGGTGAAGCTGAATTGCACGGCCCTCTACCAATTTAGGTTCAAATGCCTGAATACCTAATCTGTGAAGGGTTGGAGCACGGTTCAATAATACCGGATGTCCGTCGATAATTTCTTCCAGAATATCCCAAACCTTAGCATCAGATCTTTCAATCATTTTCTTAGCGGATTTGATATTCTGAACGAATCCTCTTTCAATCAATTTATTAACAACAAAAGGCTTGAATAATTCTATAGCCATCTCTTTCGGCAAACCGCACTGGTTAAGCTTAAGTGAAGGACCAACAACGATTACTGAACGACCGGAGTAGTCAACACGTTTACCTAACAAGTTTTGACGGAAACGACCCTGTTTACCTTCAATAATATTAGATAAAGATTTCAGAGCTCTGTTGTTAGGACCAACAACTGTTCTTCCGCGTCTGCCGTTATCAATAAGAGCATCAACAGCTTCCTGCAGCATACGTTTTTCGTTTCTAACGATAATTTCAGGAGCACCCATTTCCAATAATCTTTGCAAACGGTTGTTTCTGTTAATAACTCTTCTGTATAAGTCATTTAAATCAGATGTAGCAAATCTTCCGCCGTCCAGCTGAACCATTGGTCTCAAATCAGGAGGAGTTACAGGAAGCACATCCATAATCATCCAGGTAGGATCAGTTTCTGATGAGATCAATGAATCAAGCAATCTTAATCTCTTAATTAACTTACCTTTTCTCTGAACAGAAGTTACATGACCTGCAAGCTCTGTTCTGATTTCATCAGCCAATTCATGGATATTGATTTCGCCAAGCAACTTTTTAATAGCTTCCGCACCAATTCCTACTTCTAATTTTGATTCTTCATTTTCCATAATGAAGTCTTCATATTCTTCTTCTGAAAGAAGCTGCAATTTCTTGAACGGGCTGTCTGCAGGATCAATTACAACATAGTTATTGAAGTAAATAACCTGTTCCAAATCCTTCAATGTCATATCAAGAAGCAGACCTAAGTAAGAAGGAATACCTTTTAAGAACCAGATGTGAGATACAGGAGCAGCAAGCTTGATGTGTCCCATTCTGTGACGTCTTACTTTTGAATCGGTAACTTCAACACCGCATCTTTCACAAATGATACCTTTATGACGTACTCTTTTGTATTTTCCGCAATAGCATTCCCAGTCCTTTGTAGGTCCGAAGATTCTTTCGCAGAAAAGACCGTCACGTTCAGGTTTTAAGGTTCTGTAGTTTATAGTTTCCGGTTTTGTAACCTCGCCATAAGACCACTTCAAAATTCTTTCTGGTGAAGCGATACTTATGCGTATATAATCAAAATAATCAATACTTGTAGACAATTTTCTATCTCCTTATATTTCACCCAGTGTAGCAGAAGTATCAAAGAAGTTAATATTTAACAACTCTGAATCAATATCTGATAATGTTCTTTTTGGAGCTGATTTTCTTAAATCATCCATATCAGACATTAAGTCTACTTCAACACCGTTTTTCTTAGCAACTGTAATATCTAAACCGATACTTTGCAATTCTCTTACAAGTACCTTAAATGATTCAGGAATACCCGGTCTAGGAATATTGTCACCTTTAACGATTGCTTCATAAGCTCTGTTACGTCCGTTAACATCGTCTGATTTGATAGTTAACATTTCTTGCAGAGTATAAGCCGCACCGTAAGCTTCCAATGCCCAAACTTCCATTTCACCGAATCTTTGTCCGCCGAACTGAGCCTTACCGCCTAATGGCTGTTGTGTAACTAATGAGTAAGGACCTGTTGAACGTGCGTGAATCTTATCATCAACAAGGTGAACAAGTTTCAGGATGTAAGATAAACCAACCGCAATCGGTTCATCAAACGGTTCGCCTGTTCTGCCGTCGATAAGATAAACTTTACCGTCTTCTCTTACCCAGTCGCAGCCTGATTCTTTAATACCTCTTAAAAGTTCAGCCTTTGTAGCGATTTCAGACTGGTTGTCACCGTATCTTTCATCAAAAGACGGAGCTTCATAGTGTTCACCGGTCAAGTATGCTGCTAAACCGAGTAAGCATTCATAAGTTTGACCAACGTTCATACGGGAAGGAACACCAAGAGGGTTCAATACGATATCTACCGGAGTACCATCAGGTAAGAACGGCATGTCTTCTTTTGGAAGAATTCTTGAAACAATACCTTTGTTTCCGTGACGTCCTGAAAGTTTATCACCTACAGAAACTTTACGTTTTTGAGCGATGTAAACTCTTATTACTGTGTTAGCACCAGGAGGTAACTCATCACCTTTTTCTCTGTCAAAGACTTTAACATCAAGTACTCTACCGCCTTCACCATGAGGAACTCTTAATGAGTTATCTTTTACATCTCTTGCTTTTTCAGCAAAGATTGCTCTTAAAAGTTTTTCTTCAGGCGGATGTTCTGATTCACCCTTTGGAGTAACTTTACCGACAAGAATGTCATCAGCGTAAACTCTTGCACCGATACGAACAATACCGCGTTCGTCAAGGTGTCTCAAAGCTTCTTCCGAAACGTTCGGAATTTCTCTTGTGATTTCTTCCGGTCCGAGTTTTGTTTGTCTCGCATCAATTTCTAATTTTTCAATGTGAACTGATGTGAATATATCATCATGTACGCATCTTTCTGAAAGCAGGATAGCATCTTCGAAGTTATATCCTTCCCAAGGCATATACGCTACCAGAATGTTTTTACCGATTGAAAGTTCGCCGCAGCTTGTAGACGCACCGTCGGCTATTACATCGCCGGCATGAACCTTATCACCTTCGTGTACAATCGGTTTCTGGTTAATACATGTATCCTGGTTAGAACGTACATATTTCATTAATGTATGCAAATGTTGTTTTCCGTGAACATCTCTGATTATGATTTCTTCACCGACAACTCTTTCTACAACACCGTCAACTTTTGCACAAACTACCATACCGGAGTCTTTTGCAACTCTTCTTTCCATACCGGTACCTACAACAGGTCTTTCCGTAATAAGAAGAGGAACTGATTGACGCTGCATGTTTGAACCCATCAAAGCACGGTTGGCGTCATCGTGTTCAATGAACGGAATCATAGATGTTGCAACAGAGATAATCTGAATAGGGCAAACACCCATATAGTCAACTTTTGAAGATTCGCACATAATGAATTCTGATCTGTAACGAACCGGAATCTGTGCAGCCTTGAAAGTTTTGTCCGGATTCAATTGAACGTCAGCCGGAGCACATCTGTAGTTTTCATCTTCGTCAGCTGTCATATAAACAACTTCATCCGTAACCTTGCCGTCTTTTACAACAAAGAACGGAGATTCAATAAAGCCATACTCGTTAACTCTTGCGTGAGTAGCCAGTGAACCAATCAAACCTGCGTTCGGACCTTCCGGTGTTTCAATAGGACAAATACGACCGTAGTGAGAAGGGTGAATATCACGAACAGCAAAACCTGCCCTTTCTCTCTGTAAACCGCCAGGTCCTAAAGCTGAAATACGTCTCTTGTGAGTTAACTCTGCAAGAGGGTTAATCTGGTCCATGAATTGTGACAACTGTGAAGATCCGAAGAATTCTTTCAAAGAAGCCACTAACGGTTTTGTATTTAACAAGTTCAACGGAGTTAATGTTTCAGAATCCTGAAGTGTCATTCTTTCTTTAACAATTCTTTCGATTCTTGATAAACCTACTCTGAACTGGTTCTGGAGAAGTTCGCCGACTGAGCGGATTCTTCTGTTTCCTAAGTGGTCGATATCATCAAGAGAACCTTCATCATAAGTTAAGTTAATTAAGTATTCAATTGATGCCACAATATCCTGAACAGTAAGAGTTCTCTGGTTCTTAGAAATATTCAGGTTTAATTTTTTATTTAATTTATAACGACCTACACGACCGATATCATATTTCTTTTCATCAAAGAATCTTGATTCTAGAATCTGGCGTCCGCCTTGAGCAGAAGCAGGATCTCCCGGTCTTAATTTTTTGTACAGGTCGATTAACGCATCATCTGTAGTTTCAGTAGTATCTTTATCCAGTGTTTTCTTTAAGAATTCAAAGTGAGTGAATAAAGATTCCATTTCAGAAACAGTAATACCCATTGCTTTCAATAAAGTTGTAGCAAGGATTTTTCTGTTTTTATCAATCTTAACGTAAATAATATCGTTAGAATCTGTTTCAATTTTTAACCATGCCCCGCGGTTAGGTATCATAGTAGCGTTGTAAAGTCTCTTACCTGTAGGAGAGATTTCTCTTTTGAAGTAAACACCAGGTGAACGAACGATTTGAGAAACAATAACACGTTCTGCACCGTTTACGATAAATGTACCTTTATCAGTCATGGTAGGAATATCGCCGATGTATACTTCCTGTTCTTTAATTTCACCGCTGTCACGGTTAACAAGTCTTACCATTACACGAAGCTGTTTTGCATAAGTTGCGTCATGAATGCGAGCTTCTTCAACCGTATATTTTGCATTATCAAACGTGTAGTTTGGCAAGAAGTGAAGTTCTAATCTGCCTGTATAATCTTTTACAGGAGAAAAAGCCAATAACTCTTCTTTTAAACCTTCTTTTAAAAACCATTCAAATGATTTTTTCTGCACGTCAATTAAATCCGGTAAATCATCCAAACGAGTATTAGGTATACCCATTGGAGTTACTCTTTTTGCATATTCTGTCGACATTAATTCACCTCATCTATTCTAATGATGTACTATATAAAAAACTTTATTATTTTTGTTCTACTTTTATTTCGGACATAATTATCCCATATACAGCATGTTATCTTATCGTACAACATCAAGAATGAACGTCAAGTTAATAAGGGTATAATGTACAATTTTTCAAGTGGTTTGTTTACAAAAATTTACAATAATAAAAATAAAACATTAATGTAACAATATTTTTTAAATTCTTTACAATAAGTCAAATACTAAAAAGAAAAATACTTTATCACTATATAAAGTATAAGGATTAGTGTGCTTGAAAATCAGTAACAACATAAATCAGGATATTCCTGCCAATAATAATGCAAATAATAATCCGCCTGCGTTTCGCGGCGGGATGACAAACTTGCTCAATCTTAGCGGTAACACTATGCAATGGATTGAAGATCAAGGTTTTTTAGCCTCATTCCTAATACAAGATTTTGGCGGAATGACTGTTCCAAGAACCGCTGCAGGATTTTTAAGAGATAAAGAACATACAGGACATTATAACTTCCAAGAAGGCTGGGAAGTTTTCGGCAGAGAAGGTTTAACAGGACCTTGTATGATGGCTGTAGCTCCGCTTGCAATGCTGATTGCCGCTAAATTCGGACGTTCTACAAGTGTTAATACCCAGTTAATAAAAAGGTTCGGAAACAGCCTGAAAGAAATTCTCCAAAAACAGGATTTTGATAAGAAATTGCTGAATAATCCGGAAAAATTCAAGCAGGTATTCTATAAAACCAACATTGAAAAAATCCTTAAAGACACAGTCGGAGAAGCAAATACCACAAAAGAATCCGTCGATTATATACTTAAGCAGATTCAAAACATGGAAAAGATTCCTGCAGATATAAATTTAAAAGGATTTAGAGCAAAATCTAAATATAAAAAATCCTGCATGGATAATATTGTAGAGCATGTTAACAACCTAAAATATAACAGCAGTGATGAACTTAACATGTTGCAAAAAGTAAAATTCGGAACAGAAAAATTTGACAGCAAAAAAGTTTTCTCAACCAGAGATACTATTGATGCAATGATTAAGTACACAGATGATGCAATAACTGCAAACAAGCATTTAAATAAACTTGACGAAATAGAAGCAGAAAGCATTAAAAATAAATCTCTGGCTAGAAGATTAATCACAAACATTTCAACAATGGCAGCAACCCTTGGAGTGCTGTCAGTGCTTCCGAAAATATATGCAAGAAGCAATACCGCTCCCGGAGCAAGAAAAGTTGAAGACCAGAAAACCAGAGACTATAATATAGCATTTGAGGGCAAACAACCTAAAACAAGCATTCTTGAAAAAATAGGCAAACAGATAAATAAAAATAATAACGACTTCATATCCTCGGAATTGGAATACAACGGTCATAACTTTACAAATACACTTATGGCCGGACTGTCCCTTTTCGGATTACTGCTCCCGAGAGGCATGAGAGCATACAGCAGAGCACAGGTGGATGAAGACGGTAAAAAAGATTTAACAGAGCTCTGGGAAATATGTTTAAGAGATGTAACTTCAAGCCTTGCGGTTGTTTTTGCGGTGCCAATGCTTACAAGAGCCTGCGTAACCTCCTACGAAAAGAACTCAGGCTTTGTTCTTATGCACAAAGACAGAAGCAATAAATCCAAATTAAAAGCTTCCTTAGATTTGATAAATCCGTACAGTAAAGCACATGTACTTACTAATTCTGAAATTAATGCACTTTATAATAACATTGATACGAAAGCAAAAATGCTTAATTTCTGTAAGTATATCGACAAAAATAACGGAGATTTACAAAAAATTCTTGCAAAATCCGAACATGCAGAAACTATATTTAATAATTCAACAATCAAGCTGGACGCGCTTAAAGGCTTAAATAAAGCAGAGAAAAACAAAAAAATTATATCTGTAATTGAAAAATTAAATAAAGACAATGCAGACGACATGATAAAGAATTTAATGAAAGCTGCCGGAAAAATGAAAAGTAATAAAATTGCAACATTTGCAAGAGGCTTAACTTCTGTCCCTGGAGTTATAACTACATTCTTTATATCTCCTTATATTTTAGGCTGGGTTATACCGCGCCTAACATATAAAAATACAAGACGAATTCATGAAAAACAAGATAGAGAACGTGAAGAAAAAAGGCTTGCACAATTAAGCACTAATGCATAATTACAAATACATCGCAAGGATATTCTTAACGTAGTTTTGTGTTTCTTTATAAGGCGGGACGCCGTCATACTTATCTACAGCACCAGGACCGGCATTATAAGCAGCCAGAGCCAGAATAACATTTCCGTTATATCTGTCCAGCATGGATTTTAAATATCTGACACCGCCATCAACATTTTGCTCAGGATCCATTGGATTTTCGACCCCCAATCCCTTTGCCGTAGCAGGCATCAATTGCATCAGCCCCATAGCACCAACTTTGGATTTAGCATTTGGATTAAATCCTGATTCCTGCTTTACTAAAGCATTAACCAATTTTTCATCAACGCCATGCTTCTTTGCAGCTCGAAAAATAATATTTTTTATTTGCTCTTTTGTAGATATCTTTTCTGCAGGAGCAGCAGCTTGAGACGTATAAATATTGGCGTTCACACGAGTTGAAGGTTTTGTAAGCAAATCACCAAATTTCACATTTGCAGACTTTTTCAAAACATTATCAAAAGATTGTATTTGAGCCTGCTGCGCTTCTGCAGGAGTTTGCTTTTCTACAGGAGTCCATTGTGAATTTAAAGTATTAATATAATTATTCATCTGCACTGCCCGCTGCATTGCACTTGAACGCCCTGAATTAGATAACAGATTTTGTATCATTGATGAAAACATATAAATAATCCTTTCATACTAAATGAACGAATATATTTTTAAAAACTTTAGTATATACACTAAAATATCCATCATTTGGTTTAATTAAATAAAATTAAAAGTCAAATTAGCATGCGGAGCATGCTAAAATATAGATTTTTTTTTTATAGTATGGTATTATTAACGATAGTATGGGAGAGTGTTAGGTGAATACTGATAATTTTACAATAGATAGTTCTGATATAGAATTAGCGCAAAATATATGCAAAATGATTACTGACAGCGATATTAGAAATAGAGCCGTCGCAAATGCAATTGCCAGCAAAATAGCAGCAAAGTATTTTGATCCAGAAGTTTACAATGTCGATACGGAATCAGGATTGCACAACATTGGTATAGTTCTTCAAGATATTGATATTTCTGACATATACATCAATGATACTTATCTTGATGTTCGCGTTTTTTTTAATGATGAAGAAATTGCAATTCCAGCAGAACATATTGAAAATGATTTGTTGCCTGCAGCATATATGTTTATCAAAATAACTCCTGACCTATCCGGAGCACTTGTTGTCGGATTTAAGACACCTGAGAATATTGATAAAAGCAAGCTGATAGACGGATACTATAAGTTAAGCGAAGAAGACCTTGAAGCTTTTTATGACGTAGAGCCTCTATTGTCTTCTTATAATACTGAACCTATAGACATTGAGGATAAAGATATTTTTGCATATCTTGATAACACAATTGATGACAAAAATATATTCTATTCAGCACTACTAAAATCAAAAGACGGGCGTCTCAGACTGGCAAGAGCCGCAAAAGCACAGAACATATTTAAATATGTATCAATAAATAAAGATGCAATGAATAATACATCTGCAGCCGGTTCTATTGATATAGAAGATCAGGAACTTGCATTTGCTGACGAGTTTGAGCTTGAGGCAGAGCCGCAAGAACTTGTACTAAGTGATACATCTGATTCATTAACTAATGAAGAAAACAATCTGGATCTGGATTTTGATATAGAATCAAGTGCCGAAATCTTAAAAGAAGAAAACGCAGAAAATCTTGTAGTCGAAGACTCTAGCGAGCTTTCATCCGATTTTGCTGCTGAAGAAAATTCTGTTGAAGAGACTAATAATGTAGAGCTTACAGAAGCAGATTTAGAAGTAGATTTAGGAACTTCTGTAGAAGAAATTTCTTTTGAAAATCAATTAGAAGAGTTAGATGATTCGTCCAACGAAACTGAAACTGATTTTAATGATGATACTGATACTATTCCAACAGAAACTTCAGAAAATTTTGAATATACAACAGTTACTTCTCCAAGTTTAAACAGTTCCGACGATGTTTTAGACGAATTAACTAATGAAACAGACGAGCAAAATTCTCAAAGTATAACAAATAACACAGACCAAACTGATGAAAAACCTGAGCAGCAAATTGAAGCGTTATTCAATAACGGAAATGAAGCTATAGATGAAGAAGCTTCTCCGGGGTTAAAGGTATATTCAAATAAGCAAGGTTCTAAAAATGGTGCAATTAAACCATTATTAATACTAACGTTACTTATAGTTGCCGGAGCACTTGGATATACCGGATATACTAAATTTTTATCCGCACCGCCAAGTGATGATACTATTAGCTCTATAGCTCCAGATACAGCACCGGCAATTGATAAAGTAAATTCCAATAAAAAAGAAGACGCTATGCCTATTGAAACAGTTGAAACTATTGATACTCAAGAAGATTCTAATGAAGCTACTTCGACTTCAATACCAGCTATTGAACAAAATCTTGATGCTTCCATTTTAGTTTCCAACTTAAAAGTTGATTGGGAAGTTCCTGCCGGATATGCCTCAAATACTTCTGCAAAAAGGTATCTTGTAAAACTTGGTAAAATTATACAGTTAAATCTTAAAACAGAGCTATTACTTTTAAGTAAACCTCCAATTACAAATAAAATTGCCGTTGAGATTAAATTTAATAATAACAGCAGAAAATTTGAAGCGTCAGGCATTACAATTTCCAGCGGAGAGAAGTCTGTTGACGATTTAATATTACAAACGGTTAATAAAGCTTTAGCAATGAACTTAAGTACAAATACAGATTCCTTTGCAAAACTGCAGGGTAACCCTATTTTGATTATACATTTATAGACTGGAAGAAGTGAGTTATTATGGAAAAAGAAAATAAACACTATAGTACAATCGAAAGTATTGTAAAAAAACACAAAAAATATCCTGGATTGGAATCAATTCTAGAGGATATAATAGATGATGTATATTTACATTCAGAAGTAATTTTAAATACTGTAACTAACGAAAGTGTTGTTAATGCTTATTTAGAAAAAGTAGTATCAACATCTATAATTACAGTACCTAAAAAACTAGGAATCAAAACTAGTATAGCTTCTTCAAAAGTAATAACTCCAACTGTTAATAAAGAACCCCCAAAAGAGGAACCAAAAGTCGACAAAACGCTTGTAGACAGGCTAATTAACAATGCAGAACCGGGCATAACTGCGCACCAGTCTCAAGAGCCGGAAGTGAGGGAGTATTCTTCTGTTGAAGAAGAACAACCTAAGTCAATACTGAAAACAGAAGTAATTGATAATGTTGAACTTAACGAAGAAACTGTATTACTTAATGAAGAAGATGCTGATGAGGCAGATGTTTTGCCGGTTACTGATGAAGTAATTTTACCAATACAAGAAACTTTAACTGATAATACTATTATAGAAGAGGATAATGAACCTGAAATTCCTTTAACATACCAAGAAGAAGAAAATGATCTTGCAGAAGAAACTCAGGAAAGTAACCTTGAAGACTATAATGACAGCACAATCACAGAAGAAAATAGTATTATTAGCAGCGAAGAAGATATTAACCAGACAGAAGAAAGCAGCAGTTATGTTGAAGTTTCAAGTAATGATAATACTATAGACTTAGATTTATCAATATCTGAAGATGAAGCAGAAAATACGGTTGACTTAAGTTTTGAAGATATTAATGCAACAATAACTGAAAAAGATTCTGAAACCTTAGATGAAGCTGAACCTATCGATATACCCGAACCTGCTGCAGAACAAGCTAATGATATTATAGATTTAGGGAGTTTCGAAAGTGATGATACGCCAGCAGGAAACTTCCTTTTTGATGATACACTACAAGAAAACCAAGAACATACTACCAACGAAGCTGAAATACCAGAAGAGGACAATGTTATTGACCTTGGAGAATTCATCACAGACACGGAGGAATATGACATTAGCATAGAAGAACCTAATGTTGAGGCGCCTGTACTTGATGAGGTAAATACAGAAGCTACTGAAGAGAATAACAATATAGTTGAAGATAATATTACAAATGAAGACACTAATATTAATGCGGATTTTGAATTAGAAAACAAACAAGATGATGTAATAGAAGATTTGTCATTTGAAGTTTCTGCTGACGCATCTGAGCCTATACAAGCAGAAGATACTAATGAAGAAGAAATTCTTGCCAGTGATGAAGAAACTTCATTTGCAATAGAAGAAGACGAAATAAATGTTGATACCGAATTAGCAGAAGATACAGAGCTTGAACCAACACTCGATAATGAATTAACCATTAACAATGAAGAAAGTTTTTTGGAATCTGATTCTTCTATAGATTTAACAGAAGATATTTCTGCAGAGGATGAAATTTCTTTAAATATTGAAGAAGATGAAGATGATGATATTCTGCAAGAATCAGACAGCAGTGAAATAGATTTTCTTCAAGATGCCACAGAGACAGATGATATTTTAAGTTTTGATGAATCATCTGGTGAAGAGATTTTCGAAATTTCCAACACGGAAAACTCTACAGAAGAAGAAAAGCAAGAAAACTCAACTATTGAAGCGGCTTTTGTTCCGGTAAATTATTCTCAATTTAATTTTGAACCCGACTCAGAAGAATTTGATGACAATATTGATACGGAATTAATTGTAAAAGATATAGCAGAACTTGCAAATAAAAATCCTAAAGTAGATATTATTCAAATATATAACCTTAAATATAAAGAAAATCAAACAATACCTAAAATTGCATCAGATTTGCAAATAAGTGAAGATCAGGTTATTGAAGCTTTGAATGAAATTATTGCAGTTATATAAGGACTATATTCATGCAATGTCCCAAATGTAAAAATGAAATTGAAGAAAATGCACTTAGATGCTGTCATTGCGGAGCCAAGGTAGCATCAATATGCAAAAACTGCGGGACAATTAATCCAATTACTTCAACTGAATGTTCCGGATGCCATAAGGTTTTAATTAAGATTTGCAGTGAATGCGGTGCTGCGAATCTGCCGGAAGCAAAAGCTTGCAGAAAATGTGGTATTGAGTTTGTTAAACCCAAAACAATGCCGAAGCCGGAATACAATGCAAATAAGAATTCACAGCAAAAAGTAAAAGCAAAGCTTTTGGAAGCGATTAAAGATGCTGATTCAACAGTAATTACAATTACAGGAGAAAGCGGCATCGGTAAAAATTTGGTCCTTAGATATACTATAAATGAACTTAAAAATGCAAAACTTATATGGTTGCTGGGGACCTGTACTCAAGTAACACAGCTTTCACCATTTGGATACTTTCAAGATTTATTATTAACATTTTTTAATATTAACAATTTTTGTCCTGACACACTGCAGCTCAAAAAAAATTCTATAAAGTTTTTCAAACAGGATTTTCCGTCTCTTACAAATCAGGAAATCCTTGATCTTCTAAATTTTTTATATCCTGAAGACCTGGATGTTTATGAAAATATCTATAAAAACAAAGCAAAAATGTTTCTAATGATGAAAAAAGTTATGATTACCATCGTTGAAAAAATAAAGGCTGTATTTATTATAGATAATTTTGAAAATATTGATGGTATGTCTTTTGATTTTCTTCAAGAACTATTAAAAGACGAATATATTCTTGAAAGATGCAAATTTATTATTATTTCATCAATTTCACGCCCCGGTCTGGGCTGTATCACATCTCCACTGCTTACAGAGAACAATTATACTGATCTTACAATTGCACCTTTCACAAAAAATCAAGTTGATATTTTAGTTCATCAATACAATGACATGAACGCCGGAGAGGATTTTATTAATCTTGCTTATAAAGTTTCAGCAGGTAATCCGGCTGTTGTGGAACAAATGGTTCTTTTACACAAAGAGGTTGTTAGAAATAAACTTAAACACATTCAATATAATTCTTTGGAAAGTATAATTGAAACAAGACTTTCACTGCTAAAACAGGAAGATTTCAAGGCCTATCGTTTATTAACGGCAATGGCAGTACTGGGTAACAAATTTTATCCGGCAATGCTGGAACATTTTGATAATAATCCGCCGGAAGAATTTGAACGCATTATTGAAACACTTGTACAAAGAGGCTTTATAAACCAAATAAACAATTTGTCATTTGAGTTTAAAAGCTATTGTATCTGGAAAAATATTGTTGCAATAGTAAAAAATGATGAAAATCTGCAAGAAATACTGAGCATATTATATGAAATTTTAAGTATGTACAAACAGTCCTCACTTGCTCTTTTAGGTTATGTAGTACAAAAGCTGAATAATTCACAGCAGGCTTTTGAGATTTGGACGCTGCTTATGAAGCAGGCCGCTTATATAGGTGATATCGGATTATACATAATCGCCCAAAAACAATCACTAAAGCTTATAGAAAACAAGAATGATTCCTTCTCTCAGAAAATAAAAAGAAATATCTATACAAGAGTCGGCAAACTACTTGAACCTATTGATTTTGAAACAGCATTCACTTATATACAAAATGCTATAATGATGCTTGATGACAATTCTGAATTCGAGCACATAGAATTATTAGGTTACCTTGCATCCTGCTCAATGAAAAAAGGTAATTACTGGGGAGTCATTGAATGCGCCGACAGCGTATTAAATAAAATTCCGGAAGAAATGGAGCTGGAATATACACTTGTAAAATCAAGACAAACACGCCCGTTGTTAAAACTAGGAAATTACGGTCAGGCAATTAACCTTATTGATACAGAAGTTAAACCTGTTATTGAAAAACACCTGAGCAAAGGGAAAAACACTGCAGTAATAGATATTCAAGACCTATTTGAAGTCTGGCTTGAATTATATTTTGATTTGGCCGAAGCATTAACGTTCCAGGGCGACAACAGAATGTTTGAAATTATCAAGGTAATCTTTGATATTATTGAACGTAATCAAATAAGTGATCCTGCGATATTATGCAGGGCACACCTTACCCTTGCTCTTGCAAATACTATCAAAGGAGATTTGAAAACTTCAGAAAAAATATTAGATGATATTCTAAAAGAATATACTTTGGACAGTATGGATTCCTTTATTGTTTCAAGATGGAACTTTATTGATATAATTAATAAGTTCACGGAAAAAGACTACAACAGCTTATACACAGAACTCTTCAATGTTGTTGCATACGCGAATAATGTAAATGATAATTTTACAAAAAATATCCTAAAAACATTACTCGCAAAAATGTTTAAAGACAAAAATGAAAACAAAAAAGCACTGGAAATACTTGAAGAGCAAGTTGCATATTTTGCAAAAGAAAAAATTGCAACAGGAGTATTACTTGCCTGGTATCTTATAGCTGAAACACGACTAATTACAAACGGAACGCAATTTGCGCTTGATATAGCAACAAAGGCTCTTGATATTGCTCAAGGTCCAAGCATAAATAATTACTATTTTATAGCCTTATATAATAAGCTTATTGGTGAAATTTATATGGCAAAACAGGATTTTGATTCTGCCAAGGTTTATATTGAAAAATCTATATTTATTGCAAAACAATTCAACCTTGAAATAGTTCTTATAAAAGGATACCTGCTCTATGCTAAGTTATACCAAGAATTGGCACTGCCTAAATCTTCACTCCGTTCAAGCTACATAAAACAAGCCCTGAAAATGTTCCAGCTTGCTAAAAATGTAAGCATAGTATCTTCACATCCATATTTGCAAAAGACCATAAAAGAAGAATTTGCTTTACTGACTTCGTTTTGTAAGCTAAATGGTATTCTTATAAAGAAGAATTCTAAGTGAGATAATCATCAGGATTGCCGGAATAATCAGCAATAATACCATCCGGAGATGGAACAGCTTCCTGAATAGTTTCATAATCCTGCAAAGATTCTCTATAGGCAAGAGCTCTTTTATTTAACTCATCAATTGCCATAGGTCCTGTTAAAACCTCCAGAACTTCCCCGTTTTTATCATAAACTTTTAAACGCGGTATTTCCACACCTGACGGGGTTTTAAATCCCATCAAAGAGATTTTGCCGTATTCACCAAAGCCGTCTTTTATTTCATAATATATTTCTTTTAAATTTTCATTATCAAGACATGACAGAGCAACATTGTTAGAAGTTTCTCTTTGAACCCAATCCTGCACCGTCTGAGTTTCTTCCATAAGTTCGAGCAGCTGTTCTTTTGTCGCATTAATACGCCTGAACAGAGGATCACCGCCTCTTCCTATTGCTGTAGGTCCTTTTTCGCGAGGAGCATGAATTCTGTATGCAGCTTCGTCTATTACTTTGCCGCCGGAATTTTGCTGTTCTGCCTGAGGCTGTTCGCTTGAACCTTTCTCAACTCTGAAATTATCTTCTGACATTATTCTGTTACTCCTTATATTTTGTTTTACGGCATAATTCATCAAAAACTTTAATATTTTTATTAAAAACTTTACAAAGCTTTACAAAAGAAGTATTATCATATTATGCTACCTAAGGAATTAAGACTAAAAAAACGAAGTGCATTCACTGCTACATACAAAACGGGGACATCTTTTCACCAAGACGGAATAACAATGTTTTGCGGGAGAATCAATAAAGAACCTTTTCCGACAAAAGCAGGCTTTGTAGTTAGTAAAAAAATTCATAAAAGAGCCGTTAAAAGAAACCGGATTAAAAGGTTAATGCGTGAAAGTTACAGGTTATTAGTAAAAAGCAGCGGTTCACCTTTAAAATACATGTCGGTAATTTTTGTTGCATCCGCCAAACTTTTAAATAAGGATTTCAAATATATTAATTCTGCAATGACTAAATTGGCGGGTAAATTATGATTGACGGTATAATAACACCAAAATTGCGTGATATTGACTATCTTGCGCCATCTGCGCCGTATCCCGCCACTCCCTCAGGTATAACAGTACACCAAAAGCCCATTTATAGATATGCGATTCCGACTGATGAACAACCAACGCTTACTATTCTGAATTACATTCCTGATTACAACGGGAATTTTATAAAACCCGGACATTACGAGCTAGCCCTGTCTGATGACAAAGAATTTTTATATCTTCTGGAAAGCAAAGATTTAATAGCTGTTATTCCTGTATTTAAAATCGATGAAAACGAAAAAGAGTTAAAACTTTACTATGAGAGTAAAAAAGAGCTTGACAAAGAGGGCAGACAAAAACTTGCCAAGAAAAAAAGAAAAGAAAAATTTCAAAAAATAATTGACGCAAAATACGCCAAAACAGGTGCCACTCCGCCTAAAGAATACATACATACTGAAGCTACAATAGAATATATTAAAGACGGAGGTTATTATCTTCTTATGTATGAAAAAGGCTTTATAAGAGCCTGGGGAGCAATCAAAGTAAAACAAGAGTAACCTTGTATAAATTTCAAATTTTTTATATAATAAACCTAATATGAGCGAGCCTAAGAATGAACACAACACTTTTTATATAACACACAGAATAGAACTTCTGGTATGGCTTCTCATTGTATTATTAATTCTAACTGTCACTACAACGATACAAAGAATAAGTAATCAAAAAGATAATGACTATACAATATTTATGAGCGATGTAGACGGCTTAATAGAAGGCTCTCCCGTAAGAATGATGGGAATTGAAGTCGGATATATTACCAAAATACAACCGGCAAACGATGAAGTTTATATTAAATTTTTGATTACAGATAAAACCGTAACAATACCGCAAGGAACAGTAGCTACTGTTGAATTTAACGGTATGGCAGGCTCTAAATCGCTTGAATTATATCTGCCTGATAAAACAACATATATAGATAAAAATGTGCCAATACTTACAGTAAATCCTCCTAAACGCTTACACGACGCCGCAGGCTTGTTAAGTGATATGTTTGACAAAATAAGTTCTATTATTTACACTTCATCTTCTTTCGGCAATAAGATAAAATTTTTAGATTTACCGGAGGGTGGAGATTCTCAGAACTTTATTAAATTTTTAAAATATGCAGACAGTATGGTCAATGATTCTAATAAAAAAGCAGAAGATTTAAATAAAAAATTAACAGAATATAAAAATAGCAAAGGTGATATAAATGATAGCAGAACAAAATAAACTAAAAATAATAACAAATCCTATTGTTAATCAAAGTTTGTGCACAATGCGTAATAAAAATACCGATACAGAAGGTGTTAGACTTGCTGCAAGAAAACTTACAAGAATTTTATTATATGAAGCAACAAAAAATCTTCCTCAAAAAGATATAGAAATTGAAACCCCGCTTGAAAAATTTAAAACAAAAACAATAAATCCGGATATAACAATTATAATTTCACCAATATTAAGAGCCGGACTTATATTTACGGATGAAGCCGTTGATATATTGCCTCAAGCTACAATTAGGCACATTGGTATGTACAGAGACGAAAAGACTTTAAAGCCGGTATGGTATTACAATAAAGTACCTATGCCAGTAGATAAACCCGAAAACTATTACGTTTATATTACAGACCCGATGCTTGCAACGGGGAACTCGCTAACGGAAGCTATAAAGCTCTATGTTGATAAGGGTATTCCTGAAGCAAATATTTGCTGCGTTTGTATGATTTCCGCGCCTGACGGCATTAAGAAAGTTTTTGAGACATTCCCAGACGTAACCCTTATAGTTGCCGCAGTAGATTCTCATTTAAACGAACACGGCTACATTGTTCCTGGTATGGGAGATGCCGGAGACAGAATTTTTAATACGTAAATTTTTATTAAGTTTTTATAATTGGAAAATATATTGAAGCTTTTTTACAAATAAGTATTATTATATTTATATGGATAATATAAATATTCTTACAACAAGAGAAATTAACATTCTTTCTCTAATAATAGACGGAAAGAGTAATCCTGAAATTGCTGATGAACTTATTATTTCAATTCATACAGTAAAGGCTCATATTGAAAGTATTTACAGGAAGCTGGGAGTTCACAATAAGGTACAGGCCGCTGTTTATGCTGTATTGCATAATACGATTGAAGAACATACTAGAATTTCCCGGAAAAACATATCTGAACAGGATTATAATTTACTAAATACTTAACAGCTTCGGAAGGCGTAGCTGCAATATAATACAAATTTCCGGTATCGCTTTTTGCAAAGTTATATTCTATTATATCCTGAAAGAATTTTATCAAATTTGAATAGAAACCTTTCGTATTAAGGAAAACTATCGGCTTAGAATTATATCCAAGCTGCTTTTGAACAATCATTTCAGATATCTCTTCAAGAGTTCCAAAACCACCGGCAAGCGCAATAACTGCATTAGAGAGTTCATCCATTTTAGCTTTACGCTCTCTCATTCCCGATGTAATATAAAATTCACTACAATCTGCAGGATTTCCTACACCATAATCATATAATCTTTGAGGCATTACACCTATAATTTTACCACCTGACTTTTGCACAGCTTCGGCACAGGCATACATTGCACCCAGACGGCTGCCGCCGTAAACAATGTTCATTCCGTTTTGCCCCAGTAATCTCCCCAACTCTGCAGCATCATCATAAAAATCTTGATTGAGCATATTTGAAGAAGACGCAAATACACAAACATTTTTAATCATTAATCAAAGCTCCCGCCAATCAAATAATAGTTAGAGCAGCATAACCCGCTTCCATTTTTAGAACAATCCTGCCTTTGAGCATTTATAGAATCATTTTTGCAAAAAGGCTCAAATCTGTCTGAATAAATATTAAAACCGAAAACATCTTTTCCCCATTTATTTGGAGCGGTTGCCCCGTTTACGTCATACATAAAAACGCCCTGTATATCATTTTGAGGCTTGTCGTAAAATTTATATGCAAGAACAGAGCCTGCTTGGGTAAGTTTAAAATCAGTAAATCTATAAGTTGCATTTGGATAAGTACCGTTTAGGAATGTAATTTTATATGGCTTAGCGTTATTTTTAATTTCATTTGAAATAACAATATCAAAGATTTCTTTAAGTCCTGCTGTCTCTTCATTTTTTTGAGTATTAATTGAATAAAAAATATTTGCAAAATCCGTTTGAACATTGCGCCAGCGTGAAGTATTCTTCGCCTGTACCGTATCATCAAGCGACATAGGTGCAACCAGCAGTGCAACTATTAAAAATATTACAAGTAAAATAGAAACTTCTACAAGCGTAAATCCTCTTTTCATACATACCTCTTCTTAATCAGTTAGCCACGTGCCATATCCAAATGCTTCTTTTCGCTTATTAGCGTATCATAAATCCATTCCGGTACAAAATTCTTACCCAGAATAATCTGTCCGTTCATAATATTTGGAGCATGGAAATCAGACCCGCCGGTAACTATCAGGCCTAAATTCTCTGCCATAGAGGAGAAATATTCAACAATTGCAGGTGAATGTTTTCTGTGATAAGCCTCAATACCTCTCAGTCCGCAATTCATAAGCTCTTTTATCAGTTTTTCTGCTATATCGATATCGTAAGGATGCGCAATTACAGGAATACCGCCTGCATCATAGATTACTTCAACAGCATCAAACGGAGATACAGTTTTTCTCTCCACATAAACCGGCGAAGCTCTGTGAATATATTTGCTGTACGCTTCCATAACATTACTTGTACCGCCGGCATTTGTAATGGCTTTAGCAATATGCGGACGTCCGATACTGCCGCCTTGGGCAACCATATTCTTAACATCTTCAAATGCAATTTTTATACCTTCTTTTTTAGCAAGAAGATGCAAAATTTCTTTTGTTTGTTTTATACGTGCATGCTGCTGGATTTTAAGCATATTTTTAAAATCACTTTTAGTAACATCAGGAAAATACCCGAGGATATGTACTTCGTAATCTTTGTATAAAGTATTAACTTCAATCCCTCTGATAATCTTAAAATCTACATCCTTAGTTTTTAAATACTCACATGCAACATCATAAGAAAGTACATTATCATGATCGGTAAGCGCAATAACCTGCAGCCCCGCATCTAATGATAAATCCACTATCTTTTCCGGAGAAAATACACCGTCAGAATAATAGGTGTGTATATGAAAATCTCCTTTCATTTATACCCCCTTGCAATTAAAGCGGGGAAGATGAATGAAAGGATGCAAATTATTATTTACACCCGATTTCAAGGTTTACCTCACTTTCATTTTTGCTATTATCTACTATCAAATTAATTCTTTTTATCTGTGTTGCAAACTTTCCTTCAATCAGGATTTCAACACCATTAATACAGGCAATCGGAGTTTCAGCGATTTCATACCTTTCAGGTATGCTTGTAGAAAGACGTTTAAAGGAAGTAGAAAATTCCATTCCTATAACGCTTTCTTCCGCTCCGCAAAAACCGGCATCAGTTATATACGCCATACCTTTATAAATTTTTTCATCAGCAGTCTGAACATGCGTATGAGTTCCGACAAAAGCTTTAATTAAAGCCAAATTCTCATCATTATATTTAGCAGCCAGATATTTTGCAAAGCAAATTTTCTCAGCCGTCGCTTCTGCATGGAAATCTACAAAAATGCTATCGACCCCGCATTCTTTCATTTCATCAACCTTTTTCGTTACAATCTCCCACGGAGAGTCAATCGGCGGCATAAATACACGTCCTAAAGCATTTATTACAGCCAACTTATGCCCCTTTATATCAAAGATTCGACATCCAACACCTTTTGTACCCGTAGGATAATTTATTGGTCGCACAAGTTTTTCAGCCGTTTCTATATAGTCATAAATATCTTTCTTATCCCAGATATGATTGCCGGAAGTAAAACAATCGATTCCTGAAGCAGATAAATCTTCATAATTTTTCTTGGTCAGCCCAAAGCCATGAGATGCATTTTCAATATTAGCAATTACAAAATCCGGTTTATTTTCCAGAGATTTTATGTAAGATTTTATCGCATTACGTCCCTGCCTGCCCGTAATGTCACCAAAAAATAAAATCTTCATAATATCTGTATTACTACTCATATAAATACCTGCGGGAAGGAAAGGAAACGTCCCCTCCCGCTTACTACCTATTTTGCAATTTCTGTTGTTCTGAATTCTCTTACAACAGTAACCTTTATTTGTCCCGGATAATCGAGTTCATCCTCAATTTTCTTTGCAATATCTCTTGCTAATTTTTGAGAAGCCAAATCATCAAACATTTCTGATTGAACAATTACGCGAACTTCACGTCCTGCCTGAACAGCAAAAGATTGTTTAATTCCCTCATATCCGTTGACAATTTCTTCAATTTTTTGAAGTCTTTTGATGTAAATTTCAAGAGTATCGCGTCTTGCGCCGGGGCGCCCTGCTGAAATAGCATCTGCAAGTTTTACAAGAACAGCTTCCACAGTATTTGCCGTAACATCATCATGGTGCGCTTCTATTGCGTGAATTACCTCAGGCTTTTCGCCGTATCTTGTTGCGAGTTCAACACCAAGCTGAATATGCGTACCTTCCTGAGTCTGGTCTACGGCCTTACCTATATCATGCAAAAGTCCTGCGCGTTTTGCCACATAAACATTAGCACCTAATTCCGCAGCCAGCATTCCTGCAATATGCCCGACCTCAAGCGAATGCTTCAATACATTCTGTCCGTAACTGGTTCTGTAATAAAGACGACCTAAATTTTTGATAAGCTCTTTGTTAAGCCCCATTATACCCATATCAAGAGCGGCATTTTCACCCTCTTTCATAATTTTCTTTTCAACTTCTTCACGTGATTTTTCAACAGTTTCTTCTATTCTTACAGGGTGAATACGTCCGTCCTGAATAAGTTTTTCAAGAGCAATTTTTGCAATTTCACGTCTTACCGGATCAAAAGATGAAAGAACTACAGCCTCCGGAGTATCATCAATAATTAAATCGACGCCGGTTAAAGTTTCCAGAGTTCTTATATTTCTACCTTCACGACCTATTATTCTTCCTTTCATTTCGTCGTTAGGAAGTGAAACAACAGATACTGTAGATTCTACAACCTGTTCCATCATACAGCGCTGCATTGTCGTTGTTAAAATTTCTTTTGATTTTTCAAGAGCATCTTCGCGAATTTTTGCTTCATTTTCTCTAATTAATTGCATTTGCTCTTGAGCTAAATCATTTTTTAACTGCTCCAGAAGCATTTTTTTAGCTTCTTCTGTTGACATCCCTGCAATTCTTTCCAGTTCTATAGTTTGTTTTTGAACAATATCAGCCAGAAGATCTTCCTTTTCAATTAACTGGTCTTTCATTTTGTCTAATTCGACTTCTTTGTCCGTAATCTCCTGAATTTTATCTTCTAAAAGATCCTCTCTTTTTGAAAGTTTATTTTCTATTGCCGCAAATTCTCTTCTTCTTTCTCTTTCGTCGGCATTTAATTGTTCTCTTTCATTTTGTAAAGCCTCTTTGGCTTTTATCATTGCTTCTTTTTGTAAAATTGATTCTTTTTCCTGCAAATCTTTTTTTGATTGCTCTGTCTGCAATATAAGATTTTTGTACTTAACTCTCTGTACTGCAATGACAGCAATTAGTATTACTGATACAACTGCTGCAATAGCCAATAATGCATCCATCTAGCACCTATTCCTTTTCTATTTTTTATATATACGCGAGGTACGGGTACATATAACCTACCCGTCAACTATTAAATATTTTCAATAATCTTTTCTATCGCATATATCTTCAAAAATTTTTATACTACTACTGATTTTATCATACCATATAAAGAGAATTTTGTACATAAAAGGGTAAATATATTTAGGGCTAATATATTTTGGAATGGAAGCAGCTAAATAAAAAGCCGGTATCATAACCGGCTTTATTTTATTTAACTACTATATTAACTAACTTCTTCGGAACAACAATTACCTTTACAATATCTTTTCCGGAAGTCAATTCTTTAACTTTTTCGCTTGAAAGTGCAAGTGTTTTTAATTCTTCATCGCTTAACCCCTCATCAGCTTCAAGCTTGTCCTTAACTTTTCCGTTAACCTGAACGACAAGAGTTATCTTGCTTGCTTTAGCAAGGTTTTCATCCCATTCACACCATTTTTCGTCGTGAATAGAGGATACATAACCCAAATCATGCCAAATTTCTTCGGACATATGAACTGTAACGGGAGCCATAAGCTTTATTAAAGAAATTACCGCAAAACTAAAGACGTTCTTATCTTCATCAGACAAGTTTTCTTTAGATTTTTTCCCGAGCCATTCGTAGATGGCATTTGTAAGTTCTCTGTACTTAGAAATTACCGTATTGAACTGGAAGTCATTAGAAATATCATTGGTAATACCTTTCATTGCAATATGGACTGTTCTTACCAGATCATCATTTTCTCTTGAAAGCGGGAACTTGAGTTCATAATCTTTAGTAATCAAGTTTTGATTTTCGCTTACAAGTCTCCATACACGGTTAAGAAACTTATAACATCCTTCCACCCCGGCATCCGACCAGTCAAAATCTCTTGCAGGCGGTGAATCAGAAAGAATGAATAATCTTGCCGTATCAGCGCCGAAGTTTTCAAATATTTCATCAGGGTCTACAGTATTTCCTTTTGATTTAGACATTTTAGAGCCGTCCTTTAATACCATACCCTGAGTCAAAAGGTTCTTAAACGGTTCATCAAAGCTTAAAAGGCCTAAATCTTTCAGAGCTTTAGTAAAGAATCTTGAATATAAAAGGTGTAAGATAGCGTGCTCTATTCCGCCGACATACTGGTCTACAGGCAGCCACTTATCTACAAGTTCTTTAGAGAACGGTAATTTATCATTCTTAGGATCAGAATACCTCATATAATACCAGCTTGAGCAGACAAATGTATCCATTGTATCCATTTCTCTTCTGGCTTTGCCGCCGCATACCGGACAGGTGGTTTCAGCGAATGTTTTAGACGTTGTTATCGGTGATTTTCCGACTACTGAGAAGTCCACATCAGCAGGAAGCATTACCGGAAGATTTTCTTCTTTTTCCGGTACAATTCCGCATTTATCGCAATAAATCATCGGAATCGGAGCACCCCAGTATCTCTGGCGGGAAATCAACCAGTCTCTTAATCTGTACTGGGTTTTAAATTCACCAAAGCCTTCATCTACAGCTTTTTGAGTTATAGCTTTTTTTGCTTCTGTATTTTTCATGCCGGTAAACTCGCCTGAATTTACAAGTACACCTTCTTCTGTGTAAGCAGCTTCCGAACAGTCTGAAGGATTTTTAGGATTCTGAATAACAACTTTTAGCGGAAGATTGTATTTTTTAGCAAAGTCATAGTCCCTTGTATCATGCGTAGGAACTGCCATTACAGCACCTGTTCCGTATTCCACAAGCGCATAATCGGCCGTCCAGAGTGGAAATTCTTCGCCGTTATACGGATTTATACAGTGAGTCCCGAGCGGTACACCTGTTTTTACTCTCTCTGTAGAAAGTCTTTCTATCTCCGTCATTTTTCTGGCATTTGCCCTGTATTCTTCAACAGCCTGCTTATTTTCATCCGTTGTAAGTTTTTCAATATCTTTATATTCCGGAGCAACTACAAGGTAAGTTATACCGTAAACTGTGTCCGGTCTTGTTGTATATACAGGAACCTCAAGCCCCGGAACTTCTTTTACTTTAAACCTTATAACAGCACCCTGAGATTTTCCTATCCAGTTTGCCTGCATGGTTTTAACATTATCACCCCAGCCCTTTAGCTTATCCAGATCCTCAAGCAAACGTTCCGCATAATCAGTAATTTTGAAGAACCATTGTGAAAGGTATTTCTTTTCGACAACACTGTCGCATCTCCAGCACTTGCCATCTATAACCTGCTCGTTTGCAAGTACTGTTCCGCAATTGTCGCACCAGTTAACAGCAGCTTCCTTTTTGTAAGCAAGCCCTTTTTTATAAAGTTGAATAAATAACCATTGAGTCCATTTGTAATAATCAGGCTTGCAGGTTGTAACTTCTCTCTGCCAATCATAAGACAGACCAAGCATTTTTAACTGCTTTGTCATATAAGCAATATTTTCGTCAGTCCACCTCGCAGGGTCTGCACCGTGCTTCATAGCCGCATTTTCTGCAGGAAGCCCGAAACTGTCCCATCCCATCGGATGAAGGACATTATAGCCTTGCATTTTCTTAAACCTTGCAATTACATCTGTAATAGTATAGTTTCTGACATGTCCCATGTGAAGTTTCCCTGACGGATACGGGAACATAGACAGTGCATAATACTTTGGTTTTTCACTATCATCAGGTGTATGGAAAGCATTACTCTCTTCCCAATACTTCTGCCATTTCTTTTCTATTTCCTGCGGAAAATATGCCTCTTTCATTTACTCCTCCATGCTATAAATACAAAATAATTCTAGCACAAACATTTACACATCAATATCGTCGTCATTTTCTTTGTCAGGTAAATCGGGCTCAGCTACCTGTTTTTGTAACTTTTCATTCAATTCCTGAAGTGTTATTGACTTATCCATTTGTTTTAACGCATTCAAAACAGCAATCTTATAATCCGCATCATCCCTATTTTTAGGATTATCCACTATTTCACCGATTCTTTGTCCCAAATACCCCATCACTATTATTGCAGGGACTAAAATCGTCGCTGTTGTCAAAATTGCATGCATATCAATAGTACCAACTCTCACAATACTTACGGTACCTATTACAATCATCGTTAAGACTATAAATAATAATCTGATATTTTCAGCATAACCCATAAACTTTTAAGTTACTCTTCCTTCCCTGATTTATTAAGGTTTTCCATATCTTTTTTCATACAGAACTGAACAAGAGTCATTTTATCAATATTGCTTAAGCAAATAAATCGTCCTGATATCGTATACAAACCGCTGTCGCCTTTTTCGACTCTGATAAGCTGATATTTGCAGTTTATAACCTGCTCATCACTTAATTTTATTGATACATCATAATCCTTGTCCATATCAATATTTTCTTCTGTTCTAAGCTTCATACCGCCGGCAGAAAGGTCAAGCGTTCTTACTTGGTGAGAGATATCACCGCAGGTTAATGTCAAATCTTCAATAAATTTGATACGTGTAAATTTACGTCTCTGCAGGAATCTGTGTTTTACAGGGTTAGCTATTGTTATAACATTGTTTTCAAGATTTTGTATATAAGATTCAAAATAAAGATAACCGTTATCGGTAAAAGAATAAAAATCGCAGATATGATTAATTATTAAGCCCTCCGGCTTGTATTTCAGCTCCATTCTGAAGCCCTCCGGAGAGACTTCAAGAACTTTTCCTTTATTAGTTTTTTTAAAATCCTGCGGAACTATAGTCACAATCTGGTTATCTTTTATAAGTTCTCTCATACTAACCCTTTCTATATATTAATTAAGTTTTAACCATACCCACCGAACGCACTTTTACATTCGGGCTAATCTCATTATAAGACATAATCGCAATTTGCGGATAAGTTCTTTCAACAAGTTTTCTAAACAAAAGCCTTATTGGAGATGAACAGAGGATTACAGGCTGATTTCCGGTTGCAGTGATAGCTTTTTCAAGTTCAAGATTCATCTTGTCAAACATATTCATGGTGAATCCAGGATCTAAAGTTACACTCATACCGTCAGGGCTTGCACCTTTGGCAATTGTATTTTCAACATCAGGAGCAAGGGTAATAACATAAAGTTCGCCTGTGTCGGCAAGATTCTGTTTGCAAATATTTCTTGAAAGCGCTTGTCTGACATGCTCCGTAAGATAATTCGGATTTTTATTAATTTTAGCCTGCAAGCTTATAGTCTCCAGTATTGTTTTCAAGTCTCTTACCGCAACGCCTTCTTTAAGAAGATTCTGCATTACTACCTGAACATCACCGACAGTAATATCTTTCATCATATCGTTGACATAATCCTCTGAAACTTCCTTCTTGAGATTATCAATAAGCTGCTGCACATCATATCTTGAAAGAATTTCGGAAGCACATTTTTTGATAACCTCGGTTATATGAGTAGAAATAACTGCAGAGGCTGAAACAACCGTATATCCTGACATTTCTGCCATATCTTTGTCTTTAAGTTCAATCCAGAGAGCAGGAAGCCCGAATGCCGGCTCAATCGCATGGATACCGTTTATCGCCAGATTACCAACAGGATCACCCGCGCACATTGCAAGATATCTTTCAGGATAAACATCACCGGACTCTAAGGCTACACCTTTAAGTTTTATTTGATAAGAATTTGGAGAAAGCTGTAAATTATCTCTTACACGTATTGACGGCAAAACTATACCTAAATCCAGAGCAGTCTGGCGTCTGATTTGAGCAATACGCTCAAGCAAATCGCCGCCCATTTCTACATTCAAAAGCTGAACAAGTCTGTAACCGACTTCAATTTCAATTGTATCTACATTTAAAAGTTCCATGACACTTTCCCTTGTAGCTTTTGCACGTTTTTCCTTTTTGCCGAGTTTTTCCTGCTGCGCCTGTTCAATTTGTTGAGCCTGCTGAGTAGCCACCTGTTCTTTTTTAGATTTATGTTTAAAATATGCAAAAGCTCCTGTTACACCGGCTATTGCAAGGAACGGAACAGTAGGCATACCGGGAACTATACCCATAAAGCCTATCAGTCCTGCAACAACTCCGAGAACACGAGGATCAGAGAACATTTCATTCTTAATATCTTCTGATAAAGATTCGTCTTTACCTGTTGCTCTTGATACAATCAAGCCTGTAGCAGTAGAGATTAAAAGAGCTGGGACTTGAGACACCAGACCATCACCTACTGTTAAAATAGTGTAAGTTGAAAGAGCTGTCTGAATATCCATATGAAGCTGTATAACACCAATAATCAAACCGCCCACAATATTAATTACAGTAATTACAATACCTGCCGTTGCATCACCTTTTACGAACTTGGAAGCACCGTCCATCGTACCGTAAAAATCTGTTTCCCTCTCAAGCTTACGGCGTCTTTCTTTTGCCTGATCCTCATTAATAAGTCCGGAGTTTAAATCGGCGTCAATACTCAATTGTTTACCCGGCATCTTATCCAATGTAAACCTTGCAGAAACTTCAGCAACACGGGTTGCACCGCCTGTAATAACCATAAAATTGATTAATACAAGTATACAAAAGATTACCGCACCGACTACATAATTACCGCCGACTACAAACTCGCCGAAGGAATGAATTACATTTCCCGCCTCGCCGTACAATAGAATCAAACGGGTTGAGCTGACATTCAACCCCAGTCTGAAAAGCGTTGCAATAAGTAATACCGTCGGAAAGGATGAATAATCAAGGGGTTCTTGTGTATATAAACATACTAAAAGTATTACTACCGCAAGCGAAATATTTATTGTAAGCAGCAAATCCAAAAGCGGTGCCGGAAGAGGAATTACCATCATGCAGACAATTACGACCAAGCCTATCGCAAGGACGATATCGTTATTGCTTAATAGTTTTGATAATTTACCCAGTTCCATTATTCTTTAGCCTTTTTCAGGCAATCCTCTCCAATATTAATATTTTAACATCATTATCTCAAATATCAAAATAGCTTCTTTTTGTAAATTTTTTTTAACATTACTAATTTAATATAACAAAAAATATATTTACAATACTTGAAAAATATAACAGAACTCTAAGAGGATGTTTTATAAAAATATATCCCGTCACAAATCATTACAATACTGGAAGAAATAGCAGGAATTTTAAGGGTTTTCAAAACTCTAAAAAAATACTCGGCGGAGCAATTACTTCTGCAAGCATTGCTGCAGCCGCAAGTCAGGTTAATGAAGCATTAAAAATGGATGATAAAAGGCTAAGCGCATTTTTAGACCAACAGGCGTGGTCGCCGGTTCGCTTCCCGCGTATTTATTACGCTTCAAAAGAAGAAGCTCAAAAAATTCGTGAGACTTTTATTTCCAACGACAAAGCCTCTGAAATTCCGGTTTTGTATCTGGGCTTGAGGGACGGAAGGCTTTTTAATGACCTTGAGAACAAAGATTTATCAGCGATACCTGACATACTTGTCGGATGCGAAAGCGAAAAAAATAAAAAATTCAAATTCGGTCACTATGATGACATGCTGCAGGTTATTTACCGCTTTTTGTATGTTAATGCAGAGAATTTGGAGAACGATGAATTTACAAATGAACTCGGACAAATAATTGAGTATGTAAAAGAGAAGAAAAGCGCAGCAGTTATTATGCATTTGCGACATATTTGACAGATACTTACCCGTATATTTTTAGATAAACCCTGATGCTAGCCTTCACCATTTTTCTGCCTGAAAACATAAGCGAGAATTTCTGCAACAGCAACGTATAAATCTGAAGGAATCATTCCGTCAATCGGAACGGAATTATACAAAGCTCTTGCAACGGGTCTGTTCTCAACAATAGGAACATTATTTTCCTTCGCAATTTCTCTAATCTGAAAGGCAAGATAATCAACCCCTTTTGCAACAACAATAGGCGCAGGAGCTCTTGTCTTGTCATATTTAATCGCAACTGCATAGTGCGTAGGGTTTGTAACAACAACATCAGCACCGGGAACAGACGACATCATACGCTGACGTGCCATTTGCATCTGGATGGAACGTATTCTTGCCTTAATCTTAGGATCCCCTTCCGTATCCTTATGCTCGTCTTTAACCTCCTGTTTCGTCATCTTAATTGATTTTTCATACTCATAATCCTGATATTTTTTATCCAGATACCCTAAGACCAGCATCGCCAGACACATATTAATAATCATATTAATTAAGATAGAAAGAATTATGTTTAATGCAATCGGTATTTCCAACCCGACAAGCCCAAGCAAATCCCCTTTTCTGCTATTAATAGCAGAATAACCGCAGGCACCTACTATAACAATTTTTAATATAGATTTTGCAAACTCTACCATTGAACGCGGTTCAAACGGGTTAAACATTCGCTTGGCATTCTGCAGCATTCTCTGCGGAGATAAGTTTTCAAGGTTAAACTTAGCTTTTTCCAGAGCAAAGACATGTCCGACATCCAATCTGATAATAAAAATAGTCGCAATAACAAGCAGAACAAAAAAAGGAAGCACAATAATTGCCAGATACTTAAAATACGGAAGCAAAAGACCCATTATATTGGAAGTATCCATATTGCCGTAATCCAGATGCGAAAATGTTTCCCGCATCATTCCGATTATATTATTGTACATACTGCCAGCAAACACACCAAGAAGAGCAATCCCCGCAACCATAACAAGGGCTGCATCCATATCTCTGCTCTTAGAAACATTTCCTCTCTCACGTTCCTTCGTTCGCCGTCGGGTGGTCGCCTCTTCCGTTTTTTCTGCTGCATCATTTCCCATAATTTATATTATAACATTAACTCTTTTAAATCTTATAACTAAAAGATTAATGCAATATGCTCCATAAATTTTTCTATTAATACTGTTATATATTCTGCCATCGGCCGCATGAATATTAGAGAAAGCAAAAGACCTAAATAAATTTTCAAAGGTAAAGATACCATAAAAATATTCATCTGCGGCATCATTTTTGACGTAAAACCTAACAAAACGTCAGTAATAAATAATACGCCAAAAATAGGCAGCGCTATACTTAATCCAATACTGAACATTTGCCCGGTTATTGTCACAATATGACCGACAAGTTCAGGAGAAAAAACAAATGAATACCCTATAGGCAATGTTTTAAAACTGTTATAAATTGCCGAGAACAGCCACTGATGAGCCCCAAGAGCCAAAAACAGCATACTTGCAAGATATGTATAAGCCTGCGTAATTACAGGAGACTGTCCGCCGGAAGTCGGATTCAATGCCTGATCAGCAGACAAACCCATTTGAATCGCAAACATATTAACACCCAGCTCAACCCCTACAAATAAAATGTTTGCACAATACCCGATTGCAAAGCCTATCAGGAATTCTTTTAACAATACAATCGTAAGAGCCGGGACTGAATTTGGCGCGACGAAAGTTGTATTATACTGAACAATAGGAAATAAAATAAAAGCTATCAGAGCAGCCAGCCAAATTTTAACCTGCATAGGAATCGGATAAGTAGAAAATATCGGAGCAGACATAAAAAGTCCTGACAATCTTGTTAAAATTGCCATAAAAAGGAGAATATTTGATACCGAAAACAAGACATCCAGATTAAACATTCTCTAATACTACCCCCCGCCAATTAACTGCGGAATCATATCCATAAACTCATTAACAGTTGTTATAAATATACTGATTATCCATGGCATTAAAAATATAAGCAAGAGCACGCAGCCTACAATTTTCGGCACAAAAGTCAATGTTGATTCCTGAATTTGTGTTACTGTTTGAAAAATACTAACAAGTAAACCAAGCACAACACCAACTAAAAGTATCGGAACCGATATTTCCAGCGTTAATATAAACATTTTCTGCAAAAGAGTAATTATCACATCTTCATTCATATTATTTTCACCTTACAAAACTTTCTACCAGAGACTTAACAACAAGATACCATCCGTCTACCATAACAAACATTATAAGCTTAAACGGCAAAGCAATCATTGTTGGCGGCAAAAACATCATACCCATTGATACAAGTACTGATGATACTACAATATCGATAACCAGAAACGGTAAATATACTACAAACCCTATTGTAAAAGCTGTTTTTAATTCGCTCAGTATAAATGCAGGAAGCAAAACATACGTAGGCACTTCATCTTTATTCTTAGGCTTCTCGATTTTTGCCATCCTTACAAACAAAGCCAGTTCTTTTTCATGTGTCTGCTTGAACATAAAATTTCTGACCGGCACAATACCTCTGTCCAGCGCAACCTGCTGTGTAATCTGGTTTTTCATATACGGCTGAAGCGCATTTTGATTAATTTCATTAAATGTCGGCGCCATAATAAAAAACGTTAAGATTAGCGCCAGGCTTGTAATAACCTGATTCGGCGGCAGCGTACCCGCACCTAAAGCTTGCCTTGTCAATGATAAAACAACAACCAGTCTTATAAAAGATGTTGTCATAATTAATATACTCGGAGCAAGAGTTAATATTGTTAACCAGATTAGTATTTGCAATCCGTTTGTAAAATCCTGCGGTGTATTAGCCGACTGCATTCCGATATTAATATTCGGAAATGACATTGCAGCCTCTGAAGGCAGCAGTGTCAACAACAATGCGCCAAAACAAGCTCCTCCCCGCTTTAAATTTAACCAATTCATTTATTTTCCCTTAAAAAATGACTATACCTCTAATATATGCTATCAAAGATATTAAAGTCATGGCAAATCATTAAGATTTATTTCACCAATATCCTTATTGACTACATCCGGAATATCTATATTGCGAATCTCATCCAGAGCCTTTGGTCTGAATTTTTCAAATTTCTTTTTTACAGTATTAACCTGCTCCACATCCGCAACACTGTATTTTTTAGCATATTGTATGGAAATACTGCCGCAATCAGGTGATTTTGCATATCTAAAAATATTAAATTCCAGAGTTATAGGCAATTTCTTTCCGTCGCTATCGATAAGGATAAAATCTAACATGCCTGTATTTTTATTATCATCAATCCATAATGAACTCGGGCAATTGTACTGTCCAAGATAATCCCTAAATGTATGTGCCAAATCTATCGGAGAATAAACATTCGGGAAATGCTGAACAGCAATCATGTCAGTCCAGGAATCAAAATCCTCTCCTTTTTTAAAATATTGATTATAATACCCGTTATGCTCATTGCTTTTTTGGCTGTATAAAAGGTAATATTTACTACCGTTATATTTAATATAATCACTGTCTTCGGCACATACAATATTTACCATAGAAAAAAAGGTAAATATTACTATTAATAATCTCTTCATAAAATTCTCCATTAAATAGAGAATAACATAAAATATTCAAAATCATCAAGCTACATTGCACGTGCAAGAAGTTCTGCAGGTTCCGCTATTGCTGTGCTATATATAATAAAATCATTGTCTGGTGCAAAATATTTGCGCATAGCACTGCGATTTGTCACTTTTTCGTAACAAGTAAATGAATCCACATTATCCTTCAAGTAACCGGCAAAAATCCTTTGCTTGTGGGACAAATTATAGTCCTTTAAATTCTTAACGATATACATATACACCTATGTTTATATTATATAGCATTTACATACTAAATACACTATTTTGTAATATTATGTTACAAATAAACTCCTGATAATCAGGAGTTTATTTGTTTTTTATCATTTAGATTTCCTCTTCTAATTCTTCTTTTATTTCTTCTTCAGTAAGAGGAGGAGTTTCAGTTTCTGTTGCAGGAGGTGTTTGAGGAGTTTCTTCCGGAGTTTCTACTCCATTTTCAGAACCAGCACCTTCTTCATTTGGTGTTGAAGTTCTACCTAACGGATACTTACCATTTTCTACATCCGTCAGTAAATCTTTCATTTCATTTTCCAAATCGTTATACTCTGCAGAGTTGTTATATGGAGTTAACTGTTGAGTTAAATCTTCTTCGGTTCCTTCAAATACAGAACCGTCAGCATTTGTATAAACAGTGTTGCCTTCTTCGTCAACAGATTTTGTAACCGTATTACCGTCATTATCAGTGAACAGGAAGTTTCCGTCTTCATCAGTTACCGGATAACCGCGCTGAGCAAATACTTCTGCAATACCTGTATAATCGCTGCCATCGAGATTTTCATAGATCGGGTTCCCTTCGTCATCTGTCATAAGATTACCTTCAGCATCCATTCTCTGACGAAGCTGGTCGCCGTTTAAGGTTGTAAACAGAGGTCTGCCTGCATCATCGAACATTTGAATAGCTTTTGTCTCATCAAGGAATGAAGCATTGCCGCCCATACCGCAGCCATAGTTGTGAGTTGTATCAGCAACCAAATTCATTACCGTATAATCGACTTCATAAACAGCCATAGCAAGCTTCTGTTCGTCAGTCAATTCCACGCCGGCTTCCTGCATTTTTTGTAATTTCTTATATTCTGCTTTATTTATTACCGGCACCTGTTCGTCTTCACTAATATTAAACAATGCTTTCAGTGCATCATACATTTTATTCTGATAATACTGAACCATTGATGTAATATATTCACGATATCTTACTTCATCGGATTCCAAACGTTTTGTAACATCAGTAATCTGGTTGTCATAATGGAATTCCATATCAACATTTTTAAGTCCTTCATCAGTTATAACAACATAATTACCATCAGGATCTTTGTACAAGCCTGAAACCATTGTTTCTTCAAGAATTATTCCATCACACTGTTGGACTTCACAAGGCGGTAATTCGCCCATTTCTCCCTTATGGAAGGTTGTTTCAAGATCAATTTCATTATCGATATAAACATCGTTATGAACATTGCCTTCTTCATCTTCATACAGATGCTGTACTACACCGTATTGTGCATAAATTGACGGATCATACATACCATCCATTGCTTCAAAGTCGAAGTTTACATTGAAGGTTATCATATCTGCAAGTGCAGGGTTTTCCTGAATCATAGTAACCATTTTATCTAAGCCCGTTAGAGTACTTACGGTTACTTCATAATGAGAAATACCTGTTTGCGGATCCGTTACCGGAGTCAGTGCATCAATACCGTCAATATTCAAAATATCATCAACAGGTAATCCGCCCGGAAGTTCATAAATAGTAACGTGAGCATCATTCATGTACCATCCGTACCATTCGCCTTTAAAATCGCCGTCAACATCCAGATTACCTTTGTATTCAGAGTTACAAATTGCTATATAAGTACCGTTTGCACATCCTATGAATCCGCCGGCTCTTCCTGTTTCCATAAGGAATGATAAATCGCCGTCGTTTTCAGCATTATCCCAGGTTATATTTGTATTACTTTCGCAATTTGTAATAGTAATAATTGTCTTACCGGCTTCACCGATTAAACCGCCTGCAGCTTCCTCTTCAAATACAATTTCACCGCTTGTGCTGCAATTTGAAATTTTCAAGTCTCTTTTTGCAACACCTTCACCAGTAGATGTATCTGCAACATATCCTGCCAAGCCGCCGACAAAGTATTTACCGTTTGCGTTTACATCCGTATGAACATTTGATATAGAGCTGTTGCCGACTTCTACTATTTTTCCGTCCTTACCCAGGTAAGAATTATCATTTATAATACCGACTAAGCCGCCGACACTTTCATAACCGGTAACGTCACCAGATACAGTTATATTATCAAATGTTGTACCGCGTGCAGTACCCGCAACAATACCTACTGCAGATGAACCGTTAATAAAATCATCCGGTGTTATAACCGATGCATTAGTAAAATCAACATTTGTAATTGTAGCATTTTCAGTTACTCCGAAGAAACCGACATTTTCAGCATTTGCATCATCAACAGTTATTGTCAGATTGTCGATTGAATATCCGTTTCCGTTAAATACACCTGTAAACGGATTATTCGCATCTCCGACAGGATCCCAGTTTTCAACATCACTTAAATCAATATCACATCCTAAAATATAATTACCGTTTAAGTCAATTCCTCCATTCTGGAAGATTTCCAGGAATTGTTCTTTAGAAGTAATATAAGTATATCCTTCTTCCTGAACGAGTTTATCTATTTCTTCCTGAGAGAGGTGATCAGCTTCTTGAACACCTTCAGTTTCTTCTGTACCCTGTGTTTCTTCAGTTTCTTCAGTTTCTTCAGTTTCTTCAGTTTCTTCAGTTTCTTCAGCTTCTTCTGCCTCTTCTGCCGCAGCTGCAGCTTCTGCTTCCTCTAAAGCAGCATTAGCAGCTTCTAATTCCTGATTAGCAGCAGTTAAAGCCGTCTCAGCTTCTGCAAGTTCTGCCTTTGCTGTCTCTGAAGCTTGTTGTGCCTGTTCAGCTTCAGCTTTTTCAGTTTCAGCCTTTGTCTTTGCTTCTTCAGCTTCCTTTGTTTCACGATCTAATTCCGTTTGTGCAGTTTCTGCCTCTTTTTGAGCATTCTGAAGTTCTGTATAAGCTCTATCAGCAGCAGATTTTGCGCTGGCAACTGCAGACTCTGCTGCAGCAATAGCATTTTCATCACCACTTGCCTGCGCTGCAGTCAACTGACTTTGAGCAGAACTCAATTGCGTGCAAGCATTTGTATAAGCAGCCTGAGCCGTATTAACACGTACATTAGCAGCATTAACTTTTTCCTGAGCAACAGTTACCTCTGCAGCTTCCTTTTCTGCTGCAGCTGCCGCTGCATCGGCCTCTGCAGCCTCTTTTATTGCAGCTGCCGCAGCTTCTGCCTCTTTTGTCGCAGCAGCATTTTTTGCAGCTTCTGCCTCTTCTTTCGCTCTCTGTGCAGCTTCTTGCCTTGCTCTTGCTTGTTCTAATGCATCGCTTGTATTAATACTAAGGTCCATGGTAATCTCCTTTCAATATTTTTATATTTAAATAATATATAATATATAACGTCATTTTTTTTAGAAACTTTAATTATTTTGGATTATTTTTACAAAACTTTACAATAAAAAGTAAAAAAGGCAATTTTTTAAAAGTTAAATACTTTATATATACATAAGAGATATTTAAGAGAGAGATAACGAAAAGCCCGGAAGCAAAGCTTTTATACGGCTTAGTTGTTCTGTCTTTTAAATAAAAAAGAGTATTAGAAAAGATTATATAGGAGTATTTGATTATGGCAATCGGAGCAAGAGATTTTATTGACAAATTATTAGTAGAAAAGTATGCACAGGAAAAAGTTGATAATCACGATGAAGGAGCGCTGGTTTCAAGAGTTTCAGCAGATGATATTATGAGCGCGATGAACCAGTCCGCAAATAACTTTAGAACAATGCTTGCTTTGAATAATCGATTAACTATGGTCTGCTATGGAGTTGTAGCTAAATCCGCTAAATATGTCTGCACGGAAGAAGCTGCGTAGATATTTGTTAAATATTTTGAAACTGTCATATCTGTTGTAAAATACAGATATGGCAGTTTATTTTTTTTACGGGGAAGAAGATTATAATATAGATTTAGAACTTGAAAAGATGAGCTCTAAGTTAAATCCTGATTTTAAATCTATGAGCCTGCAAATATTGGATAATCCAGACTTCAGCACCTTGATTAATGCTTTAAGAACAACACCAATGATGTTTGGAGACATGTTAACAATTATTAATGCAGAAGATTATTTTTTATCCAATAAAAAAACATTTGAAGACAAAGAACTGGATGAAATTGAAGATGCTTTGAAAAACAATCCGGAGACTCTTAACATAGTGTTTGTTGTAAAATTACCGAGAAATGAGAAAAAGACTCCGGATGCCAGAAGAAAATTATATAAAATAGTTTCTAAATATAATAAGAAGGAGTTTCCGGTTATAAGCCCGTTCAAAACTGCAGAAATTGCAAATTGGATTAAACTCCATGCCAAAAGTAAAGGTATTTCTCTAAACAGTGAAGCTATAGAACTTCTTGTCGACAGCATAGGAAATAACTTACGTGAACTTGATATAGAACTTGACAAATTGAAGCTGCTTGCATATCCGGCAACTAACATTACAAAAAATATGGTTTCAGAAATTTGTACCTCAAATGAAGATCTTTTTGCGCTCACAGAAATGCTTATGATTGGAGCAAGAGACAAAGCGCTTCTGGAATTTAAAAAACTCTTGGATAAAAAGCACCCGCTCGAAATTTTATCTGCAGTCCAAACTATGTTAAGAAAATGGATTATAATAAAAACAAATAAATCACGTTCTACGGAAGAATTGGTTAAACTTACCGGCATGAAAGAGTATGGAATAAAACAAACTCTTTTAAAACTTAAAAATACGAGTATCGCTGATATTGTCAAATTAAAAGAGAATTTATTTGAAACCGAATACAAAATTAAATCAGCAGAAGCGCTGGATATCGAATCGGAGGTTGAGTGTGCTCTTATCAGATAAATATCCTTTTTTAACAGAATACTTCACCAGAGCTTTAAGTGAACAAGCAAGAGCGCTGCCCCAGAGTATACTTTTTTACGGAAACGATATTAAGGCTCAGTATATACTTGCAACAGAAATTGCAAGATTATTAAATTGCAAATCAGAAAAACAAGATGATTGCACCTGTCTAAATTGCAAATGGATTAGAGAGAATACCCACCCTGCCGTCCTTACAGTTTCGAGAGTTGATAATAAACCTGATGATGACGACTCAAAAACCGTTATTTCTATAAAACAGTCTCAAATGATAAAAGAAATGCTTCTATCTGAATCAGAATTTCACAGGGTTTTCATATTTTGTGACAGAGATGAAGAAGGAAATGTCTCAGGGCTTAACCCAATGAACTTTCAAGCAGAGACGGCAAATTCTCTATTAAAAATAATAGAAGAGCCACAGCCTGGTGTGACATTTATATTCCTTGCCAGATATATTGAAGACTTATTGTCTACAATTATTTCCCGCTCACAATGTTTTTTCGTTCCTTCTTTTGAACAAATTAATAGAAGCTACGACTGTATAAAAGGAATTTTCACAAATTATTACAACTTTAAAAGAGAAGATATATTTGACATTTCGTTACAGTTAGGTGAACTAACTAAAGATTATCCTCTGGCTGAGATTTTAGACGGGATTCAAAACTACATGCTGGAACTTCTAAAAGCAAATCCAGCTAATAACAGACTGATTGAACATATAAAATACGTTGAGGAATCAAAACGTCAGGCTAAACTGGGAATGAAACCTGTTAACATATTTGATGAACTCTGCTTAAAGGTGATACATTAACCCTCTGTATACGAAGCAATTGTCCCAAGAAGGTATGCATATACGTGTAAGCTGTATAAATATATTACGTAGACAGCAAATATAAACAAAATTACCCCGACACAAGCTGCCATAGACGTGAAGAAACTTGAAGTTCCCGACTTAAACAAAATTTCTTGAGCCCCGTTAACAACTGCGAATCCGGCAAGCAGGTAATAATTAAAAAGATAAAACAAAATAAATAAAATCGTATTCCAAATATACCTGAAGGGATAAGTTTCAAATAAATAAATTGCTTTTCTTAAGTCCCAGACTGCTACAACGGAATTCTGTCTTGCATAATTCCATAACATTGCCGGAATAAGTGCGAAAAATAAGAAATAAATTATATTATAACATATTGTATATAAACGATGGTAAAATTCTATATTATCATATGGAAGAAAAAATATTTGCGTATACTGAGATGAAAGCACAAGCAAAACAAATGGTATAAACATCAATATCGACGCAATAACTGAGGCAAAACCCCGCCATATATAAGTAAAGGGTCTAAAATCAGGCAAATCAATAATAAATATATTTTTTATTTTTCCGGAATAAATATTGCTAGCCTCAATATCGACATCTCTTGAAATAATTTTTGCCGTTAATTCCCAAAAATATCCCTGAATGAAAAGAATTAATAAAATTGGTAAAGCTGCAGATGCAACATAAAACCATTTTGCAGCAGAAAAGCCTATTGGAAGCAAAAATGCTGCAAGACAAGAAATAAGTGCAAGCGATAAAAAAATCACTATAGTAATTAACAGTTGAAAAAATCTTTTGTAAAACAGTTTTGTTTTAAACATCCATATAAAAGGCTCAAACACAATAACTTCCTCATCTTGCAAGAGAAATACTTGTTACTCCGACATTTCTTGCGCTATCCATTAATTTTACCACAGCACCGTGCTCAGCATTATCATCTACCTGTATTAAAAGTCCATCCGGAAAGTTTTTGGCATTTTGAGAGACAGTCTTTTCCAAATCAGCAGCTACTATTTCAGTATCGTTGAAAAAATACCTGTTATCTGCAGACACGCTAAAATTCATAATTTTAGAATCTTTTACAATCTGCTCTTCATTAACAATCTCCGGAACAGCCAGATTTAACCCCTGTTGATCTAATAATGGCGCAATTACCATCATAATAATCAAGAGTACCAAAAATATATCTGTTAGCGGTGTTATATTAATCTCATTAAAACTATCGCGCATTATTCGCTCCAATCTTCATATTGATTATCATGTGCTGCAGGAGACACAGCTGACTGTTGCTGTGCAGATTCTTGAGCCTCTTCCAATTTCTTTTGCTCTTTTTTATTTAATGGTTCACCGGCAACAATAAGTTTCTTATACTGTGCATCCTGTGCAGCATCCATGATATCCATTATTATAGAGCTCTTAGCTTTCTCATCCGCCTTTACAACAACTTCGGCTTTTTCGCTTTGTCCTTTCAATGCAGCTAAATCTGCAGATAATGAAGCTATAGAGGACCTTTTATCACCAACATACACAGTCCCGTCTCTTGTAACAGAAACAGTAACTTTGCCTTGTTCTATAGAAGTTCCGCTATTAACTTCCGGAACAGTTATGGCATTATCTACAGATTGAAATGTCGGTGCCACTACCATCATTATAATTAACAGCACCAGAAAAATATCTGTTAAAGGTGTTATATTTATTTCTGTAAATAAAGCTTTTTTACCGGTTTTAATACCCATATCCTGTTCCTTATTACCTTAAATTATCCTAAAGCAACACTGCCCTGAGACTTAATGCTTGTTTCATCTTCTGAATCAACAAAACTCAAGAATAAGAGTTTAATTAATTGAAAATCATCTTCGAATCTTCTAACAGTAGATTGGAATGTGTTATAACATACAACAGCAACGATTGCAACGCCTAAACCAAATGCAGTTGCTATCAAAGCAGAACCGATACCCATTGCAACTGCAGCTGACTGATTACCTTGAGATGCCAAATCCTGAAAGGTATAAAGGATTCTTACAACTGTACCGAACAAACCTAAGAAAGGAGCAACACCGCCGATTGTACCTAAAATAGTTAATCTGTGTTCAAGTTTTCTTGTTGCTAAAGCAGAAGCAATATCAAATGATCTTGAGAAACCGCTCTTTTGCTCTGAAAAAATTCTTACAGCTTCTTCAGTAACTTCTCCGATAATTCCTCCGCACTGAACTGCTAGATTTTGAGCTCCCATAAGATTATTTTTAGATAATTCTTTTTGCAGCTTTGGAATAAATTCAATTACGTTTCTTTTGTTAGCATTATAGAATGCTGCCCTGTCTATAGCTACTGCCACAGTTAATATTGAACATATTAATATCGGCAGTAATACCGGCCAGTCCAGTTGAATTGAATGTAATAATAGTTCCATAATATTTACCTCATATACTCTTATACTCTAATTAATATCTTGATGCATTGAATACGTTATAATCAAATGTAAACTGTATATCAATACTTTGTCCTTTAAAATCAGCCGGCAAAGGTCTGAATGGTGCTGTCAACTCAACAGCTTTTAATGCTGCCTGATCGGCCGACGGCATTCCTGAAGATTTTTGCACCCTGCAGGATAATAATCTGCCATCTTTTGCTATCTTAAATAATAGCACAACGCGCTTACTTTCATTTCCCTTTGGAGGATCCCAATTTAACTTAATCCTTCTTTGTAATTCTCTCATATATGGACCGAAATCCGGTTCTCTTAAAGCATCTATGCCGGGAGCACCACCGCCGCCGCCTGGATTACCCAGATTTCCCGAACCGCTTGAACCGCGGGAAAGCTGACTGCCGCTGCTGCCTGCCGATGGAGATAATGAAGGTCTTGGTGCATATGAGCTGCCCTTTGCTCCGCCGGAAGTTGCTGAACTGCCGGACTTTGCACCTATAGGAGCAGATGTCCCGCCAATAGGTCCCGTCGATAAAGTTTTACCTGTAGGAGCTGCCTTCGGAGCAGGCACTGTGAACTTAGAAGAAGGTTTTGCAACCGGCGTAGGAGCTGAAACAGGTTTTGCTGAAGGTCTTGCTGTCGGCGGAGCAGGTTTTGCCGGTGATGGTTTTGTCTGTGCCTGCGGCTGTGCAGTCTTTTTAGACGGAGTTGACTGAGCTTTTTTCACCGGTTGCTGTTGTTGAACCTGTTTCTTTATTTGTTTTTGCTGCTGCTTAATCATCTGATTAGCTCGTTGAGAAGCAGCCGATGGTTTTGAAGCCTTCTTTGGCGCAGGAGAAGGCATCGAGACTTTTCGCTTTGGATCATTTATACCTCCGCTTCTGGAATTCATATCAGAACGATTTTTAGTATTCGGATCCCTAGGCTGCCCCTCTTTGTCTACAAGAACAAACTCTATATCTTTTTTTAACTGTGCCTGAGGTTTTTTAAATAAACTTAAGTTTATGCCCATTAATGTCAGAGCCACAGTTATAAGCCATATTAACAAGACTACAGCAGGATGCATGGCAGAAGATATCGCAAGAGATCTCTTTATCGGAATAACTTCCGGTCTGCTTGTTACGATTGAAGGCAAGGTATATTCTTCAATATTCTTATCTTCATCCTCATCCTGTATAAAACTATTTCTACTAATTAATGACACTTTACCTTATCTCTCTTTTATTACTCTTTAAGAATAATAAATATTATCATAAATTAAATTAATCTACTTACTAATTTTCATAACTATAACCAGAGGTAGAAACCGTAATCGGCTGAGTTAACATTAAGTCAATACAAGAATTTGCCGGTATTTCCACTTCATTTCCTTTATCCCATACAGATTTAACTAAACCGCCGCCAGCACCAACAGCAGTACCCAATGCAGCACCTCTGCCAACATTTCCTCCCGCAAGTGCTCCAAAAACCAAGCCGGAAAGAGCACCCGCAGCACTACCTGCAGCTAAATCTTTTGCATATTCCTTTGTTACATCTAATTTCGTACCGCCGATTAACACTCCTGTATTATCATCGGTTTTAATTACAGCTGATATAGGAATTTGCGTGCCATAAGGCGTAAAGATTTGAGTAAATCTTATGCTTAACTTACCGTTCATACTACCGCGTTTTGCTTTAGAAGCTTCAATTACAGTTCCTGAAATAGTACTTCCTACCGGTGCAATTAACTTATTGTTATAATAAAAGTCTGAATTCAATGCAAGTGTTACGGTTTGTCCGACGCTTGCAGTTGCCGATGATATAGGCGCAGTTAACATTGCAGGCATAGATGTACCTGCCGGCACCATTACAACATTACCGTGTAAAGGCTGGCTTGAGCTGTACTGCATCGGCTGCTGAACATAATTACTGTTATAAACAGGTTGAGTTTGTATTTGTTCAAAGGAATAATTTGACGCTGCTAGAGATATATTCATAGAGCAAAATGATAAAATTAAAGATGTAGCAATTAACTTATTCTTCATTATTATAAACCCTCCCCTTATTACATTTTATTATCAATGAATGATTTGTCAATTTATTATTGTATGAGTCATGTGAAGCGGTGCTACTAAAACCACTATCAGATCCGCACCGGAAGCAATTGTCACATGCTCGCCCATTTTTCGCTGTGCACCGGGCACACACTGTAAAGTTCCCATAGCTCTGAACATCGCCCAGCGCTGATAATGCGGAACTCTTATATATTTCTCTGGCGGTGTTAATTGCCCGCCTATAATATTGTTATTACTTGTATAAATATAAGCTTTGATAGGAATTTCATATCCGTCAGACAGGTACATTTTATTAACAAACACGCGCATAGCTGCATTTGTACCTCTTATCGGCTCATTTTTCTTATCAATATACCCTTCAAGTTTTGTTCCTTGAGGAATTACATTCTTATTGTAAAGATAAATATCAGCAACTGCCTCAAAATAGACTTTATCCCCTTCTTCACAATATGCAGTAGAAAACTCTTGAAGTGATATAACCGGAATGTGTGTTCCCGCCGGAACATCAAATTCATGATAATCCCTTAATGACAATTCTGCCGCAGAAACAGAAATACCAAATATAAAAACTAATAACAAAGTAATTAAATATCTCATCAATTACATTATATAATGCTTAAAGTTTAATTGTAAACTTTTTACCCTTTTTCAAAATCCTTTAAATACTCTTTTACAAGATTTATAGGTGTTGCAAAACCAATACCGATATTAGAAATGTTATTATCAGGATTATAAATTGCCTGATTAATACCAATAATCTCCCCCTTAGTATTCAGCAACGGTCCTCCGGACGAACCCGGATTAATTGCGGCATCTGTTTGTATGCGATTTTTTGCATAATCTATACGTGAAATAATTCCCTGAGTTAAAGTTCCGCTAAATCCAAACGGATTGCCTATTGCTAAAACTTTTTCACCAACTTTAATTTTTTCGGAATTACCAAGCTTAACTGTTTTAAAATCTCTTTTTGCATCAATTTTCAGTAGAGCTATATCTTTATTTTCTCCAAGTCTTTTCAAGACCTTAGCATCATAATTTTGTCCGTTATTTGTTGTTACGACTACTGCATTTCCAACATCAATAACATGCGCACTTGTTAGTATAACGCCGCTTTTATCAATAATACATCCTGTACCGCAGGATAAACCGTCTGAGAGCTGTGAATCTACAGTGACAATAGCAGGATTTATATCTTCATATATAGCAACGGCACTCTTTTCCAGCTTGCCGAAGCTAAAAGGAAAAACCGGTAAAGATAATAGCATAAGCATAGTTGTATAAATTATTTTCTTATACATATACTCTCCTGATTTCATCCAAATAATGACAAATAATACTGGTTATCTCAATTACCGCGCAAAAAGCTTATAGGATATATATTGCAAGGTTTCAAATTTTAATGTATAATAAACAAGATGTTTTTATCACAATCGACACAGAAGGAGAAAATTATGTCAAGAATTGAAAGTTTTAAACGAGCTTTGGAAGAAAAAAGAGCAGTTAAAATTATTGCAGGTATAGATAATTTTGATATTGACAGCATAAAAAAAATTGTAACAGCTGCTTCTAATTCAGGCGCAAGCGCTGTTGATATTTGTGCTAATCCTGACATTGTTGCTGAAATAAGACACATGACAGACTTACCTTTGTTTGTTTCTTCAGTAAAGCCTCTTGAACTGGCTCATGCGGTAATTTTAGGTGCAGATGCTATTGAACTCGGAAATTTTGATGCTTTATACAAAAAAGGACTATCTTATACAGCAGAGGATGTGCTTAGACTTGCTAGAGAAACCAGAGAGCTTATCGGTGATGAGGTATTCTTCTGTGTAACAATACCTGGTGAACTTGAAATTTCTGAACAAATTGAATTAGCAAGAAAACTTGAAGAATTAGGAATTAATCTTATCCAAACAGAAGGACATTTCTCTAATGAAACACCTTCTAACGGAGTAAGAGGACTTATTGAAAGAGCTGAATTAACATTATCTAATACAATTGAACTTTCAAGAAATATTGATTTGCCGGTTATGACTGCAACAGGTATTAACCCTACAACAGCAGCTCTTGCATTTGCAGCAGGTGCTTCAGCTATCGGATGCGGTTCTTGTGTTAACAAACTTGATTCAGAAATTGCAATGCTTGCTGTTTCAAAAAGTCTTGTTGAAATTGCAGAACGCAATGCCCAATACACTGTAGAATTAGTTTAATAATTAATTTTATATAAATTAACAACAAAAAAGATCTTTCAAAATATTGAAAGGTCTTTTTTGTTACGAAATGTAACAATTTTAAATAAAATCCTAAAGTTTTTTGAATTTTATGCCGTTAACCATGGAAAGGGACTAAT
>CALUQE010000003.1 GCA_944322845.1 Candidatus Gastranaerophilales bacterium
CTCCGAAAGGGGTCTTTTTTAATACAAAAAAGGGGTGGGATGAGAACCACCGGCAGTGGTTCGAGCGGGAGCGAGCTGAGGGCGAAGGACTTTTGCGAAAAGAAAAAAGAAGTTTATTCTTTGAAGCAAAATCCGGAGACCCGTTATACGCGAGCGACCAAGACAATCCACCCCTGCCCAATACTTTTAAGGCTCCGAAAGGGGTCTTTTTTAATACAAAAAAGGGGCAGGATGAGAACCACCGCAGTGGTTCGAGCGGGAGTTTTTTGCTATAATTAACTTATGCACTATTATTATTGTCCTGAATGCGGAAATAAATTAATCAATAAACAAGCAGGAGATGACGGATTAACACCTTTTTGCGAAAATTGCAATAAATATTGGTTTGACTCGTTTTCTACCTGCGTAATAATACTTGTTACAAATGAGTTTAACGAGGTTGTCCTATTAAAACAGTCTTACTTATCCGACAAATATTGCACACTGGTTGCCGGTTATATGATACCGGGGGAAAACGCTGAGAATGCAGCAAGAAGAGAGGTAAAAGAAGAAATAGGAGTTGAGCTTGAATCTTTAAACTACGCCGGCACATACTGGTTTGAACAAAAAAATCTTCTAATGGTCGGTTTTATAGGGAAAGTTCAGAAATGCGAACTCAAATTATCAAAAGAAGTTGATTCAGCCTTCTGGGTTAAATGGCAGCTTGTGCCTGATTATATTTTTCCGGAGCATCCGGATAATGCAGCTTATGCTATTTATAAAAAATACGCAAACCAAATTGTTCAGGCCCGAGAAATGCAGCCAATCTGCTAATGCTTGCACGGACTAACTGCACGGATAAATTGTAAACCCTTCTAAAATATGTTATTATAATAAAGTGTTTTTAATGGTCTTATTATATTAATTTCAACCCAAGGAGGTGTTTATGAAAGGTTTTGCAATGCTAAAAATCGGTGAAACCGGTTGGATTACAAAAGATACCCCGAAATGCGGTCCTATGGATGCAATATGCAAACCACTTGCGCTGGCGCCGTGCACATCTGATGTTCACACAGTCTGGGCAGGTGCAATAGGTGACAGGCACAATATGATTCTCGGACATGAAGGTGTCGGTGAAGTTGTTGAAGTCGGAAGCCTTGTAAAAGATTTTAAGCCCGGCGATAAAGTACTTGTATCTGCAATTACCCCTGATTGGAATTCGCTTGAAGCACAGGAGGGTTATTCTATGCACTCCGGCGGAATGCTTTCAGGCTGGAAATTTTCAAACTTTAAAGACGGTGTTTTTGCCGAATATTTTCACGTAAATGATGCAGACGGCAATCTGGCTCATCTGCCGGAGGGAATCAGTCTTGAAGCAGCCTGCATGATTAGTGATATGGTTCCTACCGGTTTTCACGGAGTTGAGCTTGCTGACGTACAATTCGGCGACAATATTGCGGTAATCGGTATCGGGCCTGTAGGGCTTATGTCTGTTGCAGCAGCTGCAATCCGCGGAGCTGCTAATATTTATGCGGTCGGCTCAAGAAAAGTTTGCGCAGACCTTGCAAAAGAATTCGGAGCTACCGAAATTATTAACTACCGCGAAGGCGACATTGTTGAACAAATTATGGAAAAAACAAAAGGCAAAGGTGTTGACCGAATTATTGTTGCCGGCGGCGACAATGATACTTTTGATCAGGCAATAAGAATGCTTAAACCGGGCGGAAAAATCGGCAATGTAAATTATCTTGGCGAAGGAGATTATGTAAAAATTCCCCGCGTAGAATGGGGCTGCGGAATGGGACACAAAATGCTTACCGGAGGACTAATGCCGGGAGGGAGACTGCGCTCCGAAAAACTTGCCAGACTTGTTTTGACAGGAAGAATTCATCCGGAAAAATTAATCACACATACTTTCCATGGACTTGAAAACGTAGAACCGGCTTTAATGCTGATGAAAGACAAGCCAAGAGACTTAATTAAACCTATAGTAATTATTGATTAGAAAAACAGGGGCGGACAAAATGTCCGCCCCTGTTTTTATCACATTTTATACTTCAGAATGACACTCTTCTGCAGCTTCTTCCTGACTCTTGTTAGAGTTCATTCCATCAGGAGTAGACATTCCTGTATTCTCGCTCTCGGAAGATTCACAAATCTCCTGATTATCACCGGAACATTCTTCACAATTCTCTTCGCCATTATCGGAAGAGGTTTCTTCTGACATATTTTCAATCTTTGCTTCAAGCTTTTCTGCTTCAGCACGGAGTGCAGCTTCAATTTCATCTTCATCCTTTGCTCTGATTACCGGAATAGAAAGCATCAGCGCAACCTGATCTCCTTCCTGTTCGAAATTAAGCTCTAAAAGCTCTTTATCCAATTCTACATAACGGGATAGAAGATCAATCAATTCACCGCGCATCTGCTCTAATATCTTAGGTGTAAGATTAGTTCTGTCTTGCATCAATACAAGTTTTAATCTGTTTGTTGCAACAGATTTGGAAGCATCACCCGGTTCTTCTTGAGGGCGGAAGAACTTAGCCACTGTATTATAAATATCAGAGAGAAGTCCCATTCTACACCTTCGCTTTCAGTTTTGCAAACGCATTTTTAATTTTTGCCATAAATCCTTTCGGCTCATCCAAATCCAAAAAAGGAACTTCTTCGCCGAGAATTCTCTGAGCTACATTTCTGTATGCTTTACCGGCAAGCGCATCTTCATCATTAACAATCGGTTCACCCTTGTTTGTAGAAGTAATAATTCCCGTATCTTCCGGAATTATACCGATAAGCGGGCAGGAAAGAATTTCCACTACATCATCAACACTCATCATATCGTTTGATTTGATAAGACTCGGACGCACCCTGTTTAAAAGAAGCTTATAGCTTTTGATTTCTTCTTTGGCTTCCAAAAGTCCGATAATTCTATCCGCATCCCTAATTGCAGACATTTCAGGAGTCGTAACAACGATTGCTTCTGTAGCTCCCGCAACAGCATTCTGGAATCCCTGTTCAATACCTGCAGGACAGTCAATAAGAACAAAATCATTTTCTTCCTTCAAAGTATCACAGATTTCTTTTAGCTGTTCCGCATTAACCGCACTTTTATCACGGGTTTGTGCAGCAGCCAGAAGTGACAAATTAGGATTCTTTTTGTCCTTAACAAGAGCCTGCTTTAATTTGCAGCGTTCTTCTATAACGTCTACAATTGTGTACACGATTCTATTTTCAAGTCCTAATAGCAAATCAAGGTTTCTTAAGCCTAAATCAGTATCTATAAGGACAACTTTATATCCGGCTTTAGCAAGTGCAGTACCGATGTTTGCACTTGTAGTTGTTTTTCCTACTCCGCCTTTTCCGGATGTAATTACTATTACTCGACCTGCCATTAATCTCTCCTTAACTTTTTATAAATTACTATCTTTCCATCTTCAATTTGAGCTTCCTCAGGGGTAAACTCGTTGGTTTTCTGTACGTAAGGTACATTCAATGTATCATTTCTTCTTGCGTACAAACCTGCTATTCTTAATTGAATTGCATTTAATTTTAATGCTCTTACTTTTGAAGTAACATTTCCCTGACTTCCTGCATGTGCAATACCGCCTAAGATACCCCATACTGTAATATCTCCGCCGGCAACGATTTCACTGCCCGGATGAGCATCACCAATAATCAAAATATTTCCTTCATAACTTACGGTCTGGCCGGAACGTAAAGTTTGATTTATATACAATGTAGGAAGGGTTTCCGTATTAACACTGTTTTCTTCCGCGCCCTTTGGCAGAACATCACCCGTATCCAGAAGAATATACTTGCTTGTTTCTTCAGGCTTAATTAAACCTTCATTCGCTGCCAGAGACTCAAAATCCGCTTCAAAATGTTCGGATGGAATAATTTCTGACAGTTCTTCCATTGATTCTTCATCATAAACATCTTCTACGCCGTCAGCAGTTTCAATCGAACCGGTTTGCTCTTCTGCGTGAACTTCCACTGTTTTTCCTTCTTCGCTTTCTTGAACGTTTTCCGGCGCTTCTGAAGCTTCTGTTTTCACGATAACAGGCTCAACCTTGATTTCATCATTCCGGGTGCATACTATAGAAGCTTCATCCGAAACTTCCGAAACAATAATTCCGAGACTTACCGCAGAAGCTTCTGTCTGTTCGGATTTTGTATCGATAAAAGCAAGAGTTGCCTCCATTGATTCTATTAATGCTTTAATACTTAACAATTGGGATTGTTTCAAATCTAAATTTCCGAGTTTTAATCGGACATTTTTACCTTTTACTTCCGGATGCTCCATAATTGAACTAAGTTCAAAAACCAGCTGTGTAGTGCTTTTTGCATCGCTCAAATCTATAATAAATCCGTTCTCTGCCAAAACTTTTTCCATCTAAAATTCCTAAATAATCTCTACTACATTTAAAGGATATCTGAAATATTTTTTCAATTCAACAAAGTGTGAATCAATGTAAAGCAGAGTTTTTGAGTTTAGAAGTTAAAAATAGTATACAGATTTATGCCCTGACGGCTAATTACTTATTTTATTATTTTTTTAATAATCTAAACTATGAAACGAATTGTAATTTTAATATTAGGGATAATTTTTATTTTTTCAATCGTCGGGTACATATTATACACAATGTATAATATGCGGGTAACAGCGGTTTTTGAAGAGTTAGAGCCGTTTCCTAAAAACATAAACGTCTATTATAGGGGCTTCCGGTTCGGCAGAACTATAAGAGTTTATCCGTCGGAAGATTTTAAAACAACGAAAGTTGATATGATTTTAAATGTTAAAGGGATAAACCTCCCTGACAATATTGTTGCGAAAGTCCGTACAAAAAATAAGAAGGATTTTATTGAGATTGAATATCCTGATGAGCCGTCTGTCACATACTTAAAAAATCATTCTGTAATTAAAGGTTCAATTTGCCCGAATATAGCCAAATATATAGATACACAGGCAGAAAACGGAGGATTGGATGAAATAAAAGAGAACCTGAATACAACAGTTCAGGCGGCAGGCGGAACTTTTAACGCGCTTACCGATTTGATAGGAACTGCAAACGAAATTATGAAAGATTTAAGACCGTCGTTAAAAGAGAGCGGTGAAAATCTTGCGGCTGCAAGCAGAAGCCTTGCGGAAGTCTCGGAAGAGTTAAACCGGTCATCTAAACCAAAGAGACTCAGAAATACTTTTGAAAACTTAGAGCAGACAACAATTAATATTGAGCGTGCTACAAGGAATTTTGAAAGTGCAAGTTTATATATTTCTGACATTACAAACAACGCAAACAGAGAAACCATAAGGCTTGTCAACTGTTTAATCAAAAATATAAACGTTGTAGTTAATAACATTAATGACATAGTAAAAGGTTTTAAGCACACCCTATCAACCCGTTTCGGCGGGATGAAGGTAATGTTCGGAAAACCGATAAGCTAGGGGTAAATGTCACATTTCTTGGTATGCACTAAAAACTTGAAATTAAAAATTCTTCGGTGAGATGCCGCGCCGCCAGTTAGACTCAATTTGTTCCAAAGAAATTCCCTTCGTTTCCGGTACAAAGAAGTAAACGAAAATTATACAGAGAATTGATACAATGCCGAACATCCAGAAGGTCCACGCTCCGCCGATTCTGTTCAGAAGAACAGGGAAACTTGCGACAACAAAGAAGTTAAATGCAAAGTTGGAAACGGTGCAAACACTCATTGCAACGCCTCTTATTTTGAGCGGGAAAACTTCCGACACAAGAATCCAGCCAATAGGTCCGAGGCTCATTGCAAAACAGACTATATAAGTCACAAGGCTTCCGACCGCTACCCATTTTAAGCTTGAGCCTAAAATTCCCGCGAAGGCAAATGAAGTTCCGAGCGCAAACAAACTCAACATAACGCCTGTCAGACCAAAATATAAAAGCGGTTTTCTTCCGAGCCTGTCCGTAAAAAATACGGCGACAATTGTCATTACAAAATTAACGATTCCGATACCGGTTGTTGCATATATTGCCGTTAAATTACTGTCAAAACCTGCTGTTTTAAATATAGTCGGCGCATAATAAATAATTGTATTTATACCTGTACAGATTTGTGCAAACATAATCCCGATACCGACTACAAACGGCATTATCATCCATTTCGAGAGTCTGAATTTTTTATCGGTTTTATTATCCTCAAGAGTTTCTCTGATTTCCGCAATTTCTTTATCAGCGTCTGTATCAGGCTCAATTCTTGCAAAAACTTTTTTAGCCTCTTCATCTCTGTTTTTAGAGACAAGCCATCTCGGCGTATCTTTCATAAAGCACATTCCGATAAATAGAATCAATCCGGGAACGACTCCTGCAAAAAGCATCCAGCGCCAGTTATAAACAGCCTGTGCAAATACGGCATTTATGAAATACGAGAACAAAATTCCGGCCGTTATTGCCCACTGGTAAAGCGACACGAGAGTTCCCCTGAGATTCTTCGGCGAAACTTCCGAAAGATAAAGCGGAACTACAAAATTAACGATTCCTACAGCAAATCCGACAAAAATTCTTGATAGAATCAGCACATAAACATTTGGAGCAAAAGCACACATCAAGGAGCCGAGAATAAATATTACAGCGGTTGCCATAATAATCTTTTTGCGCCCGAAAATATCCGCAAGGACTCCGTTCGTTGCAGCACCGATTACCGCCCCAATCAGAACGGAACTTACCAGAAATCCCTGCAGGGTGTCCGGCAAAATCCAGGTTTCGTTAATAAAAAGCAGTGCTCCTGAAATTACACCGGTATCATATCCGGAGAGCAGTCCGCCTAATGATGCTACTATTGCGACAATATAAAGCCAAATGTATTTCATATAAACACCTCTTATATTTTATATTCCACAGAATGCAGTTTTTATAACACTAGTTAAATATTTTTCTTAATATTTCTTTAGAATGCGCTAAATCACCGTGAACAGTTTCAAACAATTCTCCGAAAAAGTTTTTCATCTCCTGATATTCAGCAGGAGCGCTATATTTTATATAATACAAATCCATCGGCAAAAAGCCGTTTTCATTTGGATAAAGATAATTTACCGCAAGTTTTTCCGCATCGTGTTTTTGATAAAACTTTATCCGTCTTAAAGTATTCGGACTGTTTTCGTCAGGTTTTTCCACCTCAAGAAAACACCCTTTTTTTGAGTTAAATTTATCTTTCAGAGTCTCTAAAATCTTCCCGCCGTAACCCTTTGAATGAAATTCCTTAAATATTGCAACATAGTCAATAAATATAAAATTTTGCCGTACGAATAAAATAATGTACCCGACAGGGATACCGCCTTCAATCACATCATAAGCAAGGTAATTTTCACCCAAAATCTTCTGAAAGCTTTCATACGATTTCAGCTCTGTTGCAGGAAACTGGAATGACATATCGTTATAAATCTTTTTGAAATCCGAAGTTTTAACAAGCTCCATATTTTAATTATAACAGGTTTCGTTTGCTATTAAAATATATTTGGTGGGCACGCATACGCTTTGCCCACCCTACACTAAATAAAGGCGGCGCTTTTCAAGCGCCGCCTTTAAACAATTAACCAAAATAAAATTATGAAATTCTTCCCGGAACAACAACTCCGCCTTTAAGGTTCTTTTTGTAAAACTCTACGTGTGGCTGAAGTACACTGTCTAAAACTTCCGGAAGCTCACGGTTTTGCATAACGGCTTCAACAATTTCCTGATAAACTGTTGCAAATGCTCTTAACTGAGTTACAGCACCTGCTGCCTGAGGAGTTAAGCCGAGTTTAGAAGTCTCAACATATTCTTTAAAGAACGCGCCTGTTGATTCGTAAGACTTGGTCAAAGCTCCGATATAAGCTTCAGCGTTTTCTGAACATACTCCGTTATCTGCCGGAACAGTAAGTGCAAATACCAGCTTATTTGCAGGATTAAAATGTGCTTCTGCAGAATGGTGCATTGCATCAGGCACTTTCGCAATCTGTTTTAATGTATCTTTAACAGATTCATTCTGCATTTGAGCATGCCAGTAAACAGTGTTTTCAAACATTGAACCCATATACTGATGAACAGAAGCAGCTATTCCGCTTAATTTTGCATCAGCCCAGAAAATACCTTCTTTTAACGCATCGTTTAATTCCAAATCTTCTGATAAAGAAAGTGAAGAAATTTCCTGCGCGGACATTAACATTGATTTCATATCATCTTTGCTCATACCGGCAAAAGCAAGGGTGAATAAAGCGTGATCATCAAATGCTGAAAATCTTCCGCCTACATCGTCGTGAATATACAAATCCCCGAGCCATCCGTTTTCGTTTGAAGTTCTTCTGAGTTCGCTCTTTTCAGAGTTTTTGTCAGTTACTGCTATAAAATGTTTTGCAGCAGATTTTTTAGCATCTTCGCTTGATTGGCCTTTTGCAATATAAGCATCTTCAAGCATTTTTTGGATTCTTAAAAATCCGTCTTTTGTTTCGAAGGTTGAGCCTGATTTAGAAGCTACAAGATAATTTGAAGATAAAACATCTCCGCCGAGTTTTTCCAAAAATCTTGCAAAGCTGATTGAATCAACATCTGAATAGAAATAGATTTTATCTCCGCAAAGATTTAAGCCGTTAATACCTAGCATATGCTCAACTGTGTGTTTAGAACCGCCGATACCTAGAACACTGAGTTTATCAACACCTGTCTGTGATTTAAGTTTTGAAGCTAAAGAATAAATGTCATCTAATCTTTTTGCCTGTTCCTGAGGCAGGTTAACCCAGTTTAAAAATTTTCCCGGCTGATTTGCACGGCTTGAAAATTCTTTTACAAATTCAGATGTTTTAGAAGAATATTTAGAAAAATCTACACCTGAAAAAGTTGTTTTTAATGATGAATTTTTAGTTAACATATCTAACTCTCCTTTTTTCTATATAATACCATAAGCAGAAGCTTTAATTAAAACTTTTTAACCGGATTTGTAAAAACATATTTTTTTTGTATACTTTTCTTGATTATGGCTTTTGATAAAAACAAAATATTATTTCTGAACAAATCAAACAATAAACTTGATTTTATACTCAAATATCCGGAGCGAATACTTCCGGTAACGTTTTTCCTGCTGTGTATTCTTGGCGGAATTCTGCTATACCTACCGTTTTCATCACCGCACGGAGTAAATTTTATTGATGCGCTCTTCACCTCCGTAAGTGCAGTATGCGTAACGGGACTTTCTGTTGTAAGTTTTGGCGACAAATTCACAAATATCGGGCAATTTATAGTAATGTTCCTGATTCAAACCGGCGGGCTCGGTATTATGAGTATAAGCTCAATAGTCTTTATCCTTCTGGGCAAGAGAATGTCGCTTACACACGAGCGCACCGCAAGATATATTTTTGAAGCGGAAAGCAAAGAAGATATTAAAAATTCGCTTATACTTATTTTTAAATACACATTTCTTGTGGAACTCACAGGCGCAATAATTCTAACCACCGCATTTTCCATAATAGAACACAATATTTTTACAGGATTAAAATACGGCATTTTTTCCGCAGTATCAGCATTCTGTAACGCAGGATTTTTCTTTACTAATGATAATCTCGTAAGCTATAACCATTATCCTGTAATCATTTATACAATATCTTTTCTTATAATCCTTGGCGGAATTTCCCCTGCAATATGCGTAACTCTTGTTAACTTATTCAGAAAAAAGAAGCTCCCGCCGGTTTCTGTAATCGTTTTATATACAACGATTGTTTTGCTCTCTTTCGGAACTCTGTTTTTCTTTATCTCCGAATACAACGGAGTTTTGGGCGGTCTAAGCTTATGGGATAAAATAAACAACGCCTGGTTTCAGTCTGTGACTGCAAGAACTGCGGGGTTTAACTCTGTAGACCTAAGTAATATTAATATGGGAACATTCCTTCTTATGAACGCTCTTATGATAGCCGGCGGCTCACCCGGAAGTACCGCAGGCGGTTTGAAAACCACAACGGTAGGGCTGTTCTTCATAACTTTTTGGAACACAATAAGAGGCAGAGACAATATTATCCGTAACAGAGCAATAAGGCTTGATACAATACAAAAAGCAATTACTCTTACTGTAGTTTATTTTTTAATACTTACAATTGCAATACTAATGCTTCTTACAACCCAGAGTGCAAATCCATTAAAATTAATTTTCGAAGCGGTTTCTGCGCTCGGCACTGTCGGACTCACAATGGGCGCTACAACAGCACTCGACGGAGTCGGAAAAATTATCATAATAACAACAATGTTTTTAGGAAGGGTCGCTCCTGCAACATTGTTGTGCTACTTAAATACAAGGATAGCCGACTCACGCATCGGCTATCCGGATGCAAAGATTTCACTAACATAGGAGATAAAATAATGTCTACACAAGTGTTAATAATAGGTTTAGGACAGTTCGGAATGTCGCTTGCAAGAACACTTTCCGAAAAAGGGGCAGAGGTTATTGCAGCGGATTCGGATAAAGAAATCGTTGAAGAAGCAGCAAGCTTTCTTGATGATGCAATTTGCCTCGATGCAACCGACGAAACAGCTGTTGCAAGACTTTGCCCGAAGGAAAGAGATGTAGTAATCTGCGCAATAGGTGCAAGAGAGCCTTCTATCTTAACAACTGCAATCCTTAAACAAATGGGATGCGAAAATATAATTGCAAGAGCAACGGATAAGATTCACGAGAGAATACTGAAAGCAGTCGGGGCAAAAAATGTTATTAACCCTGATGCGGAATACGGAAGAAAATTCGCATACAGGATTCTTTTCCAGAACATAATCAATGACGAAACTTCTGAAAATATTCAGCTTCTGGAAATCAATGTTTTGCCGTTTATGGCAGGTAAAAACCTAATAGAACTTGCGTTGCCGAATAAATACGGAATTATTGTTGCCGCAATAAAGAGAGATGACAAACTTACACGACCTTTTCCTAATGAAATACTGGAAGAGAAAGACAAGCTGCTGCTGGTTTGTACGGAAGATGCAATTGCAAAAATGATTGAGGAGAATAAATAATGAACAAGTCATTTTATTCTTCATTTATTTTGCTGTTGATTTTTTCAACGCTTCTTGCTATTGCCGGAATCAGAGGTTTTTTCAGATTAGCACCCGCGATTGAGCAAATTAATAAACATAACACGCAGTCGCTTTATATTACAGAACAAATGATGTCCGCTCTAACCATCAAAAAAGATATTAAACTATTTGAGCAGGCTCTCAGAGACGGGGAAGCAAATATTACAGAAAAAGGCGAAGCCGAAGCTATCAAGAAAATTGAAAAAAATTACAAATTAGGTTTTAAAAATGCGGAATATAAAGAAGTTACCGTTGACAACATAATAGAGCTTTCGCGCCTCAACAGACTTGCAATGAAAGATGCTGCCCTGCAGGCAAAAAGATTAAGCTCCGCCGCAGCGTGGGTAATAACTTTCCTCACAATAATGACCTGGGCGCTCGGAATACTCCTTATGCGGACTTTAGCTAAAAACATCATCAAGCCGCTTGCGGAACTGACAGATGTTTTAAGCTCATACACAAAAGGGAATACCATGCGAAGATGCCCGAAACTTGCACCTAATCAAACTTTTCAAAAGATTTACGATTCCGTTAACACCTTGCTTGACAGAGGATAAATTTTTAATCTTATTTGTTTTTCATAATCTTTTGTACAAGTTTTAAAGCCTCAAGATAATTCAATCTTTCTTCGTCATTTTGTGCAGAGTTCAAAACTTTCAATGATTTCACGTAAATAGGATTTTCCATATCTTCATTTTTAATATCATTATCAACAAGCGGAAAATCTAAAGCCTCTGCGATTTTGCATAAAGTCGCATAAGAGGGCTGATGCTTGTTATTCTCAATTTTAGAAAGATGCTTGTCATCAATACCAACTTTTTCTGCAAGCTGTTCCTGAGTTACCCCCTGTGATTTTCTTAGTGCTTTTATTTTATTACCTATATTATTATCTCGCATCATAACGCCTCGCTTAATTAAGTTTTAATAGAAAGTAAAATTTTTATACACCGCGAGCTTGACAACTTCACCAGAATAATTCTTGTTATTCTTGGCAAGTTCTTGTTGTCATGTTTTATTATTTATATGAAAAATTTCTTAAAGGGAATTATTGTATAATAATTTGCGATAATTCAACAGAAGAAGAATGTTCAAAAGAAATCAGAGATATTTGCGAAAAAATAATGTTACATATATTCGGGTTCTGGACAGAAGAAGACCGAACGGATACAGCAACTCTCACGCAATAGCTCTCAATTGGATCTGGAAAAACGTAGCCAAAAAACGCAAAAATAATTTTGGTTTTCTTGATCACGATATCTATCCGGTTAAAGAAATTGATATTACAGATTATGTCAAAACAGACCCTATTTACGGAAAGTATTACGAAGCAGGCGGAATATGGTATTTATGGGCAGGGTTTGCATTTTTTAACTGGGAACATGTAAAAAATATGCCGCTTAATTTTCACAGATATAAAATACTCGGTTTTATTAAAAAGAGAGATGTTGATACAGGCTCGGCAAACTGGAATTGTCTTTATAAAAAACTGGATATTACAAAATTAAAACCCTGCTCCGATGAATTTTTACCAATGATTACAGGCAGCGATATTGAAGTAAATTACATCAGCAGCCGTAACTGGCTTCATATTTTTGACGGCGGAAACAGATACAATACTAACGGCAGCAAGGTAGAGGCTGTTTTAAAATACATAGATACTCTTTAGAATTTTTATAGTATTATATAAGAAATTAAGGGAGAATTTTATGGAATTTATTAATGCTGTACTTGCTGTTCTTATTAATTTTATAGAACACATTATCACTGTAATGGGCCCGTTTGGTATAAGTTTGTTAATGGCAATAGAATCCTGTAACATTCCGCTTCCGAGCGAAGCAATATTGCCTTTTGCGGGATATATTGTAAGTAAAGGAGAAATGAATTTTCACATCGCTGCCTGGGCAGGAGCTTTCGGATGCGTACTAGGTTCAATTCCTTCATATTATCTCGGATACTTTGGCGGACGTAAGTTTATTGAAAAGTACGGAAAATATTTCCTAATCTCCCACAAAGATCTTGATGATGCGGATAAGTGGGTAGAAAAATACGGAGACTGGGCATTTTTCATCTGCAGAATGCTGCCGGTTATAAGAACCTTTATCTCGCTTCCTGCGGGAATTTTAAAAGCCAGAAAAAGAGTATTTTTTACTCTCACGTTTTTAGGTTCGCTTGTTTGGAGCTACGTACTCGTGTATGTCGGCGTAAAATTCGGTCAAAATATGGAAATGTTCAAACATCTCTGGCACAAGTTTGATATTCTGATTGTAGTAATTTTCGGAATCCTCGGCATTTTATATATTTATAAGCATTTTAAGCATTTAAAAGATTCATAAAAATTCGAAAAAGCGAAGCACCAAAATACTTTTCGAAGCGATAGCGGAAGCAGCGCGGGAGCGTGTCTGAGAAAAGAATTTCGGTGCGGAGCGGAACATAAATCAAACAGCACCCTTCCTTACTTTCCCTCAAGGGAAGAACGTCCGCCTCGTCTGAAAATTCAAGATAGCGAAGCTCCAAAATGCTTTTCGAAGCGATAGCGGGAGCTGCGCGGGAGCGTGTCTGAGAAAAGAATTTCGGTGCGGAGCGGAACATAAATCAAACAGCACTCTTCCTTACTTTCCCTCAAGGGAAGAACGTCCGCCTCGTCTGAAAATTCAAGATAGCGAAGCTCCAAAATGCTTTTCGAAGCGATAGCGGGAGCTGCGCGGGAGCGTGTCTGAGAAAAGAATTTCGGTGCGGAGCGGATTACGGATTAAAATAAAAAAGGGGCACAAGCCCCTTTAACTAAATCAATTTTTCTTTTGCTTCTTTTCTTTCTTCGTGTTTTTCTATCATTTTCTCCAACTCGTCAGGCATTACGGTATTCCACGCAACCCCTTCTTTCTGGAGTCCTTTCTTCAATAAATCAACCTCTTTGTCTTTAAGCTCTTTATCAGCCGCAACAATATCTCTGTCGTGATAAATTCCCGCAAGTCTGATTGCATTTTCCGACGGTGAACTTATTTCATTTTGCTTTTCCTGTATTTTATAGCTTGGCCAATCTTCTCTGAGTTTCTTAATCGTAGTATATTCTCCCCCTGCTTCAAGACGCTTGTCAACTTCTTTTTCCAGTACCTTTTGCACGTATTCTTTTTGAGACTTGAAGCGGCAAGGAATAACGATTTCACTTCCGATAACCTCTTCAGGATCACGTTTTTCGTATTTTTTAAACAAATCCGCTGCAATCTGCAGGTGGCCTAATTCAATATCAAGGAACAATTCCCACGTTTTTTTGATTCTTTCATCCGACTCATCCTCCATGCAGGTATAATAGTTACAAACCTCCGTAAATTCATGAATAAGAAATTTTTCCCACATGGTTTCTGTCGGGTCAATCAAAGATTCGTACATTGTAACGTGCTCTTCTTCAACATCTTTAATCTCCGCATAAGTTTCTCTAAGCACGTGATCGCCATACATAAACCCGTGTTCCGCATAATAATTATGTGTCTGCTGCTCGCCGGATAGAAGTGTTAAAATATTAACTTTTGTCTGCGGATGCGCAGTCGCTTTATCATAATGTTTTCTTATTCTGATTCCATTGCAGTTATGATGGTGCTGCGTCGGACGCCCGACTATAACATCGGTCTGCCCCTGAACAATATCATCTGGTTCAAAACCTTCTGTCATATACGCAAACTGTGAATATCTGTATAGATGGTCAAAGTCTTCAAGAAGCCCGAAGTCAAAAGTCTCCTTAACATAAGGATCCGGTTCATTTTGCGCCATCCACGCCGTTAAATCCACCGCAACCTGCTCGTATCCGAGAGTTGTCTCCAATACAGATTGATCTGCAGGCCCCATCCAGTTTGCAGTTGCCTGCTGCGAATCTTCAATCCTGCTTATCATAGCAATTAATGCTTTATCATTATTATCTGGTACAAATCTGTTAAGCTGGTGCTTAAAACCCCACGCCTCAACTTCTATACCGTTCATTAAAATTTGTCTTGTCCTTGTATAACAATCAACCTCTGTTTTATTGTAAGGCTTTCCGACAATCTGATGCCAATTTCTTAGCTGCTTTTCTAAAGGTATACCTTTTTCTTTTAACGGATTCATTATATCCCCTTTCTGCAGAATTTTTCTGCATTGTAATGGTAATATAAATTAAGGTTTTTGGTATTATCCGCTAAGGTATTATGCTTGTATAACAAATAATAGACAGAGTATATAAATTATTGTAATATACTTTTACAGGGTAAACGATGCTCTATCTATAAGAAACCGACCGCCAATAATAGTGTAGACCTCGGATTGGTTCCCGACTAGAAAAGGGGCAGATATGAACGATTTCAATTTGAGTTTAATGTTAATCTTTTTGATTTTGTACATATTAAAAAACGGCTCTTACCCAAAAGGATAAGAACCGCATAGACCTCTTCAGAGCATCCGGCAGTCTCGCAAACTGCCACCCTGTATTTATATTATTTACTATAACCGTACCTTTGTCAATATAAATTATTTATTAAAAAAGTTTACCGGTTCCGGAATTCTGTTTATTCCAAGATCTATTGAGTCAAGTATAATTCTTGCATACTCTTCGTGCATTCCGTAAAATATATGCGAAGCTCCTTGAACCTCTATAACCTGATTGTTTTCGGGATTTCTTGTCCAGGAGTTTAATGTTTCCATAAATTTCTTGGGGCTTTCGCCGGTTACGGAATCTCTTGAGCCTATTATAAATGAACCGTTCGGTTTTATATTATACAGCGAATTTGTTTCTCCCTGTTTGCTTAAAACAGGACAGTTCTTGAGATTATCCGCATTATAAAAACCTAAAACCGTATTTGCAGTCATCGGAGAGAACCCGCCGAATAAAAACGGCAAAATGTCATCTCCCCTTCCGTCTTCAATCCACGATTTTGCCATATCAAAACATTTATCAATATCAGGCATAACTCCCCACCAATGCATTATATCTACAGGAGAAGAGACGATAAAATAATCAACAAAATCATCCGGAGTGTTCCCGAGATAATGAATAATTTTATTTGACCCGAGTGAATGTCCGCCAAGAATTATTTTTTTGAACCCCAGCTCTTTTGCATATTTTACGTAACTTTCAACATCCTCGTAAACCATCTTGAAATCATCATTGAAGGTTCCGGCATGTTTTTGTTTTCCTATAGAAAAATCAGTGTATGCAAAACATGAAAAAGAATCATGAGCGTGCGCTATAATGCAGGCAATGCCGTTTTGACTCAATAATTTACCGGTAGAATACAAAAGTTCATTTTGAAAAACATTTGAACAAATTCCCGTAAGCATTACAAGCACGGTATCGCAGTTAGTGTCTCCAAACATTGCGCCTTTAAGTTCAAGACCTCTTGGTGTTTTTACTTTTATAATTTCCATTTTTTTTATATCTCCTTATACACATTTTTTCAAACAAACTTTTTCTTCCAAATTGCGGATTAAAACTTTTCCGCAGCATTTCATAACCGGTTTTTCCGTTACGATTTCTCCGATACTATCGGCTGCAATTACTCCTGATTTAGGATTCTTGACAGATACAATATGACCTTTGATATCGGCTTCAACTTCAGAATATTCAAAAGCTAGATCAGTATCTTCCATAGTGCAGTTGATTAATTTCAAGTTCTTGCAATAGCACAACGGCTGAGTTCCTATGATTTTGCAGTTTACAAAGGTTAAATTCTCGCTGAACCAGCCCAAATACTCACCTTTTACAACAGAATCTTCAACAACGATATTCTTGCTGTGCCAGAAAGCGTCCTTTGTATCAAGATTAGAATTCTTTATATGAACATTTTTCATATACTGAAAAGAGTATTTGCCCGTCATATTCAAATTCTCAATCTCAACATCTTTTGATTCAAACAAGAAATACATGGAATCAACTGTAGAATTTGTGATTTTTACCCCTTTGCACCTCCAGCCGAATTCAGGAGAGACAATATTACAATTATTGACAGTAATATTTTTACACTCTCTAAGACATTTTATGCCGTCAATGTTGTCACTCAGTAATTGACCGCCTACTGAATACCACAACGGCGCACGTGTTTTTTCATCCATAGATGAATTTTCCAGTGCAAATCTTCTTGCGTGCCATAAAGGATAACGGAGTGAAAATGAACAATTAACAACGTTTACCCCCCTGCATTCTTTCAGAACGGACTCGCCATCTGCCGGTCCCTCAAATCTGCAGTTTAAAACTTCCGTATTTTTGATATTGTATAACGATCTTTCTTCATCAAAAACTTGATTTTCAATTTTATGTTTCATAAGCCTAACTCCTGATTAACACTTGCTTTGATTTAAAGTAAAAATTAAATAGTCCAGACAGTCTATGCGCTTCTGGCTTGCATGCAACTCATTCAGAAGCCATACGCGGTGAGTTGATAGAAGCTTTACCTGTTCTTGAGTTTTTCCGGTAAGTTCAAAAAATTTAGCTATAAAATCAGATGTGCAATTTGCATCTTTCAGGTTTTGTAAAATCTTATCATCAGTCATATTCTTATTATTTATCATTTTTAAAAAATAGCAAATACTTATATTACATAATGAAAAATACTTGACAGGCATATTTAAATAAATTATTGTTATATTATGGAACTCAGAGTTTTAAAATATTTTTTAACCGTAGCAAGAGAAGGCAGTATAACCGGTGCTGCAAACTCGCTTCATCTTACCCAGCCGACACTAACGCGCCAGATTCAGGAACTTGAAAAAGAACTGGGGCAAAAGCTTCTTGTCAGAGGCAAATATAAAGTTACTCTGACCCCGGAAGGGATGATTCTAAGAAAACGGGCGCAGGAAATTGTTGATATGGTTGAAAAAACCGAAGCGGAATTTCAGGCAATAACAGATACAATAAGCGGAGAAATTTATATAGGCGGCGGTGAGTCTGACTGTATGAAACATATTGCAAAGATTATAAAAGAAATTCAGTCTGATTATCCTGATATAAAATTTCATATCTCAAGCGGAAACGCAGAGGATGTAACCGAGAAATTGGACAAAGGGCTTCTGGATTTCGGGGTTTTGATTCAGCCGGTGGATTTATCCAAATATGATAATTTACCGCTTCCGGATAAAGATGTCTGGGGTGTCATTATGCGAAAAAACAGCCCGCTTGCGAAAAAGAATTATATTGAACTTGAGGATTTAAAAGGCCTGCCGCTTATTAATTCAAGACAGGCAATGCGTAAAACCTCTTCAAAAAATGAATTTATCGAATGGTTTCATGGCGAATTTGAAAATATGAATACCGTTGCAACGATTAATCTTGTATATAATGCAGCAGTAATGGTAAAAGCAGGCATAGGATATGCTATTACGCTTGATAAACTTGTTGATACATCTTCAGAAAGTGAGCTATGCTTCAGACCGCTTAAGCCAAGACTTGAATCCGGTCTTGATATTGTATGGAAAAAGTATCAGGTATTTTCTCCGGCAGCAAAACTGTTTCTGGACAAGCTGCACGAAAAATTCAGAAAAACCTTATATTAAAAGTTCTGATTCCTTGATTTTCTTTATCTGCTCCTCTGTGAGATATTTATTATAATAATTATGAAAATCAATTAATTCTGATTTTGAGTATCTGTCATAAGGATTTATGTTCAAAACTTCAGGCGGAATAGGTTTTATCAGTTTAAAAACAGCACTGTTCCAGGCAGTTGCTCCGACAAATTCAAAATAATCCTTCAAATATCCCATCGTAACTTTTATATACGGTAAAAGATTGTACACATAATCTTGCTGGATTACGATTGATTTTCCCGGAATAAGCCTTGTAAACAGCTGCTGCATTCTGAAATTTACTTCAGGAGTTTTGCAGGCATCCAAAAACATTATCTCAATCTTATCCGGATACTGCATTTTTAAAATATCTCCCTGAATAAAATTAACTTTATCATAATGCCCGAGGGTATTAAGATAAGAAAAAGTGATATTTGTAAAATCATTTTTAAGCGGTTTCATCCCCAGAGTATTAGTTTGAATACGATTTTCATAATTATTATTCAGATAACCGTATTCATACGCCCATATTTGTTTGGTTTTTGCAGCCTGTTTGTTGTTTTCCAATAATCCTCTCAAAAAGGCTTCCGTGCAGCCGCCATAAAATATTCCTGCGTCAAAAATTTTACCCTCACCAGTATAATAATATTTTGCAAGGAGATATAATAAAATTTTTTCTTCCGGCGTCAGCATACTCGGAATCTTAAAAATGTCGGGATAGTTCTGCTTCGCTTTTTGTAAAAGTATTTTTAATTTAGCCGTATTATTTTTTAAGAAAAAATCTAACTTATTAATTTTTATCTGTACCAGCTCTTGAATCGGAATTATTTCAACATTTAAACCTTTTGATAAAGTATATGCCCTTATTTCATTAATAATATTGTAATTAACAACTGCAGCGATAATAACGTCCGGCGCCAGCTTCACAATATCATCAGGAGAATAAATCCCGAAGCCGCAATAATTTTGTCCGACTTTATCCCTGTCATTATCAAATATACCTCTGCAAAAATCCAAATTCAGAAATTTCTTCGCTAAAGCGTCCTGCAGAAATTTACTTGCTCCCCATATATATACTTTTTTATTCCAAAATCGATTCATAAGCCCTCTTTAAAAATTTATATAAAATAATTATATAAAATAAAAAGAGGACTAGCAAATTGTCTATCCTCTTTTTAACTACGCCCGGCGCGATTCGAACGCGCGACCCTCTGCTTAGAAGGCAGATGCTCTATCCAGCTGAGCTACGGACGCATAACCGATTTATTAAATTTTCACTTCCTGCGGATTTTAGCCATTCAACATCCAATCCGTACTATTCTAAAATAACACATCAATCTTTTTTTGCAAGATATTTTCTAATCGCCTTTTTGAAAATATTCTATCCACATAATCAAATCAGAAATTTCATAAGGTTTAGGAAGGTACAAATCCGCTCCCGCATCAAGTATTGCGGATTTATCGTGAGTGGTGCTTGTTACAATTATTTTTGTATTCACAAAATTCATACGGGATTTCAAGTCCCTGCATATATCAAGTCCCGACATATCTTCATCACTGTCAAGAATTATTATTCCCGGCTGTTCATTAGATTCCGTATCAAGATTATCAATTAGTTCATACCCCTGTAATCCAAGAGTTGTCCGGAGCAAAAGAGAAAGCGCTTCGTCCGGTTCATTTATATAAACACTTCTGTTAACTTTTGGAACTACAACGGAATTTTCTCCCGTAAGCTTAACTCTGTCTATTGCATAATTTGAACCGCTTGGTATTTTTGCTATTTTTTTGATTGTATAAAGTTTTTCCAGAAGCGCATCCGCAGAAGAAATCAGCTCATAATTATCAATAATTCCGCCTATTAAAACAGATACAAAATCAGCTCTCATGCCGGCTTCTCTGTCACCTTGCAGCAAGGTATATCCGCGTTTTGAATCCTGTTCGGAATAAAATTTCGGTGCTACGGTATCAAAGGCAAATGTTAAAAAAGCCGCCATTTTTTCTGCGCTGTAAGGATTTGTTACTATTACAAAATCACGTTCATTAACCTGACCTAAAAAGTCATTTTTATCTAACGCGGATTTGGCAATTGCAACGAATGTTTGCAGCAGCTTATCTCCTGCTATATCAGAATATACGCTTTTATAGCTTTCCAAATTCTCAATACCGGCCAGAAGTACAGCCTGCTTATTATCAGAATTTAAAAGTCTTCTGAGGGCTTTTAAAACATATTTTTTATTTGGCAGAAGAGTTACGCTGTCGAGATTTGATTCAATATCACGCCTTAAATGAGCCTTAATCCTCATTTTAAACTCTTCTATATTAACCGGCTCACTCAAAAAATCATCCGCGCCGCTGTCTAAAACTCTTATCCTGTCACTAATGTCTGCTGATTTGGAAAGAGCAATAATTGTCGGCCTTGTATTATAAGTCAGCGAACGGATTTTTTCGCAAAAAGACGCTAATTCTTCATCAATGCTGTCTGATACTATTATCAAATCAGGTTCATTTTGACGTATGAATTCTATTGCGTCTTTAAGTGTCCGTGCCGTCAGAGCAGAAGTTTGCTCATCCTCAAGACATTTTTTATATTTGGTCGAAAGTTCCTTTCTTTTATCAATTATCAAGACATTCGAGAGCATCTTAAAGCCTCCTCCTGATTGTAAATCGGGACTTTTACGAGAAAGGTTGTGCCTTCGCCTTCTCTGCTTTCAAATTCTATCTTGCCGTTCATTTTTTCTACAAGCTGTTTTGTTATATAAAGCCCGAGCCCGTTACCCTGTGTAGTACTTGTAAGATGGTTTTCAAGCCGGCTGAATTTTTTAAAAATTTTTCCGTAATCTTCTTTTTTTATTCCGACACCTTCGTCTTTAACTTTTATAAGAATCAAGTTTCCGTCCGGCATTGTTGAAACTGTAACAGTTTTTCCGTTTTCGGAATACTTTGCCGCGTTATCGATGAGGTTTGTCATAATCTGTTCAAACTTGTCCTCATCAAGTCTTGAAAACGGTAAATTTGCAGCAAGTTCTAGTTTAAAATTTCTTGTTTTATACTGTTCTGTAAACATCGGTATAATTTTTTTTATAACGGAGTTTACGTCAACTTTTTTCAGTACATCGCATCCCGCATTCATTTTTGACACGGAAAGAACGTTCTCCACAAGGTGAATAAGCCTGTTTGACTGGTCTTCTATAATTTTAATAAACTTCTTTTTATTATCGTCATCAATCTTATCCCAGGAATTAAGCAATGTTTGAGAAAACCCTCTTATACTGGTAAGAGGGGTTCTCAATTCGTGTGAAACTGTTGCAATAAATTCATCTTGCATGTTGTTCGTCATAAACCCTCCCGCTGGAGAGGGAAATAAGGTTATTACCCCTTACCCCTCTGAATTTACCCCTCGGTCATGAATTCTTTTTTAGCTTCTTCAATCGCTTCAGAGAGGATATCTAACTGGTCAGGTGCAAAAGTTACGCCTTTTTTTGTCGGAAGCCAGGTTGCACCGTCATCTGTTGTATAAAAAATTCTCAAATTAAAGTAGCTTTTTCCTCTGTATTCCGATATAGAAATTTGTAATTGTTCCGTATCTGTTCTCTGAATACTTGCGAGTAATTTTGAATCTGCCATTTTATGCTTTCTCCTTTTACTAAAAATTTTTGTTGAGTCTAAAACAATATTATGATTATATCATAATATTTATAATTGTTAATAATTTGTCTAAACGTATTGTTTGGGGTAATATAAGATTATGGATACAGGGAAGATAGTCGTAGTCGATGATGAAAAAATAGTTACTTCTGCATTCAAAACTTTATTAAAGGTGGAGGGTTTTTCTGATGCACATTTTTTCAATAATCCCTGCGAAGCGCTGGAGTTTTTAAAAACCAATACTCCTGACCTTGTTATATCAGACTTTTTAATGCCGGAAATGAACGGATTAGAGTTTTTAAGCGAAGTAAAAAAAATGTATCCGGAAGTCAGCAAGATTTTGCTTACCGGTTATGCAGACAAAGAAAACGCGATAAGAGCCATCAACGAAGTCGGACTTTATCGTTATATTGAAAAACCGTGGGATAATGATGATTTAATTTTGAATATCAAAAACGGAATAGAAAGAAGTTATCTTTTGAGCGAGCTTAGGAAGAAAATTGCAGAGCTTGAAGATGCTAAAAAGGAATTGGAAAAATATTCCCACAATCTTGAACAAATTGTTGAAGAAAGAACCGCTGATTTAAAACAATCAAACGCGAAGCTGGAAGGAATTGTTAACTATTGCGCCGATGGGATTGTTATCATTAACGAAGACGGAATTATAGAACAGGTTAACCCTGCGTGTGAGAACCTTATAGGACTTGTCAGCAGCAAAATTATTTCATCTTCAATTGATGATTATCTGTTCTCTAAAAAGACTTTTATCTCAAAAGAACTCCATAAACATGATAGAAGAGAGCTGCTTTTGAGAGACTTTTATATTAAAAATCCTCTTAGCAATGTTGAAATTCCGGTGGAAATCAATTTTGCAAGAATAAATCCGGATGATGATTTCAAGCGTTTTGTAGGTGTAATAAGAGATGTTACCGAGCAGAAAAAATCCGACAAATTGAGAGATGATTTTATTGCAACACTTACGCATGATTTGCGAACCCCGCTTCTTGCAGCGATTCAAACACTTAAATTTTTCCTTGACGGAGCTCTCGGCGAATTGGACGAAAAACAGAAGGTTCTTCTCGCTACGATGCAAAAGAGCAACGAAGATTTGCTGGGGCTTGTAAATGCTCTGCTGGAAGTTTACAAATACGACGCGGAAAAATTAACATTAGCTAAAACAAACTTTAATATATACAATCTGGTAGAACAGGTTTATCAGGAACTTTTACCGCTTGCACAGTCTAAGAATATTGATTTTACAATAGATTGCTCAAATAAAGAGTTGGAAATCAATGCAGACAGAAGCGAAATCAGGCGTGTAATCTGCAATCTTTGCGGAAATGCAATTAATTACACGCAAGAAGGCGGTAATGTTAAAATAACTCTTAAAAACGAAAGTAACGATTTAATATTTTCTGTAGCCGATAATGGCTGCGGCATACCGCAGGAGGATATTCCTAATATGTTTCAGCGTTTTTCACAGGGAACAAGCAAAAAACGTTCAACAGGAACCGGACTCGGATTATATCTTTCACGCCAGATTATTGAATCTCACGGCGGAAAAATATGGCTGGAAAGCAGCCTGAATAAAGGCAGCGAGTTTTCATTCCTGCTTACGGATACCGTTACCGGCGGAATTAAGCAATGTGAAGGAAGTTTAGTATGATTAATGTACTTTTAATTGAGGATCACGAACTTTACCGTATGGGCCTATCAATGCTTATCGATAAGGCCGAAGGGATTGAACTATGTGCTCAGGCCGCTGACGGACTGGAGGGCATAAAAGCGGCAAGAGAAACAAATCCTGATGTTATCCTGATGGATATAGGATTGCCGAATATCGACGGAATTGAAGCAACGCAGAGAATTAAAGATTTTAACCCTGACGTTAAGATTTTAATTTTTACCTCCAGAGACAGCGAAAATGACGTATTCGAAGCTTTCAAGGCGGGCGCAGACGGCTATATTATGAAAGGTGCAACACCGGAGCAGACTATTTCCGCTATAAAAGCTGTGTATGAGGGAATCGGCTGGATTGATCCGAATATTGCAAGACTTGTTTTTTCAAACCTCCAAAGACCTCAAAAGCAGGTTGTAACTGCACCGGAAGTTAAAAAGTCTCCAAATTCATACGGGCTTACGGAGCGCGAACTTGATGTTCTTGAACTCATGGTTGAAGGTCTTTCAAATCCGCAGATTGCTGATAAGCTTGTTATCACAAGGGCAACTGCAAAAGCCCACGTTCATAGTATTTTGCAAAAACTTTGCGTTTCTTCAAGAACTCAGGCTACGGTTACCGCTATGAAAGAGGGACTTGTTTAATGATGGAAGCCTTCGCCGGAATGATTATGGCAATGAAAGTTCACTTTCAGCAAATGAAATACCCTTTTATAAAAAGGTCTGATCATATTGTTGCGGAAACTATATACTTAAACGAAGTTGACAAAGTTGATGAAAAAGAAAAATATAAAAAGAGCAGAATGCCTGAATCCGGCTATATGACAGTTGAAGAGTATGAGGCTTTGTCGAGAGGAAAATCAAAAAAAGAAATCAATGACGATATTTTAGATAAAGCCCAGATGCCAAAAGACGAAAATATGGTCTATATTCCGCAGAAGAAGTTTAAACTCGTAAAATACAATGACCCTGTCGGAAGTCCGGAGTTAACTCTGCCCAGAAAATTGAATTTTGACAGACAGATTAACGCGCAGGGAATTGTGTCAGGTGATTTTACAAAACTGGTTTATCCGGCAGTTTATTATTATGCGCAGTCTGACTGCACAAGCTGCGATTTATTTTTGATAAATCTTGATTCTTCGCTTTCCAATATTGAAAAAGTTAAAAAGGCCAATATTGTAAACAGGGAAGAAAAGCCTTTAATTTCAACATCTAAAGATATTGACACAAAATTTATTTTCAGAACCCTCACTCCGATTGATTTTTCACCTGATAATACAAAACTTGTGGTAAAAGAAAAAGTCGGACACAGACACGACGGAATTTGGAAAACCGATTTATGGGTATACGATTTTGAGACAAAAGAGGCAAAAAAATTACCTCAAATCAGGGATGCAATAGTCAATTACTGGGCAATGGCAGGCGGAGTGGATTTTGATGAAAAACGCTGGGATATTTATCCGATGGGGTTTGATGCGAATGATGAAAACAGGGTTGTTGTCTGCGCTTATGCATATACGGGCGATGTGCCGAAATTTCTAGGCACATGGAGTATAGACATTTATGGAGAAAATACAAGGCTGGAAAATTTATCCGGAGCAAGCTTCCCCGTTGCAACAGTAGGTTACAGATTAGAGCAAGAAGCGGAAGTTATACCGCCTTCAGAGGTTAAATTCGACGCAAAACAGGCTAAAGAGCAGGCAAAAGATAAAGAAAAAGCTGCTAAAGATGCCGAGAATTTTGAAAAAGATATAAAACGTCTGGAATATCAAAGAAAACTTGAGCAGATGGATATGCAGACTATGATAAAAATTCGTGAACGCCAGCAGTATATGAAAGATAATTACAAAAAAGGCGCGGACGGATTCACAGGCTCATAAAACTATTCAACCTTAAACTTGACTTTCTGCCCTTCTTTTAATTCATCAGTCAGGTTTGTAATAAGTAATTCATTTCCTTTCAAGCCTTCAAGAATTTCTATTCTGTCGCCGTAATCCTTCCCCTGCTTCACTTTTATAAAATGAACCGTTGATTCCGGAGTAACTTCCGCAACATATCTGTCAGGAGTTGAGAAGGTTGTAAGGCTTGAGGGATTAACGGTAATCATTTTTTGCTTACCCTTCAAATCCAAATTGGTTTTAACATACAGCCCGCTGTACAGCCCCGATTTCCCGTCGTTTGGAATTATAAGCGCAACTTCCATTGTCCTTGAGACATTATCCAGCTTACCTGAGATTTGAGAAATCTGCCCTTTAATCTTTTGAGAAGGGTTTTCCGGAATATAGACATCAACGTCCTGCCCGTCTTTTATAAATCTTACATAGCTTTGCGGAACAAAAATTGTTGCACGGAATTTGTCTGTCTGCTGAATTTCAAACAGACTTGTACTTGTTGCACTTCCGCCTGCCACAACGTTTGCACCGGCATCAATTCCGTATTTGCTAATAACACCGTCAAACGGTGCCACTACCTGTTTATAACCCTGCAGGGCAAGCAGTCTGTTGTAATCTTCTTTTGCTTTTTCTACATCTGCCTGCGCACTCTCATAATTCATTTCTGAAGTCTTAAAAGCATTGTATTTTGCCTCCAAATCCTGCGTAGAAATTGCCCCGTCTACAGCAGAATTATTATATCTGTCATACGTTCTTGACGCATAATCATACTGATATTTTGCCTCCATTAATTTCTTTTCTGCCGCAATCAGCGCAGATTTTGCGGCAGCAGCCTCGGCATCCAGATCCGGAGTATCAATTTCCGCAAGAAGCTGACCTTTTTTGACTTTTTCTCCAAGCTCTACATATCTGTCTTTGACCAGTCCGTTAATTCGTGAAAAAATTTCTGTCTGCAAAAACGGTTTGAGTTCGCCTGAAAGCTCAAGGTTATCAATTCCGTCAGAAATTTGTGCCTTTTCTACAATTGCAACATACTGAACATCTCTTGCGTTAAGAGACGTTATAATAAAACGTGCTATTTTCGGAATAATTCCTATTACAAAAAATATTGCGACAACAATCAGTATTATTTTTTTATTTGTTTTCATACTTTTACCTTTTTGTTTATTATCCGACAAATATTCCCGTTAGTCACTTTTTTTATTTTATCTTTCTTCTGCATTAAAGATTTGTATTTCCGGAACGATAGCGGGAGGCTGTGCCGGGAGCGTGTGGAGAAAATATAAATCTTGTATGCTTAATTTATATTCTTTCCCATCAAAACCCTTCCCTCATAAGAGAAGAAAAGCGCCATACCTATTATTTAAATTTCAAATTTCTTATTTTTATTCATAATTGCAAACAGCATCGGCACGATAACAAGTGTTGCATAAGTTGCAAACAACAATCCGCCGATTACCGTACGTCCTATCGGAACATTCTGTTCACCGCCTTCGCCGATTCCGAGCGCCATCGGAAGCATACCGAGAATCATAGCAGACGCTGTCATTATAACAGGTCTTATTCTTGTATAACCGGCCTGAATTGCAGCACGAACCGAAGAATAGCCGGCTTTCATTTTATCCGTCGCAAAGGATACAACAAGAATAGAGTTTGCACAAGATACACCTACCGCCATAATTGAGCCCATTAAAGCCTGAACAGAGAATGTTGTATCAGATACAAACAACATCCAAATAATTCCGGAAAGCGCAAGCGGAACTGGTGTAATTATGATAAACGGATTTCTCCAGGATTGGAAGTTTACAACGATGAGCAGATATACAAGAATCAGCGCAAGCATTAACCCCGAAAGCAGTGAAGTAAATACATAATTCATGGATTTTGCCTGACCGTGAATATTAATGAATGTACCTCTCGGCGCTTCTTTTTGATATTTCTTCACAACTTTATTAACATCTCCTGCCACACCCGCAAGATCTCTGTCCTGAATATTCATCAAAATATCAAATACCGGCATAATATCATAATGATTTACAACACTTGAAGTTACTCCTGATTTAACGGAAGCAATATTTGCGAGTCTCACAGGAGTTTTGTTACTGTATGCGACAGGTATATCTGTAACATTCTTAACCGTATCGACATTATACTGCGGAACCTGAAGAGCAAGTGTATAATTGACGCCGTTTTCCGGATCAACCCAGTAATTCGGTGCGACCTGACCGCTTGAAGTCAGAGCCGTCAGAACGTTTCTTGAAACTGCTTCCTGAGAAAGATTCATCATAGAAGCCCTGATTTTATCAACATTTATCTGAATTTCAGGAGCATCCGTAATTTGGTGTATATGAGCGTCTGCAACACCTCTTATTCTCCTGATATCTTCAAGCATTCTGACTGCGAGTTTATAATTTTCTTCAATATTTTTCCCCTGAATCTGAACATCAATAGGAGAAGCGAGTCCGAAGTTAAGAATTTTACCAACCATATCCGCATTCTGGAAGAAAAATACACTGTCAGGAAATTCTTCATTCAGTCTTTTTCTGAGTTTTTTTACATACTTTTTAGTAGGTTTATGGTTTTTCTTAAGAGCAATTAAGATTTCACCATCGCCCACACCGATTTGCGAACTGTCCATAAACGCAAGGTTCAGAGAACTTGCAGGAAGTCCGATATTATCAAGTATAGTTTCCAGTTCCTTTTCAGGAATAACTTTCCTTATTGTATCTTCTATCCGTTTAAACTCTCTTGCAGTTTCTTCAATTCTTGTTCCGTGAGGCGCGTAAACGTGAAGTCTTATCTGGCCCGCATCAACTTCCGGAAAGAAATTCTGCCCGATAAGAGGTGAGATTAAAAGCGCAGACAATATTATTAAACCGTAAACAATTCCTATAACTTTCGGCCTGTCAAGAACAGATTTTACCAGATATTTTTTGTAAGCTTTTCTGAGTCTTGCAAAATTAGTATTAACAAAATCATTGACCTTAAACAAAATCGAATTTGTATCAAGAACCTCTTTTTTTCTCAGCAATTTATCAACAAGAACCGGCACAAGCGTATTAGACAGAAGATAAGAGCCCAGCATTGAAAAAATAACGGACATTGCAAGCGGAATAAAGAGGTATTTTGTCGCACCCTCCATCAAAAATATCGGAGCAAAAACCATACAGATTGAAAGAGTAGAAACAAGGGTAGGAACTGCAACTTCGGAGGTTGATTTATAGATAATTTCTTCAATCAAAGCACCTTTCATAACCTCTTTATTTCTCAAAATATTTTCAATAACAACGGTAGCATTATCAACAAGCATACCGATTGCGAGCCCCAGCCCGCTCAAAGACATCATATTTATTGTCTGTCCGAAAAGCGAAGAAAGAATTACCGCAAACAGAACCGAAAGCGGAATTGAAATTGCAATAATCAAAGTAGAGCGGACACTTCCCAGAAACACAAGCACCATTAATGCAGTCAGAAGTGCCGCAAGCGCTCCCGAAGATATAACGTCCCTTATTGATTCCTTAACAAATACCGACTGATCAAAAAGAATCTGCATATTAACACTATCAGGAATAATTTTTGAAATCACAGGCAGCAGCTTTTTTGTTCCCTCTACAACTTTGAGAGAAGAAACTTTTCCGGATTTATAAACCGTCATCAGAGAGCCCGGAATCCCGTCTTTTCTTACGATATTGGTCTGAATTGCATTCCCGTCATGGATATGTCCTATATCGGACAAATACACAACCTGATTGGTCTTTGGAGAAGTTATCGGGAAATTATTCATCTCATCTACGGTTGAAGTTGCATTGTTCATTGATATTAAATAATCAATGCCGCCGATTTTAGTGTTACCGGAAGGAATAATAACATTTTGACTTGCAACAGCTCTCGTAACGTCAGCAGGCGTAAGCCCTCTTGCTTCCATTTTCTGCATATCAAGATCAACAATAATCTGACGGACTTTACCGCCCATAGGAAGTGGAACCTGCGCCCCTTCTACTTTAGTTAACTGTACTTTTATATTATTCTGCGCAAGGTCTGTTACTTTCTGAATCGGAAGTTTTAGGGAGGAAATTACAACCTGCAAAACAGGTACGGTTGTCGGAGTGTATTTCAGGATATTCGGCGGCATTATACCCGCAGGCATTGTCCTCATACAAACCTGAGATGTCGCACTAACCTGTGTAATCCCTGTATTTATATCCGCCCCCGGATGGAGAAAAACTCTTATAACTCCGACCCCAAGCAGGGATTGGGATTCAATATGTTCAATATCATTGACGCTTGAAGCATAAGCACGCTCTGCAATTGTTACAATTCTTCTTTCAATATCCTTGGCCGGCATACCGGTATAAGTCCATACTGCAGTAACTACAGGTGTATTAATTTCCGGAAAAATATCAATCGGAGTTTTAAAAATAGCAACTAAACCCATAATCAGAATGAACAGTGCCATTACAATTACGGTGTAATAATATTTTAAAACCATTTTTATGAAGTTTTTCACGTTTTTGATATTCTCCTTTTTCCCGATGGTTAGTAATTGTACTTTTAAGAATTATATTTCTTCCACACGCTCCCGGCACAGCCTCCCGCTATCGTTTCAGAAATACAATTCTTAAAAGTGTTTTTTCTATTTACATATTTATTATTCATTTACCGCAGTTTATCCATTGATATTTTTACCCTGATACATTTACCCCCCTTTGTCACTCCGTGACACTTCCCCCGCAAGGGGGGGCAGATGACCGCCGCGCTTTCCCGCACAATTACACCCGATTTGTAATAACTCTATTCACTACTCACTATTCACTATTCACCAACCAAATACATTTACCCGCCGCCTAACGATTTATATATGTTAACTGTATCTACAAGGGCGCTTATTTTTGCCTCATACATAGAATTTTCGTTTATCAAATACTGTCTGCGTGCAGCAAGTTCATCAATACGATTACCCGTTCCGCTTGAATATCGTATATTTGCAACATTATAAAAATGCTTTGATTTATTTATAGCACCTTTAAATTCCGTATAAGAATTATAATCCGCCCTGTAGCTTGAAATAGCGTTTTCCGCTTCACAAAATGCGTTTAAGAGGACATTATTATATTGATGAAGTTTTTCTACCGCAAGAGCTTTGTTATATTTAAGAAAAGCCCATTTATAACCGCCGGAGTATAAATCTAGCATTAATCCCGCGCCTAACTGATAAACTGTACTGTTCCAGTTAAAAATCCGCTCCAGCCTCAAGCTTTCAAAACCGACGACTTCATTGAGATTTATAGAAGGTAAAAACGCCTTTCTTGCAGCTTTTACATCAAACGAAACCTTTTTAATTCCGTATTCTGCCTGCAAAACATCCGGCCTTTTAAAAATTAAGTCGGAAGAAATTACATCATCAACTCCTATAGGAAATTTCAGGGTTTCAACATTACTCCTTGCAATTTCTCCGCCGCCTTCCGGTGAAATTCCCCGCAAAACCGCAAATTGGTGCAGCATAATTTCACGCTGGCGCAAAAGCTTATTCAATTGGTTTTTCTGAGTTACAAGCTCGTATTCGGTTGTATATAAATTATCATAAGGAATTATTCCGCCGTCGTACAACCGGCGTTTAAGTTTTATTGTCTCATCAAGATTTTCAACTATTTCTTCGTAATTTTTTATCAATCTGTCTTCTAAAACTATATTGAAATAAGAAGCCATAATCTCAGATGAGACAGAAAGTTTTGCAATATCAAGATCAGCTCTGCTGATTTTAACTCCCATTTTTGATGCCTGATACCTGTCTGCAAGCTTTCCGAAAATATCAAGTTCCCAGTTTAAAAGCAGCGGGAAATACAGAAGTGTTCCGCTTCCGTAATTTCCTGACCAGCGGGAAATTGTCCTATAAGGATAAACGCTCGGGTTAATACTCAACTGAGGAAGCCTTTGCGCATTAACTGTTCCGAGGATTGCCTCACTCTCCTTAATCCTGTCCTCTGCAATTTTTACGGTCAAATTGTTTTCAAGAGCTTCTTCCACATAACCTGTTAAAATCTCATCATTATAAGAAAGCCAATAAGGAGAAAGTTCGAATTTTTCCTCCTGTTGTTTTTTATTTTTTTCAGCCTTTACCGCCATAGGCGCAGGCTGATTTTCCGCCGCAAGAGCAGGAAAATACACGGTTAAAACCGTCAATATTACGACTGCAACAAACTTCTTCACTTAAAACTTCCCTTACTTTTTGTAAGTATAAAACAAAAATATTTTTGTTTGAAGTTTTTATTAAAGAAAATAAATTACTTTGATTTCAGGTATTCTTCAATAAACCCGTCCAGATCACCATCCATAACGGCATCTACATTTCCGACTTCATAGCCGGTTCTGTGGTCTTTAACCATTTTGTACGGATGGAAAACATAAGAGCGGATTTGAGAGCCGAAATTTATATCAAAATTCTCACCTTTTAATTCCGCAAGTTTTTTTTCGTGTTCTCTCTGTCTTAATTCCAGTAATTTTGAAGCGAGCATCTGCATTGCATTCTCTTTGTTTTGAAGCTGCGAACGCTCCTGCTGGCATTTTATAACAATACCCGTCGGTTTATGCAAAATCCTAACAGCTGTTTCGACTTTATTTACGTTCTGACCGCCGGCACCGCCGGAGCGCATTGTATCGACTTCAATATCCTCAGGGGGAATTACGATTGTTTTTTCGTAATCGGGAATAATCGGAGAAACTTCGCAGGAGGCAAAGCTTGTCTGGCGTTTTCCGTTAGCATTGAAAGGAGAAATTCTGACAAGTCTGTGAACGCCTTTTTCAGCTTTAGCGTACCCGTAAGCGTATTTTCCCGTAATTTTTATTGTCGCAGACTTGATTCCCGCTTCTTCACCGTCTGACTTATCAATAAGTTCAACCTTCCAGCCTCTGGATTCCGCCCAGCGTGTATACATTCTTAAAAGCATACTTGCCCAGTCCTGCGCGTCAGTTCCGCCCGCACCTGCATTAATCGTCAAAAAGGCATCAGCTTCATCATATTCACCTGAAAGCATTTTTTGAACATCATATTTATCCAGCTCTTTTTTAAGCTGTTCTAATTGAATGTCACTTTCCCTGATAAGCTCCTCATCACCGATTTCCTGGGCAGCAAGAGCATCTTCAAGAACAGAATCCCATCTTGAAAACATCTCCAGAGTTTCTTTTATCTCGCGGGATTTTTGCCCGAGCTCCGATGCAAGATTTTGATTTGACCAAACCTCAGGACTCTGAAGCTTTGATTCCAGTTCTGCAAGCTCTTTTTTCAAGCCTTCAAAATCTACATTCTGCTTATCTTTATTTACTATCTGTTCGAATTCTTCGATATTCATAAACTTTCAACCAGTCCAACAACCTTTTTGTGAACATTTTCTATTGTATCAGAAGAATCTATAACTTTCACCCTCTCCGGTTCCTGTTTTGCAATCTCAAGATACCCGTTTCTTACGCGGTTAAAAAATTCGACTCCGGCAGATTCCATTCTGTCTTTGCTTCCGCCGACTCTTGAAAGCGAAGTTTCCACATCAACATCAAAAACTATTGTTAAATCCGGTCTCAAGCCGCCTGTCGCAAGTTTATTTAAATATTTAATTCTATCGATATCCAACTCTCTCCCGAACCCTTGATAAGCCAGAGTCGAATCGGTATATCTGTCACACAGAACAATTGTTCCCTCTGCTAGTGCAGGCTTAATCATACAATCTACGTGCTGCGCCCTGTCTGCCAAAAATAAAAAGGACTCGCAATTCGGAGAAACTTCACCGTCATAATTTAGGAGAAGTTCTCTGATTTTTGCCCCCAAAATTCCTGCCCCCGGCTCTCTAGTGAGCAGAGTTTTTTTGCCAGCTTTATTAAAATATTCATTCAAAAGGGTTATCTGCGTAGTCTTACCGCACCCGTCAGCCCCCTCAAAAGTTATAAACAAACCATCTTTCATTAAACTTTTACCAGATCCTTTTCTATTAACTTATAAAACTTTTCATCAATACTATTGTAATCAGCAAAATTAACAACATACGAAAGATTAGAATTATCAAAAAGATATCTTATAAACCCCAGAGTATCATAAGGCATTTCTTAAAGCTTCTATATCCAAAGAACTTTCCATAGCCTTATTTTATCACAAATACGGGATACTACAAGCCGATTTTCTGATCCAGCTTAAAGTGATCTATAAGTTTAATGATTGATAAAATCTCTTCAAACATCTGGAAAAACTGTTTTTCATCATTTACAGGTTTTTTAAGAGAGCCAATAGAAAATAAATCTTTTGGCGTATAAAGAGCTACAAACAAATTGCTTCCGTAAAAAGCGCATGATACTTTATCTGCTTCAAACGCAACTTTCATATTATTAAGTCTCTCCATAAACGAAGGTGTAATCAAATACCTTGCCTCAACCTCATCGTCTGTATAAACATCAAATTTCTTTTCAAATATAACATCTTCTAATGGTGTATGTACGAGTTCTTCAGCAGGAGCCATTGGCAATAATGAATCAGGACAAATAACCGTATTTCCCTTAAAACTTTTATTCATATCAAATTTAACTACCACACCATCAAAAATCATACCTGATTTATTAGAATTAACTCCAGATTTTGATTCTACTATGTCAAATTTTACATATTTATATTCACCATAAAAAACATCATCATAGTTACAAGAAGTATAAAGAGGAAGCAAATGTGAGCTTATAAAAACTTCATCACCATCCGGGTATGAACCCCGAACCCATGTCAACTTGTCAAAACAAGCACAGAACTTTGGCATTATTTTATTTTTAATTTTATTTTCAAAACCTTTTTTAAGCCCAAACCAGACAAGCCATGCCAGAGTAAACATAAAAATAGAACCTTTTAAAATTTCAAACCTGTTATGACCTTCCGCATCCCATAAAATAATCATACAAAATATAAGCAACCCTGCAATAGAAAATATAGAAACAAAAATAATTGCAATTACAAGTCTGAGTTTTCTCTCATTATCATATAGTTGAAGCAGCGGATAAAGTTCATTAAAAAATTTGTCCTGAAAAATTTTTCTCATTCCTTGATAGATTTCTTCTTCAATCATAATTACATTCCTATCTTCTGGTCTAATTTGAAGTGGTCGATGAGTTTTATGATAGACAGAATTTCTTCAAACATCTGAAAGAACTGCTTGCCGTCATTAACCGGCTTAAGAAGCGAACAGATAGAAAACAAATCTTTTAGAGTATGAAGTGCTACAAACAGATTCGTTCCGTAAAAAGCGCAGGATACTTTATCTGCTGCAAATGCAACTTGCATATTATTAAGTCTCTCCATAAAAGAAGGTGTAATCAAATACCTTGCCTCAACCTCATCGTCTGTAAAAACATCAAATTTCTTTTCAAACACAACATCTTCTAAAGTTGTGTGTACTAAATTGGATGAAGGGGAAGCATGGAACATTGAATCCGGACGTATAACAGTATTTCCGCTGAAATTCTTGTTCATATCAAGTTTAACTATTACACCGTTAAAAACCGTTCTTCTGTTTTTACCTGTACCGGTTGAAAATTCCGATTCAATAATTTCAAACCCTACATCTTTATAACTTCCGCTGAAATAGTCATCAAAACTGCTTGAAAAAAAAGACGGTATAAGGTTTGATTCCTGAAATACTTTACGGTTTTCATACAAAATGCATTTCTTCCAGCTAATATCACCGAAACATTGACATACTGACGGCATAATTTTTTCTTTTATTTTGTTTTCAAAGTTTTTCTTAATTATTGCCCAGACAAATCCTGCCATAAAAAACATTCCAATGCCGCTTTTAAACGTATTTTCCGAAGTTTCCTCGGACATAGTTATAAAGAATGGCGAAATAATAAGCAATATACCGATTACAAAGCATATAACCGCCCCTGCAACCGCAAGTCTCAACTTCCCTTTTCTTTCAGCGTCAAATTTTTCAAGTGCGGGAGAGAGTTCTTTAAAAAACTTGTCCTGAAACTCTTTGCGCATTTGTGAGTATGATTTTTCTATTGTTGCCATCTTAAAACCTCACCCTAACCCTCTCCTTATAGGAGAGGGTCTATTCAAGCTTTTTATTTTAAAAAGTCTGCTGCATTAACCGCCTGTCTTTCTTTTTCTTCCGCTTTAAAGAAGTCAACCGCTTTTACATTAATCATTCTTGCAATTAATGAAGAAGGGAAAATTTCTACTGCATTTTTAAGTTCGTTAGCAGCAGAGTTATAGAATCTTCTTGCAGCAGCAATATGTTCTTCCACTTCATTATAAGTCTGCATTGCAGTAATCATTGTCTGGTCAGCTTTAACCTGTGGATAATTTTCAACTGCGACCATGATCTGACCCATTTTTTGCGCAATTTGTGTATCAAGAGCAATTTTCTTATCAATATTTTCAAAACTGTTCGGAATTCCCATTACCTGTGTTCTTAGTTTTGTAACTTCTTCCATCAAACCACGTTCGTGATCCATATATTTTTGAGCAATTGTCAAAATATTAGGAATCAAGTCGTATCTCTTTTTAAGCTGAACATCAATTGCAGAAAAAGCTTCCTGAGTTTTGTTACGCTTTTGAATCAATGATACATAAATACCGTATACCCAGAAAAGTATTACAGCAGCTACAATAATTGCAATCAGTGTTAATGACATAAAATCCTCCATTTTTCTATTTACATTTATACTTATAAACCTTTTACAACATCTTCTTTATTAACTTTTTGAACCAGATACAATACCGCCCCCAGCAGTACAATTAAAGAAACTGCTGCAGCTAATTTAGAAAAATCCAGAGTTTCATACTCCAGAATAATTTCAACCGGTTGTTCCTGCGTTGCCAAATTCCATTGATATTCTTTATCTTTAATTACATTGTCAGCATTATCTCTTGTTGCCTTCGCCGGAATTTTTATTGTTAAGGTAGAAACAGGTATTATATCAGGTTTTTTACCTTCAATTGCTTCATATTTTTCCTGAATCGAAGTCATATCAACCAGTTGGTTATTAATAAACCTTGTCTGGCGGCGTCTTGACAAAACCGCATTAGGTAAACCTGCCGAAAAATCTTTCTGTACTGCAAGAATATCGGGACTTTTTAAAGCTTCATTCATGTCATAGAATAGATGAATTTTATAAGAACTCTTCACAAACCCCTTATTCGCAATAAAAGAATCATCTTCCCTGCGAAATCCTGCTGGCAAAACCTCCTTTGCACTCTTAAACGTCAATCCGTCTTTTGAAACAGTAAGGCCGGAAAAATCATCATCGTTATATAATTTAGTCCGGTATTTAAGCCCTTTGTAATTATCAGCAATAGTTGCCATACTCTTTTTAAAACCATCTTCAAAAAAAGCAGGATTTAATGCAGTAAAAAATTTCATATTGTATGCTTGTGTTTGAGAAATATTAATCCTATCCCCTTTGCTTATCTCAATATTATAATCAAGCTTTACACAGCCGGTACAAATAAATGTCATACAACATACTAAACCTGCTAAAAATAACTTTTTCATATAAATCACCTTTTTATTTTTCAGAATACATTATTATCATGCACTAAATAACATTCATATAGATGATTTATTGAAAAGTAGAATACCTGTTCTGGCAGTACGTATTTCCGGTACGCAATAAATACCGGTAATTTTTATCTCTGAGTTCTTCCATAACTCCGTTGTTCTGACGATTAACTCTTTGAATCGTTCGAAACTTTTGAACATCAGCAAATTTTTGATAAACTCCGTCAGGAAAAGTACAATCAACAATTGTCCACCTGACCGCACAGGCCTGATTTAGCCTTTTCCCCTGAATTTCATAAACTCCTGACGGTATTGCATGGTATTTATACGGCATACAGGTGGATAGATTATCCAAAAAAAGTATTCTCGCTTCAATCTCCTTGTCATTAGTTACATAAAAATCAAAAAGATTTTCACCCCGCGCCCCGAGACAAATCAAGCATAATAAAAATATCAGTAAAATATTTCTATTCACTAGTAGACATTCCCGTAAACCCAGTAACTTCTCAAAACTTTTTTTACATAATTTCTGGTCTCAGGATACGGTATCTGCTCTACAAATTCATCTGTATCACTGTAAATTAATTTAGAAAACCAGTTTGTTACAGAACCGATTCCACCGTTATAAGCAGCGATTGTATACAAATCCTTATTGCCGAGCATTCTTTTCAGATTTGTATAATACAAACTGCCTGCCGTAATATTAGCCGTCTCAGCATTCAAATCTGACGGCAGATTATGTTTTTTTACAACTTCATTATATGTTGCAGGCATTAACTGCATCAAACCGACTGCCCCCACAACACTTTTTGCAAAAGGATTAAAATGACTTTCCTCTTTAATTATTGCTTCTAATATAATAGGATTATTCTCACCTTTTACACTATCCACAATGCCATAATAGTGGGTTGGATATGCTAACCGCCATCTTAAATCATCAAAAGGAGGCTTTACATCCATCTGCTGCATACCATCTCTCGCAAGAACGACAGACACAGTATAGTTTTGTTTTTGATAAGCAATCCAGCTCTGTATAAACTTATCGTTTTTACAAAGTTCACCAACCAAATCATAATCTTTTAGATAAGCTAGTTTTACAACCAGATTATTATCCAGAGATTTTACATAAGGAAAAACAACCGGTTTGACATTTAATTCCAGAAATGGAAACATTCCGTCATCTTTATATAGATTGAAATTTGCTCTAAATGCATAATATGTATCCGGATATTTTGCAACAACCTGTTTATAATAATTATTTGCACTTTCATAATGTTTCAGCTTATATGCAATTTTCCCCATATAATAAGTCACCGCAGGACTTGAATTTACGTCAGGGAATTTCTTCATATGCAAAAAGCCTAGTCTTTGTGCATCATAATATTTTTTCTGCAAATATTTTGCAATAAAAATATTGTACAGAGAATCTGCTGAAAACTGTCCGTTCGGATATTTTTCATAAAGTGTTCTGTAGCAAGCTTCTTTCAAGTTTGAAGCAATAACCTCATTACAGTTTAAATACGCTACATAATCCGCACCGGTTGAATTTAAATTCATATTTACGAGTTTTGTAATCCCGTCTTTTCTGGTTGGAAAAGATGCTACATAATTATCTATAACCTCATAAACATCTTTATTTTCGGTATTTGCAGCGTGTTTTTTCAAGCCCTCTTCCGCATAAGAAATCCCCTTAGCTTTGTTGCCGAGCCTGAATTCATTTCTTGCAAAATCAGCCCAGCTTTCTGCCAGAGTAGTTTTAAATAAATAATCCTTAGCTTTGAGGTACTCACCATTTGCATAATATGATTTGGCAATCAACAGATTATCATAATTAGTTAATTTTAAATTAAGCTTCTTTATCTCATCAATAGCTTTCAGAGAAAATCTTCCGTCAGGAGATTCTTCCAAATAGTTTTTGAAATAAATAAGTGCTCTGTTTTTAGATTTTGCCAGCCATCTTGCATGTTTAGGAGGATTAGCAAGTTCTATCAATCCCAGATAGTATTGTGAAGCTATTGCATAATCACTGTTAGGATATTTCTTAATTATTTTTTTAAAGTGTCTTTTAGCTCTTTTATCCTGAATTTCAAACATCAGAGTCGCCATATTGTATTCACTAATCGGAGCTATTGAAGATTTAGCCTTAGAATGTACAATACGATTGTATTTCTTAACTGCCAACTCTTTTTTATCCATATTTGTAGCACAACGAGCCTGCCTGAATAATGCAGGAGGTTTCAGCGAAGATCCGGAAGGAACTTTTCCAAACTCTTCGTAAGCTTTTTCATAATCACTTGCTTTGTATGCTTCCAGCGCCGTTGAATACTGTTCTACCCCGCGGGACTCTGCCGATATATGATTATAGACAAAATACCCCAGCGTAAAAATTGCCAGAAAAACTACTATATAAAAATCATACTTCCTTCTTCTTCTCATTCAAATTATTCCCAACTCTTTATTAAACTCTCTTATTATTAAAAGACCAAGGTCTTACATGTAATATTATTTTAATATAGAAACGTGCAAAAAGAAAACCCTGTAATAAAAAATTACATTTTGTCACCAGAAAAGCGCATTCTCAAAGAAAATGCGCCTCTCAAAACTGTATTTTCAAACCGTAAAATTACTGAAATTTCGAAATATCATGAACTCTCAGAGCAAAATAAGGTTTTGTTTTATATTTTTCTTTCAGAAATACTACAAATGTATCGTCAAAGAAGAAGTAACGGGTTTCTTCCGGCGGAAGAAGAGCTGTCATTTTTGCAGTCATAGCAGCTTCACTCTTTAATTGAACTCCGGTATTATCCATATTAAATTTTACGGTCTCCATAGCCTGTTCAATTACAAGATTTGTACCTTTTACTCTGTTTCCTGAGATTTCTTCAAAAATCTTTTCTTCAAAGAAACTCAAATTAGGAATCTTTAACTCATCTTCTTCGCCGAATTTTTGGCTGCCCTGATAAGCCTCCTGCTTCTTCAGCATATCTTCATAAATGTAATTAAAAGTCTTGGTATTAGCAGTTTTGTACAAATAAACCTCATCATCGGTTTCTGTTTCAAGCTTAACTGCAAAATCAGAAGGGCTGTCATAGAATAAAACTTCCACACCGTTATCAAGTTCCGGACGGGAATCTTTTGTAATGCCGAAATACTCGGCCTGCATATCCCGGAACGGAGCAAAGCCAAGCTTATCAAAAGGAACAGTAAATTTAAAATCTTTCTTAAGCATTGCATAAACAAGAAATCTCTGCTTAGAAGGTGTTAAGTCAAGCTGCTCCAGAATATCACTTGTTTCATTGAATTTTCTTTTTATAGCTCTTGCTATAACCTTTTTGGTATTTCTCTTGATATTACCAAAATACTTATAATAACTTTTTGAAGAAATATCTTCCTCCGTAAAATCCTGTCTGTTAAGTTCATTTACTATAACAGGCGTACCTGCCGGAAACTTAATCTGATTAAAAGCTATTTTGTCCATAAAATCATTCCAGACAAGCTGGAAGGTACCAACCCAAACTCTGTCCTGAACATTCGTCTTACTGCTCATAGTTGGCAAAACATCAATGTTTGCAGCAAAAGCAGGTGAGAATAAAAACAGAGCTGTCAAAACAGATAAAATAATTCTTTTCATAAAAACTCCCCTCAATTTTTAATATTGAAATCGTATCAAAAATCTTTCCTGAATTCAATCCTTTCATGATAGTATAAATGTATTCCAAGCGAATGCAGGCAAAAGATTAATGAAAATTGCGGAATTTAAAATTGAAGAATGGATGAATAAGTATGAAGCATCTGCAGCGTATGATTTAACAACAACCTGCATTTCCCCGTTATGCATTAATGACCTTCCGTTTTCAAAAGAAATTTTTGATTTAAAACTCGGCTACGGAGATATCACAGGATCTAAAAGATTAAAAAATGCAATTCAATCGCTTTACGAAAAAGAACACTCAATCACGGTAACCCACGGAGCAATCGGGGCAAACCAGCTTGTATTTTTATCTTTGCTTGAAAGAGGTGACGAAGTTGTCTCTATTGTTCCGACATACCAGCAGCATTACTCTATACCGGAATCTCTCGGATGCAGCGTTAAACTTTATTTTCTGAAAGAAGAAAACAGCTGGCTGCCGGATTTGGAAGAATTGGACAGAATTATTACTTCCAAAACAAAACTCCTCTGTCTTAATAATCCGAATAATCCGACCGGCTCTGTTATTCCCGATTGGATGCTGGAAAAGATTGCGCAAATCGCGGAGAGAAAAAATGTATGGATTTTATCAGATGAAGTTTACAGAGGTTTAAACCTGATCGGGAAAGCTTATTCTAAATCCATTGCAGATATTTACCCCAAAGGTATTTCCGTCGGCAGTATGTCAAAGACATACTCGCTTCCGGGGCTTAGAGTAGGCTGGATTGCGGGGAGAGCAGATTTAATCAATGAAATTAACCATCAGAGACAGTATAATACAATAAGTATCAGCGCGCTCGATGATTATTTTGCCTCTGTTGCACTCGAAAACAAGGATTCGATTGCCAAGAGGAATTTCAAAATAATGAATGAAGGTATTAAAACTCTGAAAGAATGGCTGGACAAAACTCCTAAAGTCCGCTGCATTTTACCTAAAGGCGGAACAACAGTGCTTCTCAAATATAACCTTAATATACCATCCCGCGATTTTTGCAAAAATCTGCAGCAATCAACAGGAGTTGCACTGCTTCCTGGAGAAACTCTGGAAATGGAAGGCTACGTAAGACTGGGTTTCTGTGCGGATAATTTAGCCGCCGCACTCGAAAAACTCGGAAATTATCTGAATCATTAAATCAACTTTTTTCATGATAAAATTTTTATATGAACAGACCTGAACTTTTAATGCCGGCAGGCAATATAGAAAAACTTAAATACGCAATCAAATACGGCGCTGATGCCGTGTACCTCGGCGTTGTTGATTTCAGCCTGAGAGCAATGAGAAAAGGGGAATTAATAACTCTGGATAACCTTAAATACGCAATTGATACAGCACGTTCAATGGGAGCAAAATCTTATCTTACATTAAATATATTTGCGTTTAATAATGATATCAAAGCTCTTGAAGCCTGCATGGACAGAATTGTTGATTCTAATCCTGACGCGCTTATCATAAGCGACGTCGGCATAATGAGACTTGCTCAAAAATATATGCCGAAAACGGATATTCACGTAAGCACGCAGGCTAATATTTTAAATTATGAAGCTGTTCGTTTCTGGCAGGATATGGGAGCAACAAGAGCTATACTTGCAAGAGAACTTCCTATACAAGATGTTGCTGAAATCAAGCAAAAAGTCCCTGATATGGAATTGGAATGTTTCATACACGGTGCCCAATGCGTTTCGTTCTCCGGAAGATGTCTTTTGAGCGACTATATGACAGACGGAGAAAGAAAAGCAAACTCCGGAAACTGTTCACAGCCTTGCCGCTGGAGTTATAAACTTGTGGAAGAAACGAGGCCGGGACAGTATTATGAAATTGAAGAAAATGAAAAAGGTACACATATTTTGAGTACAAAGGATTTATGCCTCGTTAAACATCTCAAAGAAATGATAGAAGCGGGAATTGATTCTTTCAAAGTGGAAGGGCGTACAAAGAGTCTTTACTATGTTTCTGCTACAGCAAAGGCATACAGGGAAGCTATTGATGACGTTTTGAAAAATCCTGATGCCGATATGACACCTTATTATAACGAACTTTTAAAAGTCGGAAACCGCGGATATACAACAGGCTTTTACTTAGGCGAAGGCTATCCTAAAGACGGGTACAGCTATGATATTTCCAAAGGACTTGCCGGTGCAGATTTCTTGTGTGAATTCTGGGATTTCGACGGCGAATATTATAAAATTAAAACAAAAAACAAGTTCAATAAAAACGAAGATATAGAAATCATTTCACCTTCAGAAAAATTTATTGCACAGGTAACTGAAATTAAGAATATGAAAGGTGAAGAGCTTGAACTTGCAAATACAAATGATGAATTACTGATAAAACTTACAAAGGCTCCGGTCGAGTATAAGTATGCCATTGCAAGAACCGTCGGCATAAAAAACACGGGAGAAATACAGACCTGTGCCTGCGGAAGCTAGGATAAAACGGAGAGGATTGATGTTTTTAAAACCTGATTATAATTTGAAAAGCATATACGAAATTGACTTTACCGAACTTAAAGAACAAGGCGTAAAATGTCTTATGTTTGATCTGGACAGCACGGTTATGGTTTCTAAATCTTCGACGTTTCTTCCCGAAACAGTGGAATGGTTTAATACATTTATAAAAGACTTTGAAGTTGCAATAATTTCCAACAATAAGAATGAAAAATATATAGAAGAAGCTTCCAAAATCGCACCGTGTCGTGTAATCGGACGCGCAGATAAGCCTAATCCTAAAATTATGCGCAATTATCTTGAATCTGTCGGAATTAAGCCGGAATGCGCGGTAATGGTTGGAGACAGACCCCTTACAGACATTCTTGCCGGCAAACTTTTAGGCTGCAAAACCATTCTCGTCGGCTCAATAAATCCGAAAGAAAACCTTCCTACAAAAATTGTCCGTGCTCTTGAGCGTTCAACAATCAGAAGATAAGCTTGCCTGCGGGATTTCGACTTCTATTTCAAACTTACGATTCCACGGAAAAGAGTATTTTACCATTTCATCAGGTAAAATTTTCCCAAAAACTCCGGCTAATGCTTCCTCATAAGGCCGCATTAAATCTTTAATATCACATGGAGAATTTATCATACTTCTGACATTTGCCTGATAAGCCCAATCATCAAGAAATCTTATCATTTGCAATTTCCTAAACGCCAAATCATTGTATTTTTCAGCCCTCCATTTTACTTTCACACCTGCAAGCAAACTCCCGAGAGAATTTGCAGAAGTATTCCACCCCGCATATCCGCAAAAATTCTTTAAATCGATTTGCGGCAAAAGCTGCCCGACAAAATTGTTATCCGCTCCGTTAGCAAATCTTACGTCAGCAACGGCATATGGCTTCTCCGGCGGAGTAAAAACTCCGTTAAAAGCCTGTGTTTCCCAGCCCATAACAAGTTCGCCCTGTTTTTCAATAAAATTATTAACAATCAGAATAATATCAGCCTCATCCTTTGACTGTACCTGAGTAAAACCGCCGAGTTCGAGCTGGCCCTGAACGGATTTTTCTATAGAAACATCCTCATAGTTTGAAATACAATCTTTATAATCCGGCTCCGTAAATTCAACAAAAACCTTTATATCTTTTTCTACAGCTCTTGCTAGAAGCGTAAGCGGAATCTCATCCGCACCGGTTTTTGTTTTTCCGCCCAGACGCTCAAGTTCGCGTGCTTCATCTACATTAAATCCCTTAGGGGCACAATCATCTTTTGAAAAAATTAAAGTATTTAATCCCCAATCCAGATAGGTTTTATTTATCTCAAAGTTACGTTTTCGGGTCGCAAGATAATCCTCTAAGATATCCTGAGGAATACCGTCATTTACACCCGAGTATGAATAATTAAAGATTTTTTTACCCCAATCTTTCCAGTACTCTTTTTCTTCCTCATTATAATTGTTATTTGAAATTCGCATTATACTTGAAAAAGCATACACCTTTTTTCCATTTAGCAACGGTTTTAAACGTTCTATCCTGCGCCTTATATCCTCAAAATTTTCTGCCTCACCCTTATCATTTACCCCGCGGCGTGAAGGAATCAAACCGCCGTAAGCAATCGTATCAAGAGAAAGAACCATAGCATCAGCCTCGGGAAGATTTTCAATCCAATCCAGAATCTCATTTACTCCGGCATTTTTTCTCAAATCCCCGAGAAATTCACGCGGCGGAATAAAAAGCTCTATACTTCCGTCAATTGCCGCAATATCCTTTGCCAGATTATAACAAACAGGACGATTATCTATTGGCACAAAACATATTTTCATACGATGATTTTAGCATTATATAAGAAAAAATAAAAGAACTTCATCCCCTCCCTTTTTAGGGGAGGCTGGTATGGGGTTATCCTGAAACAAATTTCCCTAAATTATTACAAGCAAGATGATTATATATCAATGTCGATATGAGAAAATTTAAATTTTTTTGAACTTTCATTAAAATTCAAAAGGCTCGCTCACATTTGATTCGCTAAACTTTCTCGAAAAATTATAACGGCAGTCTGTTTTAGACAGATATCTATTTGTGAGTTTTTGCAAAATAAAATACACTCATAAATTTTTCCTTTACCATTTTGCCTGCATTATACATTACATTACAAAAAGAGCAAAGTTCTTGAAAAAATTTATCTTGCTGATGAGCTTCTTCAAATTTTTCTAATGAATTTAACATTAATTCTTCATTCCTTGTAAACTTAGAATAATGCAAGCGTGCTTTAGCTTGGTAATGACAATTTTTATAATAAATAGACTTTTCTTTATTATCCATCTTGGCATATTTATCTGCTAATGCACGATATGTTTTTTTTTGTGTTATACAAGCCGGAATACCCTTATAACCCATGTCACAATAACTCCTTACCTTTTAATCATTTCAACATACTTTTTTTATAAAGTCAACATCTGCAATGTTCAAAATAAGACCCTTAGTTCGTAGTTTGTAGTTCGTAGGTTGGGTGGAACCCAACAATTAATTGAACTTTAACTGGACTGCTAAAATTCTTTGATTTCTGTAACCATTTGATGAATTTAAAAAATATTTTTTGAAGATTCTAGCCCTAATAAAGTCCAGTTCTGAGTTTTAATAAATCAATATCAAAAAGCTCCCGACAGCAATAATTTAGCGTTGTTGGGGTAACCCCCAACCTACCAACTGGGGTGGGGTTATCCTGAAACAAATTTTCCTAAATTATTACAAAAAAGATGATTATATATTAATGTCAATATATAAGAAAATTTAAAACTTCATCCCCTCCCTTTTTAGGGGAGGGTTGGGGTGGGGTTAAATATCTGCAACTTTAAATTCTTGCTGCAATTTTTTGTAAACACCTGAAATATTATCATTTATATCATTATTCCAAAAACGTAATACTTTATATCCTTGACCTTCCAAATAACAAGTTCTTTGTTTGTCATATTCAATATTTTCTGAACTATTATGCTGACCACCGTCAATTTCAATTACGATTTTTTTAGAACAACATATAAAATCTACAATATAATTCCCTATAGGGTATTGCCTTCTGAATTTATAACCATAAAAACTTTTATTTTTAAGAATTGCCCATAACTTTCTCTCTTGATCTGTCATATTTTTTCGCAATTCTCGCGCATTTAGTCTAATATTATCCATAGTTTAATTGTAACATATTTTCCACCCCACCCTACCCTCCCCTTCAAAGGGAGGGAATGAATATGCTAAAAATAAACCATAAAAGTAATATCCAGAATTCACCCCCTATTTTTACCCCCAATTATTAAATAATCATTAAAAAATCTTGATTTTTCAAAAATAGCATTAAAATATAATTAAACGGAGCTATTTTATATGATTAATTTTGAAAAATTTACAAACTATTCGCAGGAAATTATATTTGCTGCAAACGCTAAAAAAGATTACTATAAAAATTCCGAGGTTCAGCCGGAACACATTGTTATGGCAATGATTGAGGATAAAGGAATTTCAAAGGATTACTTGGAAGAGTTGAAACTCTTGAATCAAAACTTTATTAACGCAATTGTTGCAAGGATTAAAGAATATCCGACTTTGTCCGGCGTAACTGCCGGTCAGCAGGTTTTCCTCTCCCGTGATACAAACGCTCTTCTTGAGATCGCAACGCAGGAAGCTGAAAGCCTGAAGGATGATTTTATAGGAATTGAATGTATATTAATTGCAATGACAAAACTTGAGGGTTCGTTTATCAAAGATTTACTGAAACGCCATGGTGTTGATACTAACTCGGTTTTGAACGCAATGAGAAAGATTAGAGGTAACAAAAAAGTGGATAATAAAAATGCAGAAGAAAATATGAAGGCGCTTGAAAAATATTCAACCGACCTGACTGAAAGAGCCCGTAAAGGGAAATTAGACCCTGTAATCGGGCGTGATGAAGAAGTAAGACGTATTATACAGGTTTTAAACAGAAGAACAAAAAATAACCCTGTACTAATAGGTGAGCCGGGTGTCGGTAAAACCGCCATAGTAGAAGGTTTAGCCCAGAGAATTATAAGAGGAGATGTTCCTGAAAGCTTAAAAAACGTCAAACTTATTTCTCTTGATTTAGGCGCGCTTGTTGCTGGAGCTAAATTCAGAGGCGAGTTTGAAGAACGTTTGAAAGCAGTATTAAAAGAGGTTCAGGAATCAAACGGCGAAATTGTAATGTTCATTGATGAATTGCATACGGTTGTCGGCGCTGGTGCTACCGAGGGTTCTATGGATGCAGGAAACCTCTTAAAGCCTATGCTCGCAAGAGGTGAATTAAGAACAATCGGTGCTACAACAATAAACGAATACCGCAAGTACATCGAAAAAGATCCGGCTCTTGAACGTCGTTTCCAGCCGGTGCTGGTTGATGAGCCTTCTGTAGAAGATACTATTTCAATCTTGAGAGGTTTAAAAGAGAAATACGAAGTTCACCACGGAGTAAGAATCTTAGACAGTGCGCTGATTGCTGCCGCACAACTTTCGGACAGATATATTACGGACAGATTTCTGCCTGATAAAGCCATTGACTTAATCGATGAAGCCGCTTCCGCTCTCCGTATAGAAATTGATTCCATGCCGGAAGAAATTGATGTTATGCTGAGACAAAAAATTCAGCTTGAAATCGAAAGAGAAGCCTTGAAGAAAGAAACTTCTCCTGAATGTATTGCGAAAATTGACAAATTAACTTCCGAGATTAATGAGCTGGAAAGTAAAATTTCTAAGTTAAAAGCTCAATGGGAAGTCGAAAAGAATACGATTACCGGTGAAGCAGCAATCAAGGATGAAATCGATCAGGTTAAAACAAAAATTGCGGAAGCCGAACGCAACACTGATTTGCAGACTGCAGCAGAGCTCAAGTACGGCAAATTGATGGAACTTGAAAAGAAATTGCAGTCAATTCAAGGCAAGGAAAAAGGTGAAAACCAGCTTCTTAAAGAAGAAATTGACGGTGATGATATTGCGGAAATTGTAAGCAAATGGACCGGAATTCCCGTAAACAGACTGGTTGAGAGTGAAATGCAAAAGCTTTTAAGAATGGAAGATGTTCTGCATAAACGTTTAATCGGTCAGGAGGAAGCTGTTGAAACGGTTTCTGATGCAATCAGACGTGCACGTTCAGGTTTGAAAGACCCGAAACGTCCTATAGGTACCTTTATTTTCTTAGGGCCTACAGGTGTCGGTAAAACCGAACTTGCAAAAACTCTTGCAGAATTCCTGTTTAACGATGAAGATGCAATCATCAGAATCGATATGTCTGAATACATGGAAAAACATAACGTTGCAAGATTGGTCGGAGCTCCTCCGGGATACGTCGGTTATGAAGAAGGCGGACAGCTTACAGAAGCCGTTAGACGTAAGCCTTATTCAGTTGTGCTTTTTGATGAAATCGAAAAGGCTCATCCTGACGTATTCAATTTGATGTTACAGATTTTTGATGACGGGCGTTTGACAGATTCTAAGGGCAGAACCGTTGATTTCAAAAATACCGTTATCATTATGACAAGCAACATTGGAAGCGAAATTATTCTTGAGGATTCCATCAACAATCCGGGCGGTAACTTTGATGAAACCAAGGAAAAAGTTATGGCAGTTATGAGAGAGCGATTTAAACCGGAATTTCTAAACAGAGTCGATGAAACTATCTTCTTTAAGGCTCTTACAATGCAGCAGTTGTCATCAATTGTTGATATTCAGATGGATCATTTGAGAAAGCTTCTTGCAGATAAAAATATAACATTTGAAATAACTGATGACGCTAAAGAGCTTCTTGCAAGACGTGGGTTTAATCCTGTATATGGTGCAAGACCGCTCAAACGAGTCATTATGCAGATGGTTGAGAACCCTTTATCTAAATTGCTTCTGGCTCAAAAATTTATTGATGGCGATAACATTAAAATTGATACAAAAGACGATGAAATCATTTTTGAGAAGTCATAAGAATAAGGCGGACTTTTAAATAAAAGTCCGCCTTATTAAACTATACACAAATTTGCATTCCATTTGGCAGAGGTGCGTGATATTTAGAGTTGCTCGGTTGTAGTCTGTTTGAATACGTAACATGGTCATTATCAACAGATATCCATTCTCCACGATTTACGCCTTCTTGAAATCCTACAGATTTAACTAAATCTGCATTAGATGTATTGTTTAACAAGAAAAAATTTTTATTTCCTACAGTATCATTATAATTTAATCCAAGTGCATAAAAATCAGGCATGTTTCTGGAAATTTTCATTAAATCATGCTGACAATCTCTTGTATGTATATGCTCAATATATTTATAAATTGAAAAATTCTTATTGTGATTGTAATAGCATAAAGGAGCCGAATTTCTGCTTCTGTTATATGTTAAATAGGAATCAATTTTAGCAAGAGTACCCAGTGCAAGCGGATTATCCAAACTTTTTCTATCAGGTGTGCTTATTTTTAATACAAATTTCTTTCCTTCGGGAGTGAAGATTCCAAATACATTCTTGTCAGAGCGACCCTCTGTAAAATATGCAAACTCATAACTTCTGTTATCAAGTTTTAAAGCAGGAATTTCCTTTTTGTATTTTATTCCGAATTCCATTTGGGAACTGAGATAGTTAACAATTTGTTTTAAATGTTTTTCGGGCAATTCCTTAGGAATATTACCCAATTCAAAATTATCATTGTGTTTTAAGTCTTTATATTTTTGCAATAAAACTTCACCACGCCAGTCGGGACGAATTTTTAGCAATTCTTCTACTGAATGCGCATGATCTACTTTCCAGTCAAGAAATTCCATATAAGCTTTGTTATAAGGACTGTCGTAGAAAAATGGCATAAGATTCTTAGATCCGGCCGGAAGCTTTTCTGCAAGCTGCTTAGTTATCTCTCCTGTTTCTCTAGGTCTGGCTATAATCGAACCAATTAGTTCCCTGCTTCTGTCAGGAGTGCTTAAGATTGTTGTAAAAAACTTGTCCATAACTTCCGGAGTTTCTTTTATCTTGAGAAATGAATATATTGCAGGTGTTCTGTCATGACGGATGTACCAGTTATATTCATCCCAAATTTTATTTAAGGAATTGCCCTGAAAGTTTATCATTGCATATGGAATCTGATATGCTGAAGTTGTTTTGTTTTGCTGTATAACAGATGTATTATTCCTTAATCCGTAAGATTTAACCTTTTGACTGTTTTTGTAATATGGTGAAATTGATTGAATTTTCATAATTTTTCTCCTAATACAATTAATACAAAACAAAAATAAAATTGTTATTCTATGAAGAAAAAGTTACAAAAGTTTACTAAATTTCAATTGTGTCATATTTTTGCATTTGTTTTTATTTTTACATATAATATTAAAAAGTAAGTAGTAATGAATGCTTATAATAAGCAGGCGGAGGGGATATGAATTTGGATAAACTAAGGGCAGTTGATACGGAAGTTGCGCAATGTATAGATGATGAGCTTAAAAGACAGCAGACAACTATTGAACTTATTGCAAGTGAAAACTTCACCTCTCCTGCTGTAATGGAAGCCTGCGGAAGCGTTTTGACAAACAAATATGCGGAAGGCAAGCCTCATAAGCGTTATTATAACGGCTGCGAAGTTATTGACAAGGTTGAAGAGCTGGCACAAAAAAGAGCCTGTGAACTTTTCCATATGGATCATGCCAATGTTCAGCCTCACTCCGGAGCGCAGGCAAATATGGCGGTTTTTGCAGCTTTCCTAAAAAGCGGCGAGCACGTTCTGGGTATGGATCTATCAAATGGCGGGCACCTGAGCCACGGTTCTCCTGTCAACTTTTCAGGAATGTTTTTTAACGTAAAAAGTTACGGCGTTGATGAAAACGGAAATATTGATTACGATGATGTAAGAAAAATGGCGCTTGAGCATAAGCCGAAACTAATTATTTGCGGCGCAAGCAACTATTCTAAAATCATAGATTTCAAAAAGTTCAGAGAAATTGCAGACGAAGTCGGCGCAATTTTGCTTGCAGATATTGCTCACATAGCAGGACTTGTTGCAGGGGGTGTACACCCGTCACCTGCAGGTTATGCGCAAATTGTCACTACAACAACACACAAAACCCTGAGAGGTCCGAGAGGCGGTATTATTATGTGTGATGAAGAATACGCAGCAGCAATTGATAAAGCAGTATTCCCTGGTATTCAAGGCGGTCCTCTGGAACATATTATCGCAGGTAAGGCTGTTGCTCTTAAAGAGGCTCTTTCTCCTGATTTTAAAGAATACGCAAAACAAATTGTCAAAAACGCAAAAGCGATGGCTCAGGGACTGCTTGATAACGGAATGGATATCGTAGGCGGTATGACTGAAAACCACCTTATGACCCTTGATTTAAGAAAAACAGGAAAAACCGGCAAAGATATGGCAAATATTCTTGAAAGGGTCGGAATTACCGCTAACAAAAACACTGTTCCGAATGATCCTCAAAGCCCGTTTGTGACAAGCGGAATAAGACTTGGAGCAGCAGCAATGACAACAAGGGGTTTTAAAGAAGATGATATGAGAGAAGTAGCAAGAATTATTTCAGAAGCTATCAAAAATTCAGATAATGAAGAAATCCTCGCAAAATTAAGACAGGATTCTCTCAAACTCTGCGAAAAATACCCGTTGTACTAAAGTAGGTAAAAATGATAATAAAATTAACACAAGCACATATAATTGGCGCATTTATTTCATACCTGATAGGAGTATTTATAGTTCCTCTGGTTATTGAGTTTTCCCAAAAAGAAGGTCTTGTAGATCTTCCGAACGAAAGAAAGATTCATAAATTTCCTATATCACGGCTCGGCGGGGTTGCAATCTGGTCAAGTGCAATGCTGACCTTTTTATTTCTTGTGCTTTTAAGTTATTATCCTTATGGCAGCCTGCTTTCAGGAATCTTACTCGGAGGCTCGCTAATGTTTCTGCTCGGACTTGTGGATGATATTTATAATCTTGATGCTAAATTCAAACTTGTTATACAGTTATCTATTGCTACTATAGTTTACCTTTTGGGAGTACAGATTGATACAATATTCAATCCGATGGGCGGAGTTGTTAATTTAGGTATATTTTCATATCCGATTACTGTCTTATGGATAGTAGGTATATCAAATGCCGTTAATTTTATTGACGGAGTCGACGGACTTGCAGGCTCGGTAATTACCGTAAGCTCTATTACACTTGCTCTGATTGCGGTTGCGGTAACACCCGCACAGCCGATTACCGCACTTATTGCATTTATACTTGCAGGCTCTATGCTTGCGTTTTTAACATTCAACTTTAATCCCGCAAAAATATTTATGGGAGATTCCGGCGCACTGTTTTCAGGCTTCCTGCTCGCCACCCTTTCTATTGCAGGAGTTATGAAAGGAGCCGCTATTGCGGTACTTTTACCGTTTCTTGTTCTTGCCGTTCCGATTATGGATATTACTTATTCAAGCCTTAGAAGAATTATGAAAGGAAAATCCCCCTTTGTTGCCGATGCTGAACACATTCATCATAAGCTTCTGAAAGCAGGCTTTTCACAAAAAATTACCGTTGCGATTCTGACCTCTGTTGCAATAGTCGGCGGTGCACTTGCAACTTATTTTACCGGCGCACTTAAAAACTATTTTATATATATCGCGGTTTTAATTCTTATTATGGTAATTTTGAGCGTCATAAGCGTTATGACAAAACCTAAAGCAATTGAGCCGCACGATATAAGAAGAGAAGAATAAAAACAAGGGCGCGGTGTTAATAACACCGCGCCCTTGTTTCTTTCCACTTTAACTAACTTTCTTCTTCATCATCAAGATAACGATAATCCATCATACTTCCTTCATACTCGGTTAAATCATCACCGTAAAATAATGACATATTGTTAACTATACGGTTTCTGTCTTCTATTTTTTGCTTTTCAATTTCAGAATTAACACCATAAGCATTGATTTCCTGATTTGTAACTTTACCGTCTTTGTTTGTATCAATATCGTCAAAATGTGATAAAACAGTTTCCTGCAAAGAGGTGCTCATACCGGAAGAGGCACCGAGAGACATTATTTGTTCTCTTGTTAAACCCTGAGTTGCCATATTGCTCATTAACCTCTGGATTTCATCTGCTGAAATTGTTCCGTCGGAGTTTGAGTCAATGCTGTTAAAGTTATTAGTAAGGTACGAAGCAAAAGTTGAACCATACGCAGTATTTGTTATATTTGTATTTGTTAATGATTTATTTAAGTTTTCTAATGTTAATCCGTCTTCATACTGGCTTGATAATAACGCAAAGGAGTTTGTAAGCCCTGCATTAATTCCGCTAAAGAGTGAAGAACCATCTAATCGTTTGCTCATAGGATCTCTCCTTATTTTTATACCTGTACACCATTAGTTTAATGTTTTTATTTCAAAAGTCAATTATACAAAAATATGTGATATTTCCCGATTTTTTATAACTAAAGTTGTAGATTAAACTTTTTTTGTGATATAATTATGAAAGAGGGTATTAAAATGTTTAAACGTAAATGTAAAATCACTTTTGTTTCACACGGCGCAACTGTTCATTCTATGGACGGTATTATTTGCGACACAGAAAAATACCCTAAAATAAACGAATTTGGCGAAGAAGAAATTGAAAAAGTATGTGAATATCTTGAAAACAGAGCTGTAGCTTATGACAAAATTTACACAAGCGCTTCTGCAAGATGCACGCAATCAGCTCAAATAATCGCTAAATTGTTTAAAAAAGAAATTACAACGATTGATTTAAAAGCCAGAAATCACGGTGAATGGAGCGGCAGGCTTTATTCTGATGTATATGACGAATACGGTCCAAAAGCTATTACCCAGCAGCCTGAAGGAGGCGAATCTCTTGAAGATTTCAATAAGAGAGTTTCGGTGGTAATTGATAAGCTGGTGGAAGAAAACAAGGGCAATCGTATTATCGTTGTTACGACTCCTGATGTTATTCAATCTGCGATTGCAAAAACTCTTAATCTTGATCCGGTAAGTCAGTTTAAAAACCTTATTAAGACCGGAACTTTGACTCAAATCAGTTATTTTGAAGACGACTGGTCAAGTATAATCTATTCGGATTATACTCCTATATAATTAAAGCGGTATCGTCTAGTGGTTAGGACGGGAGATTCTCATTCTCCAAACAGGGGTTCAATTCCCCTTACCGCCGTTTACTTTTTCTGTAGAAAAAGTAAACAAAAAGAATACCAACTGCTTCTTGTAAATTTTTCAAAATTATTGTAAACTAATGTTACAAATTAAAAATAAGATAAGAGCAATGATTTTAAAAAGACCCCGCAAGAAGAGAGAAAACTATAGCCTGAAAGGTGCTGTGCAGATTAACCGCAGCAGTTTTTTCGTGTTCGCAGACAGCAGCGGAAGAACATTTCTTAAAACGGGAAAAGATGAAAAACTCCAAAAATCAATTGTACAAAATATGATTGACTTAAATCCCAAAATCAAAGGACTCTTAAAAAAGTATAAAATAAAGCCGTCAATAGATACAAGAACCCTGAAAGAGCTTTCAGGCGGGCATATGAATGAAACCTGCAATGTTGCAATGGGAGTTTATTCCTGCCTGCCGGAAAACCTGAAATGCGATATTGGAAAAGGTATTATCAAAGAAGCCTCTATGCTCCATGATTTAGGCAAAGTTCTTATTCCCTCCAAAATCTTGAATAAGCCTGCAAAGCTGAATATCAAAGAACGCGAGATTATGAATATACATTCAACTCTGGGATATGAGCTTCTCAAGACTCAGAGTCTGTCGGAAGAAACACTTGAACTTATAAAATACCACCACCAGAATTTAAAACATACAGGTTATCCTGAGATGGAGGGAAATATTTACCCTTCTGATATCGGAGTGCAGATTGTCTCTATCTCTGACAAATACAGCGCGCTCAGAGAAGCGCGCGTATACAGGCGTAAACTTTCGCGCATAGAAGCTCTACTCATCCTTTACAGAGAAGTTAGAGAAGGCAAAATCCACCCGGAAGTTTACAATGCGCTTGTCAGATTTGTTCAACAGTCAGGAATTTAGCAATTATATGCAGCTTCCAGCATACCTGTTTTGTTAAAGTATAGAGACAGAGCGTTATTGTCTTCGCCGTTTTCGTCTATACTCCCTTCATAGTATGCATCAGGCTTACCGTTTTTACCGAAGCTTGCTTCTTTAAATTCCTTATCACTTTCCACTCTTACTTTTTTTGCACCATCGTCATACAAAGTAGTGGTTTTAACTTTATTATCAGCAAGATTTTCCTTAATTTTCTGATTTTCGCCGTCAAAACTTATTGTTTTATCTGCGAGTTCAAGCTTTTCAAGATTTCCGTCCGGTACAAAATAAGCTTTTACTTTTTCGCCGTTGCGCTCAAAGGAGTTTGTCTCAATAGCTCCGTTTGAGTAGTAAGTTTTTTCGCCGTCCAGACCTTTGGCGTCAAAGTCTAATTTATAGCTTTCAGACGGAACCAGATCCGGATTATTTAATTTATCAGCGCCATAGTTATTAGGAATAGTTGTCTCTTCAGTTTTGCTGATTGAAATCATGCCGCCGTTATAAAAATTAGCGTAAAAATCAGTATGTTTAAGCCCGTTATTCTTAAATTCATTTACTCCTTTTAACTGCTTATTCTTATCAAAGGTTACATATATAGAATTGTTGTGGTTTTCTGAATATTTTGAGACGGTATAATCGTTATCATTAAAATCTTTGCTTACAATAACGATTTCTTTATTAGGCTTATAAATGGTTTTTGATGCTCTTTTAACCTCTCCGTCCAGATAGCAGGTATCTGCAATTTCTTTTCCTGTTTCCGGAGAATATTCATTTATATAGATTTCTTCATATTTACCGTCTTTTACAAAATTTTTCTGTTCTCTTATTAAATTTCCTGTCTTTTTATCGGTAGTCATTATCATAGAAAACATTTTTTCGTTTTCTTCATCCGGAATATAAACAGTTTTTGTGTTTTCATCTTCTTTTATAACAGAATGCAGTTTGCCTTCGGATGTATAAATTTTTTCGCCTTCAATATTATCAAAATCCTCAGGCATAATTATTACCGGAACAAGCGGTTCTATATCTAATTTTTCAGGATTTTTTAAAAGCGGGGCATTGTAAACAGCCAGAGCCTCAACACCTGTTAATACTACATCTTGTTTTCCCTCAGCGGGTTTTGTTACTGCCTCATCATTCCTGAAAGCTACTCTGTACTGATTCTGAATAATTGAAACACCGTTAATTTTGTTGATCATAAACACACCCCACACTATAATGTACATTTTTAATTAAATCATAAAAATAAAAAAAATTGCTATCATATTTTTTAATTGTATAATTTACATATAGGGAAAATGTAGAGAGGTAGAAAATATGCAGGTTTCATTAAACTGGTTGAATGAATTGGTAGATTTAAGCGACTTGGACGTAAAGCAGATTGCTCATGAGCTTACGATGAGCGGTTTGGAAGTCGAAGAGGTTGAAGAAGTAAGGCCTAAATTTACAAACATTATTACGGCAAAGATTGAAAAAATCGACAACCATCCGAATTCTGACCATCTTCACCTTGTAACGGTAAATACAGGCTCCGGCTTGAAGACGGTAGTTTGCGGCGCCCAAAATATTGAAGTCGGGCAGGTTATTCCTTACGCTTCTGTCGGAAGTAAAGTTCTTGACAGAAAAACAGGCGAACAGTTTGAACTTACTCCTGCAGTAATAAGAGGTGTTGAATCTCAGGGCATGCTCTGTTCCGATGACGAACTCGGCGTTGCTGACAGAAATTATCAGGAGGAAGACGGAATTCTTATCCTCAACCGCATTTTCCCTAATGTCGGATTGGGTCTGGATGTTGAAAACGTTCTGGGCTTTGAAAAAGATTATATTCTGCATACCGCACCGACTGCAAACAGAGGCGATGAAGTGTCAGTTATCGGTATAGCAAGAGAACTTTCCGCCCTGTTTAACAGAACGATGAAATTTGAATACGCTTCAAGAGAAACTGAAAAAGCTGATTTTGAAGTTGAAATCAAAGATACGGATGTTTGCAAATACTATTCAATCGGAGTTTTAAAAGACATAGCAATCAAGCCTTCTCCGGATTGGATGCAAAAAAGACTTATCTCATCAGGCGTAAGAGCTATTAACAATGTTGTTGATATTACAAACTATGTAATGCTTGAATACGGAACTCCGCTTCACGCATTTGATTTTGACAAATTAAGCGGATACCTGTGTGTAAGACGGGCTCAGGAAGGCGAAACTCTTGTAACACTGGATGAAGTTGAAAGAAAGTTAACTCATGATACGGTTGTTATTGCAACAAAAGAAAAACCTGTATGCTTAGGCGGTGTGTTCGGCGGAGCTAATTCCGAAATTGATGAAAATACTAAAAATATTGCGCTTGAAGCAGCTTATTTCACACCGCAATCTAACAGAAAGAGTTCAAGAAGCGTCGGATATAAATCAGACGCCTGTGCAAGATTCGAAAGAGGAATTGATATTGAAGCAGTTAAACCGGGACTTTTAAGAGCTGTTGAACTTCTGGAAAAATATGCTGATGCTAAATTTGAAGGTATGGTTGAAACCGGCTCAAACAAACTTGATCCGATTGAAATAACAATCAGATATCCGCAGGTAAAAAGACTTTTAGGGTGCGACATTGACCCTGCAAAATGTCTTGCAATATTAGAAAAACTCGGTTTCAAGATTTTAGGCAAAAACGAGATTGCCTGCAAAGTTCTTGTTCCGTCATTCCGTGCGGGCGATGTTACAAGAGAATGCGACTTGATTGAAGAAATTGCAAGAATTAACGGTTATGATAAAATCACTCCGACTCTTCCTGCAAGACCTGGAACAGCTGAAATTTCACATGCGGAAAGAGTTATAGCAAGAGTTCGAGACATTATGTCAGGAGAAGGTTTAAATGAAATTCAAACCTCTTCATTAATTGGAGAGCCTTTGTTAAAGCAATTCAATGTAAACTATAACAAAGAAAAAGCTGTATGCGTTCAAAATCCTGCGTCAGAAGACTACACAATGCTTAGACAAACACTTATGGCGAGCGTTTTACAATGTTTAAAATATAACTATGACAACGGTCAAAAAGATTTCTGGGCTTACGAAATCGGAAGAAGTTATGTTAAGAGTAGTGAACCTGACGAAAAAAATTCAGGAATTAAAGAAACTCAAATTTTGGCTGGAGTTATTACAGGAAACATACAAAATTCTATCTGGCAAGAAACCGGAGTGGTAGATTTCTATACCGTTAAGGGCATTGTTGATAAAATTTTAGAAGATTTTGGACTCACTAGAAGAATAAAATTTGAACTACTTGCAGATTCTGCCCTTGCTAAAACCCATATTATTATGCATCCATATAAATCAGCAGTTTTAACTCTTCTCGGTAAAAACCCTGAAATTGTCGGATACTACGGAGAAATTCATCCGGAACTTAAAAACAAAATGAAATTGAATCAAAACGCTTATGTATTCAAGCTTGACTTAGATTTGTTCATTAATGCGGTTAATCCGGGAGTACCTAAATTCAAAAAACTTCCGCAATATCCGGAAGTCCAGAGAGATTTGGCTGTAATAGTTCCGGCTAAAACAACATGGGACGAGATGGCTAAAATTATTAAAAAAGGCATTGATAACAAAGTATTTACCAGCTGCAGCGTATTTGACGTATATCAGGGCGAACACGTTCAGGAAGGATTTAAATCCGTTGCATTCAGAATAAAAATGCAGGATGCAAATTCAACAATGACAGATGATGCTATTGAAGCACAAATGGCAAATCTTCGTTCAACACTTAAAAAGGCAATGCCGGAATTAAGCTTCAGAGAATAAAATAATAACAAAGCGGCGGAGCCTTTCAGGCTCCGCCGCTCCTTTTGCAGAATAACTTATTAGATGTTACAATAACGTTGAGGGCTCGTTATGAAAAAAATTTTAATAATTCTATGCATGCTTCTTATTCTGCCTGTTTGGGCTGATACAATGCCTTTCTACGTTGACAGCATTCCTAAAAATACAATCGGGATGTACCAGACGGGAGAAAAGATTACAATATATTCCCATCCGGAAGCAAACTCAAGAGTTGTAAAGCAATTTAATTTTTCCTATAACCCTGAAACAATGCCTGACAATGTTTTTGCACTATTGATTAATGACAGAAAACTCGGTTTTTTATTTGTTTCCGACATTGGAGATGAAGGATGGGTAGAAGTAATTTATGACAGAAAAACCGGCTCAAAGGGATGGGTTTTAACAGAAGATAGATTACAGTTTTTGCCTTGGTTAAATTTCTATAATATGTACGGCAGAAAATACGGTTTACGTTTTATGAAAGACTCTCCTGATGATTTGGAAATCTTGAAGGCAAAAAGCGAAGATTTATCGCAAACTGTTTCGACATTGAGGTATGTAAAGCAGATTCGCGTAACCGCCATCCGCGGGAACTGGGCTCTTGTTTCCGTCGTAGATGTTGATAAAACTCCAAAAATGGGATATTTAAGATGGAGAGGAGACGACGGAGCTATTTACGCTTTTCCGAATATTAAATAATGTTTAAGAAATTTTTTCCCTTTCTGCATATTTTATAATATTTTTATAAATATCAGCTGCATTTTGTGAAGTAATAATTCCTTTTTTGTAGTTTTTTACCTGATCAGCCTGACCACCCATATCAAAACACATTACCGGATATCCGAGATTTATTGCCTCAGCTGTTGTATACGAAAAAGTTTCCGTTCCTCCGCCTAATGCATGGTCAAAAATAAGTAAAGTTTTATCATTATCGCAAATAACCGGTTTTTTCTTAAATAAATGACTTTTATTTTTCAATTTTATTTTTATACCCAAAAAATTAATTATAATCAGCGGAAAAAAATCATTATATTTGATTTCAATTTTAATAAAATGCATATATACTCCATAAATCTAAGATACAACTTTTAAGACATTTTATGTCATATTAACATAACTATGTTTACAGGTAAAACGTCCAATATATTTTATAGAATAAAGTATAAGACATGTTATGACTTATTTCAACCAACAATTTACAAGTTACCAAGTCCTGTTAATATTAGTCAATTGAACATATATTATAATATAGAGGATACTGAATGGCTGTCATTAAAGAATATTTTGGCATAAGACTTAAATCCATACGCCGCGCTACGGGGCTGACTCAAGAAGCGCTTGCGGAAATGATAGGTATAAATCAAAGGCAGCTGACAAGAATAGAAACAGGGAAAAATATGCCTTCTTTTAAAACAGTCGAAAAACTTTGCGAAGCTTTAAGCATAGAACCTTGTGAACTTTTTAATTTCAGCGAGTTTTTAGAAAAAGATAACTCCGCAAATAATGATATTCTTTATAAAATAAAACAGCTAAAAGCATATCCGCAAAAAATAAAATTTATTAATCTGGCAATTAATGCACTAAACAAGGACAAAGAGTCTCTTTTAAAAATGCAAGCAATAATTGAAGGAATGTTGCTGGCAGAATAATGTTCTGACCTGTAGCTCTATATCAGCCCGATACATTTACCACAATAAACATTCTGATGTGTAGCTCTGCCTGCAAGCCTAATACATTTACCCCCCCCTCAACTTCCTGACCTGTAGCTCTATCTATCAGCCCGATACATTTACCACAATAAACATTCTGATGTGTAGCTCTGCCTGCAAGCCTAATACATTTACCCCCTCTCAACTTCCTGACCTGTAGCTCTGCCTGCAAGCCTAATACATTTACCCCCCCCTTGAAAAAAGTGCTGATTTTTTGTAATATAAACTTACATAAATATATTTATAAGAAGAGGAAATTTTTAAATGTTCGAACGTTTTACTGAAAAGGCAATAAAAGTTATTATGCTGGCTCAGGAAGAAGCCAGACGCCTTGGGCATAATTTTGTCGGCACAGAACAGGTTCTTTTGGGACTTATAGGCGAAGGTACAGGAATCGCTGCTAAAACTCTCAAATCTATGGGTGTTAACCTGAAAGATGCAAGAATTGAAGTTGAAAAAATTATCGGCAGAGGCTCGGGTTTCGTTGCCGTGGAAATACCATTTACTCCAAGAGCAAAAAGAGTTTTGGAACTTTCATGGGATGAAGCCAGACAATTAGGTCATAACTATATCGGTACGGAACACCTACTTTTAGGATTAATCAGAGAAGGCGAAGGTGTTGCGGCAAGAGTCCTCGAAAATCTCGGAGTAGATTTAAATAAAGTAAGAAGTAATGTAGTCAAGATGCTTGGAGATTCCAAACCTCAAACAACGGGCGCAGGAGTCGGAACTTCTTCTTCATCTTCTTCACAGGCAAATAAAGTTAAAACACCAAGCCTTGATGAATTCGGTACGGATTTGACTCAGGCTGCAGCGGAGCAGAGACTGGATCCTGTTGTAGGCAGAGAAAAAGAAATTGAACGTGTTATTCAAATTCTTGCAAGAAGAACAAAAAATAACCCTGTTCTTTTAGGAGAACCGGGTGTTGGTAAAACTGCGGTCGCAGAAGGGCTTGCTATCAGAATAGTTAATAACGAAGTTCCTGATATTCTGGAAAATAAAAAGATTATCCAGCTTGATATGGGGCTTTTGATTGCAGGTACAAAATACAGAGGCGAATTTGAAGAACGTTTAAAGAAAATTATGGACGAAATTCGTCAGGCAGGAAACGTAATTCTTGTTATCGATGAAATGCACACTCTTATTGGCGCCGGCGCTGCCGAGGGTGCAATTGATGCGGCAAATATCTTAAAGCCGGCTTTATCAAGAGGCGAAATTCAGGTAATCGGTGCAACAACTTCCGATGAATACCGCAAATACATTGAGAAAGACTCTGCTTTAGAAAGAAGATTCCAGCCTGTAATAATTGAAGAGCCTTCTATTGATGAAACTATAGAAATTATCAGAGGTTTGAAACCAAAATACGAAGAACACCACAATCTTCATATTTCTGATGAAGCAATTATTGCGGCAACAAAACTCTCAAGCAAATACATCAATGACAGGTTTTTACCGGATAAAGCTATTGACGTAATAGATGAAGCAAGTTCAAAAGTAAGACTTAAAGTTTGCACGCTTTCTCCGGAAGGAAAAGAGCTTGATAAAGAATTAAGAGAAATTATCAAAGAAAAAGAAGACGCTATAAGAAACCAGGAATTTGAACGCGCTTCTGCTCTGCGTGATGATGAAGCAAATATGAAAGACAGAATTCGTGAAGTTTCTGAAGAATGGCGCAGACAAAATGACGCTAATAAACCTACCGTAACGGAAGAAGATGTTGCGGAAGTTATCGCAACAATGACAGGTGTTCCTGTAACCAAACTTACGGAAGGCGAATCTGAAAGACTGTTAAGATTAGAAGATACTTTGCATGCAAGAGTTATTGGTCAATCAGATGCAGTTACTGCTATTGCTAAAGCAATCAGACGTGCAAGAGTCGGGTTAAAATCACCAAACAGACCTATCGGAAGTTTTATTTTCTCAGGTCCTACCGGTGTCGGTAAAACAGAACTTGCAAAAGCTTTAGCAGAAGCAATCTTCGGAAGTGAAGACAATATGATAAGAGTAGATATGTCAGAATTTATGGAAAAACATTCTACCGCAAAACTTATCGGCTCACCTCCGGGATACGTAGGTTATGATGATGGCGGTCACTTATCAGAATTGGTCAGAAAGAAACCATATTCAGTTATTCTTTTTGATGAAATTGAAAAGGCTCACCCTGATGTATTTAATATCATGCTTCAAATCCTTGACGATGGCCGTTTGACAGATGCAAAAGGACGTCATATCAATTTCAAAAACACTGTAATCATCATGACATCCAACGTCGGTGCAAGCATGATTGCAACTCAGGGAAGATTGGGCTTCTCTGCGGCAGATGATGCGAAAAAAGATAAATACGAAAAACTCAAAGAAACAGTTAATGAAGAGTTGAAAAAAGCATTCAGACCGGAATTCCTTAACCGTATCGATGATATTATCGTATTCTCACACCTGAGCAAAGAAGAAATCCGTCAGATTGTTGAATTGATGATGAAAGATTTATTCAAGCGTCTGTCAGAACGCGAACTTTCTATCGAAGTTACAGATGAAGTTAAGGATTATCTGGCAAAAGACGGATACAATGAAGCATACGGCGCAAGACCTCTCAGAAGACTTATTCAAAAGAAAATTGAAGATCAGCTTGCAGAAGAGATTTTGACAAATGCTTACAAACCGGGTGACACGATTGTGTTAAAGCTTAAAGATGATAATATTATCTTTGAACGCAAAGCAGGAGAGACTTCCGAGGAAGCAGCCACGGAAGAGAAAACTGAAGAAAATGAATAGAATCAAAAAGGCGGCTCGCAAATGCGAGCCGCCTTTTTGATTACAGTGTTAAAGAAAACACTATTATGGCAGATAAAACTAAAACAGTCATGACAAACGCGGCTGCTAATTTTAAAACAGGATGAAACGCAAAAGTATAATCTTCATTCGGATTAAGCTGCCTCAATACATTTCTCGCAAAATCCTGCCTTGCATCAAGCTTTGTTTTATTAAAAGACTCACTCATCAGGCGCCTTATATTATAAGTATCTTCAAGTTCTTTTCTCGCCTGCTTATTGTTAATTGTATATTTTTTTATTTTTATACTCTCCTCCGCCGGCAATTCATTATCTACATAAGCAGACAAATTATTCTGAAAAATTCTATACTGGCTGTTTGCCTTCGACGAAAATATTTCTTCCTTTTCTTCAACAGAAGTTTTCAAATCCTGAATCATTGTTTTAATAATTTCGTACTTTTCTCTGCAGGAAGGGCATTTTTTCAAATGCTCTTCAACTTTTGTTTTTAATGCCTTACTCAAATCTCCTTCTACGTAAAAAGACAATAAAACATCCATCTGTGCACATGTTATTTCCATTTTTATTACTCCTATATAAACTCTTTTAATTCTTCTTGCAGTTTTAATCTTGCCCTTGATATTCTGGATTTAACCGTACCGAGAGCTGTATGCGTAATTTTTGCAATATCATCATAGCTCAGCCCTTCATATTCTCTCAGGATAAGCACGATTCTCAAATTTTCCGGCAGCGTGAGCAAAGCTGCTTTAATCAATTTTTCCATTTCTGAAAATAAACATCTTTCACCGGGCTCGCACCCTATTTTATCTTTTATTTCCAAAAGCTTATCCGTATCTAAATCCAGTTTGTCATGTTTTGCATGTTTTTTTACATAATCATAAAAAATATTAGTGACAATTTGATTAAGCCAGGGTTTAAAACGGGATATATCTTTCAGAGACTTTATATTTTTTGCCATTTTCAAAAGTGCTTCCTGCGTTAAATCCGCAATATCCTGTCTTTTATCCGTAAGATAACTAAACATTGTAAAAATATTTTTCTGGACACGGCGAATAAGCTCCTCCAAAGCCTTGGCATCACCTTTTTGAGAAAACACAATTAAAGTATTTATATCCCTTTTTTTATACTTGGATTTTGACATCTTAAACTCATTATATTGAGTTGCTGAATAAAATATATTGCCGTAGGGGATAAAAGTATTCTGCCTAAGTACATAAATAAACCAAAAGAAAACAGGTCGGTTATATCCTTCCTGTTAAGATTTTACACTAGCCGAAATATAAATAGCACTTTTATTGTACTATAAAAATCTGAAAAATACAAATAATATCATACACAAATTTACATAATATACCTGTAATTTGTTAGGACGGCATAAGATATAACCCAGTTATATTAACAAAAAAAGCAAAATGTGAAAGATGTTAAGTTATGTAACAAATATATATCAATTATATACGAATTTGTCAATTTTCTTTACATTCATGTTTTTATATATGTATAAGAGAGGATAACATGTCATACAAATTTGATTCACTAGTTACAAAACATGAAGCAGATGCGCTTAAAGAAATGATATTTAAGCGTGTCCGTGAACGTTCAGAGAGCATGACAGAAGATGTTCAGCAGGACATTATGGATATTGCCCGCAATTCGTTTGTAAGCAAAAATAATCCTTTTTCAAAAATTATAGAAAACAACACACCTAATATTACAAGAAAAACAGAAACTGCTCCCGAAACAAAAGCTGAAGACACGGAAATCGGATTTCCTGTTCGTGAAATCAAATCAAAGCTTTCTAACGGAAGCCGCTTGATTAATGAACAGATGACTCAGGCTGCAATTGAAAACAACATGCTCTCAGCAAGAGAAGCTCTAACTAATAAAAAAAGCTTTATGGGCGCTTTAAATTTTTTAAACTCGCAAGCAGCAATTTCGCTAATTAGAACAAGAGCTGATAAATTTGAAATAATTGCCTAGAATAAAATGTTACTATTATATTGACACATTTGTATAAGTTTGGTAAAATAAGTATAGATGTAGAGAATTTGATTCTGAATAATAATATAAGAAGAGAAAGGAATATTATGATGAAGAAGAACGGTTTTACTCTTGCGGAAGTTTTAATCACCTTGGCTATCATTGGTGTGGTTGCTACGTTAACACTTCCTGCATTGATGACTAACACACAGGAACAACAAGCTAGAACAGGCTTGAAAAAAGGTATCAACACTTTAACTGAAGCAGCTCAAATGAACCAGGCAATTGCAGGGTTTGACTATGCTTCTTTCAATGAAACATCTACTGATGATACAGAAAGCCAATCATTATACGGTTTGCTTGCTAACAGAACAAACGTCGATTATCAATTGACAGGAAGTGACACAAACGCGGCTGATGCTGTAAACAACGGTGCTTCAAACTTCGTTGTATTCTTCCGTGACGGTTCTGCTTTAGCATTCCCTAATGATACAAATACACTTGTTACAAATGCACAAGTAAGCGCTCAACAGGGTGATGGATTGGTATATGGTATCAAAGCAATATATGATACAAACGGCCAAAAAGGTCCAAACCTTTTGTCTAACTGTAATGGTAGTGCAGGTATGTTGAATAACGCTGCTCAAAATGATAGCTCAACAGATTGTTCAGTAAAATCTAACCGTGTAATCAAAGACCAATTCGGTGTAAGATTAAGAGGCGGTTATGCAGTTCCAAACGGTGCAGCTGCTAGATGGGCATTTGATAACTAATTTAGTTATTTATAAAGACTTAAAAAGCGAGGTTTATGCCTCGCTTTTTTATTGAAAATAAACTCCGGTAATCATATCATTAACTTAAATACATTTACCCCCAATGTACTACACGGTTTAGAGGAATGTCCTCCATTTCAACTACACTATATACCTTATTTACAGCATAGTACTTGACAGCTAAACTCTTGTCATAAAAGGGTTTTCACTCCTATATAGACCATATGGTTTATATCTTTGTATCTACCCCAAACGCAGTAAAATCAATCATTTTATCGATGAAAATATCCTCTATAAAGAGGTATATTAATAATGTAAAATGATTCAAAAATACTAAATTTGAATGATAAGGGAGAAGAGAGAGTATGAGACGAGAGTTTAAAAAGAAATCAAAGGTGTTACTAATTGACGACAATTACGAACACTTAGCCGGAATCAGAGAACTTTTGAATTTGGAAGGAACATTTGATGTTGTAGGTATTGCCACAAATGTTTCTGTTGGTTTGAATTTAATAAAAAAATACCAGCCGGATGTTGTTCTTCTGGATATGAATATGCCGGAACGCGACGGCTTGCAGGGTATTTTAGAAATCTCAAAACTGGATGTTGATACAAAGGTATTAGCTTTATCCGGATATGATGATGCAGATTTAATTTTCAGAGCAATGAAGATCGGGGCAAAAGGCTATGTTCTTAAAACTATGGCTTCTGCTCAGTTAATTTATGCAATTGAAGAAGTCTTAAACGGCAAGATTTATCTGCCTTTGGCTTTATCATCAAGATTCTTTGAATACTTCCAGCAAACTTTCAGAGAAGAAACTGCTGCAAAGGAAACTGCAGAGGAAGAAGAAAATCTTCTCAATTATTTGACTCAGAGAGAAGAAGAAGTTTTGGAACTTTTAACACAGGGTATTACATACAAGGGTGTTGCAAACAAACTGTTTATCTCTGAAACAACCGTAAAAACCCATGTTAACAATATTTTCCAAAAACTACAGGTAAATGACAGAACTCAGGCAGTTTTATACGCCATAAACAACGGATTTTTGACTAAGAAAGTTAAAATTGCCGTATAGGATTTGAAAAGTGAAAAAGATTGTAAGACAGCAAAATTACCTGCGGGAACTCATTAACTCACAGGAAAATAAAACGATAACCAAACAAACTTTGCGTTGTGCGATTCGTGCTGTCTTGGAACCTTTGCTTGATAATCCTGAAGCCGGAGTCGTTTTATACAGAATTATTCACAAAAACGGACTTGCCGGACTTCTTAAACGGCTGGATTTTTCAGAAATAGAGGCTTTTGACTTTTCAGACGAGAGTGAAAATCTGCGGGAACGGGTCTGGGCAGATACCGAATTTATATGCGTAATGACTCACAGATTTGTCGCAATACTCCTCTGGGATAATAAAACTGACAGCAAAAACTATGTGAGATATTATTCAATTTTTAACTCAAAGCTGCAGGACGAAGCGCTGGATATAATCAACCGAAATTCTATAATCGATATAAAACAGTATCAGGAAAAGTTCAGACCGGACAGGCGTGACAACATACTCTTAAATTCTTCAATCAGACGCCTTACGGAAAATATGGATGAAGCTGCAAAAGATGCTGTTCTCGGCTTTGCGGAGTTTCAGGTTCAGCCAAAAGGGTATACGGCTGATGTCAGAGAAATAACGCATGAAGTCAAAAACCAGCTTTCTATCTGTGATTTGTACAGTGAAATTATAAAAAAATACTGCGCAAAAAATAATATTGAGGATGAAACAATATTAAACGGCGTACAGTGTATCGCACGAGCCATTAAGATGGCAGGCAATTCGCTGCTTTCGCTTAAAACCACGCAGAACAAAGAGTTAAAGCAGTGTGACTTGAAAGATATAATTGATACTGCCGAGAATTTGACGAAAATCTATTTTGAGTGCAAAAATATTGAGTATAAAGTTGAGAGCAAAGCTAATTTAAAGATAGCAGCGGATGAAGAGAGTTTGATATCGGTCATTATAAATCTGGTTAAAAACGCAGTTGAGGCTTTTGGAAAAGAAGAAGACAAAGAAGAAAATAATAAAAATGGTAAGTATGTTAAAGTTAAGGCTGAAAAGAGAGGAGAGTTTGCGGTAATAAGAGTCCTGAACAATGCCGGAAAAATTAACGAGCCGGAAAAAATCTTTGAAAAGGGTTTTACTACTAAAAACTACGGCTCGGGACTGGGGCTTTATATTTGCAAAAAAACAATAGAAGAACAGTTAGGCCAGCTTAAACTTGAACACACAGGTGATGACTACACAGAATTTGTCATCAAAATGGGACTTGTAAAATAAATCTTTCCTTCTCTTACAGAGAGGATTCGGGTGAGGATAAGCAAGTAATTATGGATTTAATTACAAACAGAACAATTGAAATAACAAAACTGGGTATGGACGGGCTTATGGACAGGCAGCATGCAATCGCTTCCAACATAGCGAACGTCATGACACCTGATTTTCAGCGCAAAGAAGTTGCATTTGAAAGCCAGCTTGCTGAAATTATTGAAAAAGAGGACTTGAAAGATTACATAAAAGGGCAAAACAGCATTGAATACAAACCGCCGATGGTAGATGTGTTCACAGGAGAAGTTCATACTTACAGAACTCCGACACAACAGGAAAAAGCTTATTTGCAGGCAAGCACTATGGATCAATTCAAACCGCAAATTGTAACTGATTTATACAGCGGCTCAGACGCAAAAGGCAATAACGTTGAATTGGAACGTGAAATGATGGATTTGTCCAAAACAGGTACAAGGTATCTTGTACTCTCTAATCTCGAAAGAAACCAGTTCACACATCTTTCTGAGGTCATCAGAGGACAATAATTTAAGCCGTAAGGAGGTTTATAAATGAGTTTTAATATATTTGATATAGCCGGCTCCGGAATGACGGCACAAAGAGTTAAAATGGATACAATTGCAAGTAATATTGCAAACATAAATACAACCCGCCAGCCTGACGGCTCAAAAGGGGTTTACGTAAAAAAAGACGTGTCCTTCAGAACAATATATGAAGATACGGTTAACAGAGGGTATTCAAATTTTGCTTCCAACAGTCCGGATGCCGAATTTGATCCGAGAACGGGCAATATGCTTATTAACGCAAACGTTGCTTTGAATAACGGTGTTGTAACTGGCGGAGTCAGAGTAGATGAGATTTATGAAGCAGAAAACGGAGTTAAGACGGTTTACGACCCTTCACATCCTGATGCTGATGAAGAAGGATATGTTGATTTGCCGAACATAAGTCTTGTTGAAGAAATGGTAGGTATGATATCCGCATCACGCGCCTACGAAGCAAATGCAACTGTAGCCCAGAACGTCACCACAATGATGCAGACCGCTATGAACATATAGTAAAGGAAGTCTAAAATGGAATTTACAACAGGAATAAGCGCTTTTAATACTAATTACAACCTGAATGCAATAGATGATTATAATAAATTTCTGCAGGGTAACGCCTCTTTTGAAGTTGAAAAAACAGCCTTTGATGAAGCTCTGGAAAAAGCTTCGAGAGACTTTCCCGTAAAAGACAAAAATGACCCGACCGGACTCGGAAGTTTTGCCTCTAATATGGGAGACGCTTTTTCTAACAGTTTAAATGCGGTTAACAATAACAGGATTTATGCGGACAAATTGCAGGAAGATCTTGCAATGGGAGGTTCTACAAGCATTCACGAAGCGATGATTGCTGCCGAAAAAGCATCTTTAAGCATGCAAATGGCTATTCAGGTTCGCAACCGACTCGTTTCCGCTTATACAGACATAACTTCAATGGCAATTTAAGCAGTTACAACACCCCTTAGCGGCCAGTCCAACAGGAGAAGGTGAAAAATCTTTTATTATGTATTCTTTAATACGTAAAAGGAGATTTTTAAAATGACTGAAAAGAAATTTCTAAGCTGCGTTTTAACCGAAGGAATTCTGCTTACGGTTCTGGGAATTGCAATGCTTATGCTTCCTAAGGTAACTTCTATAACTTTTGGAATGATGATATGTCTTGCTTTTATTATTTACGGCGGATACAAAGCTATTAATGCTTTTCTCACCAGACATTACACAAGGCATTTTTTCCTGAACATAGTATTGGGGTTGGTTTTGATAGGTCTTGGACTTTTTTTGTTCACCGCTCCAATGTTCAATCTCGTCATAATAACAAGCGTAATCGGTGTTTATTTTCTTTTAGAAAGTATATCAACCTGCGCATTTGCTATCCAAAACCGCAAAACACTTTACTTCTGGTGGGCAGACATTCCGATAGCGGTAATGCAGTTCCTTCTGGGGTTAATAATAATAGTAGGACTCCCGTCCACAGCCTTGTGGGTAGTCGGAATCTTAGCGGGAATAAACTTTCTGATGACAGGTATGATTATGATAAGTATGTTTATCGCAACTAAGTATACCTATAATATATAGAACAAAGGAGAAAAAAATGACAGACGAGAAAATTCATGAAATCAGAAGCAACTCGGAAAAAGCCGAATGCTACTTTTCAAAAAAACTTGCCTTTACACTTGGTCCTGTTGAATTAAAAGAACTGAGTGAAGAAAGAAATGTTAAAATCCTTGATGTAAGGCATCAGGCAGATTATGAAATCGGGCATATTCCGGGGGCTGTGTCAATGCCTTATGAAGAAATGCCTGAAAAAATGAAAGAACTTAACAAAGATGATTTACATATAGTATATTGCTACAACAATTACTGCCATCTTGGAGCAAGAGCTGCTTATCTGCTTGCAAAAAATGCATTCTCCGTAATGGAGCTTTCCGGCGGTTTTAAAACCTGGTCTGAAGAATTCAGATTCGCCGTAGTTCAATAAAAAGGGGGAGAAAATAAAAAGAATCGGGAGACAATAAATGCTTCCCGATTCTTTTTTATTTATAATTTGAGCCAAACAACACCGTACGGTGCAATCCTTAAATGCATTGTTCTGTTTGTCAAAGAGACATTAACTTTTACATCATCGTCATTTATAAGATTCTTAAAAGTATCAATGTGCTTGCCGTCGGATTTCAACACTACTTCCATCGGTATAGTGACTTCCGCAACCAGCTTTTCGCCCGAAAGATTGTTGATAACCAGAATCTTTTCATCTTTGTAGCTTCTTATATAAGCAAAATTAGCCGGCGAAGAAGTCTTAAGCAGCGTGAAGTCCCCCTTAGACATAGAAGGCAGAGTTTTTCTTATTGCAATAAGATTCTTAACTTTCTGGTAAACTTTACTGTTGAATTCGTAGTAATCCTTAGAAGCCCCGTAGAATAATTTTGCAGGAACAGCACCTCTGTGTATATCGCGGCTGTCAAAATAACTCAAGAGTTTAAATTTACCTCTCTTTTGTTTTTCAATTCTTTCCTGCTCGCTCTTTTTAGCATTTTCAAAATTATTTCTTACTCCGACCTCATCACCGTAGTATATAATCGGAATTCCCGGAAGTGACATTAATATAGAAAACGCCAGTTCAATTCTGTCAGGGTCATTATCCAAAAAATTAGCCATGCGGCCGCTTACACCCAAACCTTTTCTGAATTCCGCACCCTTAGGCACAAGAGCGTTATAAATAATTTCTCTTGTCTGGGGATCAATCATTTCAAGAGTTAATTCATCATGCACTCTCAGGAAAATTCCCCATGCTGCCGTAGAAGGGATTTGAGGAGTCGATTTGTAAGCATTAACAAAATGCTGCTTATCACCTGTAATTAAAGATGCCCAAATTGCAGGCATATACGGAAAATGATAAGCAATTTGAAATTCATCCGTTCTTTTTATTTCTTTTTCCTGACCGTCTATTGTTGTTTTAAATTTTCTTTCTTTTCCGAAATAAGGAAGAATATCATTCGGATACTGGCAGGCTTCTGCCTGTATAACCGTCCTTGGAGCGGTCATTTGTATATAATTACTGATAAGTTTTATAATAGCATGTGTTTTTGGCAGATTTTCTGCAGAAGTTCCGTCCTCTTTTGAAAGATAAGGAATTGCATCAAGCCTGAAAATATCAATACCCATATTTGTCCAGTAGTTTATTGTTCCGAGCCAGTAATACAAAACCTCAGGATTTTCCCAGTTCATATCAAGCTGGAAGGGGTAAAAAGTATGATAGAAGTAATAGTCTTTTCCGTTTAAAGTTACTTTTCTGTAATGGTTTTCGGTAATTTCAGGGAAAATCAGCCTGCGTTTGGAAATTTTGCCGTTTTCTTCCGTGTATTCTATTATTGTACCGACCTTTTCATCAACATATTTTTTGTATTTAGGCATTTTGTCTTTGACAACAAAATAATCTTTTTTAGACACATCGCCTCTCAGAAAAGCCTGAAACCACTCGTGCTCATCCGATATGTGATTAAGTACAAGGTCTGATTTGATTTTGAACCCGTTTTCTTTTGCTTTAACAACAAACTCTTTAAATTGTGTTTTCCCGCCAAGATCTTCTCTGATATTACGAGGATTTTTTACATCAAAACCTGCATCCGACATCGGCGAATCCGCAAACGGCAGAAGATATAACGTTGTAACCCCCAAATCTTTTAAATAGTCAAACATTGCAGAAGTATCTTTAAAAGTATTCGGCTTTTCCGGTGTTACGACTCCGAACTGGTCAACATAAAACATATAGATAATTTCATCTTTGTACCAGTCGTCAGCTCTGGTTAAGTCTTCTTTCTTCAAAGCTTCAGGACGTTTTTCTATGGATTTTTTAGCTATATCCGTAACCCTGTCATAAACTTCTTTAGCGCGCTGCTCGCCGTAAACCTGAACAATACAGCTGTATATTTCATTCTCAATATTTTTAGGTACAGTCAGCGTTTCATCCTGCTTTTGTACAGAAGCACTCTGGACTTCTTCTGCCAAAACTGCAGTACTGGAAACAAGCATCAACGATACCAGCAATACTGAAAGCACTTTTTTAAACATAACTCTATTACTCCTCAAGCATGATTTTATCATCTAAAAACTCAAAAAGCCAGACGGAAATTATCCATCCGGCTATATTTTTGGGGTAATAAATCGGGTATATTTTTGAGTCTATACCTCAATGAAGAGTCGTCTGCCAACGATATTCGGCTGGTTATTGTAATAACCTGCAAAATATCCGCCCGGTACAGGCTTATTCTGACCGTAATTAGCAAACGGATTACTTGTCACAAAAGGATTGCCTCCACGCTGCGCAAAAGGGTTAGAGCTACTTCTGGTCTGTGTTATAGCTCCTGACTGAACCATCGGGTTCGATGTAAATACTCTCGTCAATAAATTTACTATTTCTGCCATATTAGTTAAACCTTTCTACACAGGGTTTAATGATTTCTTTTATGAAGTCAATTATTTTATCGTCAAAAATTAAAAAAACTTTACAGAATTAGTAAAAACATCAACTGAATATATTAAATTTTGTTACAAAAAAGCAATTTTTACAATTATATATACTTTTTATATACAAGGAGAGTATAATGCCAGAACCGTTTGATTTATTTATAGAATACGCAGATGAAAAAGATGTTGATAAGACATTGCTTAAACTGCCGACGGTAGAAAAGACATTAAATAACCTTGAGAAATTCGGCAAAGATTTAGGCGAATCGGCAATAAGGATTTTTAAAAAGCCGCCGTTAAAGCCTTCCGGTCCAACCCCAAATTATCAGGAATCCGCATTTGTTAAACCCAAAACGGAAACAACTCTCTATAATGTTACAAGTCGTGAAGAAGAGCTTCCTATTGTCACAAAAGCTTCCAGAATAGTAAAAAATGCATCATTCAGCGTTCAAGGATTGTCAGGAGCTGCGACATATAAAAACGGTGACAATACTTACAGTATCATTGCGGGAGAAAGAGTGGGGCTTAATTATACCAATGACACACCTCACTATGACAGCGGGGTTACGGCAACATATAAAGTCAGCAACGGGAAATCAAGCGTAGAATACTTTTCCAGAAGTACAATAAATTCATACAGTGTATCTTTATTTAATCAGGATTCAAACTTTGGCGTAACGGCACATTATTCAAACCACAACGGATTTAGCTCTACTGTATCTGTTGATAAAAACAGCGCCTCCGGAGAATGCAGCTATAACACGGAAGGCAGAATGTATAAAATGGAGCTCGGAGCTTATGCAACTACAGGTGAAAATTATTCAAATCCGTTTGTCGGCGTAAGAGGAAGAATAACTTTTTAAACAATAAAAAAGGAATTAAAGCTTCCCTTAATCCCTCTATAAAACGGAGTTTAACTAATATTTAAATTTTATAATTTTAACTTATGTCACCCGTCCAATTACCTACGTGCGGGGGTAAATACATTGAGCTAGTCGTTTCTCTTTGAGGAACACTTGTGGTTTTAAGACCAGACTTGTAATATTGCTAAATGTGTTCCGACCCATTACCTACGTGCGTAGCACCTATTGGGTTGCCATTTCCATTGCGGATTGCAGCAGGTCTTTGTTTGATTTAATCAGCGCATTTACAAGCTCCATTTGAACTTTAGCCTGCTGATAATTAGACATATTGGCTTTAAAGTCCGTGTTAGCCTGTTCTAATAATCCGGAGCGGATTTCACCGCGGCCGACTACAGGCTTGCCGGATTCAGGAGTTTCAACAAACACGCCGTCCTTAACTTCATACAACCCGTTCGGATTATGGAAATTTGCTGTTGCAATTTTGTATAGCGGAACGGAACGATTTCCGCCATCGGCTTTGCCGTAGATTGTACCGTCGTTTTTAATTTCGTATTCATCGTATTTACCGAGGAATTTGCCGTTGTTCGGATCAATCCAGAGCTTAATATTTGTTGTAGGAATACTGAGAGCTCCGCCCTTAAGTGCTGTTTCTTCATACAAATCCGCACCTATAGAGCTGGTTCCTGACATTATTTCACCCTTGTCATTAAGGATATAGCCCTGAACCGTTGCCCCGCTTGCGGCTCTATATACACCTTCTTTATCAAACGTAAATTCTCCAAGACGAGTATATTGAACATTGCCGTCAGGGCTTCTTAGCATAAAGTATCCTGAACCTTCGAAGAAAAGGTTTTCGTTTGAAGTACCCGGAGTAGATTTTCCCTGTCCGAGGTTTTTAACGTTGTTATCAATAATTGCACCGCCGAGGAAAGTTTTGAACGTAACTTTGTTTTCTCTAAATCCCGGAGTATAAACGTTTGTAAGGTTGTCAGCCAGAACATCCATCCATTCTACGGTTGCTTTCTGGGTGTTAATTGCCGTTGTGTACAAATCATTCATCTTTTTGTTCCTTCTTTCGGTTTTCTTTATCGTCTTGTTTTCTTTGTCTTTGATTTAATTCGTCGTATTCGATATTGTTGTCTTCAAATCTTTGTCTCAAAAGCGGTAAATTTTCTTTTAGATAAGCTTCTGCGACCTGTGAGCTCGGGAGAAAATCTGCTGAGATTTTTCCGTCCCTGCCTATTTTTATAATGACAGAAATGTTATTGTCAAAATCTATTCTTACAGGCTGGTTATCTTTCATTGATTTAGCCAGCATATCCGCTAAAGTTTTGGATACTTTAGAAGATTTTTGTGCTGCCTGTGTCATATCAGTCTGCCCGTTTTCAACAAGTTTAGCAAAGAAATCTACATCGCTTTCGTTCATTATAATGCTGTCATATTTTACAACAGTTTCAACCGTAACGTTTGACTGCTTATCAACCTTCTTAATACCTTCCGAATTTGAAACAGTTTTAACCCTGTTTTGATTATTTTGAGTTTCATTTTCATTATTAAGAACTCTGTTTCTGTTTGCCATCGCAATATTTTCACTCATTGTTGAAAGAATTGCACTTTCTTCTTCCAAATCTTTTGCGGAAGAGCTTAATTTTTGATCGTTTTGATTATTATTCATAAACTCGGCAAACGGCTGTCCGTCACTGTTAAAGTTCATATTGGCATTCATCTGGAACATTTGCAAATCTTTTTGTTCCTGAATATTCATATCATTGTTAATCAAATTATTGTCCTCTTTTTTATTTTCAGGCTTGTTGATTTTATCGTTTATTTCGGCAACAGCATCTTCAAGTCCGTCTATAACTTCGTCAATCTCTTTGTCAGAATCTTTTATATTCTCATCTTTTTCATTTTCGACATCATCTGTTTCTTTGGTCTTTTCTGTTTTATCAGTTTCTTGCGAACTTTCTTCTTCCTGAAGCTCTTTGGCAGAAAGATTAGAAAGTTCATCAGAAAATTTTACGGAATCATCCGTTTGATTTTTTGATGAAGTTGTTGTCGAAACATTACTTGTAGTAGTAACTTTTGAATTTACATCTATGTTCATTATTAATCATTCTCCAGTTTTTGTAATTGTTCAAGAAGTTCTTGTTCTTCTGCCGCTTCTCTTGATTGTATAAAAAATCTTTGTACACCTATTTCCGAAAACTGTTTTAATTCTATTGCTTTCTGTTCTTCTAAATAAGCTTCCTTTTGTTTTTCCTTGTGTTTTTCAACAACTTTTACCGCTTGCTCCAGTTTTACGAGCTTTCTTTTTTCTTCGTCCAGTATAGCTTGAACTCTTTTTCTTTCTTGTTCCAGAGCGTCTGCTTTATCCCAGAGGTGGTGGAGATAGTTGTCATAATATTCCATCATCCTGAAGTCAGCTGTTTTTTTGTTCTGAATTGTTTGTCGGATTTCCGCTTCATTCTGCCGGATTCTTTCTTCCGCCATATAAACTTCCTGCTGTGCTTTTTGAACTACGAGCAGCTGTTCTTCTTTCTTACGGATTCTGAAATCCAGAATTTTCTGAAGTCTATAGACAAAGGGCATAATATATTCTCACATATGTATTGTGTCAGATTTTTATGTTTTTGAATACATCTATTTGTATGATTAATTGCATTAAATAAAAAGTCAATATGGAAAAATAGTTCTTAAGAACTATGTAAAAGCTTTAAAATACATTTTAAAATAATAATAGAGATATAAAGAAAGTGTGTGTTATTATGATCCAACCTGTCAATGCCTTAGCCCCTAAGGTATTTTTCAAGGGGCGCAATGATTATGTCAATTCTGCAGTATCTGAGAGTAAGAGAACGGAAAAAAATCTGGCAATAGCAAATGCGGGCGGAATTTCTACAGTTGCAGGCGCGTTAACTGCAGTTATTGCAAGGAGTTACACCGCAACCTGGAAAAATGCAGCTCTTTTTGGTCTCGGAGGCGGGCTGATTACTATGATGTTTATTTGTCCAAAACTATTGTACAAGGCCGGTTTTAACACTACTCAGAGTGAAAAGGGAGCTGACGCGTCAAAAAAATTGCTGGATATTAATACAAATAAAATCAGCAATTATTCAAAGAGCACAATAAAAAAACTACGTTAATCCATCGGTGATTTCTTCGTAAATCCAAAACCTTCTTTAGCAACGATGTATAATCCATACGCTGCAAGTCCCCATGCGCCTATTTTCGCAGCAAGTCCTTTGGCTGCAAGCGCAACAGAGGCGCAGACCGCAGGAATTATATTATCTCCAAGCGAATTTAAAAAGCCTTTAGTAAATCCTTTTATACTTCCTGCCGTTGATATAAACGGTGTATTCATTCTGAAATCCGCAACTTTTTTTTGCAGAGCTTTTTGAACTTCGCTTTCTGTGGATAAAGTTCTTGTACTTGAATGTATTTTAAGGTAATGATCGGCTTCCATATCTTCTGACACACGTCTGGCTTCTACTTTACCTACAGAATATGCATCATAAAGGAGAGCGCTCATGCCGGCTACTCCTGCTGTTTTACATACTATGTTTGCCATCATTCCCATAGATTTTATCCTTTATTTTCCGGAGTTTCTTTTACCGAAGGGTTCGGAATATCAGTTATTTCTTTTCCTGCTGACATTTTGAGCAAAATATCCGCTGCCTGAAGTACGTCTTCTTTATCAGCACTCGGATTCTGCTGAATATTATGAAGCAGAGTTACCGTGTAATCATTGCCGCTCGCAAGCTGGGAAGCAAATGCGCTTAAGGAAGCAACTCTGATTAATTTTGACGGATCCTGAAGCATTTTATTCAAAAGTGCGTTCAAAGCCGCATCATCATACCTGTCTTTGTCTTCGTCCAACCTTGTTAAAATCTCTTTTGCCGCCATAAGACGAATTTCATCATTCGGATTATTTAAATAATTCTCAAGAGACTTTATATACTCATCCGTCAAAGGCACTATACCGTCCTTTTTCTTATTTTTCTTTTCTTCTTCAGCGGCAGCGGCTCTTTGATCTAAATCATCAATTATGTTTGTCGATTTTGTCATATCATTTTCCAGAGCGTTTATATCTCCGTATGCTTTAGCTTGTTTTTCTGCATTGCCTACTTGCTGCGGCTCAGCAGCTGAGGATTGTAAGTCAGTTTGCTCCGGAACTTCCGCAGGTATTTGGTCTTGCTGTACTCCTTCCTGCGGGGTTAATGCTGTTTTTTCGTCTTGCAAAGCTTTTGTATCTTCTGCCGCTTTATTTTCAAGAGCTTTTACATCTTCATTCTCAGGAGTATTTTTAATTTCCTGCTGGGCGGTAGGAAGATTTTGATAATTGTAATTGTTTAAATAATATTGAGGCGGATAAGCCATCGGCTGCTGCGGAATATAATTTTGCGGAGCCGGCTGCTGCTGGTATGTGTTAGCTAAACCTGCAGGCATTGCTCCTCCGATACCGTTTGGCGGAGTAATTCCCTGACAGTAAGGATTTCCTATACAATACGGGTTTTGCCCCGCATCATATATTCTTCCCCGAGGAATCTGCGGAGCTGAACCGTTAGCGTAAACAGACGGGTTTGCTATTTGAATAGTAACGCCGGAATAATTCGGCTGAGGATTAAACATTGGATTTGTCATAGATAATTTACCTTCTTCACTTATTACTTATATAAAGTCTACAACAAAAGAAAAATTGCCTCTCTGCCCTTTTTTTGTTACGATATGTGAAGAGGTTTAAAAATGGGAATTAAGGTTTTAGACTGTACTTTGCGCGACGGAGCGTATATTGTAAACGGCAAATTCGGCGAAGAACGCATTGCCGGTATAATACATACACTGCGCGCAGCAGGAGTCGATATCGTTGAGTGTGGCTGGCTGAGGCAGGAAGCTCATACTAAAGATAATGTGTTTTTTAACTGTCCTTCGGATTTGAAAGCGGATAGCCAGAGCTTTGCTCTTATGCTTGACTACGGGAAATATGACCTTGATAAACTCGATTTAAAAAGCAACATTGGAATAATCAGAATTGCTTTTTACAAAGAAGATTTGGACAAAATTTCTTTTGCGGCGGAAAAAATCAAAACAAAAGGCTACAGAGTCTTTTTGCAGGCTTCTAATACGATTGATTATAATGAAAAAGAGTTGGAAAAATTATGTAAAAGGGCGAATTTTGTAGGTGCTGACGCTATTTATATAGTTGATTCTTTCGGCTCAATGTTTCCTGATGATTTGGAGCGGCTAATAAGTACTTATGACGAACTTATCGGGCAGAATATAGAAATCGGATTCCATTCGCACAATAACATTCAACTTTCTTTTGCTCTTGCAATTCAATTTATTAATAAACTGAAAGACAGAAATATTATAGTAGATTCTTCTCTTTGCGGAATCGGGCGCGGTGCGGGCAATGTCCAGACGGAATTACTGCTGGAATACTTAAAAAAGCAGGGCGAAGAATACAATACGGAAATTATCTGGCAGGGAATAGAAGAATATATTGAACCGCTTTATAAAGATTACAGCTGGCAATATACACCTCAAAAAGGTTTTAAAGGCATAAATAAACTGCATCCTAATACAATTTTAAATAATTACACCATATAAACGATGGTAGTCATGCCCTCATGATGTAAAGTATAAGAGGTACATTTAGTACCTGATCAGACATGAGACGAGGTAAGGTAAGTTGAAGAAATTCAAGTTTCGGCTGCAAGTCGTGCTTGACATGCGGGAAAAAGAGCTTGAAGAGCGGCAGATGGAAATGTCCAGAATTTTAACCGCCCTGAATGAGCAGCAGGCAAAACTTCAAAATATCTTAAACCGTCAGGAGGACAATACCAGACAGCAGGAGGAACTTGCAACCTCTGAAAATCTTCAGGTCATCAGGCTTGAAGGTCATCGGGCTTTTGGAATTAAGCTTACGCAGGATGCCAGAAATCAGGAAAGGATTATTTCTAATACAAAGGCAATACTTGCAAGAAAGCAGCAGGAAGTAAAGGAAGCTCACCAGAAAGTAGAAGTTCTGAAAAAACTGAAGGAAAAACAGGAAAAACAGTATTATCAGGAATTTCTACATCTGGAGATGAAAGAAATTGACGACATCACATCAGCAAGGTTCAAGATAGGTTAGAATGGTTCAAAATTTATTAAACAATTTAAACAGTATTAGCAATAATTTATCATCCGTCTCAAAATTAGGCAATGATACATTTACTCAAACAGATTTTCAGAAATTATTTGATAAGCAGAAAACAAGCTTTGAAAACGATAAGTCAACGGATATTGGTTCTGCCAATAAGGAAGAAAATATTCAAGATAAAGATGAAGGAAATGGCAAAACTTTAAAATCAGTCGCTGAAAATGAGACATTTGCAGGAAGCGTTATTTATGATATCAAGCAATTAATCGAATTTTTAAAACGGGCTGCAGATGAGGATGGTGCATCATCTGATTCGGAAGAAAACAGTGAAATTGCATCCGTTAATGCGGCAGAAGCTGCTGAAACTGAGGATTCTACTGAGGTTACGGAAGATTTGGATGCAAAAGAAATAGCAAAAAAACTGCTTCACCTTGAAGAAGATGATGATGAAGAGAAAAAAAAGGAAACTGATGAAAAAACTAACCAAACCGAACAAACCGACGGAACGGATTTAAAAGAGGTTGAAACGGTAAACACTGAAACAGCGGAAGAAAACTTGGTTTTTAATAAAAATCTTGACAGTTTTCTGGAAGAATTTGAAACCGCTGCAGATGTTCAAACAACTACAGAAACTACGAAGGTAACAAATGAGTCCGGCAAAAGTTCAACAGAAGCATTAGAAGATATTATAAACGAAGATCAATTAAAGGAATTAAACATTGAATCTCTTGACGCAGAAAGTTCTGACAGCAGCAGCGCCGGTGATTCGGATTTGATGCAGAACCAGTCACCGGAAGAGCAGGGTGTAAAAGCTATGCTTCAAGCAGATGCGGATTTTACGACGGAAATGAAACCGGCAATGCAGACTCAAAATACTCAAACGGCAAACAGTAAGACCGCATCTGTAGAGATTACGCCAAGCAAGATTATTGAACAGATAACAAAGCAGATGGAGGGAATGCAAAACGGTTCTAAACTAAATATTGTTCTGAATCCGGAATCTCTCGGCAAAGTTTCAATACAATTGATTAATACAAAAGAAGGTTTGTCAGCCCAGTTTACTGTTGCAACACAGGATGCAAGAAATTTAATAATGAAGGGGCTTGACGGCTTGAAAGACACATTAGTGTCACACGGGGTAAGTGTAGATAATGTCACTGTAAAACTTAACGATACTCAGGAAAGCGAGTACAACACCGACTGGACGGAGCAGGAAGGCTCCAGAGGCGGTAATAAAGAACAGAATCCTCAAAGAGAACAAAGAGACAAAGAACAGTTCGACAGGATGATGTCCTTTATAGAAAACGAAAATGGTAAGGTATAAAAGGGTGGAGAGTAAATTATGAGTGTAATAACATCAGAAATCACATCAATGCAAAATATGACTGCTATGCAAAAAGCAGAAGAGATGAAAAACAGAACAACATCTACCGACACGTCAGATCCGAATATGTTTTTGACTCTTATGCTCCAGCAGCTCCAGAATCAGGATCCGACGCAGCCTACAGATAACACGGAATGGCTTGCTCAATTGGCACAATATTCATCACTTGAACAGATGACTCAGATGAATGAAGGCTTAGAAAACTGTGTTGAATACATTTCTGCAATGTACGCCGATATGGCATACAATTCTGAAATTTCTCAAACACTTTCTATGATAGGTAAAGAGGTTACTCTTCAGATTCCTGATGAAAAAGACAGTACTAAATATACTGAAGTTTCAGGAACCGTAACTGAAGCAAACTTCAAAGACGGCACCGGCAAGATTAAAGTCAATGGCGAATACTATTCAATCGCATATATTACATCAATCAGAGAACCGGGAGAAAGTTCTGCGGAAGAACCTTCTCAGCTGCCAAGTTCAGGCTCTGATTCCGAAACAGAAACAACAACGAACACTGCCGCGACTAAACAATCCGGCACAACAAAATCAAAAGCATAAATAGTACAAACGGGAGGAAATAATGACACAGGCTCTACACACCGCTAGCACCGGTATTAACGCCGGACAGCAGCAAATTAACGTTGTTGCAAACAACGTTGCAAACATCAATACGACAGCATTTAAAGCTGCAAATATGACGTTTGAAACCTTATACTCCAATACGCTTTCATACGGAAGTGCAGCTACAAAAGAAGGGGGCGGTACAAACCCTAAACAGATCGGTCTCGGTGTAAAAATCGGAGGTATTACAAGAAACTTTAATTCCGGTGACTTTGTAAGCACGGGAAGAGACATGGACCTTATGATTTCCGGAAACGGCTTCTTTGTAGTTCAAGATTCTGAAGGCAAGCTATACTACACACGTGATGGCGTATTCACAACAGACTCAGAGGGGAATGTTGTAACACAGTCAGGTATGAAAGTTGTTGCCGCAGATTCTCCATATTCAAATGCAAGCTCAGGAAAAACTGTTCAAGTGCCTAAAAACCTAAGTGCAACAGTACAAGGGGATCCGAATCTCGGCAACAAAAAAACAAGCCAGCTTAATAACGCAGCTATCAAAGCAGGCGACATATCTGCTACTGTAGGTGATACTGATGTTTTATTAACCATTGAAGAAGGCGACCCTACCATTAATGAAATTCTTAATGCATTCAACCAGCAATTACAAGACGCCGGTATTAATGATGTAACATTTTCGGTAACCGGAGACGGAAGAATTACTTACACAGGTGATATTACATTCAATGAACCGGGTACAACAAGTAACTTCCTTGGTGAAACAGGATTAAGCAGTACAAATAATACTTCTGATGTTATTAATCAGGTCGTATCACTTCAAGAAATGGTAAACTACAACACTTCTATAACTCTAAAATCCACAACTGTTGATGAAAATGGTATTATGGCTGCTACATACAGCGACGGTTCGATTTTAACTCAATATGTGGATGATACATATACCGTACACTGGAAATACACAACTCCTGAAGGTGTAACTATCCGCGGCGATGATGTTACAGCAAGCGGTGCTACAATTGAAAATTCTAACTTCGTAATTGAACTTGCCACAATGGTTAACGAAGAAGGTCTCGTATCCATCAACAACAACCTCTGGGAATGGGGTGCTGACGTAGGTGACGTTTACTACGGTATGGCAGGCGAAGTCTCCTTCGGTTCAATAGAATCCGGCGGATACGAAGGCTCTAACGTTGATATTGCGCAGGAACTTACAAACATGATTACGGCACAGAGAATGATACAAATGAATTCCCGCGTGTTCTCAACAGCAAGCAGTGTAATGGAAACACTGGCTTATCTCGGACAATAGTAACAGGTGAAATGTGAATAGTGACTAGAGTTTTCTAATCACTATTCACTAATTACCATTAACTTCTAAAAAAGGCATGCCCTTTTTAACAAAAAACTTAAAAAATCATGTCAAGTTGTTAACAAAAGGCATGTAACTTAACAAAACTTAATAATTTAAACATGGTCGAAATCCATGTGAATCATGGGTTTCAGCATGATTCAAAAAACGGTAAAAGTTGTTACAAATACACTCTTGTACAGCACATGATTTCTGATATATAATACAATAGAGGGTTGGGGAAATGTTAAGACCATCACAAAGCGAGGACGCTAACCTGACTTCAGCGGGGGGAGATTCCGATTTCGGAATATCACAAAACAAAGAATTTATTCCTGCAAGCCAATGGGGGCAGGATGTCAGTATTAATCGGGATTTGGTAAAATCTAACCTTCAAAAGATTCAAAAAGATATCGCACATTCTAAAGTTAAAATAGTAGCAGTTACAAAGTATTTCGGATTAGACGCAATACTTGCGGGATATGAAGCAGGGATTAGAAATTTTGGAGAATCAAGGGCATTAGAAGCAATTGAAAAATTGAAAAACCTCCCGGATGATGTCAGACAAAATTCAACATTCCACTTTATAGGTCATCTGCAGAGCAATAAAGCTGAAAAAGTTGTAGAGCACTTTGATGTTATTGAGTCTGTGGACTCTCTCAAGTTAGCAAAGAAAATCTCGGAAGCTGCCTGCCGTTTAAATAAGAGAGAGAAAGTTTTATTACAGATTAACAATGCGGGCGAAGAACAAAAATCCGGATACAGCAAGGAAGAGTTGAGAGCTGAATTCAAAGACATTATTTCATTGACCGGTATTGAGGTCTGCGGCTTAATGAATATGGCTCCGCTCGGTGTTGATGAAGATGAGCTTGCACGGTTATTTGGCGATATCAGGGAGTTCAGAAACGAACTGGAAAAAGAGTTTAACGTTACTCTACCGGAACTGTCAATGGGGATGAGTAATGATTACAAAATTGCACTCAGGGAGGGTGCAACAATTATCAGAATAGGCAGAAAGTTATTTACATAAGTTATAAATTGGAGGAGAAATGGCATTATCAGAAGGCTTAAAAGGATTTGTAAACTTTTTCACAAAAAGTTTTAACGGAGAAAATGAAGACGACGCATTCATGGACTTAGTAGACCGTGACGGCGATTATGATACAGACGGAACATTAGCGTTAGACACTATGTACGCTCCAAGAGTTCACAACAAACCGGAACGTTCATTTGAAAGAGAATCAAAAGTTGTTTCTCACCCTAATTCATACAAGTCAGGTGAAGTTACTGTTATCGAACCTCGTTCTTTCTCTGAATCCGCTCAGATTGTAAAAAAACTTATCGATAAGAAAACAGTTATTTTACACCTTGACCTTTTGGACAAAGAACAATCTCAAAGAACAATCGATTTCATTTGCGGTGCAGCACACGCTCTTGACGGAACAGCTCAAAAAATCAGCGATATGGTATTTATTTTCACTCCGAGCAATGTTTCTTTATCAGTAGAAAACGGTGCATTACAGAGCAAATTCGCTGAATCTCTCTGGAACAAGCCGCTGTAAGAAAAGAGAATATAAGTTTAATTTAATATATTGATTTGTGATAGTTGGATTTTCAGGATGCTTTTTGCATCCTTTTTCTTTTTGGGGGTAAATATATTGAACTGACAGGTAAAACGACGCTAACGATTTACTTAGAACAAATTCAGCTGAGGAGCTTCAATTTCTATATCCGAAGATTTTTTACGCCCTGCAAGATTCTTTGAAAAATCTCTCTGCATTTTGCTCATAAGTTCTTCAGAACGTTTTATTACAGCATTAGGAAGTCCCGCCATTTTTGCAACCTGAATACCGTAGCTCTTGCTGGCGCCGCCCGGGACGATTTTTCTCAAGAACTCTATCTCGCCGTTTTCTTCGCTTACGGTAATTCTGAAATTCTTAATCTGCGGATAAGTCTGGGTCATGACGTTTAATTCGTGATAATGTGTCGCAAAAATACACTTTGCTTTTATTTTATTTGCAATATACTCAGCAACAGCCCAGGCAATTGCAACACCGTCGTACGTGCTTGTGCCGCGGCCGATTTCATCAATCAATATAAGACTTCTATCGGTTGCACTATTCAAAATACAGGCCGTTTCCGTCATTTCTACCATAAAGGTAGACTTGCCGAGTGTTAAATCATCGCTTGCTCCGACACGGGTAAATATTTTATCAATAATCCCGATTTGTGCATAATCCGCCGGAATAAAAGAACCTATTTGAGTAAGGATTGCAATAAGTGCATTCTGGCGCATATAAGTGGATTTACCTGCCATATTAGGGCCGGTAAGTATCATAAATTGTGTTTTAGCCTTATCGCTGCTTGACAGCTCAATATCATTAGCGACATAAGTTCCCAGAGGCAGAATTTGTTCCAACACAGGGTGGCGTCCGTTTTTGACTATAAAATCACCTGATTCGTTTATTTCAGGACAGATATAATTATGTTCTGCGGCCGTCAAAGCAAAAGAAGTGAACACATCAAGCCTTGCAATACATTCTGCTGTTTCACGTATAAGAGTTACAAATTCCTTTGAATAATCTCTAAAATTGCTGAAAAGCTTATACTCAAGCTCATACGCCTTAACTTGAGCGGTTAAAACTTCATCCTCATGTTTCTTAAGTTCCTCCGTTATAAATCTTTCCGCACCTGTCAGTGTTTGTTTTCTTATATAACTTGCGGGAACCTTGCTGAGATTAGAGTTTGAAACTTCAATATAGAATCCGAAAACTTTGTTATAGCTAACTTTTAATGCAGTAATACCCGTACGGTCTTTTTCTTTCTGTGCAAATTCTTTAAGCCAGTTTTCGCCGTTGTCCATTAAATCGCGCAGGTAGTCTAAATCGGAGTTAACTCCCTTATTTATAATTCCGCCGTCTTTAATAGTAATCGGAGCATCATCCTTTATTGTCTTTTCAATAATTTCCGCATAATCTTCCAGTTTTTGCAAGTCATTCTCAATACTTTTAAAGACATCCAGATTAATTGATTTTGCAGCATTAACCAGCTCCGGCAAAACTTTGAGCGAAGATTTAAGATTTAAAAAATCTCTCGGCATTAAGGAGGTGTTGCTCAATCTCGTTGACAGACGCTGAATATCATAGATTTGTTCCAGTATCTGCTGAATTTGGTCTCTTGCTGCGGAATTTTCAACAAGTTTTTTGACAATCTCCTGACGCTTTAAAATTCCTTCACGGGTTTTAAGCGGCTGGCAGATCCAGATTCTTAAGAGTCTTGCCCCCATACCTGTAGAAGTTCTGTCAATTGCCCACAGGAGTGAACCGTATTTATTTTTACCTCTTAAAGTTTCAGTAAGTTCAAGATTTTTTCTTGTACCGGCATCCATCGACATATATTCGGAAAGTTCATAAGGCTCAATTTTTTCAAATTTCGGAAACCCTTCTTTTAAGTTTTCCCATATATAAGCCAAAAGTCCTGCCGCAGCTCTGAATCCTATAGGGCAGGTTTTATATCCTATTGCATCAAGATCAGTTATCTTGAATACCTGTTTCAGATTTTCTGCTGCAAAATTCTCTTCAAAAACTTTTTCCGGAACTTTTGAACAATTATAATTGTGAATAATTTCATCCGGCAAATCAACAGTTTCCTCCGGAACTATTTGGAACGGCTGAAGCTTCATTTTTTTTACCGGAGCAATAATTTCTGATGGCTGAATACGCACAAGCTCTGTCAGAAGTGTTTCATAATTTAATTGCGTAGCCTTAAATTCACCGGTAGAAATATCTGTATATGCAAAGCCCCATTTTTCTTCAGAAGTTTTACCTCTCTTTTCTTTAAAACAAGCACACAAGTAATTGTTGCTGCTCTGGTTTAAGAAGTTACCCTCTATAATGGTTCCAGGAGTAATAATCCTTACAACCCCTCTTTTTACAATCCCCTTTGCCAGCTTAGGATCTTCAAGCTGCTCGCATATTGCAATTTTCATATCTTTCGCAACAAGTTTTTCCAGATAACCGTCAAGAGCTTTTACCGGAATGCCTGCAAGCGGTATTTTCCCCAGCGCCCCGCCGTCTCTTCCGGTTAAAGTTATTTCAAGTTCTCTTGATAAAGTAACTGCGTCTTCAAAAAAAGTTTCGTAAAAATCTCCCATACGATATAAAAGCAAACAATCGGGGTTCTCGCGTTTAATCTCTATATATCGCTGCATCGCAGGAGTTGCATCTTTTATATCAATATCTGCAGTATTTATAAGATTGATTTCAGGCTTTGTCATAGTTATAATTGTACATAATATTTACAACAGGTGCAAGTAATGTTTAGATTAATAAAGATTATTTTTAACGCTTTTTTACTCGTCCTTGCAATAATCGGTTTTAACGCAATAGGCGGTCAAAAATATGTCGAGGCGATAAAGGTAAGCGTAGGGAATTTTATTCAGGAACACGCAATTGAAAGCGCAAAGAAGATCGGAAATTTTTCGGAACTGCATGAAGAATTCCAGATTGATAATGCCGTTAATCTTGCAGGATACAAAGCTGTCCTTGCAGAGCATAAAGCGTCAGGACAAAAAATGATTATTGTAGATTCCGGCAAAAAACCGCTTCTTACCCAGAGTGATATTAAAAGCAACGGCGTGGATAAAAAGCTGAAAGATCTCTCGGAAAAATTTAAATATCAGGCAATTACCATAAAAGATATAAAAATCACCGGACGCGGGACTATGAATGTTTACGGAAAAGATGTTCCGTACGCAAAATTTGAAGCAGAAGTCACAAAACTTCCGTTCTCTGATATTTCAGGTGTTGTGGCAAGTGTAACAACTTCTGACGGCTCGGAAAAACTGGCGCTTTCTATAAGTCAGAAAGACAAATACTCTCAGCTTATTACAAATGAGTTCTATAAAGGAGTAAAAGAAGGCGGGGGGGGGTAAATGTATTGGTTAGTGAATAGTGAGTAGTGAATAGAAGTGAAAGGTGAAGAATAAAAGAAATAAAATATTAATTCCCTTCTCAACTCCTAAACTTCTCAACTATAAAGGAATACAAAATTATGAAAAAGATTTTATTAAGTTTTATTTTATTGCTGCTGACGGTTAATGCCGGCTATTGCGAAGACAGGTATTCAAAAGATTACCTGCAGAATCACAAGCATTTTGCGATTATGAATCCGATTTCAGAAAGCATTGCAGAACATATTATTAAATCATCATTGAAAAAAGAAACCGGCGGAAATTACAATGTAAAATTTGAAGGTTACACAACCTCAAGTATTAGAAAGGGCATATTCAAAAACCTTGAAATTACGGGAGAAAACATTGCACCGGAAGGGATTCCTGTTCCTTATGTACATTTAAGATCTCTAACGGATTACAATTATGTAGATTACACAAAAGATCCTGTTGAATTTAAGTCTGACATGAAGTTTTCTTATGAGATGCTTTTGTCAGAAGAAAGCATGAATACCGCCCTGCAGCATAAGGATTATAAAAAAGTGCTGGATAAGGTAAATAACCTTGCATATCCTCTTTTCCAGATTACAAAAGTAAGTACAAAAATTCAGAACAACCAGATTTATATTCTCACAGAATATAGTTTCCCGATTGCATCAGGAACAAAGGTTCGTGTTTTTGTAGCATCTACAGCTTTTGTTGTTAAAGAAGGTAAAATCAGAGCCGGAAATATTAAGCTGAACAGCGCGTACGGCAATCTTTCGCTTGAAAAAGTTGCAAATCTGCTAAACCTTGTAAACCCGCTCGAATTCACACTTTCGCTTCTTGATAAAGACAATTGTGACGGAAAAATTGAAGACATAAATATTGTTGACAACAAAATAAAAATTGATGGTAAAATATTTGTAAAAGGAGATTAAGCCATGAATTTTTCTCAAAAACTGGGTTTATTCGTACTTATCGTAATATCTGTTGCGTATGTATATTTTTCATTTTTCAGCAGCGAAGGTTTTCATCTGAATTTCCCGAACAATGACTCAACTCCGCCGGCAGAAGAGTTGACTCCGATCAGCGGAAATGAAGATTTACCGGAAAATAAACCGGAGAAAAAACATAACTATAAAACCGTGAAAATTTTTGTCGCAGATTCTAACGGAAACCTGCGCTCACTCAACAGAGAATGCGACACGGAAATAGAAAAGTCCTGCTTTGCTTTCGCAGTTAAAGAACTTATTGCCGCTCCTACAAGCTGGGAAAAATCAAAGGGCTTAAGTTCCGAAATTCCTACCGGAACAAAAATTTTGTCAATCAGAGAAGGGGACGGAAATATTATGATTGATCTTTCTTCAGCTTTTGAAGGCGGAGGCGGGGCTGAAAGCACTTATACAAGAGTTAAGCAGCTTATAAAAACGGCAAAAGCAAATACGAATCTTCCGGTTTATTTATATATAAACGGCCGTCAGGCAGATGTAATAGGCGGAGAAGGTATTATGATTAAACAGCCGTTAAGTGAGAGGTCTCTGGATGACTAAAGATTTGGAATATTATATGAACCTTCCGTGGACACTTATAGAAGGAACCGATCTGGATTTTAACGGAAATCCTTATCATTATATTGAAATAAAAGAAATTCCGAGTTTTGCATTTTGCGCTAAAACAAGAGAAAAAGCGCTTGAAAATTACAAAAAACAGTTAAGACTTTCGCTGATGCTCATGCTGGAGGACGGCGACAGAATTATTGAACCCGGCGAAGAAACCGAAGATGATATTGATTGGGAAAGCATATGTCCGTAGTAAAATTATCTAAAATTTTTATATCGCGTATGACCAAAGAAGATGTGGAAAGTGTTGTTGCTATTGAAGAAGAAGCATACGGTAAACACCACTGGGCAAAGTCTTCGTTTTACGACGAAATGTCTAACACTCTTGCAAAATACTATACGGCGAAAACGGCTGATGGAGAGCTTGTCGGATATGCGGGAACTTGGCATATTCTGGAGGAAGGACATATTACTACAATTGCGGTAAAAAACGATTATTTAAGAAATCATATCGGTGAGGCTCTTATTCATCAAATTGTAGAAGACTGCTACAAAGACGGAGTTAAGTACTTAACGCTTGAAGTCAGAACCTCTAATATTCCGGCAATTAAGCTTTATGAAAAATACGGATTCCAGTCTCTGGGAACAAGAAAGGGATATTATCAGGACAATAATGAAGATGCACTTATTATGTGGACTGAAAATATTTTCTATGACAAATTTAAGACAAAGTATATCGAAAACATCGAAAAATTGAAAACACTTATTGATATCAAATGAGCAAGCGCATAGAAAAACAAATTAACAGTTTCAAATACAAAGGTGAGCCGATAAAAATTACGCTCGGCACGCTTATTTTGACCTGTCTTTGCGTTTTGCTTATCATTGTTGCAACCTTTACTCAGGTAACTTTGAAACATCCGTATTTTCCGCTGGATACATTTACTTTTCTGGCAGGAGATGTAAGTGATTATGAAATTATTCATCACTTTATAAAAAGTTATAAATACATTCCGCAAATTCCCGTAGTATTTTTTATTGTAGCGCTTCTCGGCAGAAAATTCGGCATCTTATCAATTTTGATGTACATAGGATTGGGTCTGTTTTTCCCGATTTTTGCACTCGGAGGCGGCTTAAGCTATATGTTTGAATACGGATTCGGGTATATTTTAGCGTTTATTCCCGCAATTTTCTTTGCAGGAACGCTTCTTAAAGGCAAAACGGATTTTCTGAGAGTATTTTTAATCTCAATAATCGGTGTTTTAACTATACATGTTCTCGGAATTTTGTATATGCTCTTTGTTGCAACATTAAGACACGCTCCGATGGATCTTGTTACAAGCTGGATAACTTCCCAGAGCGGTATTAAGATTCTATATGACGTATTCTTCTCAATGATAGGGATTTTTCTCGGGCGGCAAACAAGAAAACTTCTCTGGCTTGTTATGTGTTAATAAGTTTTATTTAATAAAAAAACAGGGCTTTTTAAAGCCCTGTTTTTTGTTTTTAATTCTAAAAACCTTACTTGTCATCCAATGCAGCAACACCCGGAAGAACTTTTCCTTCGATAAATTCAAGAGAAGCACCGCCGCCTGTTGATACGTGAGTGAAATCTTCCGCCTTGAAGAACTTCTTAGCTGCAGAAACAGAATCACCGCCGCCGATAACTGAAGTAGCACCTTCTTTTGTAGCTTCTACGATAGCTTCCAATACAGCCTTTGTACCTTCTGCAAATTTAGGATTTTCAAAAGCACCTACAGGACCGTTCATAAGAATAGTTTTTGAAGATTTCAAAACTTCTGCAAAAGCTTTTCTTGAATCAGGACCTGCATCAACACCTTCAAATCCGTCAGGGATTTCATCAATCTTAACGAATTTGTTAGTACCGTTGCCTGAAAAATCATCTGTTACAAGAACATCAGTTGCCATTACAAGCTTAACGCCTTTTTCCTGAGCTTTCTTTTCAATAGCTTTTGCAACATCTAACTGGTCATCTTCGCAAATTGAATTACCGATTTTGCCGCCGTTAGCTTTAACAAATGTATAAGCCATACCGCCGCCGATAATCATATTGTCAACTTTGTCAAGAAGATTTTCTAAAACACCGATTTTAGAAGAAACTTTTGCACCGCCTACAACTGCAGTAAAAGGTCTTGTAGGGTTATCAAGAGCTTGAGATAAGCATCTGATTTCTTTTTCCATCAACAGACCTGAAACAGCCGGCTTAAGAATTTTTGCAAGCTTAGCTGTAGAAGTGTGGTTTCTGTGAGCTGCGCCGAAAGCGTCATTTACATAGAAATCACCTAATTTTGCAAGTTCTTCCGCAAAAGTCATATCATCATCTTTTGCTTCTTCTGCTTTGTAGTAACGAATGTTTTCCAACAAAGCAATCTGACCGTCAACTAATTTGTCAACATAAGGTTTTGCTTCTTCAACAGAAGGTATAAATACGATTTCTTCGCCAAAAACTTTTGTCATATATTTAGCAACCGGAGCAAGAGAAAATTCAGGGTTCTTTTCTCCTTTTGGTCTGCCAAGGTGAGCCATAAGAACAATCTTAGCACCTTTATCTTTTAAAAACTTAACGGTAGGTACGATAGCCTGAATACGGGTATCGTCAGTTACATTTTTGTTTTCATCCAAAGGTACGTTAACATCAACTCTTACGAGAGCTACTTTACCTTTAATGTCTCCTAAATCTTTAATTGATTTTTTCATAGGTTTTTCCTTTCTTTATAAAAAAACACTCTCTTTTTGCAACTCAATTATAGTAAAAACACAACTTCCGGTAAAGGGGGGGGGTAAATGTATTGGCTGTTAAGTGAGACTACAGGCTTAACGCCATTGCCGGGGGAGTGGTAAATGTATTGGCTGTTAAGTGAGACTACAGGCTTAACGCCATTGCCGGGGGAGTGGTAAATGTATTTGGCTGGCAGGTGGAACTACAAATTTGGTGTCATTGCGGGGCGGGGTAATGTAGTAGGCTGTTAAGAAATGTAGGGTGGGTACGCTTACGCTTTGCCCACCTAAAAAGTAGATTGCGGCACTTGCTCTGCAATAACTTTTTCTTATCCTTTTTTTGCAGGATAAAATCTAATATTAAACGTGGTATGATATGGTTTAAGTTAGATATAGTACAAATTTGAGGATAATATGCAAGTTTCAAAACGTTTGGTAGTAAGAAAAGAAATTCCGATGGATAATTCCAAAGACCTGATCACGTCTATGGATGTTGCAATGGCAGAATATTATTGCAAAAACAATAATTACGAAAGAGGGCTTGAAATATACAGGGAGGCTATTTCAAGCATAACTGATGAAGCTGAAAGAAACAGCGTTATTACTCAATACATAAATCAGGCAATACACTACGCACAAAAATTAAATCTTGATAAAAAGTATATTGAGGCTATAGAACAGTACCGGAATATAATGAAATATTCAGGTTTTCCGATAAACATTTATAAAAATATCGGACTTTGCATGAAGTCAATAGGAAATGCCGATCTGGCCATCAAATTCCTTAAACGCTTTGAAGAAATTTCTCCGGATAAAGAAGACGTCTACGTATATCTTGCAGACCTCACATACACTGATATCAAGGATAACAAAAAGGCTATCGAATACTACGAAAAAGCACTTGCAAAGAATCCTAATAACTTTTCAATCTACAATATGCTCGGACACTTATACTCCACATGTTATCAGGATAAATATAAAGAAAAACAGATTGACTATCTTACAAAAGCTTACGAACTTGCTCCGAATAACAGAATTATTGTCAAAAACCTTGCTTATGTATACGGTAAATTTGATGAAATACAAAAAGCAGATGAATTTTATTCAAAACTTATGTACCTGAATCCGACACATTCGGATTTACACGCATACGGTGCATATCTTGTTCGCCACCAGCGTTTCTCGGAAGGCTTTAAATTCCTGCAGCACAGATTCCAGAAAGAAGATTTAAAAAATGTTGCCTTCCCGCAGCTATTCTCTTCTAAAAAGAAAAAGTGGAACATAAAAGTTGACATAAAAGATAAGCGCATACTTGTACATTTTGAACAAGGTTTTGGTGACTCTATTATGTTTATACGATTCATTGACGAACTCAAAAAGATGTGTAAAGAAGTTTCTGTTGTTGTTCAAAGGCAGCTTATAGAATTGTTTAAAGATTCAAAGCTCGGCGTTGAAATTTATACGGAAGATCAAATTCCAAGCATAAATTATGATTATTGGATTCCGATGATGGATCTGCCGATTGTATGCGAAACTAAGCCAAGCACTATTCCAAAAGCCGGCGGATATTTGAAAGTTCCAAAAACAAAAATCAACGCCTATAAGAAAGAACACATCAACGACAATGATAAAATCAAAATCGGTATTGCTTACGAAGGTACTCTTGCCTCCAAAGAAACAGACAGAGACATTCCGCTGCACTTCCTGTACCCGTTGATGGAACTTCCGGATGTTGAAGTATACAGTTTTCAGGTTGATGATTTAACCAATCAGATGGACAGAATTCCGCCGGAGGCAAAACTCACCAGACTCGGAAGAACCTTTAAGAACTGGGAAGACACTGCCTGCGCAATGAAATGTATGGATTTAATGGTAACAACCGATAACGGTGTTATGAACCTTGCCGGTGCACTGGGCGTTAAAACATTCGGTCTATTTAACAGAATTGTTGAATGGAGATGGTTTAAAGTTGAAGGTGATGATATCGCCTGGTACAAGAGCATTAAACCGTTCCAGTGCCCGACATCAGGAGCCTGGGATGTTCCTGTCGGAAAAGTTATGGAAGAAGTTGAAAAAATGAGATGCCAAAAAGTTGCAGAGAAGATTAAAGGTAAAATCTAATAATTTGCCTAGTGTTTAGAAAATAACACTGCCAGTTTTTGCCAGAATGTTAATTTTCCTACAGGGTCATTATTACTGCCGCTTCCGCTGCCTTTTTTCACATCCATAAGTTTATTGGTTTTGCTTGCAGCTTCACCGTTCATCTTCATTGCCTCCTGAAGATATTTAACCTTAAACGGATGTTTCTTTAGGTCGGAATCGGAGACTTTTTTCAAAGAACTTCCGAAAATCTTTCCGGCTTCTTTAGCAATAAGTTCAACTTCACCGTTTGAATAACCTTCTCTTTCAAGTTTACTTACAAAACTCTTAAATTCACTGCTCTTAAAGAATTTGTCTTTATCTATCGCGCCGATATCTTTAAGGTACATTTCCAGTAAAGCGCTTATCTGTTTCTTATTAGGAAGCGGAACTTCGATTTTGTTATTAAATCTTCTTAATGCAATCGGATCTACAATTCCGTTTTTCGGATGATAGTTAGAAGTTGCAATAACAGTTACGTTAGCGCATTTATCTCTGAGCTTATCAAGACCGGTCAAGACAGCTGCTCTTGATTTTGCAACTTCTTCCGCGCCGTGCTGGCCGTCAGGAACTTTTCTCATAACCGCATCAATTTCATCAATACAGACAACAAACTTTTTGTCTTTTTGTGCATTTGCTTTTGCTATTATCTCGTCAAAGCAGCTGCTGATTCTCATACTTGCAGCATCTTTGTACGGAGAACCCAGATCAGGATACTTAATACATGTGAACATAGAGCCTGTTTCCTGTGCAAATTGTTTTGCGACATAAGTTTTACCTGTACCGCCGTGGCCGTATAAGTACATAATATCAATGTTATTGCCGACTCCGCCCCATTTTTTTGCATCGTCTGACAACCCCAGGTTGGAAATTATATTATCAAAAGCTTTTTTAAGTGATTTTGCAGTTGTCTTGGAATCCAGAGGTGCAACGGTTTTTTGAGTTCCAAAATCTTCCCATTTCAAATTAACTTTTGTCAGAGCTTTCAATTCATCATTAGCATGGTTTCCGGCAGCAGCCGCCTTTCCAAACTTTTTTAACCCGATAGCTCCAAGTACGCCGAGCGCCGCAGTTGTTAAAAATCCTAATGCGATTCCCACCTGTGCTGCAACTCCGACTTTATTCCAGTTTTGCTGTGATTTTGCCTGTTTTTCCGCTCTCTGTTCCGCCATAGCCTGCATCATAAAAACATCATCCGCCGGCATTTCCTGAGGCATCGGAGGGGTGTATCTGTTATTGTAGTTTACATTGTTAACGGGAATTGCTGCCGCCTGAGCATCCGCTTTGAATCTGATATTGTTGTTTAACTGCATTGTCATAATAATTTCACCTAAAAAATTAAACCTTCATAATTTATATAAAACAATTTTCTGACAAAAATTGCCTTTTTGTTACATTATTTTAAATAGTTGTTTTCAAATCCGCAAGCAGTTTCACAAAATCCGCATCCGTAAAATTCATCTCATGCTGCTTACTTTTGATTGTTTTTAGGATATCAATAATATCAACGGATTTTTCCGTACCTTTAATTGAAGCAGCAGTTGCATCATAGATTGAATCAAGTGTTCTGAATGAAGTATTGTGTTCCGGTTTTGCTAAAAATTCCGCAATCTTATTTAACTCGGCGGAATTAGTTTTAAGCTTGTCACTTACCATAGAAGCGTCTTTATAATGGTATTTTACGGAATTTACAATCTGATCTTTTGTCGGAAGATCAACCAGAACTTTCTCGCTGAATCTGTCTAACATCGGTCTGTCTAACTTCTTACCGCCAACTACAATGCCTTTTTCAATATCAATAGGCAGGTTGGTTGCGCCGATTGTTATAATATTGTCACGTTTGCCGAGTTTTTCGGTAAAGCATTTCTTAAATTCATTGAGCATATCGTTTGAATGTTTTGCACTCAAACTATTATCAACCATCATGACTGAATCAATCTCATCAATGAATACAAAGAATTTCTTAGCAGGATTAGCATCCGCTTCTTTGCAAATCATATCAACGGCTTTATTCAAGTTACGTTCGCTAACACTCTGATATTCAGAACCGAGACTTGTTACATCAAGAGAAGCAAACTTGGAATCAGGAAATTCTTTTGCAAGAGCTTTTGCAAAAGTTGTCTTACCCGTTCCCGGAGGGCCGTATAATAAAACCGACTTGGTTGGCTTACCTCCTCTGTTTTTAAGGACTTGAGGATTCTCAACACTGTTTTTAAATTTATTCATAAAGTTTTTTAAGCTCTCCGGCAGTGCTAAATCATCAATTTTAGCTGATTTACCCAAATCTGACCAGATTTCTTTAAGTTCACTTACCGGTTTATCCAAACTTTTACCCTGCTTTGCCATAAAATACAGGCTGCCTATTGCAGTTAATGCAAGTGTTCCGAGAAAACCGTAATAGAAATATTCTTTACGCTTAGCATTCTTTTTTGCTTTTTCTTGCTCTTTGATAAAACTATCAATATCATTGCTGGTTGCAGGCGTCAAAGCCGCTGCCTTGAAGTTCGGCTTGCTGCTTATTGTTGTTTTTTGCGGTACTAATGCCGTTGTTGTAATTGGATTAATTTCGCTCATAAGAACTCCTACACTTGTCCTTCTAACATGTATAAAACAAAAGAATTAACAAAATTGCGCCATTTGTAAAGAATTGTAAAAATTTTTCTTACATGTCTAAAGTTTTAACAAAAAATGCCGATAACAATAATATATAAAAGGGACAATAAAGGAAAGAAAAATGGGATTAGCCTGCTCAAATATTAGACTATTAACATTGACCGCCCGCAAAGCCGATTGCGAGTACGGCATTTCCGTTGCTTCCATGAGAAAGATGGCAGTAACCAGAGAGCAGAGCGCCCTGGCTCAGGAATATAACAGCAAACTTCAGTCAAAGAGTATTGCTTATTATGATAACGGACAGTACAACAAAATTAATTACAACTATCTGATGGGATATGGTTCAAACTATACTGCAATTACTTCCGGAAATAAAGCTTTAAAAGATGAAAATTCAATGATTTTAACCGACTATAAAGGTCAGGTTGTTTTGAGCTCTGACTATGCAAACGCAATAACTGCGGTACTCGGTTCTTCCGCTATGGATTCTCAGGGCAGAGGCGGAACCTTTTCTTCGGAACAGATACCAGCAATACTTGCTGAATTAATTCCGGGATATACAGAAGAACAATTCAAATCTGTTATTGACGGAGACGGCGTTACAACAAGTTATGACGCAAACGGAGTCCAGACAATCACCGGAGAGAGCACAGGAAACACAACAACAGTAGATAATTCTGATACAACAACTTCAATTCTTCAGGAAATTGTTGACTTTTATTATCCTATTTTTCAAGCAGCTGCAGCAAACGGCTGGACAACTGAATATAATAACGAAATTAAAACTAACGACAATTATATAAGCGACGGACTGGTGAGCGGTACTTTGCAGCTTGCAACAGTAAATGACGAAGGTAATTATGACCCTGACTGCTCTCTTACATACTTTGTAACAGCAGGACTTGTCGAATCAAGAACCGATTCTGACGTCCGAGAAGAAATAACAGCCTGGTACGAAGCAGAAAAAGCTGCTATTTCAGAAAAAGAAAACTGGCTTGATATTGAAATTGACAACCTTTCAACAGAGCTTGAATCAATAAATACAGAAATTCAATCTGTTAAATCCTTAATTGATGATGCTATAAGCTCTGTATTTGATTGGGGAAGCTAATATTTTAAGTAACTAATTTCCTTTTCCTTTTATATAACTTATATTAAAAAGACTTGCCTTAAACGACAAGTCTTTCTTTTATAGATATTTCATTTTTAATTTTTTGTTACCGTGCTTTTTATATGGAGCTCTCTCATTTGCTGTAAAGAAGCTTCTCCCGGAGCATCACTCATCAAGTCTTTTGCACTTGCATTTTTAGGAAACGCAATAACATCACGGATTGAATCTGTTCTGCAAAGCAGAGCGACAAGTCTGTCCAAACCGATTGCAAGACCTGCATGAGGCGGTGTACCGTATTGAAGAGCGTTAACCATAAATCCGAATTTTTCGGTAGCTTCTTCCTCAGTAAGTCCAAGAGCCTTAAAGATTTTCTTCTGTACTTCTGAAGAGTGGATTCTGACAGATCCACCGCCGAGTTCGGTGCCATTATAGACAATATCATAAGCAATTGACTTAACATTACCGAGATCACCGCTGTCAAGTTTATCAAGGTCATTAAGGTTAGGAGAAGTAAACGGATGGTGCATTGCCATATATCTGCCTTCTTCATCCGACCATTCAAACATAGGAAAGTCTACAACCCAGAGAAGATTGTGCTTACTTTCGTCAATCAGGTTAAGAGATTTTCCAAAATGTAATCTTAATCTGCCCATAATGTCGTAAACGAGTTTCGGCTTATCAGCAACAAAGAAAATTATATCCCCTGCCTGTGCACCGGCTCTTTCCTGAATAGCCTTTGCCTGTTCTTCCGTTACAAACTTCAATACAGGTGATTTAGCCGTGCCGTCATCATTGTAGATAATATTAGCAAGAGCTTTTGCGCCAAATGAAACAGCAAGTTTTGTAATATCATCAATATCTTTTCTTGAATATTTAGCACCGCCCGGAATTCTAATACCTCTAACGATACCGCCGTTTTGAAGAGTGCTTTTTACAATTTCAAAATTAGATTCTAAAATGATATCGCCTATATCAAATAATTCCAGACCAAATCTTGTATCCGGTTTATCTGAACCATATCTGTCCATAGCTTCCTGCCAAGGCATTTGAATGAACGGAGGTTTAATCTCAACTCCTGCTGCCTTGAAAGCATCGACAAGAAGTCCTTCTACAACCTTGATTACATCAGGCTGTTCCACAAAAGACATTTCCATATCAATTTGTGTAAATTCAGGTTGTCTGTCGGCTCTTAAATCCTCATCACGGAAGCATTTTGCTATCTGGTAATACTTTTCAATACCGCCTACCATCAATAATTGCTTAAAAATCTGCGGAGATTGCGGGAGGGCAAAGAATTTGCCAGGTTGAACACGGGAAGGAACAAGATAATCTCTTGCACCTTCCGGAGTTGTTTTAATCAATATCGGTGTTTCAACTTCCAAAAAGTCCTGATTGTTCAAATAATTTCTTACCGCCTGAACAATATTGTGTCTTGTTTTCAGGTTATGAAGCATTTTTTCGTTTCTGATATCAAGGTATCTGTATTTAAGTCTGATATCTTCAGAAACATTATCGTCACCGAGAACGAAAGGAAGAACCTTTGATTCCGCAAGAATTTCTACATATTCAGGATACATTTCTACCTGACCTGTAGGATATTTTTCATTATAAGTTTCTTCCGGTCTCTTTGTAACTTTTCCCTTAACCATAATCACATATTCGCTTCTGATTTTTTCAAAAGCTTTATGCACCTCAGGATTAATCTGCGGATTTGCTACAAGCTGGAAAAAACCGCTTCTGTCACGAAGCTCTATAAACAGAATACCGCCTAAATCCCTTACCGTAGAAACCCAGCCGGATAAAGTAACTTCTTCATTCAAATTGCTTAGATTTAATTCGCCACAATTATTTGATTTCATTCTGGTCTTCAATTTATTCATCTCCCTATTAAAAACTGTATTGCTCTAAAATCGTAACAAAAACAGGGCTAAAAGTAAACATTAGGCTAAACCTCTATATTTAGCGCTTTACCTTCCTGTTTTAATTTCTTTTTAGCCTGTTGTGAAAGTTCTGAAAACTCGGATTTTATCAGAGCATATTCCTTATTCATACTTTCAGCAATTTTTTTTTCATAATATCCGGGTCCTTTTAAAAATTTTAAAAAACCCGTTTTCTGAATAGGCTCAATAAACCCGTCCATCCTCTGAAAAAAATCTTTCGGACTGTTTGCGGATATTGTACTCAGCATATCCCTTTGAAAAATCAATCTGTCAACAAGTTCTGCGGCTTGCTTATTATGTGCCTTCTGCCAGAATGCAGCAGACTGTATGTATCTTTTATTACTTTCTACTTTCAGCATAGTGTGTATTTCCTCGTATAAATATTGTATTACAAAAAATTTTTGAGATTGTATTTATTAAAATCTTTTTGTTTCAGGTTCAATTCCAACTTTATTCAAAAACTTCATTTCCTGAGGTTCGGCATTATTCACAACAAGCTTTGAATTGCCGTTCAAATTTTTGATATTTTCAAGCATTGTTGATGCAATATGCTTTATTGAACGTTTTGAACGCTTTTGTTCATATGCATATTTAGGATTCGTACCGATTTTGAAAACCTCTGTTTCTTTGCCTTTTGTAATTTTATCCGTACTAATCAGCCCGAGAACTTTTGAGCTGTCGACATTTCTAAAATTATTACTTTGCAGAGTCAGTCCATAAATCTGAGCATCTTTGCCAAGAATTTCAGCTTCTTCCGCAATGCCTGCAGATAAATTCTTTCCGCCCCAGAGAGTTTTAATTTCTGCAAGAGCCTTTACGTCATTTTTTGAACCGGTATTAAATTTAACAAAATTCACCTTTTTACCGTTCAGATTAACACGTCTCACCAAACCTGCGCCAAATTGTAAATTATTAGTACTCTGTATTTGCATATAAATTTCCTTCCTTTTTCAGAAATAAAAACCGTGAAAGAAATTTTTGCTAGTACTTGAAACAAGTTGTTTCGTGGTCATTTACAATCCCGATTGCCTGCAGATAAGAATAAATAATTACAGAGCCTGTGTATTTCATCCCGCGCTTCTTTAAATCTTTTGAAATTCTGTCGGAAAGTTCTGTTTTGACAGGAAATTCATCCGTAGTATTTTTAATAACTTTATCATTCGTAAAACCCCAGATATAATTTGCAAAACTGCCAAATTCTTTCTGAATCTGAATAAACATTTTTGCGTTGCTAATTGCAGCCTCTATTTTGCCCCTGCTTCTTATTATTCCTTCATTATTAAGCAGTTCGCTGATTTTAGCATCATCATATTCAGAAACTTTTTTAACATCAAAATTATCAAACGCTTTTCTGAAAGCTTCACGTTTTTTGAGAACCGTAATCCATGCCAGCCCCGCCTGAAAACCTTCTAAAATAAGGAGTTCAAACAAATCTCTGTCATCATGTTTCGGTACGCCCCACTCTTCGTCGTGGTATTTTATATAAATCTCTGATTTTTCATCAACCCAAAAACATCTTTTCATAAATACATTTTCTCCCTTTACTCTGATTTATGGTGGCGGTGAGACAGTTTATCTTTAGATATAATCAAAAGCACTCCCGAGAGAATCAATACTATCCCGATTGCGATTTTAACAGTCAGCCTTTCTTCAAAAAATAACATACCTACTACTATTGCCGTTAAAGGCTCAAGCGCACCTAAAATTGCAGTGGTTGTTGAGCCGATAAGTTTTATTGCAATTGTTATTGTCTCTAATGATATAATTGTAGGAAAAATTGACAGCCCGAACAGACAAGCCCATATAAACGGCGAGTGCGGAATCTGGAGTTCCGTACAGAAATTAAGATTATAAATATAAACCAGAAGCCCGAAAAGCATTACATAAAAGCTCAACTTTGCGCTATTAATATTTTTGATTGTTTTATTTGTTTTAACTCCGACAATATAAAAAGCATAAAGAAAAGCCGATGCAATTACCATAACAATCCCGTGCATACTAAGAGGCGCGCCGGGTTTCCCGTTATAAAGAAGAAAAATTCCGGTAAAAGTTAAGAGAATTGAAGTTATGACCGTTTTTGTAAGTTTTTCTTTGAAAAACAATGCCATCATTAAGGCAACAAGTATCGGATAGATAAAAAGAATTGTGCAGGCAATACCGGCTTCAATATAATTGAAAGCATCAAAAAGAGTCAGAGAAGAGAGCGAAAACAAAAGAGAAAGTGCAAAGACCGAAATTATATCTCCTCTGTGAATTTTAAGCGACATTTTCTTATGAAACTTAAGCCACAATCCGTAAATAATAACCGCAAGCGCGTATCTGTAAAACAAGACTGAATTTACTCCCATTCCTCTTGCAAACAATGGAAGCGCAAACAGCGGGTTCAAACCGTAGCTTGCCGCGGCTATAATTCCGTTTACCGTACCTATTGTGCGTCTTCTTATCAAGCGTTCCTCTCCTTCACACAATAAGGTATATTAAATTAAAAATAAAATCAATGCTACATGATATCCTGATATAAATTAATATCCGGATAATTTTGCTCAAGAAAACTCTTAACCTCTTTATATATTTTTTTGTGGTTATTTTTTATTGCAAAAACTATCAGTTCAGGTTTGTAAACGTTTAGAATTTCCGGTGTAAAAATTTCATACTCCCTGATAAAACCGCCTTCTCTTTCAGTGTTTGAGTCTATGAACCCCACAATATTACTGTTATGGATTCTGTATTTTCTGATAAAATCCTGAATATAGGTACTGGCTCCCCAGATTAGTATTTTCTTTTTGGAATAAAGGATTTTAAATAATTTAATCTCTTTTAATTTATTTGAGGTTTTTAACTTCAAACCGGCAAGAAAATCTTCACGCATAGATTTTTTCTCATAATACCCTGCATACTCCGCGATTTTTTTTATACTTTTTTCGGACTGATAGAAGGTTTTCTCATGATGGTAATCATGAGAAACATTACATATATGTAATGCCGCATTTTCAAAAATAGCTTTTTTGAAAGCTTCAATGTCAGGAGCTTTTGGACTCCAGTCAATTATATCAATTTGTTCCGGAGTATAAGCAGGAATAATTCCTTTTATTACATCCAGCCGCGTATCCTTCTGGTGATTTCCTTTATGGATATAAATAACCGGTATTCCCATTGCAATACAAGGCATTGCGCAATGTATGCGGGAGGTTATAACAAGTTTTGCCTCATTTTTATATCTATCAAGAATCTCCTGCGCTTTAGCTTCAAATTCCATCGCTTCTTCATAAGATACCGGATATTTTTTAAATTTGTATTTGTGGGTAATTGAACAATCTGCCTGCTCCAGAATAAAATCCGGCAGCATTTCAAAGGCTTTCGGATACAAATCCACAATAAAAATTTTGCCATTTTCAGGTTCTTTGTCTCTTTTTGGAAAAGTAAGCGTTAAACAACCCGAAAAATATGTTTTTAGCCCCAGCGTTTCCAGAAATTCTGCCGTATTTCTGTCACGGCAGCCTATCGGCTCAAACTTTTTCATCTTTTCAGCAATATTTTGTTCAACAAATTTTTCTCTGCAATCATTACTGCTGTTTATATGAAATCCTATGTATACAGGGACAATGCTTTCCGGAATATCAAGCGGAAATACGCCGTGAACATTTCCAAACCAGCCCTGCATGGGTAAAATTACCGGCTCTCCGGAATAATCCGCCAGACCATCTCTGTTAATTTTAACTACTTCATCATCAGAAATACCCGTTTGTTTATACAAATTCTTAACCGCAATATTTTGTATGCAGTCTCCGATATTTCCCTCGCCGTTCCAGCTTTTTAAATCGTATTTGTACTGTTGTATTAATCTTGCAAATTTCATTTTCTTCTCCCGAATATATCAGGCAAAACTTCCGTTTTCGGATAATTTTCTTCAACATAAGTTTTAATCTGAGGATAGATTCTTGTATTATTGTTTATAATTGAAGAAATTATGACATCAGGCTTTAAAACTCCTATAGCTTCCGGAGAGTAAACTTTGTATTTTCCGATTTTCTCTCCCTGCCTTGCTTCGTTTTTATCAACTATACCAAGAACATTATCCTGATTTATCTTACCCGATAAAATCAGGTCTTCCAAAAATAAACTTGCTCCCCAGAAAATGACCTTTTTACCGGCATTAATTTCCTGCAAAATTTTTCCTTGCGGTCCAATCTGAATCTTACACTTTAACGGCGAATCTTTTTCTGTCTCCCTCCAGTATTCTTGCAGCCAGACTTCTTCCGTACTCCAAGGTTTTATATAATCGGCATAATGAATAATTACCGGAGATAAAAGAGCCTCATCAATTTCCTTTTTCCCGTATATTTTATCTAAATTTTCTCTTTCTTTCAAAATCCGCTTATAATACTTTGTCATCAAATTGTATTTAAAATCGAGAAATTTAATTTTGCCGCAAAACGCTAAATTAATGACATCCTGATCCATGCTGGAGAAATTTTTGCCTGCAAGTTCAATCAGCTTTGGCTCAAGATTATCTTCGCGAATCTTCTCCAGATTCCATAATGTCATTCCTGCATTTATGTATCCTGACATATCTTCGATACCGATTGATTTGTAGTGTTCGCGGTTGTTTTCATTAAGAATATAAGCCGCAGCCTTTACACCTGCAATATAAAAATTATCCAAATCAGTATTAAATAATCCGCTTAAATCCTGCAAAACAATAATATCAACATCCAGATAAATTGCCTTTTTATATTCCAGCAGCAATTCAGGCATTTTAAGCCTGTAATATGTCGGAGTTGAAATGTGAGAAATATGCATTTCCTGTTCTTTAAAATCATTATTCATAAAAATAAACTTGATTTTTGCATTTGAAAATTTATTCTGCAATTTTTCAAATTCGCCTTCAATATCTGCAGGAAATCTGTCCGGTACAAGACAGATAAATTCGTAAAATGTATTCTTGTTTTTGCTTTTTAATGCCGAAAGTATTGTTACATACATCTGCGGAGCATAATTTTCATCAGCCGCAAGGACAACAGGTATTATATTCATAATTCTTCTGCCTCAAAAATATTTGGTAATAACTCTATTTCCGGATACTTTTCTCTCAGTTCCTTTTTCAATGCAGGGTAAATAACTTCATAGTTAGAATGTACCATAAGTAAAACTCCATCCGGCTTTAAGGTATTTAGACTCTCAGGCGGAAAAATTTCGTAGCTGCCTATTGATTTTCCCCATTTTGCAGAATTTTTGTCTATAACACCTAAAATATTCGGATTCTTTTCCGTCTCCGATTTCAAAACATCTTCGAGAAAAAGGCTTGCACCCCAGAACATTACTTTTTTGTCGCCGATAAAATTTTTAATGTAATCAGGAGTTATGTACTCCTTTCTTAAAACAGGCAAAAATACCTTCCAATCATTCAATTGTTTTAATTCCGCAAGAAAATTTTTGTACTGTTCATCGCTGCACATAGAAATTTCCCAGCTGACAGTTTTTTTCATTGCATTTATATGCGCATATTTTAATGATTCATACAAATTATTTTTTACCAAAAAATCTTTTACATACCCGCCGGCCTTCAGCAGATTTGTTGTTTTAGCGGCTCTTGTGTTTGCAATACTGCCGCTTCTGTTAAATCTGTAATTGATAAGTTCTTTATTTATTACAACAATTCTTTCGGCACAAGCGTCTGCAATTCTCACAAAACCGATATCATTACAGGAGGAAATATTTTGAAACTTTAAGTTGTTATCAGCAATAAGACTTTTTAAATACAATTTATTCCACGGTGCCGAACTGAAAAGAGAAAAAATATCTTTTGGAAAATCTTTCTTTGAAAAAGGTTTATTAATAGGGCAGATTTCTAACTTTATCGGAGAATGCGGATTGCCGCTTTCTACAATATTACCCGCCTCATCGACTTTTCTTGCCGAACAAACCGCCATATCCGCACCGAATTTTTCTGCAGTATTGTAAAGCTCCTCAAGCATATTCGGTTCAAAATAATCATCCGAATCCAGAAACTGAATATATTTTCCTTTTGCAATTTCTATCCCGAGATTTCTTGCTGCTCCTGCGCCATTATGTTCTTGCTTCAATACTTTTATACGGGAATCTTTTTGAGAATACTCTTCAAGAATTTTATATGATTTATCAGTTGAGCCGTCATCAATGCAAATAACTTCAAAATCCTTAAAACTCTGATTAATGAGACTGTCCAGACATTCTCTCAAATATTTTTCAACATTATATACGGGAATTATGACGGAAATCTTTATCAAATAAGCCTCCCCGCCATTAAATTTTGTATTTTTATAACATTTTCAAAATATTTGGCATAGTATTTTCCGTAATGTCTTCCCCAAAAGTCAACCAGCAGCTCCAAATCTTTATCCTCCGGAATATAAGACCATTTTATTGCAAGAAGATTAAAAAGCTCATAAACAAATTTTTCTCCCGACAATTTTACCGCCCCGATATTATTGAAAAAATACCCGTAAGAACTTTTATACGGCTTAATGTATGGTATTAATTTTTCGCCCCTGATTGTACTCATCAAAAGGTTATTCACATAAGCTCTGCTTTTTTTAGAAATTTCAACACTTCCGATCTGCAAATTTGTGTCATGTAAAACTACAATTGCATCTTGTTTTAAATACGGCAAAACCTGCAAAACATCAAGAATTTCTCCAGGTACGGAATGAGTTGTATCAATAAAACAAAAATCAAACTTTTCTCCGCCGGATAATTCTTCAAGGAAATTTAAAGCCATTCCGCCTGTTTTAAGAGTCCATTTCTTCTTCAATTCAGGATAATTGTCAACATAAAAGCCCGTTTTCTTATCCTTGATTCTGTAATGCCATTCATTATAATCCACAGAAGATAAAGCAGCACCTTCAATATCCTTTATTGCGTTAAGCATAATAATCGATGAAGCACCTTTTGAAACGCCGAGTTCCAGAAGTTTTTTGGGTTTATATCTCGTAACAAGCGTACTCAAAAACAGTCTGTCCTGCTCTGACATCTCGGAATACGCTTTATAAGCATTATCCAGCTCCTCAAAAACCTTAATATCCTCTTCATTCGATTTAATATATGTAAATCCGGTATCTGCAGCATTATACATTTTTTCAAGCTCTTCTGAAGTTATATTGTCAGAAAGTTTTTCTATATCAACTTTTTCTGTAAAAATATTTGGCAGAAGCTTAACTTGCGGATATTCGAGCGGAAAACTTTTTGTCATAGATTCATAAATTTCTTCATTGTTAGACAAGACTGTTAAAATAACTCCGTCCGGCTTCAATTCTTTTATACTTTCAGGCGGATAAATCTTATAACCGCCGCAAGTTTGTCCCTGCAGTTTTACATTCCTGTCAACAATTCCGAGAATATTAGGATTTTTGGCCGTTTCCGATTCCAATACCTGTCTGATAAAAACACTGGCACCCCATAGCATTACTTTTTTGTTACCAATAACATTTTCCAAATATTGTTTTGTAATGTATGTTTTTACAAAAGCAGCTCTAAACATTTGTATATCTTCTGGCATTAATTCTTTTAATTTCTCATATAAAATCCTCTGCTGATTTTCATTAGAAATAGAAATTCCCGCTCGTATATGATTTATAAAAGCTTTTACATAAGCATTTTTGTATTTGTCATATAAATCATGCTTTTTCAAAAAATCTCTGACAAAAATTGCTGCAGACAAGATATCGGAAGAATTTTCCGCACGGTGCGCCGCAATACTGCCTTCTCTGTTGTATCTGTAATTTATAAGCTCTTTATTAAATACAACAATGTGTTTTGCGCATACCCTTGCAATATGGCTGAACCCGAGATCATTGCTTGAAGCAAGATTCTGAAACTTTAAATTGTTTTTTATTATCAATTCTCTTAAATAAAGTTTATTCCACGGAACAACGCAAAACAGGCCGAAAATATCCTCAGGAAATTCTTCCGGTGAAAAAGGCCTGTCTAAAGGTACTTTGTCGAGATTCAAAGGCCAGATAGGGTTGCCGCTTTCGGTAATATTTCCGTCTCTGTCTACTTTTCTTGCGGAACAAACCGTCAAATCCGCCTGATATTTTTCTGCTCTGTTGTATAATTCTTCCAGCATATCAGGCTCAAAATAATCATCCGAATCCAGAAACTGAATATATTTCCCCTTAGCAAGTTCCATGCCTCTGTTTCTGGCTTCGCCCGCGCCAAGATGATTTTCTTTGAGTATAACAAAGCGCGAATCTTTTTTTGCATACTCTTCCAAAATCTCAAGAGATTTATCGGAAGAACCGTCATCCACACAAATGATTTCAAAATCCTGATATGTCTGATTCAAAATACTGTCCAGACATTTTCTCAAATATTTTTCCACATTATAGACAGGCATTACTATTGAAATCATTAAATCTCCCCTTTGTCTTATGCTCTAATATTATCAACTTTCCGAAAATTTTGTTATTACTGCTGCCGATTCAATCTTTCCGAGATTCATTTTTAATTTTTCTTCTTCAGACAAAAAATCAGCGCCGATTACGGATACCAGACCATATTTACTGAATCTGTCAAACATATCTTTTCCGTATTTTCTCACATGATCCCTGTGACCGTAATACTTTAAACGTTCCTCTTTCGTAATTATTGACGGATCTTCAAAAGTTGTTTCAAGTCTGGTGTCATACGGAGCCGTAAGCACAAGCTTACCTTCCGGCTTCAGAACTCTTAAACATTCTCTGAAAAATCCGGCTTCATCATCAATATGTTCTATAACATGGTTTGAAAAAATATAATCAAAGCTGTTATCTTCAAATTCCATATCCAGAATATTCATTTTTAAACAATTATCGGCAAACGGATAAATATCGGGACACAAATCTATTGTTGTATATTCTATATTCGGCTGTTTTATCAACAGATTGTAAATACATTTTTCCGGAGCAGTATGCAGAAGCTTGATTCTTCGCCCATTATTTTCTTCTATAATTTTTTTATAAATGTAATAAAGAAACCTGTGCCTTTCAAGAGACTTGCAAACAGGACACTTGACGCTCAATCTTGCAGGAGTACCGCAATCTTCAAAAAACAATTCTTTGTCACAATACGGACAATAATGTTTGGCTAATTGCACCGCATTAGAAAGCTCTATTTCGGGATGCTTTTGTAAAAACTCATTTTTTACGGCTTCAAAAATTTCAGTGTTATTATTGCGAATAGTAAATAAAACCTTGTCCGGTTTTAAAGAATTCAAACTCTCCGGCGAAAAAATTTTGTATCCGCAAAAATCAGCACCCTGCTTTTCAGGATTTTTATCAATAATTCCTATGACATTTTTAAATATAGGCTGCCCTGATAAAAAGTCTTTTAGAAACAAACTTGCCCCCCAGAACACAACCTTATTTTCTCCGGATTGCAAAATTTCTTTCTCTAAATCCTCAAACACAGCGCTCAAAACACAAACTTCAGAACCTGTTTTCTGCTTGTTTTTAAAAATACTCTCCATAAAAGTATTTTAGCATAAATATTGTATAGAAACATATTAATTTAAAGGAAAACACTTATGAAAAAGTCATAAACTGGAGCGAACAGTCCTCTGAGCAAGAGGCTCAGGTTGTTTTAACATGCCGATAACTCTCTGGTTTCAACCTCCAATTAGTATAAATCCCTGTTTTTACAAAATAACAGGGATTTATGCATAGATGAGTACCGTAAAACCTTTTCTATGTAAGCATTCTAATATCAATTCCCTGCTAAGAAAAAACAGGGAATTTTTTAATACTAAAACCCTCATATATGAAAAATATTCCCGTAAGGGAATATTTCACCATCTTCATTTTATTTTCTATCTATTATTCCCGTTCGGGAATAATTACTTGACAAGCAGAAGAAAAAGTATATAATATTCCTGTACGGTAATATTTAGGTGAATATGATAATAAAATCGGCACAAGATATAGGAAAAATAGTCAAAGAAACTCGCAAAAAACAAAATTTTACACAAGTGCAGCTTGCCCAGCTTTCTAACGTCGGAACGCGCTTTTTGTCTGATTTAGAGAATGGCAAACCGACTTGTGAAATTGATAAAGTAATAAAAGTTCTGGCAAATTTAGGTATAAAATTAGAGGTAAATAATGGTTAAAGAGCTCTCTGTAAGGTTGTATGGTTTGCAAGTCGGAGTTTTAAGACTTGTAAACGGTAAAATGGAATTCACGTATGATGAGGGGGTACAAAATCAGATTTCCTTAAGTTTACCTCTTCAGAAAGAGCCGTTTAAAGAAAAAGCTTGTCGGGCTTTTTTTGGGGGATTGCTGCCGGAAAACACCAATATGCGTGAATTGTTGGCTAAAAAATATAATATTAACGTTAATGATGATTTTAAGCTTTTAAAAGAAATCGGGCGGGATTGTGCGGGTGCGCTTTCTTTCCATGAGATGGAAGAACCGCAAAAACATTACCAAATGGTAAAAATAGAGGGTTCTATTCTGTCTGAGGGAGAATTAAAAAAATATTTGGAAGAACTTCCTTATCGCCCATATTTAGGAAAAAGATTATCTTTGGCCGGTGCTCAGGAAAAAACTGCAGTTTGCGTTATTGGTGATAAAATTGCACTGCCGGATGACGATGTTCCAACAACCCATATAATTAAAACAGCCCTGCCAAAATATAGCCAATCTATACAAAACGAATACATTTGTATGAAAGCTGCAAAAGAGATGGGACTTGATGTTGCCGAGGTTGAAATTAGAAAAGTTGAAGAAATATATTTTCTGTTAGTAAAGCGTTTTGATAGGAAATATTCTAGTAATTTAGAGTGTGAACGTATTTTGCAAGAAGATTTTGCCCAAAGTCTCGGTGTTCAGGCCAAAGATAAGTATAAAGTTACGTTTAGGGACTGTTTAAAAGTTTTAAATCAAACTGCGACACCGGCAAATTCTAAATTAAAGTTTGTAAAACAGGTAATTTTTAATTATTTAATCGGAAACACAGATGCGCATGCAAAAAACTTCTCTGTATACCTGACTCAAGGAGGTATTTCATTAACACCGGCTTATGACTTATTATGCTCAAGTATTTACGATTGTGACCAAAGAATAGCAATGAAGATAGGTAAAGCTAAGTATTATGCAGAGGTTGAAGCAAAAGACTGGGAATTTTTTGCTCAGGATTTGGATATATCGTATAAACTCGTTCAAACCGAACTTGAAAGGCAAAAACAACTTCTCCCGGGAATAGTTGAAAATATTGCAAAAGAATTGGATTGTGAGGTCGGTTTTAGGATTTTAGATTATATTGCTTCGCAGGTCTGAAAGAATTACAAAAAGAAGCCCGGACTAGGTGTCTAGCACCTAGTCCGGGCTTCTTACTCATTCTTTTTGTGAATCTTCTTCCATTTTTTCTCTGTATAACTTATCTAATTCACCAAGGAGCCATCTTTTAAGGAGGGCTTCGTATTCCGGAACCATTTCGGGTTCTGCTTCATTTACTTGCTTTTGAAGCCTTTGTCTGTACTCCAATAAATCCATTTTTAACAGTTTTTCTGTCACAAGCTTCCTTGAGTTTCCCTTATCATTTTTTATAGCGTCGTTAACCAAGGTTTTAGCCAGTAACTGATATTTTGTTAATTTAACGGATTTACCGTTTTCATTTATAGTTACAGTCTCTGTCAGTTCAAGTTGTATTGCTTCAAAGACAGATTTCGGTATTAGTTTTTTCTTCCTGCCAGCAGGGTTTCCGGACTGTCCTTTTTTGAACTGGCTGGATTTTGGAGGACATTTGTATCCTACTTTATATTTATTATATTGTTTTAATAATTTCTCTACCTTTTCTGTTATCTATATTTCTCCATTTTTCGTTTTAAAGTTCTTAACAAATTTAGCAGTTTTTCCGGTTTCTTTTTGCCAGCAGTAGATTATCACATCACAATAATGCGGATCAATCTCAATAAGTCGGGCTCTCCGCTTGCACCGCTCTGCTGCAATTAAAGTTGAACCGCTTCCACCAAAGCAGTCAAGTACAATATCATTTTGAGAAGAGGTATCTAATATCAAATCGTGTATTAAGGGCACACTCTTTACTGTAGGATGGAGCTTTCGCAACTCTAAGGAAGCAGGATTTGTTGCTCTGACCCCGGGGTAGTCAAGTATGTTAGTGCGATAACGTCCATATTTCCCGAGCTTTATATTGTTCTGGTGTTTGCCTTTCTTCTTAAAAACCGGAATCAGTTCGTGCTGAGAACGGTATAGTGCACCTTGCCCGCCGATACCTTTGTTCCAAACAAGTATGTTCAAAAGCTCAGAATAAGTTTTAAGACCTTCGGTTAAAAGTGTATTAATACCCCGCCAGTCAATAAATATGTAGTGCAGACTGCCATCACTCGAAAAATTATGTAGATTTTTCAGAATAGTATTCAGAAATCCCGCAAACTGTTCATTACTCATCTCGCCCGATGCCATCGCAAATTCTTTATGGTTGGTGTTGCAAACAAAGCCTTTAATCTTACAATTGTACGGCGGATCTGTAACAACAATTTGAGCAGTTTCACCTTGCATCACAATCTCGTACGATTGTTCACACAAAGAATCTCCGCAGTAAACAAAATGGTCACCGAGCCTGTACAAATCACCGAATTTTACAATGGCAGGAATATTTGCATCAAGCCATGAGGCGTCATCTTGCTCTTTTTCGTGAGTGGTCTTCTCCTCTTGTTCTTCGTACAAGAGTTTGTCGTAATCAAGCGGTTCAAATCCGACATCTTCAAGCTCAAAATCAAGCTTTAAAAGCTTTTCAATTTCGGATTTTAGGACTGAGAAATTCCATTCGGAGTCTTCTGCAAGCCTCTTGTCAAGCAATCTTAAGGCATTAGCATCGGTTTCTGTAACGTTACTTAAAACCACCGCCGGAATTTCTGTCATTCCAAGCTCTTGCGCAGCCAGAATTCTACCGTAACCGGAAATCAATACCATATCATCTGTAATAATGATAGGATTTGCGTATCCAAGCTTTATTATTGCTCGGACAAGCTTTTTAATCTGTTTTTTCGGGTGTTTTTTACTCAGATTGTTCGGAATGATTACATCTTTAAGATTAATCATTTTGAAATTTGTAGCCCCATTTTCTGAGTAGTGTCGTAGAATTTCATCCATTTGTACTTTTGCAGTTTTTGTTTCAGGGATCTGCGCCTGTTTTTTAAGTTTGACCATTATAGTCTCCTTGAATTTTAGTACGGCATGAAAAATTCAGCCATACTAATATAAAGAAGCCTTTAAAAAAGAGGGAGTGCTTGCTATTATTGATTTTGGGCTTTTGTTCTGTTAATCATTAAAACCGCTTTTTAATATAAAGCGGTTTTAATGATGCTATAATTAACTAAAGGAGTGATTATTATGCGAAAAAGAACTTGTCAAGAAATTTGCCCTAACTGCGAAACCGTAGAACATACGACTTATAAACGCAAAGACCAATTCCATTGTAAGAAGTGTAACGGATATTTTAAAGTCGGTAGAACAATAGCCAAACTTTCAAAAAATACAATTAGCCTTTTCAAGGCCCTGCTAAATCTCTATCAGTTTAAAGATAAAAAACCAATAACACTGAAGGTATATCGTAAAAAAGCCGAAAATAGTTCAATGCCTCTTAATGTTAATCAATCAAATATAAAATATTGTGAAATGAAACATTATAACACAATATTAGCTAATAATGAGCTTAATATTGATACAAATGTAATTAATGCAATAATATTAGTCCGAAAAGGTAATGACTTTATTGTTGTAAGAAATCTTGGTATAGGACAAGGAATTGCTTTTAAAAACGCGGTTGTTCATATTGAATCAATAAATAACTAGTTTATACTTACATACCTGAGTCCTAGCAGAAGTTATCATTTGAACACAATTATTCAAAAATATCCGGTAAAACTTTAATAGAAGGATATTTTTTATTTATATACTCCTTTATTTCCCGATAGACATTTTCATGATTGTTTTTAACCGTAGAAATAACTAACTTTGGATTTAAGTCAGCGATTTTCTCAGGAGGATAAATTGTACAACCATAAAATTTTCTGTAATGGCGAGCCGGATTAGCGTCAATAATTCCCAAGATATTCTCGGCTATCTTAGGGTTTTTCTTAAGTATATCGGCTAAGTACAAGCTTGCTCCCCATAGTATCAATTTTTTATTTTGTAATTTTTGCAAAGTATCTTTTAGTACTTCCTTTTTAACAAGTTCCTCTTTTTCGAATTCTTTCTGCTTTTCAAACTTAAAAACGGGTTTGTGCTTCCAATTTATATTATGGCGTATAATTTTTGCCGGATTGCCGGCTATTATTACATTTGATTCTACAAAGGTTTTTGTTATAACGCTTCCTGTTCCAGCAACGGAACAATCAGAAAGCCTTGCCCCTTTTAGTACAGAAGTTCTTAAACCAAGCCAAACGTGATTGCCTATGTAAATATTTTGCGGCTTATTGATTACTTCTTTTGTGTCATTATCAAAAATAGTATGCATATCGCTTATTGTAATAAAAATCTGTTCAGAAAACATACAATCATTTCCAATACGTATTTCCGTATAGGGTTCTTGCATGTATATTGAAGTACCTCTGCAAGAAAAATTTGAACCTATAATTAGCTTGCAGCAAAAAAAGCAGACATTTATCTTCAAATTAGATATGCTGTATTTTGATGAACCAGATTTGTTAAAAATCAATTATATTTTGTTGGATATAGTTTTTAATACAAAATTCTTTTAATGGTGTATCACCTGCAACATAAAGTGGATGGCGTGGATGCCCTTTAGTAGTTTCTGACGTGCAGGCACATTTTCTATTTTCTATTAAATGTGATATTTTATTGAAGTAATCTTTGAATTTTTTCTGACGGATATTTCCGCCCCAGGCACACCATATTGGGGCTTGAGGATATTTATCAAGATATTTTTTTACTATTTTTGTGTTTTTATTTGCCAACGCTTCATCATATTGTACTTCTTTTGGTTTTGATCCCCTCATCGGACATAAATTTAGGAGAACAAATCCATCATAATCTTCATCTTGATTTTTAAGAATGCTGCAAATTTTATTAAATGTTCTGTCAGGATCTTCGTCGGTCGCTGAACTTGGATTTAGCGCGATACAAATAATCATTTTTTCGCCTTTTTTACCCAAAGCATATCTATAACCATTATCATGTTCATAAATATCACATTTACAATCTTTCATAATTTTCTCCTTTCTAAGCTAACTCGCTAGGTATTGCATAAAGCACGGTTTCTGATAATGTAGGACTGTAATGACCTAATGCATAGTGATAATTTTTAAGGTTATCTTTTAAATATAGCGGGATATTAACAAAATCTTCACTTGAGTGATAAATTGAAATTGCAAGTTGCGGACGGCATTTCTTTATAGTTTCAATTCCGCCTTTGAGGGCTGAAAGTTCTGCCCCTTCTATATCCATTTTGATGAAGTCAGGCAAAACATTTCTATCTCTACAAAACTTATCCATCGTTGTGACTTCAACTATCCTTGCTTCCCAATTAGGAGAACCTACCGGACACTTTTTACCGGTAATTTCTTCTGCAAAAGAAGCGCCCAAATGTGTTTTGTTAATACAAAATTTAATTTTTTTGCAACAGTCACCGAGTGCTAATGGAACAATTTCCAACTTGTTATTAAGAATAAAATCTTCTACAAACTGTTTTCTTGCATAATCATATATTGCTTCAAATCCGTATGTTTTCTTTAAATTTGGTAATAACCTATTAAATGCTATTACATTAAATCCGTCGTTTAAACCTACGTCAAATAAAATCTTTACTGCATTTTTATTTATCTTTTCAAGGTATTGTTTTTTTAAAATATGATAAGTTTGATATTTATTTGCATTATTTTTGTAATGATAATCATTTAACCATTCTATGCCAAACAGATTTTTTCTTATCTTGAAAATGTTATCATACAGAGTTTTATCATCTTCTTTATCAAACATTTCAATAACTTTTTTATAATTATCTTCACTCAATATTTTTGTATTGGTACGGTAATAATCGCTGACAAAAGGAGTCTGCTCTATTGCGGGAATATCATAGATATCAAAAAGATTCATAATTTTATTTTTATCGGTTAGAGTTGACATTATAACCATTTGACAATCAGGATTTAAGTCAATAAATTCTTTTAGACTCCAAACAGGAAGATTATTGAACGAGCCTTTTGCAAAATTGTCAATAAAGCCTATTACTTTCGTTTTAGGCTTATAAACCGCCAAATCTTTCATAATTCCTTCACCTGCTTTACAAGCACCAAAGATTACAATATTCCCTTCGTCCGGCACTCTGTCAAACAATTCTTCAAATAGTTTTTTATTCATCTTAGTATTCCTCCAATATGGGTTCTATATCTATATGTTTTTTATAATTTGATCTTATATATTCTTTTATATTGTTTACATGTTTAGTTGAATCATTAATAATACTTACGACTACACAATCTGGGTTTAAATTGTCTAATTCTTCCGGAGCAAAGATTTTATACTGCCCGATAAAACTTCCCCATTTTTCTTGATTTGCATCAATTATGCCTAAAATGTTATCATCATTTAATTGAAATCTAGTAACAAAATCCTCAAGAAAACGACTTGCACCCCAAAATACTATTTTGTTACTTTTAGTAAGTTTTTTAAGGCGCTCATATGCAAACTCTTTGTGGTCAATTATGTGCTCGTAGGTTTTCCAGTCATAACCAAGTAAACTTTTCAACGCAGAACAAAACTCATCATACTGGGAGCCAAACATATTGCTATATATACATTTTGCTTTTAACATTTTTTTTAAATTTTGATAATAACTGGATTTCAACTCGTCATATAGATTTTGTCTTATCAAATATTCCTTTAATTCAACAAGCTGCATAACTTTATTTATTGGGTTGCTTTTAGACGTTATGCTATCAGATCTGGAACATCTGTAATTGATAAAAGCCTTATCTAAAATAACAATCTTGTCTGCACAAATTCTTGCTATATATGCTAATGCAGCTCCATTGCTTGAGCTTAAACCAGGAAAGAAAAGGTTATTGTTTAATAATAAGTCTTTTTTGTATAAAGTCTGCCACGGTTCTGGAGCGAACATACTAAAAATTCTGTCGGGACAGTCTTTCCAGTTAAAAGGTCTGTTAAATATTGCTAATTCGGTATTAATAGGATGAAATTTATTATATTTTAGATATTCTCCAGTAGGAGTTCGCTTTACTGCAGAGCAAACTACCATATCTGTATCATATTTAACCGCAGTATTATACATCTCTTCAAACATTTCAGGTTCAAAATAATCGTCAGAGTCAAGAAATTGTACATATTTGCTTTTTGCAAGACTCAATGCTAAATTTCTGGCAGCACCTACGCCTTTATGTTCTTGTTGTAGAATCTTAAATCGATTGTCCTTTTCTTTGTATTCTTGGAGAATCTCAAGAGATTTGTCTGTCGAACCGTCATCAACACAAATTACCTCAAAGTCGTGGAATGTCTGAGCAACAATGCTGTCCAGACATTCTCTCAGATAATTTTCCACATTATATACGGGTATTAAAACACTAATTTTGGGTTCAGAGGTATTCATTTAGAAAGCTCCTTTAAATGGTTTTTACAACAATGTTTTGTATCTTGTGCTGATTTATATATTCTTTTACTTCTATTGCTCTCTCTCTTGCAGAATTTACAATCGTAATAATTATTTCTTCCGCCCGCAGGCGCTCTAAATCTTCGGGAGCAAAAATCTCATATTGTCCGATAAATTTTCCCTTTTTATTCGGATTTTTGTCAATAATTCCGATAACATTTGTATTTAAAATATTGTATTTTCGGATAAATTCTTCTAAAAATATACTTGCACCCCATAATACAATGTTTTTTCCACTCTGTATTTGTAAGTATAAATTTGTATACTTAGCACCTTCAATAATTGTATTTAAAGCTATTTCTTTATTCATCTCAAGCAGAATATCTTCATAAAAAGGTGTCTTGCGGGCATATTTCCAGAAGATTTCGTAATACAATTCCAGCCTTGAATTCCACGGTTTTTGCGGGGAGGTGTAATGAATGATTACCGGCTTAGAATAAGCAGTTTTTATATCTGCCAGATAGTCGCCCTCAATGCTGTTCATAAAATTTTTATTCCATATAAAAATCCCGCAGCAAAAATTCCATCTTGAAGATATCAGCTTAACATTATTTTCAAATATAATATTTAAAATATCCTGATCAGGGTAGAGCAGTTTTTCTTGTTTAAAAGTCTCTTCAATTAAAATTTTGTATTCATTTTTATCAATTGCCGGAATATTGAACATTATCATGCCGGAATTGAAGTATTCTTTTTCATTTTTAATTTTTAAACTGTTTTTTATATGTTCTTTGCGCTCTTGAAATTCTTTAAGGTGCAGAATTTGTGCTGTCGCATCTCTGACTGCAAGAATTTGCCTGCCGTCAAAACTTATATTAAATAATTCTTTTAGCGAATTATTGATTACAATATCTGTATCAAGATAAAGTACTTTTTTATATTCAGGCATTAATAAAGGAATGAAAATCCGGTTATAAATTTCTACTGTCCAATTATTCATTGTTTTTAGATTTATATCCGGAAAGTTATTTAAAATATAATTCGATACATCAAAAAATCTCAAACTGAAATTTGCGGGAAGCATTTTATCAAGTAATCTTTTGTTATTTGGCGTTAAATCCGTATTGAAAACAATAATATCATATTTTTCTTCAGGTTTAGAATTTTCAATAATTGATTGAAGTGTTGCTGCAAAATATTTGCAATACTTATTATTAAATGAAAAAACAATAGGATAACAAATTTCATTAAATACAGGTTTAATGGTGAAATCTGTGCTTTTTTCCCAATCTTGTTTTTTGTGAAAAAGATTGGCAAGAATTGTTTTGAGTCCGTTTCGGTCTGTCATAGAAGTATCATCCGTATCATTTATACACAGAAGTTTCGGTCGATATTTTTGTATGACTTCTTCTATTGAATATTTGGATTCTAATTTTAAATATAAGTTATCAAGTGAGGTATAAAAATTTTGTTCTGCAATAGGCGGGTTAAGCTTTAATTCTCCCTGCTTGGTCTCTAACATATAAAGACTAAAAATAATTCTCTGTATAGTATTCGGGGTGCGGAATTTTTGTTCTATTAACTTATCAAACTCATTCGCAAACATCTTTTTACAGGCTTTAAAAGAACTTTTTCTATAAGCATCAATACAATGCGACGGATCAAACTTATTTACCGCTTTTTGTCTGTCGAAAGCTTTATCAAATAAATCTTGAGTGTACAAAATTCTTTGAGTATACAAATTGTTCGGCTCTGTCCATTTGCGGGTTCGTAAGTTTATAATCGGCTTATTTTCTTCATTATAAAAATATTCCGGTCCAACAGGAGACGTAAAAAACATATCGTCATTTGCGTAGAGAAAATATTCCGATAAATCCGGTATATTATCAATGCAAACTTCTATTGCTGCACTGTTAAAACAAGGCAGACAGTTTTCCGGCATGATGTCTTTGTGGTCGATTATTTTTATTTTGGGATGGTTTGTATCAAGCCATTCCGGCACTTGGTTATCTGTTACTATAAAAATCCTATTAATCCACGGAGCATACATTTCGGCAGAACGCAGAGAGTATTTAAGCTCATCATTATTTGAATAGCGACAGTCGCTATTTTCTTCCGAACTCACAACTCCGAGCTTATTTGCCCAGAATCTTCGTTTCCCCTGCCACTCTTCGTCTTTGTCGTTTACCCAGAGATAAACTAAATCTATTTTTATGTCTCGCAAACTGTAAGCTCCTCTTCAAAGATATTCGGCAAAAGCTCCACAGTCGGATATTTTTCTCTGAACTCTTCTTTTAATGATTCATAAATGGATTCGTTATTGGATAGAACTGTCAAAATTACTCCGTCAGGTTTTAATTTGTTAATCGCCTCCGGTGGGTAAATGGTATAATTGCAGAAAGGTTTGCCTGCTGATGCGGCGTTTCTGTCAATTATTCCTAAAATATTCGGGTTCTTCTCGGTTTCTCTCTCAAGCACTTGTCGGATAAAAAGACTTCCGCCCCAGAGCATAACTTTTTTGTTCCCGATAAATTTCTTGAGATATTCGGGCGTAATATAATCTTTCCTTAAAGCTGATTGATATTTTTGCCAATCATTCGGCAGAAGTGTCTTAAACTCTTGAAGAAAGTTCTTGTATTCATCATCGTTACAATAACTAATTTCCGCCCTTATGTGGTTAATGAAAACTTTTCTGTAAGCGTTTTCATACTCAGGTAGAAATCCTCTTGATTTAAGAAAATTCCCTAAATACATGCAGGATTTAACGGCATCAATTGTATGTTTAGAACGTGTGCTTACAAGGCTTCCCGGACGGTTAAACCTGTAATTAACAAGTTCTTTATTAAATGCAACTATTTTATTTGCACAAAGAACTAAACTGTGCATAAAAGCAATATCTTCATATATCGTGAGCGGCGGAAATTCAAGATGATTCTCTTTCAAGAACGATTTTTTGATTAATTTATTCCAAACAACAGGGGTAAACAGAGAAAATATATCGTCTTTAAAATCTTCTCGGTTAAAAACTTTCTCCATCGGAACTTTGTCAATGTTTATAGGAAAATTCGGACTCCCTGTCTCTGTTATATTCCCTTCGTCATCAACTTTTCTTGAAGAACAAACCGTTAAATCCGCATCAAATTTTTCTGCGTGGTTGTACATCTCTTCTAACAAATTGGGTTCAAAATAATCATCGGAGTCAAGAAACTGAATGTATTTCCCCTCGGCAAGTCTTATTCCGTTATTCCTTGCACTTCCAGCGCCCGAATGCCTCTGCTGGAGAATCACAAACCTGTCGTCTTTTCTTTTGTACTCCTGCAAAATCTCCAGAGACTTGTCAGTCGAGCCGTCATCCACACAAATTATCTCAAAATCCTGAAAAGTTTGATTCAAGATACTATCCAAACACTCTCTCAGGTATTTTTCTACATTGTAAACGGGGATTATTATAGATATTTGAATCTTTTTCACTCTTCTTTTCTCCCAGAAAATTCCATATAGATATTACCAATTAGTTGTCATGATAGTACATAGATGTCCTTATGTCAAACAGAATAAAGGACATTCGTATTGTTTATAAGGCGACATTGAGGTCTTAAAATTAATAAAAATAGTAATAAGGATGTAAAAATGTTGCTTGAATCAGACAAAGTTGTAATTGGCAGAAAATTCAAAGAATATCGCAAAAGCAAACGTCTTACACAGTTTGAGCTGGCAGAAAAAGTGGGGTTAAACGAAAAACAAATATCCAGAATCGAAGCAGGTTTAAATTATCCCACTTATCTTACCTTTGTAAAATTGTTGAAGGTTTTAGAAATCAATATCTCTGATTTTATTGAACAGGCTCCTTTAACAAATAATCCCTTGCAAGATGAGGTTATGCATCTGATAAAGACAGCTAATGATGCAGAATTGAAAACCTATCTTGATGTTTTAAAAGCATTAAAAAAGAATTTTAAAAATTTCTAACACCAGCCTCAGCTCACTCCCGCTCGAACCCGCTGACAAAGCTCCGCCTTGTGTTGCAATAAGCTGATAATTATATCATTGAGGGTGACGGGGAGTTTTTATTAAAATATGGGATAAGTATTTTGTCACCCGATTTAATGTTCTTTTCTTTTTGATTACTTTTTCTTTTTAGTAAAGAAAAAGTAATTGGAGATGGCGGGAGTGTCTTGGTCGCTCGCATTTAACGGCAATTACGCAATTTGCAGCGGAGCTTGCCTCCTCGCAAATCGCTCCAGCCTCAGCTCGCTCCCGCTCGAACCCGCAGACAAGGCTTTGCTGTAATTTAACATACAGAATAAGATGCAATTAACTATGAGATGGATAAGATTTGTCTTCGTTTTTTTCATAATTATTGTAATTTCTAAAATATTTATTATTTGTTGGGTTGATATCGTTTAAATAACTGTATGCCCAGTCTAACCATTCATTATCACTAGCATCATTATGCTTTTTTATGTGGTCTAAAAATTCTATTACAATACAAAGTTCTTTCCATTTTTTGCTATCTTCTAGTAATTTTTGTCTTTTATAGTTTTCATACTTTATATATTTTTGCCTTATATTTTCTTGTTCTTTAATAAAATCGTTATAGGTTTGTATTTGACGCTGTCTACATTCTCTAATTTTATCTTGTCGTTCTTTTTCTAGACGTTCATTTTTTAATTTATCAATTTTCTTGATTACATATAAAATCGCCTTTGAGATAGCCTGTTCTATGGTTATATCTTCTGTTTCTTTGTAGTCTCTAGGTTCCCAATAATATTTACCATAAACAGAAATTTTTAGATATGGAGTTTCTTCTGTCACATATTTTAAATCATTATCACTTTTACGCCATTCCCAATCCCATCCATCCGATGGTTGAACCTTTCTTTTATAAGATATGCTATATTTTTTTACAATCAATGTAACATAATCTTCATTCAAACTTACTTTTGCGATTCTTCTATTATCTTCATTAGTTTCACTTATTGCATATCCTCTATTTTCTAGTTCAAACAAAACTAAACTCAATACCTTTCTGGCTCGGACATCTATTTTAACATATTTATTCAATTTATCAATATCGTTCCAAGATTTTACAAGTGGATGATATTTTTGAGATTTTTTGTCAAATATTATTGTACTTAAAGTATTTTTTTCCTGTTTTAATTTCTCAAAAAGTTCTGTATTCTGGGGTTTGGAAGCTTTAGACTCAACTATTACTTTGTCATCCGAGCACCAGGCAATTTTCTTTAATGCAGGAATTTTAATTTTTTGTCCGGCTTTTAAGCACATCCAATATCCTCTTGGAGGAATAGTAATTTCATATTTCGTACATAATTTTCCCAGACCTCTATCTGAAAAACCAAATTCTTTTGCGATATGCATCATTGGTTTTTTCCAAGCAAGTTCATATAATTGTTTTCTCGTTAAAGTTCTTTGTTCCATAACTATAATACTAATTTTTCCAGTTTATTTTTTAACTTATTCCATTCTTTGCATTTTGATTCTAGCAAAGTATAAAATTGTTTATTATGTGAGAAATATAGACAGTGACACAATTCGTGATAAATAACATAATCAATACAGTCTTTGTTTGCTTTTATAGCTTCAATATTCATTGTTATAGTATTACTATTTTTGTTATAACTACCCCATCTTTTTGTTAATTTACGGATTTTCAAAGAGGGTTTAACTATGTTATAGGCAATAAATTTTTGAAAACATTTATCTAACTCTTTTTTATATGCATACAATGCCTTATCTTTATACCATTTGTTTATCAATTTAGCCGGAGTTTTTAAATTGTATTCAACAATAAGACATCCTTTTTTTAATTTAACTGAATCAGTGTTTGATTTAATTATTTTTAGGCGGTATTGTTTTCCTAAATACCAGAAACATTCTCCACTAATATACCTCTTTTCATCTGGTTCTTTATAATTATCAATAAAGTATTGTCTCTGTTTTGTAATCCATTTTGCCTTATATTGAACTTTCTTAATAATATCTTGTTTGTTTCTATTTTCTGGAGCTTTAACTTTAATTTTGGTTGTAGGCAAAACTTCTATAGATAAAGTTTTTCTATCTTCTTGTAATAATTCAAACTCAATTACTTCTTTTCCGTATTCTATTTTTTCTATCGTAGCAATCATTTCGCATACCTTCTTTTGGCAATTTTCATTGATTCGTCTATGATAAAATCGATATCATCAAATGTAATATTAATCTTATTAGTATCTTTAAAGTCAAATAAAACATCTTCGATATCGTTAATAATTTTGTTTTGCAAATCAGTATTTTTTATCCAATCAACATATTGATTATCCAATATTATCTTATCTATTTTGAGTGCAAGTTCTGCGGCAGCATCCTTTGTAGCATCATATTTCTTGATTCTTTCAAAAACAACACCATAAAAAGCTTTTGCAACTTCGTTATTCAAAATAGAAATCGGAACATCATCACCTGTTCTTGTTCTTGCCATTGTTAATATTTCAGTTACTCTATTTAAATATTCATTATCATTTTTCAGTCTTTCGGCTTCATCCATTATTTGTTTTGAATATTTTTCAATAGCTTCTTTTAAAAGTTCTGATAATTTTTTATAAAATATAGGATCATCGTCCCATTTCTCTGATATTGTACGAGAAATTCTATATGCAATTGTATCGGCTTTTGAACGAGGATTACTTTTTTTATCAACTTCTGCCTTAAATTTTTCGACATCAAAAATATCCACAGGTTCTACAACTTGAATTATTTCATCTGACGTTACATAAGTATCAATTAATTTTTGAATTTTTGTTTCATATTCTTTTCGGTCGATTGTTTCAGCATATCTAGATTTTAGAGAAACTCTTAAATTTAAGAAAAATTTTAAATCTTGCTTGTAAGTTGCAATTTTACTTTCAGAAGTTTCTTCTAAAAACTTAAAATTACCAAGAGCTAACTGCAAAGTTTTTGCAAAAACATTTAAACGATCGTAAAATTTATCTCTATCATCTTCAAATTTTAAATGTTGCTCATATGCTTCAATATCATATTTGTTTATCCCATTAAAAAGTTCCCACAAATCTGAATGTTTTTGAGGTAATGTTTTAATTTCATCTTGAGCAGATATTAAAGCATCTTGGATATCTTTTTCATCAAAATCTCCAATATTACTATATTTCAACAATGCTTCATCCAATTCTGTAAGTAAACCATAATAGTCAATAATTTCACCATAATCTTTTCCTTCTTCAAGTCTATTTACTCTTGCAATAGCTTGTAAAAGTCCATGTTCTTTTAAAGAACGTGCAATATACAATACGGAATTTTTTGGAGCATCAAATCCAGTTAATAATTTATCTACAACAATTAAAATTTCAGGATCAGGTGCATTTTTAAATTGATTAATTATTTGGGTATTATATTCTGTTTCACTACCAAATCTTTCCATCATTCTCTTCCAGAAAATATTCACTTCGCTTGTATTTTCTTCATGAATATCCTCATTGCCTTCTCTGGAATCCGGAGCAGAAATAATTACTTCTGAAGATACCATACCCAATTCATCTAAATATTTTTTGTATTTTAATGCAACAGCTTTCGAAGGTGCTGTAAGTTGTCCTTTAAAACCTGTGCCTTTATATTTATTCTCAAAATGTTGACTAATATCTAAAGCGACATTAGCAATTTTTTGTTCTGCTTCATTTAAGATTTTTCTTGTACTAAATTTTTTCTTTAAATCAGCTTTTTGCTTGTCTGTTAAATCTCTTGAAATAATATCAAAATATTTATCAAGACTTGATTGTGTAACATTTTGGACTGCCAGTCTACTTTCATAATATAAAGGTAAAACTGCTTTATCTTCAACAGCCTGTGTAATTGTATACGGAGTACCAATAATACCACCAAATTTTACAGCTGTACTTTTTTCTTTTTTCATTAACGGAGTTCCAGTAAAACCAATGTAACAAGCATGCGGGAATACTTTTTGCATAAGAGCATTTGCACTTCCATATTGGCTTCTATGACTTTCATCAACAAGAACAAAAATATTTTGAGAATTGTCAATAACTTTTTTCTTGTTTATTGCAGCTTGAAATTTATTGATAACAGTAGTAATTACAGTTTCTTTGTTTTCTGTAATCAAATTAGCTAAATCTTCCCCGCTTGTAGCTTTTTTAACATTTTTACCACAAGAATGAAAGGTATCAAAAATTTGTTTGTCTAAATCTATTCTATCTGTAACAATAATTACTTTGGGGTCAACAATTTGCGGTTCCAGAGAAATAGCTTTTGCAAGCATAACCATAGTCAAGGATTTTCCGCTGCCTTGAGTATGCCATATAACTCCACCCTGTCTGCGGTTTTCTCTTATTATTTTTATTCTTTCCAAAGTGTCTTGTATTGCAAAATATTGCTGATAACGTGCAATTTTTTTAATACCGGAATCAAATACAATATATTTATAAACTAATTCTAATAACCTATCAGGAGAACATAAAGCATATACCAATTTATCTTGTTCCGTTACAAGTCTGTCTTTAGTTTCTAAATTATCAAAATATTTTCTAACATATTTGAACCTATCAGCAAAAAGTCGGTCTTTGTTATCTTCTGATAATGGCGTATTAATGAGTTTTTGCAAATCTGCTTCTTTTAGCTTTTGTTCTTTCCAAGTCGCCCAAAATTTTTTAGGAGTGCCGGTGGTTGCATATTGAGCCTTATTAGTAGCCAAAGCCAAAAGAATTTGAGAATATTTATATAAATGCGGAATGCCATCCTCTTGCTGATTCCTTATATGTTGTGAAATACCCTGTTCTATAGGTTCTTTCATGTCAGGTCTTTTACATTCAATAACACAAAGAGGAATCCCATTTACAAATAACACAATATCTGGACGATATTTCTTATCACTTGCAGTCCTGCTCACTTCAAATTCTTCTGCAACATGATATACATTATTTTCAGGATTTTCCCAATCTATATAATTTATTGTAAAGCTTTTACGGTCATTACCGATTGCTTCTTCAAAACTTTTGCCCAAAGTAAGTAAATCATAAACTTTAGAATTTGTCGTAATCAAGCCATCAAACATAGTGATATTTTTTAAAGTATCAATTGCACCTCGAATATTTGCAGGAGAAAAGGGGTAAATTTTACCTTTGAAGTTTATCTCATTCCTTTTCATAAGCTGTTGTTCAAGAATATCTTCAAGAATAACATTGCTCAATTTACCTTGACGCTCTTTCAAAACCTCGTCAGGAGTTAAATATGTATATCCCAAATTTTGCAACAGCTGCAAAGCCGGTATCTGTGATATATGATCTTCTATGAATGATGGTGTTTGCATATTTTAATTATCCTTTTTCTCAAGTTTTCTTAAGTTTGTATCTGCTTCAATTTTATTTATTAATGCTTTTATGTATTTATCAATTAGGCTATTTTCTTGATAGTCAGCTTGGGTTATAATGTCTACTCTGTTGTCCTTAATTAATTTTTTTGCTTTTAATTTAGCATCTTTTTTAGTTGGTTTGTATACGGCAATGGAATGACCTCCATTAACTTTTACCATTTTCATTGCAGGTATATCAGTCTCGCCATCACCAATAAACACCATATTAGAAAAAGGTACAGGTCTATCTTCTTCTTTAATATATGAATTAATACTTTTGTTATCATTTATATCACAACACCCTTTATTAATTCTAAAAATATATTGAGTTTTAGATGTGTAGTTTACTACATTGGCTGGCCATATTGGAATACCATTTGCATCATAAATATAAGATGAGGCAAAAATGCATTCAAAATATTTTCCAATATCTGTACATTCTATAATTTCTTTTAAACCAGATGATATAACATAGTGTTTCACCTCAATACCATGTTTTTTTCCATATTGGTTTATTCTTGAGAACCATTCCGTAACACCATCAAATAGTTTAACACTTTTACCATAATCACAGAATGCCTGCTTGTTAAATGGAACCTCTTTTATTTTTGCTTCTTCTATCATCCGCTTCATATAGGCTAAGTTTATGTCTGCAGAATGTTCTATTGCAAAATTATTCGATTTTACCCAAAATCTATCAGGAGTAGTTCCCAAGCTATCCATAAAACCATATTCTTGCATATTTCCAGGACTTAAGGTTCCATCAAAATCATAACATATTGCCATGGGAATATATTTTTTTGTCATATTGCCTCCTAACCTTTTGGAGGGAAATTATCTTTCCCATAGCTATTTTTTTCTCTTATTTGATTATTATCTTTTCTATGAATAGATAATTCTTGTTTGTTATTTTGCGCTATTTCACGAGCCCTATCAATTGCTTCTGCTTGTGTAGGTTTTCCTGCAAATGATTTTCTATCCGAGTTATCCTGTTTGCCATACCAAGTTTTACTGTTTTTGTCATACATTACATGAATTTGCTTTGAATCTTTCTTGTCTGTCATATACATTCCTTTCTATATCTTTACTCTAATTTCACCAGTTAGGAGCTTTTGCATTAGACCTTTTTTCTGCAGTTTCAGCATTTCAAGTTTTTTATCTAACAATTTTATTTCCTCATCATAACTGCTTAAAACTTCAACTATTTCTTGTTGTTCATTTATAGGAGGACATGGTAAGGGCATATTAATAAAATCTTTAGTTGTAACATTTAACCTATCATGTCTTGCTCCCTGATTGGCAACATTCAACATGTATTTATTCCATAAATTGGTATTAAAATATAATTCATAAAAACTATTGCATAAGTCATTTTTAGAATAAAAAATTGTGTATAGCGGTGACGCAATTCCAATTTCTCCGAGTTTATTTTTGTTAATCGGTCCTGCTGGCGCATTTTTTGATATTCGGGGATTGTACATAAAAGCATTTGGATAAACTATGTAATAATTATTTGTATTTGTTTCCGATACAATACTGCGGTCGAAATATTCATTTTGGTATATGACTCCTTGAGTTGCGGAATTCGTCAATACAGGGAGCATGTTTTTTTTAGAATTTTTTTCTTCTAATCTAGTAAATATATTTTTAAGTTTTACAACAGTCCAATTACTCGGAATTTCTCCAAGAATTGTTTTTTTATAACTGTTATTTTTTTTAGAATTTTTCAATGGGATTTTACCTGATAGTAAACCTTGCATCAAGGCTTTTTTGTGCAGCTGTTTTTTTTCTAACAGTTTTTCTAAAACTTCTATCCCATCATCCCAACAAGATAATACTTCCGCTATCTTTTCTTGCTCAATAATTGGAGGAAAAGTTATCATTGTTTCATATATAGGTTTTTGTGAAATAAGAGGTTGACCACTCTTACTCCTTAACTTATTTAGATTTTGTTTTAATAATTGATAATACATAAAATTAAAATTAAAATTAATTTTAAGCGAATTTATAAATAGAGCATTATCTGTTACCCAATAGCCATCTGAATTAGATATCAAATATACGCAACCACATTTTTCCCCTACTCTACCTATTAAAATAGTATCATTTTTTAGAAATAAAACATCAGTATAACCAATAATTCCATTACCGCCATATATTGGATATTTATATGTAATATCTTTAAATAAAGAAACAGCTTGTGGCTTTGTTATTCCACTTGTTAATGTAAAACAATTCTCTAACCTGACAATTTTCCAATCTTCAGGAATCCAGCCTAGTTTTGTTTTTTTATATCCGATTTTATTTGCGTTTTTATCTGTCATTTTCATACCTTGATTCAATTATATAGTCATAAATTTGGAAAATATATTCTGCCATATGAACACTTTCTTTCCAGTGACAGTGAAGTTTCCCACCCTCAAAATATTTATAATATGTACATTTTTGTTCATTATGGAAAATATTTTCTACATATTTTAATTTTTCTTGTAATTCTTTTTCTTGAAAATTACTACTACCAATTGCAAACAAAAAGCTCCAATATGCTTTAAATAATCTATCATTAAGACTGCCTGTTTCTGTGGCAAGAATTTTTACTGCTTCATAAAATCTGTTATACAAAGAGAAATCTTTCTTTACGTCAATATACATTGGCATACTATTGCACCTCCTTTTTTACAGGAGCAAATTCTGCATTGTTTTTTACTATTCCATAATTTGCATTACCCAAAACGGCATCTAATTCTGATAAAATATTCAAAAACTCCTTTATTGCAGATAATTTTCCTTCTCTTGTTTGTGCAGGATTCTCGATATAATTTAAAATAAAACCACACATTTTTTTATATTTTTCTAAATCTTTATTATTTAAAAGAAAGGCAAAGTTACTGGAATTAGCGAACAACCACTGTCTTATAACTTTAGCTTCTTCTATCTCACCTAAAAATTTTGCAGTAACTTCATCAAGACGATTAGCTAACTCCAATCGTTTTAGGCGTATATTTTGCAGGTTTTGTTGATAACTTAGCCAGCATTGAACTCCGGCAAAAGCTGTAACCGCTATTGCACACATCCATTCAGCATTCTGTTGTAAAAAGTGTAATATATTCATTTAACTTTAAACCCTGCTTTCTTAAACATTGATTTTATTTCATTGGTAAAATCTTTTTCAATTTTTGCAACTATTTTATTTATTGCAATACGTCTTATAAATGTATAGTCATTAGAGTGACCACAATTTGCACATCTTATCATATCTCCCGATACTGGTTTATAACCTTCATAAGGAAGTTGAAATGTTTTTGCCTTGCAAAATACACATTTTAAGTTTACTTTATAAGTACGTTCTTCCAACATTTATATCCCCATTCCTGATAAAAATTTAATAATTTCAACAGCACAACCAGATGTAATTCCGCTAACTACAGGATTGCTAATAAATTCTTTCAATTTAGTTAATGCATTCTTTTTTTCTTCTTCAGATGCATCCGATTTTTTAATTTCATCAATTAAATAATAAAATATATTGTTTATATTTTGCGTATTATTGTTACCTGCTTGTAAATTTGTTGTGGTTACAGGTCCATTAAAAGTAATATTTGTAGAATCACCTACCGCTGGTTTGTATTTTGCTCGTTCAACAGAAACCGCTCTTGCAAAGCCTTCATCTGTTAATTGCAGAGAATCAAATTCTTCATGACCACAACAGAATCGTTTAATAAATTCATGTGTCATACAATATCTAATAACAGTCGTAAATTCATCATCCGTTATTTTATTGTTTTTTTTAAAGTTAGTTAAATCTTCACCTTCAGGTATAGTTTCATCTTGAACATCTCCGAAATATTTTTCAACCCTTGTCAAATGGAAATCAAAAGAACAAGTTTTAATTGTTGAACCTTTCTTTTCAAGTTCATTTTTCATATATATTAATAATTCATTAGCAAAATTTTCTTTTTGTTCTGGTGATAATTCTGTTGTGTTTTGCATTTTTACTCCTTATTTTTTGATATTCTTTTAATTTCTTCAATTTCTTTTGCAAACTCAATATCCGAGTCTATGATTTCTTGCTGTCTGCGTTTTTCATCATATTTATGATATTCAGCTTTCGCTTTCTTTTCCGCTAATTCCTTAGAAATTTTACCTTTGTGAGTCAATATTTCCATTTCATTAAGACTTAATAGTCCATCAAGTTTTTTTGCCCAATCAACCATTGCCATAGGGATTCTGCGTTCTGCTTGTAATTCTGCATAATCAAGATACATAACTGTCAATCGGTCAAGCTTTTCCATCTCGTCTTTTTTTAGATAATTTTTAGCAATAACTACATCCGGAGCAAGTAATTTTTTACCGTTCCATGTTGTTAAGCCCATATTGATTTCATCAGCATTTGCCCTGGAATGTATAATTTCTGCTGCTGTTTGTCCAGTCACTGCCCAAAGCATTTTATTCTGAACCATTGCAAAGAAATCTCGTGTAACGTCCGCTGTTTTATCGTAATCAACACTTGTTGTATAAATATCTTTAATCTTTGCATAAAAGCGTTTTTCACTCGCACGAATTTCGCGGATTTCTTTTAACAGTTCTTCAAAATAATCCTTGCCTTCAGGATTTTTCAAATATTCTGTATTAATTGCAAAACCTTTAATCAAATATTCTTTGATTCTTTGAGTTGCCCATTGTCTGAATTGAGTACCTCTTAATGATTTTACTCTGTATCCGACAGAGATAATCACATCCAGGCTGTAAAAAGATATTTCGCGGGAAACCTCGCGCCCACCCTCGTTTTGAACTATCCGGAAATTCCGGATAGTTGAAAAGTCTTGCGGCAACTCATTTTCGACAAATACGTTAAGTATATGTTCGTTAATAGTTCTAACATCTTTTTGAAAAAGTTCCGCCATTAATTTTTGCGAAAGCCATACTGTTTCATCTATTAATCTAACTTGAATCTGTTTTTCACCATCCGGAGTGGTATAAATTAAGAATTCGCCAAGTGAATTTTCAGCGTTAATAAGATTATTTTTCTTTTCTTCCGGTAATTTTTTTTCGTTATCTTTATCCATTTATTCCAAGCTCCTGTAAGTATCCTTTCATCTTAGATTGGACGTCAGCTAATTGTTTTTCCAGATTTTCAATTTCTTTTTGAGTAGCTTGAATATCAATTTCCGCTTCTTCTTCAAAAGTATCAACATAGCGAGGAATATTTAAATTGTATTCATTCTCCTTAACTTCATCTAAGGTAGCAACATAAGAATATTTATCTATTGTTGAACGTTTTTTATAGGTATCAACAATCTTTTCAATGTCGCATTTTCTTAAAATATTTTGATTTTTGCCTGACGCATATTCTCTGCTTGCATCTATAAACAAAATATCTTTTGCTGTCCTATTCTTCTTAAAAATCAATATTGCCGCAGGAATGCCGGTGCCAAAAAATAAATTTTGCGGAAGTCCGATAACGGCATCCAGACAGTTGTCTTGCTCTATAAAATGTCGCCTTATTTTTCCTTCGGAACCTTCTCTAAATAATACGCCATGAGGGACAACAACTCCGACTTTTCCCCCATCAGCGACAGCTGCTTCAATCATATGTGAAATAAATGCATAGTCACCTCTGTTTTTTGGAGGAACGCCGCGCCAAAAACGATTGAATTTATCAGAAGATGCATTTTCTGCACCCCATTTATCAAGTGAAAATGGTGGGTTTGCAACAACAATATCAAATTTCATCGTTGTATCGCCTTCAATTAGTTTGGGATTATTTAATGTATCACCCCACTCAATTCGAGCATTATCCTTACTGTGCAAAAACATATTCATTTTACATAATGCCCAGGTACTGCCATTACTTTCCTGTCCATATAAAGAATAATTATCTGAGCCGACTTCATTTGCTGCTTTAATCAGCAATGAACCTGAACCGCATGCCGGGTCACAAATCCTATCACCGGCTTTGGGCTCTACCAGTTTTGATAATAAGATTGAAACCTCTGCCGGTGTATAAAACTCTCCACCCTTTTTGCCAGCTCCTGCCGCAAATTTAGCAATCAAGTATTCATAAACATTCCCGATAATATCAGCATTACCAACCTTAGACGGTCTTAAATCCAGCATCGGATTTGAAAAATCTTCTATCAAATTTTTAAGTCGGACATTTCTTTCCTTTGTCTCTCCGAGTTGCATGTCAGAATTAAAGTCAATATTTCTAAAAACTCCTTCTAGCTTAACTTTATTGTCTTCTTCAATTTTTTCTAATGCCTGATTTATAAGTTGTCCTATTTGATTATCATTTCTGTGAGCATATAAATAATCATAAGTACAAGTTTCATCTAATTTAAAACGTTCTCTTTCCAAGCGACGTTGAATTCTTTCTTCATTATTGCCAAACTCTTTTTTTAATTCTTCATACTTATCTTTCCACACATCACTGATATATTTAATAAACAAGAATACTAAAATGTAGTTTTTATATTCTGAAGGGTCAACAACACCTCTAAAGGTATCGCATGCTTTCCATACAATATTATTTATTTCATCCTGATTGATTACTGCCATAGTTTATCTCCTAATATTTTTGTAATTCTTTTTCGATAATTGCACGATATAATAAATTTTTGTTATCTGCAATTTCTATAGAGAGAGCCATTTCTTGTTTTGCACACTCTTCTATATTAGAAATGAGTTTTTGCTTTTTTAGTGGTATCAATGGAATCTCTAACGATTCAAGCGTAGCTTTGCTGACATTTGCAATAGTAACGCCTGTTGCTTGGCCTGCCCCTTTTGAAAAATGTCTTTTTGCTATTGCACTATTTAGCCAAGAGCAGACATATTCCGGTAAAAAATTTTTATCAGTAACTCTTATAATGTGACACGAAGCTGTAACGGTTGTATCTGGAGGAATACTATCGATTAGAACAGCAGTATTCTTAAGCCCTTTTGCTTTAAATAAAATATCCCCCGGAATGATAATTTCTTCCGGTTTTACGTCATTTAGCTGTATTTTTTTTACATCCTCTTCTGAAATACGGACTATACCAGCAGTAGAAATAGCATCCATATTTAGTAAGTTTAAATTCCCTTCTGTATTATAGGGAATCTTGCTTCTAAAAACGTGCCCCGTTATAATTTTAGATATATTTCTAAAGTAAATGGTCATGCCACACTCCTAAAAATTATAGTCATAACTTATTATACTCACAACATACCATATCAAACCAACCATGTCAAGAATATTTATTGTAGTAAACTTATATACTCACAGTTTATTCGGTTATTTTCTATTAAAAATGCTTCCACAGAAAGGTTTTTGACTCATGACTTTTTATTAAGTTTTATGAAGTATATTTGATTATTTTAAGATTTTGAGTGATAAATAAGACACATAAAAGGAGGTCGTAAGGAAAAGTATGATTAATATTAAAGTGTTTTAGCAGTTAAACAAATGGTCGGAGAATATTATAACATATTATGAAATGTAAGAACCAGTATCTGCGACAGTAGGCATGAATTTAAGCACTGCTATAGTAATCCGGGAAAGAGATACTCAGATGATCAATCCAACTGCTCTCTTTGGTTTCCGGCATCTGCCAGAGACAAGCCCCCTTAAGCTTACTCTTGGTGATTTAGCCATGCACATCATGCTGACTTGCCTGTTAATTAAGTAATATATAAACCGGTTGAGGAACAGACGCCACCCTGCTCTTGAGGGATACATAATGCATTGCCCACCGCCCGTCTGGCATCTACGGGCTACAACAACCGGCTTGCCTGATTATGAGGGCTCCATCACCCCTCTGTCGCCAGTTGGCTTGGTAGGGAGATTACCGTATCAGATATTAATATATTATCAAAGTACTATGTCAAATATGGATGTATGATTTGCTTTCGTAAAAAGTTATTAAAAACTTCTACATCTGGCTTTCTTGAGTTGAAATTACTGTATTCATTTTGCAGCTCAACGTTAAAAAACTCATCAAATTCAGGTATTCGCAAAATTACATCACGTTCTAACCCCTGTGATTTTATTTCTATTACTTCTTGAATTCTTTTATAAACTTCTACCGGAACAATATTTTCAAGTTCCTTTACTGTCTGTCTTAAATCAAGAGGTGGAATTCTATCAAACTCATATACATACTTTGCATTCAAAAGTCCACGCATAGAATAAAGATATTTTTTATATGTTATTGCCTTAGCCTGTTGAATAAATTCCCGATAGTTGTTTCTGAATAAAGAGAAGTAATGTTTAAATAATCTTTCCTGATTAAAGTTATTTCTCATATACTCTCGAAGCGGCAAGTTGTTATTACCATAATAAACTATCGGAGAACAAAGCCATTCAATAGTTGTCGGATTTGAGGTTAACAATAGTTTCAAATATTTAAATATGTCAAATCCACTAATATCAATTAAAGAACCTTGAACATTACAAGGCTGCAAATCTTTATCGTAAGCAGCAGTTATAACATCTTTTTCCTGACTTAGTGAAATATAATTTTTTACCGAACGATAGAATACAAAACGGACATCATAATCACTGTCTTTGCTTGCCATACCCCAGGAACGGCTTCCGTTTTCAATTGCAAAGATAATTTTTATATCTTTGTCTTTTTCTATTTGTTGTAATAAATTTTGTATTTTATCAATATACGATTGTGTCAATCTCGTCATAACCAACTCCTTAGTTAAAAAATCCACTCAACCAAACAATGGCATTTATCCCATCTCCTACTTGAGGTTTGTATTTGCCTAGAACATGTTTTGATGCATATATAAAGCAATATAAAGATTCTTCATTATCAGAATGTTCAAGATTTACTTTTAATTGGGCAATTTCTTCACCAAGTATTTTAAAATATTTTATATTTTCAATTTGAGTTGCTATTTCATATTCACAGGCATATTGTTTAGGTATAAGCATCCTGAAATGTTCTGCCTCAAGTTTTACAACCGGCGGTTCAAAATCTTGCTCAGTTTTATCCGGATTCTCTTTTAAGAACTCATCTCTGGAAACATTATAGAACTCGCCTTTATCAATAACAAATTCTTGTTCTTTCAGTTTATCTAAACTATATGCAAGTCCGGCAAGTGATATTGTTTGGGTCTTATCTGTTTTAAAATTGGCTTTATCGATCGCATAAAACGGATCAAAGAAATTTATAACTTTATCATCTCCTGCTTCGACTGCGAATTCACCTTCTCCTCCATTTTGCCAGCAATAGTCTTCCTTAAGTTTTACCTCGTTATTAATTCCTATTAATAAAGGATATGCGGAAGTATATTCATTGCAAGTTTCTTTTAATTCTATCAAACTTAACACAGATAATAATTCATTTTTTGGATAGACTATTCCTGCAAATTTTTTATTTAATATGTTTTCTTGTTTAAAAATAATATCGCCGGAGGTGATGCATTTCTTCATGTTTTCTACTGTAAATTTTTCGGTATTGCCCCAAAGTGCAACCCATTTATCACCGTGTCCTTCAAAGTGTTCTCCGTCAAAATAGCTTTCTCCACGGGAAATTTTCCTTATATTAATTGCGTTTATTGGCATATCTTTATCCATAATTTTTATCCTTTCTTTACTCAATTTTCAGACCTTTTACTCCGGTAATACCATCAATACCATAAAAATCTACAACTTTTCCTTTACTGAAAAATATTTTATATTGTATTTCACCATTTTTTTCTTCATAACTTATAGACCAGCTGTCGCGCAAACCGTTTTTGTAATGTTGTTCATAACTTAATTGACCGTTATTATAATATCGTTTTTCTATTCCATGTTTTTTCCCATTTTTATATTCACATTCAGAACGAATTTTTCCATTATAGTGATATTCTTTACATATTCCATGTCTCTTGTCATTTTTATAATTGTAATCCGCTTCTATTTTCCCATTATCGTAGTAATATTTGCCATTGCCACATTTTTTACCTTTATTGTATTTTCTTTCACTTTTTAGTTTTCCGTTTGGATAATAAACTAATTCAATGCCGGTATCTCTTGCAGGAATTATGGCTTCTAATGTACCATCTTCATAATATTGGTATTCATCAGATATGCATGAACCATTTTTATATGTAGAAATGGCTTTAATTTGTCCGTTTTTATGATAAGTAATTCTTTCTCCATCACACTTATCATTTTTCCAATATGCAACAAGTTTTAATTCTCCGGTATCATAATACCATTTGGTTTCTCCATCTTGTTTCCCGTTTTTAAAATATGCTTCCTTTTCAATTTGTCCATTAGGGTAAAATTTAATGGATTTCCCGTTTTTTGCATTATTTTTAAACATCTCGGAATATTCTAAAAACCCTTCTTGATTATATGTTTCTTCTATGCCTTCTTTTACGCCATTAACAAATGTTTCTGTTACTCTTAAGTTTCCATTTTTGAAATAACTTCTAGAAATTCCGTTTAGTTTATTTTTTGTATAATTTTGTTTCCAATCAACTATTTTAGTATTTTCAAAGTAACATTTTGTCATACCATCCTTTAAACCATTCTTGTAAGATATTTCTAAATACAAATAGCCTTCGGGTGTATAAATTTTTGTGACACCGTTTCTTGGCGGTATGTACAAATTTGGAATAAATAAGTTATCTTTACTATAATAAAGTTTATTATCGGGTAAAAAAATGTCATCTAATTCCAAAAAGGATGAATATATATTGTCAGAGAGGTCATCAAATTTATATTTTATGTTGTGAATATCAGCAAAGTGTATTAAATCACTACAAGCACTCGCTGTATTGAATTTGGCTTTAAGTTCATATAAAAAATCTGATTTATTTTCGGCAAAAAATTTTACTAATTTATTACTTTCTTTTTTTGAAAAGATATAAAGGTAATCTAATCTGTCGTAAGAATCAATATTGTTATAGTGAACCAGCTTAATTAACAGCTCATTTTTCTCACAAAATTCCGCAGTAATATAGCGAGTTTCCATTTTGTTATCAACACAATATAATAAAATTCTATCAATTTTTTCACGTTTTTGATATTTTTTCATATCTATAATTTTTGTCATATTATCACCTCAATTATATTTTAATTTTACATTGCGACAAAAATGGTCATATTGGTATATAATAATTTTAAAGAAGGAGAAATTTATGTCAGATAAACCAAGATATTCACGAATTTCAGATATTTTAGACCTTGCGATTTTTATGTCATCAAAAATTCAGGGGGTAACTGTAACAGAAATTGCCGAAAGGTATAATGTTTCACGCAGAACCGCAGAGCGAATGCGCGACAGTTTAACCTGTATTTTTCCTTCCATAGATGAAATAGAAACCGATGACACCCAAAAACACTGGGGGTTTATTAATTATTCTATTTCAAACCTTATTTCATTTACACCGAAAGAAATTGCAAATATTGAACAGCTTCAAAGACGGACAACCAATAAAGAAATGAAAGAGGAGCTGGGTAAAACCATCGAAAAACTAAAATCCCTGAACAAAAAACATTCTCTGCCATTAGAAAACAATATTGAACTTTATATGCAGACAGAGGGTTATGCCGTTCGTCAAATGCCTCAGTACAAAATTAGTCTTGAAGCATTAGAGGTTATTCGGGAAGCCGTTCAGCACTCAAAAATGGTTACAGGAATTTACCACAATAAAGAGAGGTTGATTGAGCCTTTAGGAATGATTTATGGTGAGAAAATTTATCTTGTTGCAAGAGAAAAAGCAAAAGGTGACGGGATATACAACTATTTATTGCATAAGTTTGAGAATTTGAAACTTACGGACAAAACCTTTGATAAGGGTAATTTTGATTTGCAAGAATATACAAACTTATCATTTGGAGTTTACCACGGTGAAATTTTAGAAGTAGAACTTTTGTTTTCGCAAGAATTAGCACAAGAGGCAAGTCAGTTCAATTTTCACCCCACACAATCCGGCAAATGGAACAATGACGGGACTTATACCATAAACTTTAAAGCAAGCGGAAGTAAAGAAATTATCTGGCATGTATTCAAGTGGGGAGGCGGATGTAAAATAATTGCGCCAAAATCATTGCAAGATGAATATCGAAAATATTTGAAAGAAAATTTGGATAATTACTAATATATATAGTCTTCATCATCGTCTGCTAAATCATTTGAAAGATATTTTTCAAATAAGTCAGATAATCCAATAGCTTTACCATCTGTAGACATTTTGACAATTTCAAATGCTCGCTTGTTAAAACAAATTGCTTCATCTTTACCGTTTAGGACAGTAATACATTTGCAATTATTTTGTTCCAGACTGGTCATAAGATTTGTGTGAAAAACAGTGCTTAAATTGTAATCTTTTATTTTAGTTAGATCAAAATCATACATGCCAAAGTTTTCTGCACGGGCACGAATTGCATTAAATCCATATTCCAGTCCGTCCATATTCCAGTGAACAAAAATCGGATTATTTAAATTTTGATAAAAACCCACAAAATCTTTAAGCATCAGCTGCTCACTTTCTATCAGAGATTTACCCTGTACAAGGTAATTATTCAGAGCAAAAGTGTGCAACTCTCTTGTTGTATAATTAACCACTGCAATAGAGCATATTGCAGGTGCATAAGCTCCTCCGTTATAAAAGCCGTCGCAAGAATAATGAATTGCGTAGGTATCTTGTTCTTTGCCTTTAATTTGTAATTTTATTTCATCCATATTTTAGCCTCCTTTATGGCTTACATGTGTATAATAAACCATGGTTATGACAAATATGGTCATAAGGTTATTCCATTCCTAAAATATTTTTTCAATATGTCTTATATATTCCGGAGTAAATAAATCTTTTGCTTTCAGCAGCTTTTGTTTAGTTTTAGAAATCTCGTATTGTTTAACCTACGGCAAATTCTTCAAAATATTCAAAAAGGAATAAACCTCTGCTTTTGAAGATGGTATATGGTTATCTATATCTTTTGAAAGTTTCTTCAGAAACTTTTCAGTAAATTCTAACAATTCCTGATTAAGAATTTCCTGATTATGTTTTTTCTCATAGCATTTTTTATCCCACTCGTATTTCTTTTTCCAGTAAAACAAAGTTCTTCTGGAGATATTAAGATTTTGAGAAATAACATTAATTGGTATATTCCCCTCAATATACATAGTTTCCGCTTGTTTATAATATTTCATTTTAGTCATGATAACTCCTATCTGCACATTGAATTTTTAACACCATAGTAAGGGTTATGCTTAATGAATCCTTGTTCAAATGCATACTTTAAAATACTTCCAAGTAATGTTACACCATTGCTCGCTGTTTTGGGTTTATATCTTTCTTTCATTTTCTGCATAAAATCAACAATCATTTCATACGTGATTTTAGTAATTTGAATCTCTCCAAAATATGGCAGAATATTATATTTTAACTGTGATTTGTAACCCTTAAGAGTATCTTTGGTTAACTTTTTATTTGCAATATAATTCAAGGCAATATCTTGAAATAAAACCTTACTATTTATTTTTAATAATGGTTTGGGATACAATTCAAAAGTTTTCTCTTTAAAAACTTCTACATATTTATACAAACCTTGTTCAAAGACTATTTTACCCTCGTTCAAAAGGTGTTTGAGTTCTGTTTTACAATTACATTCTGAAATCATTTCTATTTCATCAATGGTAAATTCTTTTAGGTGTTTTGCTAATTTCTCAATATTCATAGTACCTGCTCCGCTATTTCTTTCGTAATCTCGGTTAAATTATTATCTTTTGCAAAATTTTCCATTTGATTTATCAACTGAACAATCTGCCTGAATCTGTTGTATTTTGAATGGATATATTCAATAGCATCGGGGGTAAATGTAATTTCAGATAGTTGACTTATAATTTGTCCTATATCATTTACCCCAAAGGTTTCAAATTTTAAAATTTCTGAAAACCGGTCATAAAGGTGCTTGTATCTTTCAAGTTTTCTATGTGCCAACCCCATACCAATAAAGATTATCGGACAGTCGGTTTCATCATGAATATCCCGCAATGTTTCGATTGTTTTGTAATTATTCATCAGGTAATCAATCTCATCAATAAAAATCACCTGCGGATTTTGTTTCAGCTTTTTAACCACTAAATTGAAATTATCGGAAGTTAAATATCTTGGGATTTGATTTAATTCTTTTACTAACTCTTCTAACAGCCACCGACCTGTCATCAAGTTCGTTGCTCTTAAATAAATCCCGTCATATTTGCACGCAAGCCACAAAGCCGTCTGTGATTTTCCAAGCCCCGGTTCGCCATACACAAGTCCCATTTTAGCAATGTTTTTTGGTTTGTTTTGCAAATTTTCTACAAGTCCGATAAAATTTCTGACGTTATTTGTTTTCACAAAGATTTTACGCATAAAGCAATTCATACTCCTTTGTCTTTTTAAATTCACTTATCCAAGGATTATCAGGGGCATTTTTTATCAAATATTCGTATTTTTCTGAATTGTTTTTGAACAGGGTTTGAAGGCTATTTGAATGCGGTTTGAATTCAACTTTTTGGGGTTCATCCATTTTCTGCTCGATAAATTTAACTTCTTCATTACTTAAATATTGCTTTACTGAATTAATAGTTTTTCGTCTGAGCTTTTGCTGCTTTTGTATTTTCTGTTTGTAATCCTCTAAATCCTCAACCGTACCTAAAAGCTTCGCCATCGGGTGGGTTTCGGTTACCCGCTCTGCTGTGCATAAGAATTCGCCCTTGGGGGTAAAGACCTTAACGCTTGTTAGATCAAATAGGTTGTATTTTACTAAAACTTTTCCTCTTAGTCCGTATAATCTTTCGTCAAAATAGTCGCAGTTCAAGAACCTTATGCCGTTTCGCTGAATTGTTTTGACCTCTGTTGCCAGCATCAAATCGTCAAGCATGTTTATATCAATATTCTGTTTCTTGCGACTTTCCAAAACCTCTGCGATTGTCATATTCGGTGCATTTGTGCAGGGCTGAGAATTCTTGAACTTAAGCCACATATCAATCATTTTGATTGTTTCTTCTATAGTTGGGACATAATCTTTGTGCAAGGTTTTATGAATTTTTTCATTTCTTTTCAAATAAGCTGGCTTATTGATGATTGATGAGCCGACGTAGCTTGGCATTAGTTTTTCAAATCCTTCTTGAAATTCTTTGAAGAACCTCTCAATAACTTTCGATCTTGCGTTATACGGTCTTGCAAATACGGTTTCAATCCCGAGTTTTGCGTAAAGTCCGTAGAATCCTAATTCGCCAAAACCTTTATCATCTGTGAAGTATTTTGCTCTGAAAGCTCTGCCGTTATCCTGATAAACAATTTTCGGTATCATATCAAGATTTATTATTGCGTTTCTTAGGGCACTTGCAATACATTGGGTGTTTTCTTCAAGCATAATTTCGTAACCGACAAGAGC
>CALUQE010000004.1 GCA_944322845.1 Candidatus Gastranaerophilales bacterium
TTATCTTCGCTATCACCCTCTGCTGACCTTGCTACCGGCCGGCTGCATTGAATAAAAACTATTCAGCAGCTTCTGTTCCTTCAGCTTTAGCTTTAGAAGCAGTTGTTCTGATTTTGTTAATCATAACTCTTGCAAAGCCTTGTCTGTGACCTTGTTTCTTTCTGTAGCCTTTTTTAGGTCTCTGTTTGAAAACGATAATCTTTTTAGCTCTGTCAGTTTTAATAACAGTGCCTTCAACCTTAGCATTAGCAACATAAGGCTGGCCTACTTTTGATTTTTTACCGTTTACAATCATAACGACTTTATCAAAAACAACTTTAGCGTCTTTTTCTTCGCCTAATAATTCGACGTCAACGTAACGTCCTTCTTCAACCTGGTATTGTTTACCACCTGTTTCGACTATTGCGTACATTGTACTTCCTTTCTTTTTCGGGAATCGTAGGGAGTATCGGCTTCTGGTACAAGGCTTACTGCCTTTTCCCATTTAATTCCGGCCTGCCCGTTTAGATACGATTAACCCATCTAATACTATTTACATTATATACATGTACCACAAGCCCGAAGCGGGTGTCAAGGCTATTTGTTTAAATTTGTTTACATTTTTTTGCCCGAAGTTTTTGCTGTGTTTTCAGGATAAATTGTTTAATTGTTGAATAATATCCGATTGCCAGAACGAGCGAAGCCGCAAGCCATGCAATCGGACCGGCATAAAAGACTCCAAAGTAACCGATTCTTGCAGCAAGATATACGGCCGCAAACGCCCGCATAAGAAGTTCTCCGGCAGAAGCAAGCATCGGAATGACAGCCCTTCCCAATCCCTGCAAAGCGTTTCTGTAAATAAAAATCTGTGCAAGGAAGAAATAAAACAATGAACTTATAAACAAATATGAATGAGCAATTTCAACTATATCTTCGTTTTTGTATCCGACAAAAATCCTTACAAAATGTCCGCCCCAGAAGTGCATAATAACAGCCATAACAATACTCAATCCGACATTTATAAGAGAAGCTCTTTTAACCCCAAACCTGATTCTTGAAAAATTACCCGCACCGAAATTCTGTGCAACAAAAGAAGCCAGTGCCACTCCGAACGAAATCATAGGAAGAGTTGCAATCTGCTCTATTCTTAATGCTGCGGTAAAAGCCGCAATTACTTCCGGCCCGAAAGAATTGCATACACTCTGTATAATAAGGATACTTGTTCCCAGTATTGCAAACTGTGCCGCCATAGGAAGCCCGACTTTTATATGCTCAAGAGCAAATTTATAATCTTTCTTCCAGTCAAAAATCCAATCTTGTTTTTTAAAATGCAAAATCGGGAAATGTTTTTTGACATACCATACACAAAGCAAAGCCGAAAACGCCTGCGAAAGAACCAGAGCACAGGCAGAGCCCGGCACGCCCCAGTGAAATTCAAGTATAAATAAAAGTGCAAGAAAAATATTTAAAACCGAAGCTATAATCAAACAATAAAGCGGTGTCATACTGTCACCGAGAGCTCTTATAACACTTGCAAGCAAATTATAAAAATTTGCAATAACAAGACCCGCAATAACAATCTGAATGTAATAATATGCATCTTTATAAATCTCCTGCGGAACATTCATAAGATGCAAAATTACAGGCATTGCGGCAGCGCAAATAACAGTAAATACAAGCGTAAGCCCAAAACTCAAAATTGTTGACATTGTAACGGAACGCCTTACGCCGTCATAATCTTTTGCGCCGAATTTTTGCCCTGTTATAACCGCAAATCCGTTTGTCATCCCGACAATTATAAACATAATCAGGAAAAACAAAGGAGCTACGGCTCCGACTGCCGCAAGCGCATCCATTCCGAGAGTTCTTCCGACAATAATTATATCCGCAATATTATAGAACTGCTGGAATATATTTCCGATTAAAAGCGGAATTGAAAACAGCAGCATTATTTTTAACGGTGCTCCCTTTGTCAAATCGTTAATCATTTCGTCTAGCCTCAATAATTATTATAAATGAAAAACTCAAAGGGTAAATGGGGGAGTCAAAAGTTTCGATACATTGGCTTAACCGGCTTGCTGACTGGCAGTTTTTATGCAATTATGCTAAATTGAGAAAAAAGGAGGGTCTTATGTCAGAAATAAAACTTCAGGGCTTGAGTGCCGAAGGCGAAGAAAGAGAATACGAACTTTCCGGTTTTAAAGGCGAAAGAGTAGTACTTTATTTTTACCCGAAAGATAATACATCAGGTTGCACACAGGAAGCATGCGACTTTAGAGATAACATCAACCGGCTTATTTCTTCCGCAGCGGTTATAGGTGTAAGTCCTGACAGTATTAAAAGCCACAAAAAGTTTAAAGAAAATCACGATCTTAATTTCATCCTTCTTTCAGATCCTGAACATACTCTCTCAGAACAATTCGGAGTCTGGAAAGAAAAATCAATGTACGGCAGAAAATATATGGGAATTGAACGTTCAACTTTTGTTCTTGATAAAGAAGGAAATATTGAAAAAGAGTGGAGAAAAGTCAAGGTTAAAGGTCACGTTGACGAGGTTCTTGAGTATTTAAAATCTCACGCCGCCAATTAATATAAAAATATATCGCAAGGATAAAATAAACGCTCCACATAATAACTGTAGAATAGACTTTCTCACCGCTGAGTGCTATAAGAATCCACATTAAAGCAGAAAGTCCGTTTACAACCATCCAAACAACCCACTGTTCGATTGCGCGGCGAACTGTCAAATACATTCCGGCAATTGAAAAAACTGTAGTAATCCCGTCTATGACGGGATTTTTGTCATTAGTTAAATAAAGAATTATAATTGCTGCAACGCTTATTACCGCAGTTATACAAAAAAGAATTACCCTGTCTTTATTTGACAGAGAAATTTTTACAATCTCACTTTTACCCTTCTTTAAATGTTTATTCCATCTGAAAAATCCCAGAATCTGCATAGGAATGTAGTACCCGAGATATAGAATCAGGTTTCCCCACAAAGCATTATGAAATGCGAGATATCCGTAAAATCCCGAGCCGGAAAGTCCAAATATATAACAAACAGGATTGCCTTTTCCAGCCATAAATGTGTAAGTTATTCCGAAAAACGCCGAACAAACTGCCGCCGGATCATCTTTAAAAACCAGAAAATTAACAATAAGCAAAAGATAAATAAGCGCAAGAAATAAAGCTTCTGAAAACTTTAAATTTATATATTTAATAATTTTCATATTTATGTTATCTAATAAAAATAGATGAAAGTAAATTCAAACAGGGATATCTCATTCAAAAGTATCTATACAAATAAAGCTCTAAAGAAGGGATTGGAGTTTGCTGCCGATGACGGCGCATTATTTGCGGCAACAGCAACGCTATTGCTTTCTGCGGGAGCACGTCCTGCCGCAATCTGGCTTGCTCCGCATACGGATAAAGAAAATAAAATCGTAGCCTGCGCCAAATCAATTGCCTCCAGCGGCGCGGGATATTTGTTAACGCTCGGAGTTTCGACACCATTTACAAATGCAATCAGCAAAATTGATAACAACCCTCAAAAATATCTTAAGCCGGAAACTATTAAATTTTTAAAAAACGGAAGCGAAAAATTATACCAATCAAAAAGTTACACATTTGCGACTCAGCTTTTCAAATTAGGGCTGGGTCTTATTGTTGCCGTGCCGAAGGCTGTACTCACCTGCGCAGGAATGCCTTTTGTAATGCAAAAAGTTTTTCACAAACCAAAACCTCAAAAGCAACAGCAGCAGGAGGATTTAACTTTTAAAGGTAAAGGAAGCGAAAAGTTTACACATGGAATAGGGAAAATTCTCGATACAAAAGGAATGCAGAAATTTTCTGACAGATTTAAAGATTCAAACTTCCCAATGCACATAGTTGCGGCAACAGATGCGCTTAATACCGGTGCATTTATCCATGAAATTAACCGCAGTGAAAAAATTGAAGAAAAACGGAAAAAAGCCTTAATTTACAATGCAGGCATTTCAACCGGATTAAGCATAATAAGCAGTTATATTTTAGATAAATTGACGGTAAAACCGACTCAAAAGTTTATTGAAAAGTTCAAAAATGCAAATCTTAAAGACCCTAACCTTGATAAGCAGATTGAAGGTATAAAAATTGCAAAACCGATTCTTCTTGTCGGCTGCGTATATTATATGCTGATTCCTTTCATATCAACGTTTCTGGCTGACATAGCCGACCACAATCCTAAACTCGATATCCCACATAAAAGTAAAAAATCTTAATTTTACATCCCCTTTCAAATTTTACATAACATTTTGTATAAAATGGTGCTACGCACGTAGATTTTGGAACGGCTTCACGTTGAAATCTCCAAATGATTTTTGAAACTCTGAATCCGCCTTTTGGTCTACTTACATAACATTTTATACAAAATGTTATGTAATATGCTAAAACACAATATTCACAATAGAAAGGAGCCTTATGAATATCAATTCTTACAATACTTATTCAATTCTGGCACAAGCAGAAGAAAAAAACGGTAAAGAGATTGAAGAAATTATTAATAAAGCCGAAAAAATGTGCGAATTAAAATCGATTAATTCCGCAAAAGACTATATTAAACAAAACTGGAATATTGAAGGAGATGTTAACTCTTACTTTCTTGCTCCGGATTGTTTTTTGAATATTCGTGAATCTAATAAACTCTATGTCGTTAATTTTATCTGTAAAGCTGAAAACATAAGTTATTACTTTAATAAATAATCAGAAAGGAGATTTGGATGTTAAAAAGTTTTAATGAAAACAGGTTTCTGAAAAATGAGTATGGCGTAGCTATGCCATACAAACTTGCAGTTAATACAACGCTTAAAGTAGAAAAAGTTGAGGAATCTGCAGATTTTGATATTAATTCTATTAATGACAGATTGGGACAGGGTGATAAAGATGCGTTAAAAGAGTTGGAAGCTCAGAGGATTTCTTACTCTTTAATTGAAAATGCTAACGGCTATACTGTCAAGTATAGTTATGAAGGCAGCAATTATACTATTGTATACTTTGCACCGGAGACACCTGCAACCGGTGTTGACGAAGCTGGAAATACAGGCGCTGCAGGAAATGTCGGTGAGACAGAAGACACGGAGGCGCCTTCCGATGTTGAAGAATCTGACGGCACAGAAGCACCTTCCGGTACAGAGGAACCTGAAGAAACAGAAGAAACAGATTTTGTATTTGATTATGCAGCCGCAGGTGTTGACGAAGATGTTAAAGCCGAAAATCTTTATAATGAAGACAAAGTTGAAGATAATGATTCTTTAAATAGTTTTACGTATAAAAGGACAAGTTCATATAATGGTCCTGACTCCGGAAGCTGGGACGCTTTATTTGCTGAATTAGAAAAAATGAAGCCGCAATTAAAAGAATACATGAAACAGCAGCTTGAAAAATATGGTTTTGTATATGATGAAGAAACTGCCGATAAACTTTTGAATCAATTTATAACAGAAGCCGTTGAAACACTAATTGCTGATCTGCAGATCAAAGAAAAAGAAGAAAAATACGGCAACGACATTAAACATTTCGTAAGCCTTATAGATGAACCTCATGAACCTTTAGAAACGATTGAAGATCTTGTAAATTACATCAAAGACAAGCTGGACTTGACCAAGGAAGATACCGGCGCTCAATATAATTCAGTCTCACTTGTTGATAAAAAGGAGACACCATACGAAAATAAATGGTATCTTGACATGTTTGAAAAGAATGAAGATAATCAGAATAGCAACGAACTTACTGAATTATCAGCAAATTCAAGTGAATACAGCATTTATATTGACGAAGACGGTTATCTTTTAGAAACAGCGGATTATTTCCTTACGGAAGAAGAAAAAGAATTGAAACAAATTCTACAAATGCTCAAAGGGCAAGGAAGTATACCTGTTGTTAAAACCAAAAATGAAGCAATAGAATATATAGACAAATATACTTCGCATTTACAAAAAGTATTGCAGCACCGTTATCTATTAATGCCGGAAGAACAATTTAATCAAATATTTAATAATCTTGTTTCTTCTTTTAAAAACAATCAAATCCCTGATCCTGATGAAATTGGTATGATTTATATACACGAAGTGCTGCAGGCCTTTGATGATTATGTCAGAGAAGAAATGCAAAAAAAATATAATGAATTTCTTGAAAATTCTTGGAATTAAACAAAAAAATGTACGCCTGAAAAGCGTACATTTTTTTTATAATAGAAATTGATTAACAATTTCACAGAAGTGAAATCTTATGTTATCATTATTAAAAAGGAAGAGGAAAAGAAGAGTATGGAAAATAATAATAAGCCGGTTGTTCATTTGATTTCTAAGCCGGAAAATATGTTAAAGACGATATATACGGCAGCAAGAACCTGCTATAGTGCAGACAGCCCGTTTAATATATATAACAGCACAGATGACGAAGAAAAAATGCTTAAGCTTATTGAAAGAGTTGTTTCTTCGGGACATTATTCGGTTATTGAGCATATTCAGGTAACTTTTGCAATCTCAAATGTTTCAAGAGCCTGCACTCATCAGCTTGTAAGACACCGTCACATGTCTTTTTCCCAAAAATCACAAAGATACGTTAAGGAAAAAGGACAGTTTGATTATATAATTCCTCCGACAATTGAAAAGAACGAAGAATTAAAAGCTAAATTTATTAACTTTATGGAAGAGGTTTCTAAAATTTATACGGAATTTACGGAAGCCGGTATCCCGGCGGAAGATGCAAGAGCCGTCCTTCCGAACGCAGCGGCAAGTTCTATTGTTGCAAGCTTAAACCTCAGAGAAATGATTCACCTTGCAAACCTGAGACTCTGCACAAGAGCACAGTACGAAATCAGAACCATGGTTAAGATGATGTGTGATGAGCTTGTAAAAGCTGAGCCGTGGTTAAAGCCTTATCTTGTTCCGAAATGCGAAAGATTGGGTTATTGCGATGAGGATAAATCATGCGGAAGGAAGCCTAAACTTAGCGTATGAAAAAACTTGCAATAATACTTACAATATTATTCCTGCTTCTGGTCGTTATATATTTTGTAATCTTTAAGCCTGAAAAGTATCAGGAGAAAGATTTGTACGACTCGATTCTCGAGCGTGGCACGATTAAAGTCGGGATAAATACAGATGCCAAACCTTTCGGATTTTTTGACGAAAATTGGGAAGTTAAGGGTTACGATGCTGATTTAGCAAGATATATAGCCCAATACATCCTGAAATCACCGAATGCTGTAGAATTCTATTCCGTCACTCCCGAGAACAGAATGCTTAAAGTATCTACAGGAGAAGTCGATATAGTAATAGCAACGATGACCATAACTCCTCAAAGACAGGAAATTATTGATTTTTCAGTTCCTTATGATGTTGCAGGACAGGCACTTCTGGTGCGTTCAAACAGTATGATTAAATCTATTGCCGATTTATCAGGACAAAATGTCGGAGTTGTTTTCGGAACTACAGCTGAAAAAAATATGCTTAATCTTGCACCGACTGCTAATATTATCGGGTTTAGAAATTACAGAACCGCATATCAGGCTCTGAAAGAGGGCAAAATCGATGCTTTAACCTCTGATGATACGATTCTCAACAGATTTGTATACGAGGATAAATCCGTAAAACTGCTGCCAAAAAGATATACACGGGAACCTTACGGAATCGCTCTAAGAAAAGGTAAAACAACAAAACGGCTAAGAGAAAATATCAACTTTGCAATCAAAGATATGCACAGAAAAAATGTTATTCTGCGGCTGCGCCGCAAGTGGCTTTTTAATGCAGAATAATTATGCTCTGACTTTAAATGCAAATTTTTTGAAAAGAACATAAGTAAAAACTGCGGCTGTTAATGTTGCAATAATTTGTGCTACAAAAACGTTTATATGCAAAAATTTTACAATAAATTCCAGAAGTCCGGCATTTATCAGATAGCTGAAAAACCATGTTGTACAGCATTTGAGGTATTCTTTTTTCCAGTTGCCTTTTCCTCTGAAAACAAGAAATTTCTGTGTAGTAAAAGAAACAACCGAAGAGATTGCCCATGCTGCTGCAAGTGCAATTTGATAAAAATGCTCGCCCAGAAGCAGGCAAATTGCGGAATAAATAAGGTATGACACGCCGGCGTTAAATCCGCCGACGAGTAAAAACCTTATTTTATCAGATAAATTAAACCAGTATTGTTTCAAACTAACCGCCTAAAATTTATATTCAGGAATAACAAACGCTTCATTGTTTGCATCTTTTTCTACAAACTGTAGGTAATCTTCAAGTGCCGTTTCTTTTGAATTTTCATAAAATTCATCGCTTATAAGCTCCCTGTGAAGCTCGGTTCTTTCACCCGAATAATTTCCCAGAACTCTTGCGAATTTTTCAATTTCTTCTAGGTTTTCGCCGCCTGCGTAAGCTTTTGTCTTAGCGTCTGTTCCTGATGGACGGATTTCTACATACTTGTCGGTAAATTTGAGATAAGTTCCGTCTCCGACAAACTTAACAGACTTTAAGTTGTCAAAACTCAATTCCGCAAAAGCACCGTTCAGGACTTTTTTCACCGCATCTAAATCCGCCTTGCCTTCTTTTACCGCAATAGCAAGCGACAAATAGAAAAGGTCATTTTTCGTCCTCTGCTTTTCACCCTCTATTTTTGCCTGTTTTAACTTTTCAATATCAGGCTCTGACTCGTTGTAATAAGAAATATCTTCTCTTACGTCATACTTTGCAATAATGTTGTTTTCATCAAAAATCTCAACCAGATATTCGGAAAGAGTTTTATTTTCATGTTCGAGTCTTGCAGCGAGTGAAGAAGCTACAATTATTGCCTCTGTGGCACTCTTTTCTCTCATTGCAATTGCTTTTCTTCCGGCAAGAGATTCAATAAGTTCTTCAGAACCCATAATCATACCGCCGGATTCTTCGCCGCCAAAAATTAAACGCGGCTGAATTCCGAGATTGATTGTGTTTCCGAAAACATCATCAACCATAACCTCTTTATCCGGATTATTTTTAATCTGGAGTTCAACTTTTTTCATAATGTTTGCAATTTCTTTGAATCCGACAGGAACGTTAACCACCTTTATACCGTGTGCTTTAGCCCATTCATCCCAAGAAAGAGCGGAAGCTGTTGTCTTAATCATAAATCTAGGATGGTTTTTATATTTTCCGCTTGCCTTTAACTGCTTAACCCTGTAGTTCATAAGCATCAAAAATGCCTGATTTGCACTATATACAGTCAAAATTCTGTCATCATCCAGCGGAATATAAGAAATTCCGTAATCCTCAAGCATCATAGAGCTTCCGGCAGCCTCAATCTGGCACACGGTAAGTCTGTCGTGATCAGGATCCGTAATCAAAACAACTGTACCGAGAGGATAATCCTTCAGGACTTTTTCATAATGCAAAGACTCAATTACAGGGAAGAATTTTTCGCCGTTCGGTCTCTTTGCAACAACCGTTGCATCTACCGAATAGTCATAAAATACTTTATTCCCCTTAGGGTCAGTATCATATTTTCCGATAGAATGGAAAAACGGGTCTTCTTCCGTATTATTCCAAACATATTTATCCTGAATTCCGAGTTTTTCAAGCACGCGGCTCAGAGTTCTGTATGCGCATCCGCCGACACTTTCAATAAAGAGTTTGGAATGCATTTTCTTTACACCTTCCAAATCGTTTGCTACGCCTGCTTTCAGATACTCAACATACAAATCAATTCCGTCATTAAGCTTTGTCATAACAGCTTCATCAATCAACGGATCATTTTTCGGACTGATTTTGATTTCATAAGAACCGTCACGTTCCGTTGTATCAAAAATTTCCTGAATTTTATCCACAAACTCAAGAGATTCCTCCGGCAAATACTGGCTGCCTTGAGAATTTAAGTCTTTTGTTGCGGTTTTTACTGAAATACCGTGGCTTGATGTAATATATTCTCCGCCGAGCAAATCCAATTTAAAAGCAAGAAAAGATGCAAGCCATATAGGAATAGTCTTTCTTCCTTCAGGCAATAGTGTTTTAATTCCCTGAGCAGCCTGAATCCTTGCAATTGCGTCAAGATAAAGCGCGGAATTGTATCTTACTTCACTTCCCGCAAGCTTTATAATCTCCTGATTCGGATACTTTTCTCTTGCCACAAGGGCTTTTGCAAGAGTCGCAAGCACTATCCCCACAAGATTTATTGGAAATCTCGTATCCTGAGGATACAAAATATTCTGCGGTCCTCTTATACCTGCAGTAGAAACTTTTGCCTCTTTAGAATAATTAGCAAACCATTCCTTAAGATTCAAACCTTCCGGATTAGAGTCCGTATGCGGATAAAGATGCTCTTTTTTCAGCACAAACGTGAATCCGCCATCATTATCAAAGTTTAATAAGTCTAAATTCTTTATATAATCAGGAGTTTTATCAAATACATTCTTAAACAATTCTCCTTCTAATTCGCAGCTTGGTTTTAATTTATACATAAAATAAGTCCTCTCCTAACTAAGCTCAATCATTATAACATAAAAAAGTTTACATTTGTAACAATATCCTATATATATAGGGTTGAAAAAACAAAATGCATGTCTTATAATAATATATATAGTATATACTCAATTGTAATATAAAAAGGATTTTTATTATGACAATATCGTTTAGCGGTCTGGTTTCCGGATTAGATACATCATCATGGGTTGAAGCTTTTGTCTCCGTAAAGCAGGAAGAAGTCAAAAAATATAAAACAGAATTAGAAGAGCTGCAAACAGAAAAAACCACATTGAATGATACAAGAAGCGTGTTTTCAACACTGCGTTCCGCAATAGAAAAACTTACCGATGCAAAGTTCGGCGGTTCATTTGACCTGTTTGCACAAAACAGTGTAACCTCTTCTAATGAAGATATATTTACTGCAACCGTAAACAGCGACGCCGTAAGACAAAACTATGATATAACAGTACAGCAGCTTGCAACAACAACAAAAGCCGCATCTAAAGAAGCTGCCAGTGCAGTTGCAGATGACGAAACACTGTTATCTAACCTTGGAATTACCGCAGGAACACTAACTGCATATGTTAATGGCGAAAAACATACAATTAATATTGACAGTGCAGACACTGTAGGTGACTTAAAAGCACGTATGGCAGAATTCGGAGTTAAGACCGAAATTGATGAAAGCGGTGTTTTAAAATTCTCTGCACAAAACGGAACCGATACAATTAATATCGGTGCAACAACAGACAGTTCAAACCTTGTTTCATTAATCGGTTTGACCCAACAGGAAGACGGATCATACGCTTCTACTAATTCACTATACAAAGCTTCTGTTTCATCTAAATTAACAGCAGAAGATTCAGGCTTTAACCAGCAGATTACAGCCGGTACTTTCACAATAGGCGACGCAACTTTTACTATTGATGAGAATACAACATTGTCTTCATTAATTTCTCAAATCAACAGCAGCGAAGATGCCCAAGCTTATGCTTACTGGGATGATGCAACAGGCAAATTAAATATTACATCTACAGTGGAAGGAGCTTCATACATCAATATTGAAGCAGGTACAAGCAACTTCACCGATGTTATGGGATTTACAACTTCCGAGTGGGATGATGAAGGTAATCTTGTTTCATCCAAGATGTACACTGATGCTCAGCAGCTCGGGCAAAATGCTATATTTACCGTTAACGGCACAACCATGACATCAACCTCCAATACAGTAACTTCAGACATTTCAAGAATTGAAGGTATTACACTAACACTCAAACGTGCAAGTACGGAAGAAGACGGTAACACAACTCTGCAGGTTACACAAAATACGGACGATTTAGAAGCAGCCGTTAATGAATTTATTGAAGCTTACAATGCAGCAATTGCAAAAGTTGAAGAAGTTACCGCAAGCGGGGCTGACCTTCACGGCGAAACTTCGCTCACCAGCCTTGCAAGAACTCTGAAAAGCTATTCAACAAGCTCTAATACATCAAACGGCGGCGTATTTAAACTGTTATCGGATATAGGTATTTCAACCGCTGCTGCTGACGGAAATAATTTGTCTACAGATACTTATCAACTTTCTCTGGATTCTGAGAAATTCATGAAAGCGCTTCAGGAAAATCCTGAGTCGGTAAAATCTATTCTAACAGGCGATAATGGCGTCTTAAGCATGATGGAAAACGCTGTAGAACAGAGTTTGTCCGCAACAACCGGTTTCTTTGATGTTAAAACTTCTACTCTTGATTCAAACATAGACAAAATGGAAGAAAAAATTACAAAGAAAAATACAAGCATTGAAACTTACAGAAGCCAGCTGGAAAATAAATTTTATCAGATGGAAATGGCAATAGCGCAAATGCAGCAAAATTACAGTTCTTTCTTATCATAATAAATATAAAAATCCTGAATTTAAATTCAGGATTTTTTTTGTCTAATATTTAACTTATCAGAGTTTTGGCAAACTTAAGCGACTCGTCTGTAATTTCTCCGCCTGCGAGCTCTGCTACTGCTTTGAGTTTAGCATCTCCTTCAAGTATTGAGATATCGACACTTGTACGTCCGTCCTGAGTCTTTTTGACGTAGAAATGCCTGTCGGACTTGGAGGCTATAATTGCCTGATGGGTAATCATAATTATTTGCATATATTTTGCAAGCTCTTTGACTTCATCTGCAACAGCTTGAGAAGTTTTACCGGAAATTCCAGTATCAATTTCATCAAAAATAACCGTTTCTATATTATCGCTCTGAGCAAAAATAGTCTTTACAGCAAGCATAACACGTGAGATTTCTCCGCCTGAAGCAACTTTTGCAAGCGGTTTCAGGCCTTCCGAGATATTTGTGGAAATCAAAAATTCCACCTTATCAAATCCGTTAGGAGAAAGCTCACCTTTTTCAAAATGAATTTCAAATCTGACTTTCGGAAGCTCAAGTTTTTCAAGCTTTTCAACAATAAGCCCCGAAAGCACCTCCGCATAGTTTTTCCTCTGTTCGGAAATTTCGCCCGCCAGAAGTTCAAGCTTACTCTTCATTTCAACAATTTTTGCTTCCAGCTCTTCTATATGCTGTGTTGAAAATTCTATTCCTTCAAGTTCGGAGCGCAGAGCTTCTCCCTGTGTCATAACGTTTTCCAGCGTTCCGCCGTATTTGCGCTTAAGCTTATCAAGCAAAAACAGACGTTCCTGAATGGAGTTTATGCGTTCTTCGTCGTTATCCAGAGAACTTGAGTACTCTCTGAGAGAAGAAGATAAATCTTTCAGAATCTCTATCGCTTCAATCAATTGATTTTCCTGATCTTCAAGGGAACTGTCCATGCCGGAAGCTTTTGAGAGGTTCATTTTAATCTGCAAAAGTGCATCCATAACTGCACCGTCATCGCCTGAGATTGACCAGTAAGAGCTGCCTGTCAAATCTTTAAGTTTTTCAACATTTTCAAGAACGGCGAGTTCGTTATTCAATTCTTCATCTTCAGTTGATGATTTTATCTGCGCCTCATCAATTTCATTTACCTGAAATTTCAGGAAATCAATTTGTTCGGCAGTCTTATCCGCAGAATTTTTAAGCTCCTCAAGCTTTGTAATCATCTCTTTATACGTATTATATTCATCCCTGTAGTTTTCGAGCATTTCACCGCAGGTATTCTTTGCATAAGCATCTAAAAGCATAATATGATATTTTGGCTGCAAAAAAGAATACGTTTGGTGCTGGGAGTGCACATCGATAAAGAGTTCGCGGAAATACTTCATAAAATCCTGATTAACGAGACAGCCGTTAACCCTTGAGCGCGAACCGCTTCTGGTAATTTCTCTTGATAAAATAATTTCTTCGCCGCAGATATCAATTCCGTTTTCGTCAAAAAGCTTTGATACATCCTGTTTTTTATTGAGAAGAGTAAGCTCAATTACAGCTTTCTCCGCATCGCCTTTAATAACTTCTTTTCCTGCTCTTGCGCCGAAGGCAATATCAATTGCATTAATCAGGATACTTTTTCCGGCACCTGTCTCACCTGTAATTATATTTAAACCATCTGCTAATTCTAATTCCAGCTCATCAATTAATATATAATTTTTTATAAAAATCTTTGATAACATACCCTATTCGTCTTCTTCCTCAGAATCGTCATCTTCTGAATCATCTTCATTCCAATCTTCATCATCCGAATCTTCATCATCTTCGTCGTATTCTTCGTCTGCTTCTTCAATATTATCATCTTCGTCAGAATCATCAAATTCTTCTTCCGTTTCTTCGCCTTCCTCCTCATCTTCTTCATCCTCAAAATCCGAATCTTCGTCAGGCGAATATTCTTCAACAGAAGTTTGAGGTTCTATTTCCTCTTTTCTGTCCAGTTTTTCTTCTATATATTCTAATTCCTGTCTTACAATTTTTTTAGGAAAAGTCAGCGTGTACGGATTGTTGAGCGCAAGTTCCAGATTGTCGCAATATTTTTCGGAATCACCTATGTATTTATATACACGCGCAAGGCAATAATACAAATCCCCGTTTTCTTCCTCCTGCAGCCTTGTGTGCAGAATCTCAAGAATTTCTTCTGTTTCACCGGATTTCAGGCATATTTTAGTAAGCAGCTTATACGCCTCAATATCCATAGAATTGTATTGAATAGTTTTTAGCAAATAGTTTTTTGCCTCTTCCAAATTTCCATTTTTGAAAGCAATAGAACCCAGATTAAAATAAGCCCAGCTGTAGTCCGGAGAGACTTCCAGAACTTTATTATAACTGTCTACCGCAAAATTTGTCAGACCGTCATTCTGGTAAATATAACCGAGATAAAAATAAGCGTAAACATCTCGCGGATTAATTGCTACTGCTTTCTGAAAATTATCAAGCGCAAGATTTTTTTCATCCTTATTAAAATAACAAACCCCCAGATTAAAATAACAGTTTCCGTCCTCGGGATCTGTCTCAAGCACTTTTTTGAAAGCTGCAATTGCTTCATTCCATTCTTTAAGCTCCACAAGAACATCACCCAGATTGTAATAAAAATCCTCCTGCGGAGAAATCGCAACTGCCTTTTTATAATAATCACGCGCTTCAGTAAACTTCTTTAACTTCTCACTCACAATTCCGAGATTATAATAAATTTCGGCATCGTCAGAAAAATATTTCAGCAGATAAAGCAAATTACCCTCAGCTTCTTCATTAAAACCATTGTTAACAAGAAGGATGGATAACTCTCTCCTTGCCTGAAAATTTGAGGGATCATTTTTAAGAATTTCCTGAAGTGACTCGATATCATTACCCATAAAATAATTATAGCATAAATGGTTAAGTTAGTACCGGAAGCAGGTTTTTATCTATAAAAGTAAATTTTTGTAAAACTTTTTGTCTCAACTAGCAAAAAAAATTAATCTTACGTTTTAGAACAAATGGATGGTTGATCGATCAAAATATATGATATAATTAAATAAATTAGCGAGGTAGTTACATGAGTGAAATAAATGGTCCTAAATTTAGTGTTAATCAGGTAAATTTCAACAGTATTTCCAAACAGCCGCAAGAAATTCCGGCAGAAGTTCAGGGAGAAAATGAAACAGCTAAATTAAGTGATTTTTCTGATCCGAAAGCAGAAGTAATCGGCCGCTCAATGTTATTCAAAGGAGCAGATGATACAAACCACGACTTAAAAGCTCTTCTTGAAAACCCTCAGATTGCAGAAAATTCAGATAAAGCTTTTGAAACTGCTTTTAAAGCCGCTCAGGATGCAGGCGTTGCAAACCCGTACGAAGAAGCAGCCTCTTTTGCTACAGGTGCAATGTAAAAAGATAAACAAACAAAAAAAATGGACGCGCCTTATTCAGACACAGTCCATTCACTTCTAATCGCTAACTTATTTAGAAAATTTACCTTTAATCTTATTAAGTAAAGATATAACAAGTTCTTTAGTTTTATGACAAATGTTATAGCAAGGCTCTGTTGCCTTATTTATATATTTTTTCAAATTTGCATTCTTTAATTTGCCAAAAACATTTTTCTTATGCGCAAGCCCTAATGCGCCGATAACAACGGCAATTGAAGCTGCACCTTTAAAGAGCGTAGAGCCGAATGAAGGTCTATCATCATAATCTCTGCCTCTGAAACTTACCGTATCACAAGCCGGCTCCTGAGGCTGAACAGGAGTTTTACGAATATTATTAACACTGCGCTTGCCGATACTTCCGGCAGTTTCGCTTCCGTGAAAAGAAACTTTATTCATACAAACCTCCTTATGGCTTTACACACTTCTATATCATGTAAAACTTTTTTCAGAGGAAATTTGCCTTTTTGTTACAAAAATTTACATTAACGCACGACGCCTGTCATTCAATTGTTTTTGAATACATTTTTGCGAAATTATATCCCGGCTTGATTCGGATATATTAACAAATGTGAAAGATGCTTTGATAATACCGTCCTCTTTATCAGTGCGAATAAACCTTGCCTTAGTCTTAACATTTTTTGGAGAAAATAAAATATCAATCATTACATTCTCCGGAATCTTAATATCTTTATCAAGCTTCAGCCTTATACCGTTAGCAGAAATATCATATATTTTGCACGGCATTACCGTTCCGGCAAAACTAAGCAAAACATCTTCCTCCATTTTAACTCTGAAATATTCGCGATTTTGCTGATATTCAAGCTCCTGCGGAGTATTTAACGTAAAATAAACGTACGGATCTTCATTTTCCACCAGTTTTAAAGTTGTTTTTGCACTATAAAGCGCATTATCACAAGCAAAACTAATCGAAACCTCCTGCGGCAAAGGAACTCTTAACTCTTTTTCGTATTTCATGCAGGCAAAAATTTCTTTTTCACCCAGACGCTTAATCACAGCTTTTGCATAATGCCCGACACCGTCAGAATCATTATAAACAATTTTTATATAGTTTATGTTTTCTAAATTAAGATTAAACTTCATTTGACCTTCTTATAAGTATTATTTTCCATTTTATACTCGCCTATTTTCTTCCCCCTGTCATTATACTGCACAATCGTTCCGTCTTTTTTCTTCTTAAAAGTCCCGACAGGCGGATTTTTCATTCTGTTTACAGGTATATATTGCCTTTTTTGCGGCACCTGAGCTATAACCGGTGCTGCAAAAGCAAGTATCAAAACCAGAGATAATAACTTTTTCATAAAACCATTATACCACGTTTTTATAGTATAATCATTTTTATGAAGGGCGTAATTTTTGATTTTAACGGAACATTATACTGGGATTCACAACTGCATTATGATGCGTGGCTTGAATACTCAAAGATATTAAGAGGAACCGCATTTACCAGAGAAGAAATGCGCGATAAAATGTTCGGACATACAAACGAAGACATAATTCACTACGCTATCGGCAAAAAGCCTACACCGGAAATGGTAGAAAAATACGGAAAAGAAAAAGAAGCCCTGTATAGAAAAAGATGCCTTCTTGACAGAGAAAACTTTAAGCTTGCACCCGGCGCGGTTAAATTTCTGGATTTTCTGAAAGAAAATAATATTCCGCGCACAATTGCAACAATGTCGGAATGGGACAACGTTGAATTTTATATAAAAGAATTTAATTTATCTAAATGGTTTGATATTAATAAAATTGTTTATTCAGACGGTAAAATCCCCGGAAAACCTGCACCTGATATATTTTTGATTGCAGCGGAAAAATTAAACCTTCCGCCGGAAGATTGTCTCGTTTTTGAAGACGCAATCGCCGGAATCAATGCCGCAAAAGCTGCAGGCATAGGAAAAATTATAGCAGTCGATTCAATCGAACCGGTTGAATTTTACAAAAACATAGACGGACTTTCCGGAATAATCAAAAATTTTGACGAAGTCGACAGAAATATTTTTGCTCTCGCCGTTTCTTAGAAAATTTTATTCCAGAGCCATGCAACGCCCCGCCCGATTCCTGTCAGAACACCCGGCAGCATCATTCCTGCCGCGTAACCGAGTCCCGCACCTGCACCAAAAGCAAAAGGATTGCCGCATACAGGATTAAATCCAAAACCAAAACATCCCGGACTAAAACCGCAGCAGCCAAAAGAACTATAACTGTTTGAATGAATGCTCATAGAATGCCTGCCGCAATTTATAAATGTATTTGATATTGTTCCGAATCCCATAAATAATATCCCTTTTATATATAAAAAGCATATTACAGGTCAACAATTGCCATTTTTCGGACAGAATGTAACATAACTTTACAGAATTTGTGTTAGTATTGTTGGTATGTTAAAGAAGTTATTGTTAAACCTGATTGAGATTTATCAGTTTATATCCCGACACACACCTGCCAGATGCAGGTTTTATCCGACCTGTTCGGAATATACACATACCGCCATTGAAAGATTTGGGATAGTTAAAGGCGGCTGGCTGGGGATTAAGAGAATATGCAGATGCCACCCGCTTAATGAAGGCGGATATGACCCTGTTCCGAAAACATTAAAATAATTATTAATAAAATGTAACAATTTCTTTACGAACTAGCAAATAATACTTTTAGAGGTTATATTATCCTAGGAGGGTATTATAATGTGGAAGATGTACCCTTAACATGAGGTCTTGTAGTGGTAGATAATAGATCAGCAGGTTTTTACGGAATCGGCGGGGCATTTAATTTCAAAAGCGGTGACCCATCCGGAACCGCAGCGAAAATGAGCCAGGACAAATATGGTTCAGAAGCTATGTATCTGCCGCCTGCAGAAGGCGAAGAAGAAAACGGAAACTTCTACAACGACCAGTTTGTAGACAGAAGCGCACTTCTGAGAGCAACTCTTAATTCTCTTGCAATGACCAATGTTGCTTCGGTACTGAATGCCAAAAAACATAAAAAATCCATAAAAGATATTCTGGAAGAAGAAAAAGAGAAAGAAAAAGAAGAAAAAGAAATAGAACGTCTTGAAGCAGAAGCGGAAGAAGAATACAGAGAAGCTGAAGAAGAATCACAAGAATAAAAATTACCCCGGTATACTATTTTATTGCCGTTATTTATAGTATAATACTGCTTAAGACAAGGGGTATTTCATTATGTCAAACAATAAAAAAGGTAGTAATTACTCTTTAAGAGAAGCTAAATTTTATAACAAATGGCGCAGAATGTTTCTGTTCCTGATTACTCATGTTTTCTATATGATCCGCTTTAAGCTCGTTTACAGACTTGAAGTATACGGAAAGGAAAATATTCCGAATGACAATAATTTCATAATTGCAGCAAACCATCTCTCTACTCTGGATCCGCCTTTAGTTTGTGCAGTAATGAACAGAGGTGTAGCTTATATGGCAAAAAAAGAGCTCTTTGAAAATCCTTTTATGCGCTGGTGGCTCAATTGGCTCGGAGCATTTGCCGTCGACAGAGAAAAGCTCAGTGTTTCAACAATAAAAACAGTTAAAAACCTGAAAGAAACTGATTGGGTTCTGGGAATATTTCCTCAGGGTACACGTCAGGAAGCCGGCGAAATCAGCCATATTACAAAAGGTTTTGCAACTCTTGCAAAAAGTACCCAATGCGGAATTTTACCAATTGGTATTACCGGAACTCAAGAGGTTAAAAGAATTCCGTTTACGGGAAAAATTATTGTGAGAATAGGTAAAGTAATTCCATATTCTGACGATGTTATGGGAATGGTTCAACAGTGGGAAAAGTCCATCGAGAATTTGACTGGGTTTAAATATGTAGAAGATAAAGTAAAGGTTTAAAACTTAATTACGACTGGAAGGAAAAAATGGGAAAGGAAAAGAATTACAACAGAAGGACGGAGAAAGATTATAACTGGTTCAGAACATCATATTATATGCTGTTCCTCTTTCTGGTTGTCTGGCCTGTAACTAAGCTTATGTATAATTTAAAAGTTGAGGGACGTAAAAATATTCCTAAAAATCCTCACGTAATTTATGCGGCGAATCATGTGTCTTATATAGATCCGCCATTAATTGCAATTGCTGCTTTTAAAACAATTGCATATATGGCAAAACAAGAATTATTCCATGACAAAGACAGGTTGCTGCGCTTTCTCGTTCATACTCTGGGAGGTTTTGCCGTAAATAGAGATAAGCCTGAAATTGCAACATTCAAGACCGTAAAATCCATATTTAACACTTCATGGTCGCTTGGAATTTTTCCTCAGGGCAAAATAGTCAAAGACCCTGTTCTAACCCAGATTCATAAAGGTTTTGTACTATTCGCAAAAAAATTCAAAGCAGATATTATTCCGGTAGGGATTTGCGGTTTTGACGGATATGCAAAACATTTATTTGAAAAACACATAACCGTAAAAATCGGAAAACCTATTTCTTATACTCTTGATGAAGATGAAATTGTAAAAGAATGGGGGCGGCAAATTTGTGAATTTACAGGATATGAAAATAAAATTGAAGAACCTTTAAACGAACAGGCTGCCGTAGAACTTAATATTTCTTAATAAATACGCAAAAATTTTTCTTTACGGGATTTGTATTATTGTACACAAAAGGAGACTCTAAAATGATTATCCCCAAAATTAACGGTTTGAGAGCTTTTCAAGCAACAAACAACAGCAGTAATACTACTGCTTCTTATCCGCAGACAAATTACGGATTAATAATGCCGCGCCCGCTCTTAAAAGATACTGTATCTTTCGGCGCAACAGCCAAAATGCTTGAATCAAGAGCCATGGGTGGAGTCTCTTTAGGCGTAGCGCGCTCAATCAGCAAAGCGGCAGAACCGCTGCAAAACAAAGTAAAAACTTTTATGCAAGAGACCTTCGGAGAGATGGTCGCTACAAAATTAAATCCTAAAAATCCTATATATAAAATTTGTGACAGAGGAAAAACCCCGAAATCAATTGTTGAAAAAAGTGCAACACGGCAATACAACTGTAAAGCAGAAGTTTTAGATTTTATGACAGACCTGAACGGTGCAAAAATTGTTATGAGAGACGGAAGAAAAAAATACGTTGAAAAAGTTCTCTCTAGATTTTTGATTCCTATAGAAAAAGGTGAAATCGAGTTAATCGAAATTGAAAATAAAAGACCTAAAACAACCGCCAAAATGAAACGCACGGCAAAAGAACAATATGATTATGCTTCAATTGATTTTCTTGAAAAAATGGTACGTGCGCAGGAAGAAAAATGGGAAAGTCTTGATTTAAAAGAGCCGAGAAGAGTTCGGTTTGATATGAGTGACTTAACTGATGTTAATTATTCAGCAATTCACTTTTTGTTCAAATTCCCGGGAGAATCACGCCCGTTTGAATTAATGTTGATGGGTAAAGATGTTCATGACTTAAAAGAACTGGATGATAAACTATTCAAAATATTAAACAACAAAGATATTGACAAAAAATACAAACCGCTTGTTGATATAGTTAAACCTTTAACTGAACCGGGAAATAAAGAATATCTGGAAAAATTCAACCAGTACAGAGGTGATGCATTTATTTTCCAGAGGGAAAAAGAACCAAATGTTTTTGTAGACGTTGAAGATGAAGCTCCTGCTTATTTTCTTCCGCTCAAATACAATTTGCCGCCGGTTTATGATTTAAATAATTTAAACAGAATAATGCTTGAATGCGAAAATCATGCTAAAAAAAGAAAATAGAAAATTAATTTGAAGTTTTCTTGTGTTTTTTAGACGGTTTATTTGTTTTCTTTGTAAATTGCTGCGGAGCTTTGGAGTAAGATGTCTGAATTCTCTTAACGCTGAGCACATCCGGCATTGCTTGGAGTGCTGTCATTACTTTACGCAGAGTGTATATATTATCAAGCTCTATTCCGAGTTCAATAATCCCAACCTTACCTTTTGATTTTACATTTGCAGAATTAATGTTGGTATTGTTATCCGAAACGACTCCGATAATATCTTTTAAAAGTCCTAATTTTTCTGCCGTTTCAATACGTATTGTAGTGCTGTAAGTCTTATTAACATTATTACCTGACCAGTGAATATCGAGCAGTCTTTCCACCGGAATATTTTCTAAAGTCTTACAGTCAAGCCTGTGAACGGTTACGCCCTTTGAGCGTGTAACAACACCCACTATAGGTTCTCCCGGAATCGGGGAACAGCAGCGTGCAAAAGAATATAAAAGACCTTCCAGACCAACAATATCTTTTTCGCTGGCTTTTCTCGGTTTATGTAGATTAGGACTTTCCTGTTTAGGCGGCTTTCTAAGGCGGTTAATAATTTTATTAACAGTTGTTTCACCATACCCGAGAGCTGCGAATAAATCATCCGCACTCACATAATTCATTTGTTTTGCAACTTTATCAAACTCCCCGTTTTTAACAAATTCATCAAATACGGTTTTAGTAAGCTCGTGCTCAAGATTAGCTTTGCCGATTTCAATATGGTCTTCACGTTTGTTCTTTTTATACCACTGACGAATCCTTGAAGCTGCCTGCTTTGTAACAACAAAATTCAGCCAGTCAAGACGCGGCGCGGAAACTTTAGAGGTCATTATTTCAACAATGTCACCGTTTTTAAGTTTGGTATCCAGCTGGGCAATACGCCCGTTAATCAGAGCACCCACTGTTTTATGACCGACATCAGAGTGAATACGATACGCAAAGTCAACCGGAGTTGCACCCTGCGGCAAATCTATAACGTCTCCGCCAGGAGTAAAGGCAAAAACCTGATCTGAGAATAAATCCAGTTTTACTGAATTTACAAAATCCTCGGCATTTTTAGTTTCTTTGTTATACTCAACAAGCTTTCTCATCCAGGAGAATTTAATATCACTTGCGGAATCGGCTTTTTTAGAGCCTTTTTCTTTATATCTCCAGTGCGCGGCAATACCGTATTCGGCAATCTCGTGCATTTCCCACGTTCTGATTTGTACTTCAAGAGGTTTCTGGCGCGGACCTATAACAGAAGTGTGGAGTGACTGGTACATGTTACCTTTAGGCATTGCGATGTAATCTTTAAAACGTCCCGGAATAGGTTTGAATTGTGAATGAATAAGTCCGAGAACCTCATAACATTCTTTTTCCGTATCAACAATAACACGTACGGCCGTTATGTCGTACAAATCGTGAAAAGCTACATTCAAGCGCTGCATCTTGTTGTAAATACTGTAATAATGCTTTGCTCTGCCTGTTATTTGCGCGTTAATTCCGCTCGCTTTAACATCTTTGGAAATCTTATCTATCAAAAGCTTAACTGTCATTTCCCGTTCGGCTTTTTTCTGAGAAACAAGCTGGGCAATTTCATAATATTTATCCGGATGAAGATATTTTAACGACAAATCTTCAAGCTCCGCCTTAATTTTACCGACACCTAAACGGTTTGCAAGCGGAGCAAAGATATCGAGAGTTTCCTGTGCAATACGCTGCTGCTTGACAGGTGTCATGTAATTAAGTGTCCGCATATTATGCAGTCTGTCAGCAAGTTTAAGTAAAATTATCCTGACATCGCTTGCCATTGCAATAAACATTCGCCTGAAGTTTTCCGCCTGACGTTCCTCAGTAGACTTAAACTGTAGTTTTCCGAGCTTCGTTACTCCCTGAACAAGGTTCAAAACATCTTCGCCGAATAGTTCTTTAATCTCTTCCGGTTTTGTCTCGGTATCTTCAAGTATATCGTGCAAAAAGCCTGCCATAAGGGTATGTTTATCAGCCCTTAATCCGATTAAAATCTTAACAACTTCCATCGGATGGATAATATAAGGTTCTTCGGAAACCCTGTATTGCCCTGAATGAAGCTTTTTGGCAAACTCAAAAGCTTTCTCTAACTCGTCTATGTCTGAATCGGGATACTGCTGCTCGACTAAAAGCGCTCTTATCTCATCGAATGTTATTACGAACTGTTCCATTATATAGCTATAATAGTAGTTTTTTCATATTTTTTCAAGAGGGGGGTAAATATATCAGGCTGATAAGTGAAACTACAAGTTTGGCGTCACTGCAAGAGGGGGGGGGTAAATGTATCAAGCTAATAAGTGAAACTACAGGCTTAATATCAAGAAAGCCTATATTCTTGTCTTTTGTTTGCCGAGTTTTGCACGTTTTTTACGGCGCATCAAGTCCACAAAGGCCTCAAGACGTGTAATATATCCGGCTTTACCTGTCTGCTCGTCCATAATTAAAGTTAATATAGGGATTTCATGATCTTCTCTCATAGTAGGGAAAATATTCTGTGACATAATCTCCGGCATACAGGTAAACGGAGAAATATGTATAATACCGTCCTTACCTTTTTCGTCCGCAAACACGACATCAGATACACATTCAAGAGCATCACCGCCTATATCGCGCATCAAATACGGTTTTGCCATTCTCTCTGCTCTCTGCAGGTGAGTTTCAGGCGGTCTGAAAGCTTTTGGTATAATCGCATCCTTAAGAAAACTGCCGACTGTAAGGCTTCTTCTTGTCTGAACACCCATTCTGCCAAGTTCGCGTTCTATATTTTGATTAGAAAATTCGTCATTTACAAGGAAAATTTCACCTGTAATATCAACATTCAAAACTTCTCTGTTCGGATCAATTTCCGTCTTTTCAATTTCTTTCAAAGCTCTGTCATAAGCTTTTTTCAAGTCGTGCGTAGAATCTGCTTTATCAATCAAGCGCAAGGCTTTTTTGTAATTCTTTTCTGCTTCGCCGAATCTTACCTCACGCGCTCTGTAGTATGAAAGAGCCGTATCAAGATCATCAATTGCAAAGATTTTTCGCATTGTAATATTAATTGCACGCAAAATCAAAATCGGGTCATTCTTGCCGGAAATTTCTTTCAAAAATTTATATAACCCTTTAATACCGTCATAAAGAGATAATTCAATATAATTTGCGTTATACCCCAAATCTTTGAGCGTTGTATGAATATTAGTTCCGTATTCGCCCAGACGGCAAATTCCAGGAGAAGTAATCATCGCAACATAATCCGCACCGCCCTGAATTGCTTCTATAAAATTGCCCAGAATCAGTTTGTACGGGAGACAAATAGCCTCAGGAGAGTTTTTAGTACCGTATGACAGAGTTTTTTTGCTTGTATAAGGCGGAACATAAGGTTCTACCCCGATTTTTCGGAGTCCTGCCGACCATGCTATTGATATTGTTCCCATATGAGGAAATGCAACTTTAATTTTTTTATTCTTTGCCATACTACCTTCACCCCTTGTATTTAACATTATTCATTATAGCACGACAAAAATATTTTGGAGTATAATAAAAGCTATGGGAAGAATAGTCCAGCTTTCAAAACATTTAATAAACCAGATTGCAGCGGGAGAGGTAATTGAACGTCCGTTTTCCGTTGTTAAAGAACTTGTCGAAAATTCAATTGATGCGGGCGCTTCAAGAATAAGCATAGATATTTCAAACGAGTGCAGAAATATCAGAATTGCGGATAACGGTTCGGGAATTCATCCGGACGATATTCTGCTTGCTTTTTCCAAACATGCCACAAGCAAAATTGCAACAAGCGAAGATTTGTATTCGGTTAAAACAATGGGATTCAGGGGCGAAGCCCTCGCAAGTATAATTTCTATCTCCAGACTGACCTGCATTACAAGAACAAAAGATTACGATTACGGAACAAAAGTAGAATGCGAAAATTCTGAAGTAAAACAGGCAAAAACAGGCTGTGCAGTCGGTACAATTATGGAAGTAAAGGATCTTTTTTATAACATTCCTGCAAGGCTCAAGTTTCTAAAATCAGCCAAGACCGAATTTGCATACATAAGCGAACTTGTACAGTCGCTTGCTCTTGTGCACCCCGAAATCGCATTTGAACTCAAAAACAACGGCAAAACAACTCTTAAAACAACCGGTCTGGGAGATACGCTCAAGGTTTTGAAAGAAGTTTTTTCGGAAGAGATATCTTCTAACCTCAGACCTGTTTCAAAAACGGATAAAATCTCGGGGCTTAAGATTTCGGGCTACGTCAGCACTCCTGATTATACCCGCTCAAGCAAAAAAGATTACTATACTTATGTAAATTCGCGCATTGTAAAATGTCCGGTATTCCAGAAATCAATAGATATGGTATACAAGAACCTTATCGGTTCGCGTTATCCGTTTATTATACTTAATCTGGAAATTCCGCCGGAAGATGTGGATGTTAACGTTCATCCTTCCAAAAAAGAAGTACGATATAAAAATCCGAATCAGGTGTTTAATTTTATTTATTCAGCAATTGATATGGCACTCTCCGGTATTATTGAAAAGGAGAAAAAAGAAGAAGCTCCAAAGCCGGAAATTAAACCTGAATCAGATGACATATACATCAGCGGAACTCTGGATTTGAGCAAGGTTTTAAACAAACCGCGCGAAGAAGAAAAAATTCTGACTTTTCCGAAGCAGCCTGCCATACAGCCGCAGCCTGCTAAGATTTCCGAACCGCAAAAAGTTTTTGAGCAGACAAAATTTATTGAAGAAAAACATGTTGAGCAGGAAGAACAGATTATCGGACAGTATCGCAAAACTTATATCCTCATTGAAAGAGAAGAGGGGCTGGAAATCGTTGACCAGCACATTGCGGAAGAGAGATATATTTACGAAAAATTAAAAAAATCAAAAAATATAGACTGCCAGCTGCTGTTTATTTCTGATGTTATTCCTGTTTCACCAAGCGATAAAGAGCTTCTTGAAGCGAACAAAGACAAGCTGGAAAAATTCGGATATGAAATTGATTTTATATCTGATACGGAAGCGATTTTCCGAAAAGTTCCGCAACTGATTTCCAAAGTTTCGCCGAAAGAAATTCTTGCTGACATAATAGAAAATATTTCCGGAAACATTGATAACATAGAAGAAAGCATTTTAATCACAACTTCCTGCAAGGCAGCCGTCAAGGCCAATACATACCTTAACCAATTCCAGATGCAGGAGATAATTAAAAACTGGCGTACCTGCGAAAAACCTTTCACCTGTCCGCACGGACGACCAATATCCAAAATCATAGAACACAAAGATATTGCAAAATTTTTCCAGAGAAATGCATAAAATCAATGCTTTTAATAAAGTAAAAGCCTGAAATTGTAACGTTTTCGTTACAAAGTAAAATTTTATAGCAATTTTATACAGTCACCAGTTTTATTAGAAATATAGAAGTGTAGAAATTATATGAAAGAAGGTAACAATGGATCCGATTACAAGTCCAAATAGTGTAAATTATGCAATGGCAGTTCCGCAAAATAATCAAATGCAGGATTATCCTGATTATTCCAATATGCCGATGGTTTATGAACCGGAGGTTGAGCAGAAAAAATCAGCATCTTCCAATATGCTGGGAATGACTGCTCTTGGAATCTTAGCTATCGGCGGAGTTCTGTACGGAGCATCAAAAGGTAAAAAAGTTTCAGGTTTGAAACAGGAAATTGCGCAGCTAAGCGCAGAAAAAGATGCAGCACTCAAGATGAAGGACGAAGCTGTTAAATTGAAAGAAGAAGCAACTCAGGCTCTGGATAAAGAAAGAACTTTAAACCGCAGACAGAGATTTATGCGTTTATTTAACCCTAATTACGGCTTAACAGCTGAAGAAAAAGAAGCAAGAATTGCGGCAAAAAAAGCCAAAGCAGAAGCTAAAAAAGCTGCAAAGGCAGAGAAAAAAGGTGAAAAGACGGAAACAAAACCGGAATCAAATGCTCCGGAAAACAAATAATATAAAAAAGGGCGCCGGATTTATCCGGTGCCCTTTTTTTATTCTTCTTACAACCTTGGCGGTCTCATCTCCTGTGTCTTCTTATTTTTTGCATTCTTAATCCCGATTAAAACAGTTTCGCCTTCATGTATATTATTGCCTTTAACTTCCGTGAAGGAATCGTCGCTTGCTCCAACCTCTATATCTACACGTGCTATTTTCATGCCGTTTTTAACCCAGAGTCCCTGAGTTTTGTACTTTTTTCCGTCTGTGCTCGGAGTAAATTTCAGAGCAATGTTCGGTACTGTAAGTACATTCTCGTTTTGTGCAGTGATAATTGACACATTTGCAGTCATACCCGGTTTAAGTTTTAAATCCGTATTATCAACAGTTACTATTACGGAATAAGTTACAACATTTGATACTGTTGTCGGCGAGATTCTTACCTGAGTAACTTTACCCTGAAAAACACTGTTAGGATACCCGTCAAGCGTGTATGTTACATCCTGTCCTTCTTTAACCTCGCCGATATCAGCTTCCGAAACATTAACTTCAATCTGCATTTTTTCTAAATCCTGCGCGATTGTAAAAAGTTCCGGCGCCTGAAAGCTTGCCGCAACAGGCTGACCAAGGTCAATTTCACGGGAAATTATCATTCCGCTTACGGGTGCGGTTATTTTTGTGTAATTCAAATTTACAAGTGATTGATCATACTGGGCTTTTGTCTGATTAATCTTCGCTTTTGCCGCATTAACCTGAGCAAGCGCAGATTCATAATCAGCTTCTGCCTGATCCAATTCGGATTTTGGAATAAAACTTTTTGCGTATAAATTTTTGTATCGTCTGAGAGTCTTTGCACACATCTCAAAAGTTGCCTGACGGTTGGCTAAATCCGCCTCTGCAGAAGCAACGTTTGCGGCATTCTGGTCTACCGTCGCCTGAAAAGTTCTCGGGTCAATTTCGGCAAGAAGCTGACCTTTTTCGACTTTGGAATTAAAGTCGACATAAATTGCGCTAATCAGACCTGAAACCGTAGAACCGACGGAAACCGTGTTTACCGGATTAATCGTTCCTGAAGCTTCAACAACCTGAGTAATCGTTCTGCGCTTAATCTTTGTGGTCTGGTATTCAACATGATTATTTTTTATGGTTGAAATTACTATGCTGAGCGCTATTATGACTAACAAGATTATTAACACTTGTTTTCGGTTCAAATTTTTTAACTTATTTAACATTTCCCGAATGTTCATACATTATCCTTTTTGTTTTCTTTTTTTGAATCTTTTTTAGCTTTTTTTGCAGCCTTTGCTTCCTGTTTTTCCTGTTTCTTCAAGACCTTTGAATAATCCTGAATTTCTTCAACAGTAAGAGTATTTTCCTGCGGCAGGGCAATTTCTCTTTCAAGCGTTGCCCGTGCTACATTATAATTATATACCGCCTGAATATAAGAGCTTTGAGCGTTATTGTAATTCACTCTTGCATCCTGAAGCTGGATATAGTCACCCAATCCCACCATATACCTGCCGTCTGCAAGTTCTAAATTCTCTAAAGTCTGACGCACATTTGTTTCAAGAAGCGGTATTTGTTTCTCAAGCTGAATCATATCAACATAGGCACTTTGAATATCAAAATACAAATTCTGATTCAGAAGCTCCACTTCTGTTTTTGCCAGATTTAACTGTGCGTTTGCAATATCAACTTCGTGTTTTACCTGTTTTATGTTGAAGGTTGAACTCAAATTTACGGAAATATTCATTCCGTTATCATTATAAAGTCTCGTATTTGCATAACTATAACCGACATTTCCGGTTAAATCCGGCAGGTACTGGCGTTTTGTCAACAAAACATATTGCTGCATAGCCTTAACCGTAGCCTGCAGAGCTTTCAAATCAGGACGATTCTCTTTGGCAATTTCAACCGACTTTTCAAATGTAAACGGATATTTCTCAAAAGTATAATTCTTTAAAAAATCTCCTTTTTCTGCTTTCACGGCATACACCGCATCGCTGATATCATTCGGAAGCTTCAAAAGTTTCTTATAATGATCAATATGTGTTAGGCTCATCGGAACGTACGGATTTGCCAGATTAAAAGTTTCTGTATTTGTAATACTGTACTCCGGAGCGTATGCAACATACATCGCGTTATTAAGGCTTACTATAGCATTTTTATAGGTATTTTCGGCTCTTACAAGAGAAATTTTCGAATCAGAAAGGTTTACCTCGGCATTAACAAGGTCAATCTTAGAACGTATACCTTCTTCATAATAAGCCAGAGTTCTCTGGTAATTTCTTTCGTTAATTTGGACATTAAGCCTTTCAACTTCCATTAAAGAGCGGGCTGCAAGAACCGCATAGTATTGCAGTTTAACATTAAAAATTGTAGTCAAAACCGCTTCGTCAAAATCAAATTCTGCCGCTATGCGGTTAAATTTTTCCATTCTGATATTAGCGTCAGCTTTACCAAAGTTCCACAAAAGCTGCGACAAAGAAGCGTCAAACCCCGGCAGTGTTCTGGATTGATAGCTCCCTCTGCCGTTGCTTCTTTCTCCGAAATTCTGGTTATAACCTACTCCAAGTGAAAGAGATGGAAAATAAGCGGATTTAGCCACCCCTACAGAAGAAACCGCTATGTCATAATTAAAAATTGAACGTTTTATAACCGGACTGTTGTTCAGTGCAATTTTTATACAATCGTTCAAAGACAACGCAGAACCCTTTTCTATCTGTATTGCCTGAATTGTCTGTACTGCCTGCACCTGCAAGCCGGTAATCATAAGGATTACAACTAAGAATGTTCTTATTTTTATCTTCATCCGCCCTGTGTATAGTGTTTTTTAATATAACCTTCGCCTACAATATTATAAACGACAAGCGATAATTTAAGTTCATTTTTTTATATGAAATTATCATACAGTCCGGTATGTTTATTGGATATTACCCGATTGTTTAATTCTTTAAAACCTGCTAAGCTGTTGTTAATATTTTTTGAAAAGGATAATTATGAATTCTTTTGTATGGAACAAAATAAAACACGATGTAAAAGTCGAAAAGTTAAATGAACAGCACAAAAAGCTTTTTGATACTTTAGCAAAATTGTACAAAGCAATGGAAGATAAGAGCGACAAAAAAGCTCTGGCAAAAGTCATTGATGAATTGATAATATATTCAAAAGAACACTTAACAACTGAAGAAGAACTTTTAGAAAAACATAACTATCCGGCAATTGCACAACAAAAAGAACAGCATAAAATTTTCATAGATAAAGTACAAAGTTTCCGTAATGAATTTGAAACTAATAATAACTTTATGCTCTATTTTAATATGGCAGTATTTCTAAAAAACTGGATAGCTAACCATATAGAAGAGATTGACCGGCTTTACTCTAAATTTTTAAACGATAGAGGAGTATTTTAAAACAGTATTTATCTTCCTTCCGGAGAAATTCCCCAGTGCAGTTTATTTCTTAAAACAGAATAAAAACTGTCATCGTTTAAAAAGGCCAGCAAAGCTTTTTGTCCGGAGGTTTTTATCGAAATCTGTTTTACACACTCAGCAGTATCCGCCCCGTCCGCCGCAACAGAAAGTAGCTTATCACTGGTTTTTACCGTAATTGTTTCATTAACCGGAACCACAAGAGGACGGGCATTAAGCGTATGCGGACATACCGGCACAATTACAATCGCATCAAGCGTCGGATATAAAACAGGACCTCCAGCTGAAAGCCCGTAAGCTGTCGAACCGGTCGGCGTCGAAATTATCAAACCGTCTGCTATATAATCACACACAAATTTTCCGTTAATTTCAAGATAAAATTTAGAAGTTCTGTACGTATTGCACCCCTTGATTACAAAATCATTCAAAGCAAGTGCATTATCAGATTCCAGCATCAGCCTTTCTTCGGTCGAATATCTGTTTTCAAGCACCTTTTTTACTACTTCATCTATCTCGCAAACACCCGCCTGAGATAAAAAACCAAGCCGGCCGAGATTTATTCCGAGAACAGGTGTTTTAAAAGCGGCATAAAACCTTGCAGCTTTCAGCAGAGTACCGTCACCGCCGATTACAAAAGTAAATCCGCCATAGTTTTCCATATTATCAATACCAAAAGCCTTAAAATCGACACCGTTTTGATTCAGATTTTTTTTCAATACTTCAAGAATATCACCGCATCCGGCTATTTGATTATTGTATACAACATTAATTCTCATACATCGGATTATATCATATAATTTGGTTTTGTGATATAATAATCGAAAACACTGGTTGAGGACTTATTTTATGATAGAAATGAAGGTAATGGGTATAGCACTTGATGTAAGAACAAATTCACCTATAGTTGTTCTTCACGATCTCGATAACAGAAAAGCTCTTCCGATATGGATAGGCTCTGCTGAAGCAAGTGCAATTATAAGATGTATTGAAGGGCTTGTTGTGGCCCGCCCTATGACTCACGACTTAATCGCAAATATTATTGAAAAAACAGGTTACACACTTGAAAAAATTGAGATTAATGACGTTGAAAAAGAAACGTATTTTGCAACCCTTTTCCTTGTAAAAGACGGCGAAACCCTTGAAATTGACGCCCGTCCTTCTGACGCTATTGCAATTGCAATGAGAGCGGATGCACCGATTTATGTTACCGCAAATGTCCTCATGAACGGCTCTGTCTCAACAGATACCGCAAAAGATGAAGAAGAAGCGCAGGAATTTAAAGACTTTATTCAAAACATCAAGCCTTCCGATTTTGAAAAAATGATGAAGGGAAAACATGAAGAATCTGATCAATAAAATTGTCTCAAAATAATAAAAACAGAGGATAGTATGAACCTAAATAAAAATTATGACAACCTTGAACAAAGTTATCTTTTTTCAACTGTAGCAAAAAAAGTAAATGAATTTACGTCAAAAAATCCCGACAAAAAAATTATAAGACTCGGCATTGGCGATGTAACTCTGCCTTTATGCAAAAAAGTAATTGAAGCAATGCATAAAGCCGTTGACGAAATGGGAATGCAATCAACTTTCCGCGGTTACGGCCCTGAACAAGGATATGATTTTTTACGTGAAGCCGTTCAAAAATACTATACAACACACAACGTAAATCTTGATTTGGATGAAATTTTTATCTCTGACGGCGCTAAAAGTGATTTAGGAAACATTCTGGATTTATTCGGCAACGATAATACCGTACTAGTTCCGGATCCGGTTTATCCCGTTTATGTTGATACAAATATTATGGCAGGAAGAAAAGTTATTTTTGCGGATGCAAACGGCGACAACTGCTTTCTTCCGCTTCCGGACAAAAACGTTAAAGCTGATTTAATTTATATTTGCTCGCCAAACAACCCGACCGGTGCCGCATATAACAGAGAACAGCTTAATAGCTGGATTGAATATGCAAAAGAAAATAATGCCATAATTCTTTTTGATACTGCGTATGAATGCTTTATTGACGATTCTTCAATACCTCACAGTATTTATGAAATAGAAGGTGCAAAAGATTGTGCAATAGAATTCTGCTCACTCTCAAAAATGGCTGGTTTTACCGGAACAAGATGCGGATATACAATTGTTCCTAAAGCCCTCGGGAAATTGAATAAAATGTGGCTTAGACGCCAAACAACCAAGTTTAACGGTGTTCCGTACATCGTTCAAAGAGGTGCTGAAGCTGTATTTACAGAAGAAGGACAAAAAGAAATTAAAGAAAACTTAAATTACTACAAAGAAAACGCAAAAATAATTTCCGAAACTCTTAAGCGCTGCAACATTTGGCACGTTGGCGGTAAATATTCTCCTTATATATGGCTAAAATGTCCGAATAATATGAAATCCTGGGAATTTTTTGACTACCTTTTAGAGCATGCACAGGTTGTAGGCACTCCTGGTGCAGGCTTCGGAAAAAACGGAGAAGGATATTTCCGTCTTACATCTTTCGGCTCAAAAGAAAATACGCTTGAAGCAATGGAAAGAATTGAAAAATTATTTAAATAAGATTACTTGTAATCATTAAAGGGCGAAAATGCAAAGCATTTTCGCCCTTTAATATTTTTATAAAAATGCGTATTATACCTTTACTGGGAGTGCAAAGCTGTGTATATAATTTATTGCATAAATTAAAATAATAATATGAATATAGCAAAAAGATTTGGAAAAAATTTAAAAAATATACGTGAGAAACGTGAACTTACACAGGAACAGCTTGCAGAACTTGTTGAAATAAGCCCATCTTCTTTAAGCAGAATAGAGCGCGGCTTAAGCTACCCTAAACCTCTGACTTTAGAAAGAATAGCTAACGCATTAAATATAAAACCGCATCTTTTATACCTTAATTCTGAGAGGGATTTCAACTGTGAACAAGGTTATAAAGAAATATGTGAATGGCTCGAGAGAATAAAAAATGACAGAGTTTCTTTAATTATTGTATATGATTTTTTAAAAGAATTTTTTGAAACATTGTAAATAAAAAAGACCTCTTTACAAAAAAAAATCATCATGTAGAATAATAAATGTAGCCGAGAGGTAAATAATTAAATAGCATTTATAGCTTGGTTACATGACAATAGAATATGGGGGTTTAGCTCAGCTGGTAGAGCACCTGCTTTGCACGCAGGGGGTCAGGAGTTCGAATCTCCTAACCTCCAAAAATAAAAGGTACATCAAATATGTACCTTTTATTTTTGGCTTACTATATTACATTATAGATTTTGAAATAGCACAAGTTTAGTTGAAAGCAGAACGGCAAAATCTTGTATTGTCCATTGATAAACTTATTCCTTTGGATATGCTCTATAATATCCAGAAACTTTTGTTCCGTCAGAGCGGGTGTATTCTTTTACATAAATTAACTCGCCGATTCTTGTCCGTTTATCCAATTCTTTTTTCGCAGGCATTGGATTTTTATCAAGCAATTGGTCTAAATATAAATCATATAAAGGGGTTCCTTCTTCCAAATCTTTAGGATTAATTTCTCCCTGATATAATACTCTGTTCTTGATATCAAAAACTTCATCAGGATTATAATTATTATATTCGGCTCCAAGTTTAAATAAAGGGGCGTTTTCATCTTCAAAAATTTCTTTTTTGTATTCTACTCCTTTTGATAAGTCCCCTAAATTTTGAATATAATGTGGATTAAAATTGTACGAATAAAATTCTTTATTATTTTTTGTAACTTTATTAGAGTCGATTTTTGTATTTAGAACAACTGTCTTACCAATATGAGCATCTATATTCCCGACAAAAACTGGGTCTTGAGCATTACCGTAGTTTGTAATGTTATTTGAGTATTTAAATGTTGGACTATGTATATCTGCAATTCCATATGCAGAGAATGTAACTGTTTCTGCTCCCGTTTCAGCCCCAAGTGCCTGTGCGATGCTTCCGCCCAAAGAGTGTCCAGTTAAAATAATATTAGCGTCTGGAAAATCTCTTGTATATATATCGTAGATCTGTCTTGCATTTTTAATTTGATTGGGTAAATATTTTGCACCCATTTGTGCATTCGACAGCATATCTTTAACGCCCTCTTTTATACCTTTTTTAACATCTGTTCCCTTGAATACTATTATAATATTATTTTCATTTTTATATACTTCAGAATAAAAACCGTTTGAATCATACCATGATTTAGAATATTTCCAATTATTTATTATTTGGGGTTTGTTTTCTTTATATACATATCCTGATAAAATTTTACAATCTTCGTGTAATTGATACCTATTCATCTTTTATTTTCCTTTCTTTTTTTTTATAATACTGATATGAAATTTTTTGATAGTACAAGTTATTTACATGGAAAGCTTAGTTTTAATATATTTGCAATTTGTGGTTACCTAATTCTATTAGGTTATTTTATTAATTTTATACAAAGTAAGCTATTAGATTCTTATGTATTGCTATGGCAAATATCATTGTTTAACGTTATTATCGTAATTATTTTACTTACATCCGCTTTAATTTTTGTTTTTGAAAAAGTGTTGGACATAAACATAAAAAATAATTTTATAGTAAATAATCGTATTATATGTGTAATTCGTTATTTTGGAGCATTTATATCAACAATTTATGCTGTTCTAACTGTTATTTTCCTGTTAATGTTACTATTTTAATGAGATTAAAGGTTGAGCATATCTGCCTCAATTTCTATACAAAAACTAATACTTTTAACACAATTGCTAAAAGCAGCTTCTAATATTTTGACCTGTCCGACGCAGTGATAATCGGGATAATTTTTATTATTCCGAAACTTTGTTTCAAGGTGAGTATATTTGTATTATATAAGTTTTTAAATTTTACCTATGGATTATTAAGAAAATTTTACATCTTAACCTAAAATATAACTGTTGTTAAAAGGTTATATCAGATTTAATCGGATTTTTAAACTTGCAAATCTCAGGCAGGAACAATAGTTTTGCAACTCCTGTCGGGCCGTTTTTCTGTTTTGCAACTATTATTTCTGTTGCGCCTTTTTGTTGTACACAAGCCGGTTCAAAATCTTCATCATCATTTTGATAATAATTTTCTCTGTAAAGAAAGATTATATTATCCGCGTGTTGTGCAAGGGCGTCACATTCTGCCAGATCTTCCAGACGCGGGCGTTTATTTCTGGAATCGCGTATTTTTTTTACGACTTCCGATACCAGTACAATCGGAATTTCAAGTTCAATTGCCAGACGTTTAAAGGCGCCTGCCAGTATGGAAAGCTCTACAATTCTATCCATATCACCCGTCAATCTTATCAGTTGAAAATAATCAACTATTACGACTCCGTTTGGGTTGTTTTTTGCAAAAAATCGGATTTCTTCAAACAATTCCTTCCAATCAAGTGTACAGCCGGGGAGAATATGTATCAATTCTTCGTCTGCATATTTAGCCAGTTTATCCAGTGATTCCGCGAACTTTTCCCAATCTTTTACTAACAGACATCCGCTATTTAATTTTTTATTATCAACTTCAGCGTATGATGATAGCATACGTGAGGCGATGAAAAGGTTATTCATCTCATAAGAAACATACAGTACGGCTCTTTGCTGAGTAATAATATTATTCATCAGATTAATTGCAAATGCTGTTTTTCCCATAGAATGCCTGCCTGCAATTACGGTTAATTCTGAAGCGTGCAAGCCTCCGAGAATTGAATCCAAATCGAAAAAGCCTGTCGGGATTCCCCAGCAGTATGCCTTATTACCATATCTTTCTTCAACTTTTTCACAAAAAGCTAAAAGCAAATTTTTTGCATTTTCTGTAGCTAAACTATTTTCCATACACACCCCTAAATTAATAACAGGTATAGTATAGCATAATTTTTCGTTTTTTGTCTCAAATTTAATTTACGGTTAAAGTTTCTTAATCACTTTTGCGGGATTTCCTACTGCTACAGTGTTTGACGGTATATCTTTCGTTACAACCGCGCCGGCGCCGATTACGACATTATCGCCGATGTTAACGCCGCCTACGACCGTGACACCGCCTCCGAACCAGACGTTATTTCCGACTTTAATAGGTTTGGCAATCTCAAGTCCCTTGTTTCTGGTTTCATAATCCAGCGGATGTTCGGCGGTATAGAAGCCGCAGTTCGGGCCAATAAACACGTTATCGCCAAATACAACTTTTCCGGGGTCTAAAATTACAAGATTATGGTTAGAGTAAAAGTTTTCGCCAATTTCGATATTATACCCGTAATCACATTGAAAACTCGGCTCAATAAGAAAATTTTCGCCCGTTTTTCCTAAGATTTTTTTCATCAGCGCTTTACGCTCTTCCGATTTTAAAGGATTCAGCTGATTGTATTCATAACAGAGAGATTTACACTTAAGCCTTTCTTCATAAAGTGTCTTGTCCGAACAATCCGCTACATACCACATTCCGCTCAACATTTTTTCTTTTTCGCTCATATTTAATTCCTTGCTCTTACAACTTGCAGTTTTCCGCCTTTATCTTTTATTATTTCCTTGTATAATTCAATACCCGCCATCAATGAATAAACATTATTGAACCCGTTTTGGATAAGTATTCTGGAAGCGTAGTAGCTTGTATGTCCAGTATTACAGAATAGAACGACTTTCTTATCTTTAGGGAACTCTTTGAGCCTGTTTCTGATTTCACTTATCGGAATATTAACGGCACCTTCTATTGTTTCATTCTTAAACGCGGCAGGCATTCTGACATCTACAAGATAAGAGTCTTTCAAATCCTCGACATAAGCCGGCTTTACAAGTCCTTCCAGAATATTTACCGCATTCATTCCGAGAATATTAACCGGATCTTTTGCGGAGGAATACGGCGGAGCATAGCAGAGTTCACTATCCAGCATATCCTGAACCGTTCCTCCCATTCTCATAACAGATGAAATTACATCTATTCGTTTTTCAACTCCCTCAAACCCTGCCGCCTGAGCGCCGAGAATTTTCCCGTCGGAAGCGAAAAGAAGTTTGTACAAGGTTAAGGTCGAGTTCGGATAATATCCTGCATGGGAGCGCCCGTAAATATATGTTTTCCAGTAAGCCTTGCCTTTGCTTTTTAATTGTTTTTCGTTGTTTCCGACTCCGGCAATTGTAAGCCCGAATACCTTTATTACGGAAGTTCCCTGAGATTTTTTGTAAACAGAATTCAGCCCCGCAATATTATCAGCAATAATTCTTCCCTGCCTGTTGGCCGGCCCTGCAAGCGGTATCATTGTGTAATCATCCGTTACAAAGTCTTTAATTTCAACGCTGTCGCCTGCCGCATAAATATTCGGATTAGAGGTCTGCATTCTCTCATCAACAACAATACCCCTGTTTGTTTTTAATCCGGCTTTCTTTGCAAGTTCAATTTCAGGCTTAACCCCTATTGCCATAATGATAAAATCAAACTCTTCTTCTCTTCCTGAATTCAGAATAACTTTGTTATTTTCAAACCTTTTCACTCCGTCAGAAAGTATTAGATTTACTCCCTTTGCCCTCATTTCATTATGAGCGGCAGCTGCAATTTCTGCATCATAAGGCGTAAGAATCTGGTCTGCAAGTTCGGCAAGCGTAACTTTTAATCCCATCTCAACAAGATTTTCTGCCATCTCGACTCCGATAAAACCGCCGCCTACGATTACAGCCTTCTTTGAGTGATTTAAAGCAACATAATTTTTTATTCTATCTGCATCTTCAAGAGTTCTCACAGTAAAAACTTTTGTATAATCCATTCCCTCAAACGGCGGAATTACAGGATTCGCTCCCGGTGTGAGCACGAGTTTATCATAACTTAATTCTTCTCCGCTTTTTAAAATAACGGACTTTTCTTTTATCTCAACAACTTCGCTATCTAATCTTACATCAATATTAAACCAGTTTTTAAATTTAGCAGGCGTAGAAACAAGCATCTGATCTCTGTCTGCGATAACTTCGGAAATATAATACGGAAGTCCGCAATTGGCTATAGAAATTTCGTTTGTTTTTTCTAAAATAATTATCTCAGCTTTTTCATCCAATCTTCTTAATCTTGCGGCACAGCTTGCGCCCGCGGCTCCGCCTCCTATTACAATAACTCGCATATCCATACCTCCTATAGTTATATAATTTTATCACAAAAAGGCGCCCGCTTTAAAAAAGCGGGCGCCCGTAAAAGAAATTGGAGAAATTTATTTATATTCTTTGTTGCTTACAGGCTCAAGCCATGTTGTAGCATTATTCGGTATATTTGTTTCTATTGAAATATGTGCAAAAGTGCTGTCAGGAGCTGCGCCGTGCCAGTGCTCAACATTCGGCGGAATTTTTACTACATCACCCGGTTTAAGGATACGAATTTCCTTCCCTTTTTCCTGATATCTGCCTTCACCTGCCGTTACAAGGAGAATTTGACCTCCTGAATGTTTATGCCAGTTTGTTCTGGCACCTTTTTCAAAAGTTACGTTTCCGATTGAAGAATTCCATACATCATCCTTCTGGCAGAGCATGTTCAGATAAGTCGTACCGGTAAAATATTTGCTGTATGGATTAACTTCACCAAGTTTGAACGGTTGTTTAAAATCTACAGTCACTTTATCTTCCCCCATAACATTTTTCAAAGTTCTCAAAGCTTCGAGTGCGTTCGGGAAGCCGACATAAGGCATGCACTGGATAATAGCTGACGCGATTGTTTCAGGACTGTTACCGGCTTTCATGGCACCTGATATATGGCTTTTTAAAACATCCATATTGCCGGTTGTTGTAAGGATACATACCGCAAGAAGTTCGCGGGTTTTTGTATCCAGAACGCCTCTTGTATAAATATCACCGAAGCAAAATTCGGTTAGAAATCTTGCAGCATCTGCACCTAAATTATCAGGAAGCCCTTCCATTTCTCTTGCAATTTCATCGCCATAGAGAGGAGTCTGGATTTCGGAGCCCTTAACAAATCTCTCATTCTCATTTACCGTTCCTGCTTTAGCAAGCGGAGTCGGAATATTTCTTGATGCGAGAACTTTATTCAATACTCCGAGCGCGTTCAAGGTTTTAGGAAAACCTATAAACGGCGCGCAAAGATAAATTGCTTCTCTGAGTTCAAGCGGGCTTGCTCCCGCATTAAGAGCACCGTTTAAGTGTCCTTCAAGCTGCGGAAGAGCCTGCTGAACAGAAAGAGAAGTTACCGTTATCATTTCTCTTGTTTTCATATCCAAATTTCCCGTGACAAATACTTCTCCGAAAATATACTTTTGAAGCATTTCCATCATCTCGGGATCATTCCCGACACCCGGATCCCATTTGGATTTAAACAATGTTTCGTAATTCTTTTTACAAATATCTGCTCTTGTCATACCATTACCTTCTTTCTTAACAGGTTTTGCCAGTACAATTCCCGACTGAAGCAGCATCAGCGAAAGAATTGAGGCAACAATCTTTTTCATCTTTATCATACTAATAACCCCATTTCATAAGCTTCTTTTAACGCGGGAGAGTTTTCAATTTCACCCGCATCAGTTACACCGAGACCTTTTACAATACCTTTAAGATTAGTACCTTCGTAACAGTCAATCCAGCCCTGCAAACCTTTTACAGCGCCGTCCATTGAATATTCTCCGCTATCGGCTGCCGTTGCAAGAAGATAAATGTCTCTGAATGAATATTCATCACTGAATAAAGGATTTGAGCGGTCAATCATTGTTTTCATCTGACCTGACATTTCATAATAATAAACAGGTGTTGCCCAGACTATAACCTCCGCCGCCTTCATTTTTTCAACAATTTCATTTGCGTCATCTTTTATCACGCACTTTTTTGTTTTCTGGCAGGCAAGACATCCGCGGCAAAAACCAATATTTTTGTCGCACAAATAAACCATTTCCGGTTTGTTTCCGGCACTTTCAGCACCTTTTTTAAATTCCTCCGCCAATCTGTTTGAGTTACCTTTTTTCCTCGGGCTTGTACCGATAATCAAAACATTTTTAGACATAATACTTCCTTTTTTAAAACTCTCACATGAATATTATAGAACTTAAGAGCTACTATCAGTCAAGAGAGGGGGAAATGTATTAAGCCGGTAAGTATAACTACTAATTGGATGTAATTGTGTGAAAAGGGGTTAAATGTATTGAGTTAGTAAATAAAACTGCTAATTAGATGTAATTTCAATACAAAATCTATTTATTAAGAGCAAAAAATCTGTACTTTTCCCGCATTCTGTTTATTCTTTTTTCCAAATATTCCGCCTCTCTCGTCCGGTTCAATCCGCTATAAATCTCCTTTGATTTTTCATACATTCTTATAGCATCCTGAGGTTTTCTCCTCTCAAGCATTCCGGCTAAATCAGAGTAAGTAAATGCAAGCTGCACCTGCACCCCTTCTTTAGGCGTCGGAGCTTTCAGAATGCTGTCATAGTTTGCGGCGTTTTCCTCATAATTCTTTATAACCCGCTTACAGCATTCTTTCTTTTGTCCCAGTATATTAATTAATGACTTTCTGTCATTTGCTTCTTTATAAATTTTTTCCAGATCAATTAGACGTGCAAGTTCATGCAATCCGTCATTTTTCCTGCGGCTGTTCTCTATCGCAAGACTTAAAAGCTCTTTTGCTCTCTGAGGTTTATTAAAAGTTATACACATTTTGCTTAATTCATTTATTAATAAATCACTAAGCCTTGCGTTGCCTTCCGTCTTGAGCTGCTCGGAAAGTTTAATCGTCCTGTCACAAAAATTATCAAGATCGTTCGTTCGCACAAACATATCGCCGATTTCGCGGAAATCCTGTTTTGCACCCATAACATCAGTTCCTGATTTCAGACAGCGTGCAGAAAATTTACTGTACGCCTTCTGAACAAATTCTTCTTTTGTTCCGATTTTCCCCAAAGTTACTAAAAGACTCATATATTTAAAAAGTATTTTGGGCTAATAAAATTGACAAATTTTAATATTTTTTAACAAGAATTAAGCCCCTAAATTTATATTTTCGCTTTACCATGTATAATTTATAAGAGAAACGGAGAAATATAAATGAGTAAATATTTATTGGAAGTAGGCGTAGAAGAATTACCTTATAAATTTATACCGATGGCAATTGAGCAATTGGAAAGAGGTTTTAAAACTTTTTTAGATGATAACAAAGTTAAATTTGACAGAATCAAAGTTATGGCAACACCGAGACGTCTGGCAGTACTTATTGAGGGACTTGCCGCAACTCAACCGGACGTTGAAAAAGTTGTAAAAGGTCCTATTGCAAAAGTTGCGTTTGATGAAAATAACAAACTTACAAAAGCCGGCGAAGGTTTTGCTAACAAAAACGGAATCGGTGCTGATGAACTTTATATAGAAGACAATTATGTTTACGCCAAAATTTCAATAAAAGGCAAAAATACAAAAGATTTGCTTCAGGAAAATGTACCTGTTATATTTTCAAAACTTCAAGGGCCTCACTTTATGAGATGGGGTAATAATGATGTAAAATTTTCAAGACCGATAAGATGGGTGTTGTCTATTTTGGATAATGAAGAAGTTAAAATCAGAATTATTGATAAAGATTCTTCTAATATCACTAACGGACACCGATTCTCCAAACAAAATATTGTAATCAATAACCCTGACGAGTACACAGATAAGCTCAGAGATGCCTGCGTAATTGTGGATCAGGAGGAAAGAAAAGAGAAAATTTTAGAGTTGACAAAAAAAGAAGCCGACAAATTGAATGCGGTTACAAAGATTTCCGACGATTTATTGGAAGAAGTAACTTTCCTCTGCGAATGGCCTGTTGCCGTAGTTTGCAATTTTGATGAAGCCTTCCTTACAATTCCGCAGGAAGTTGCTGTTACGGTTATGGAAACCCACCAGAGATATTTTGCTCTCTATACTAAAGAAGGCAAATTAACAAACAAATTCGTAACAATTACAAACTACACGGGTAACGAATTTGAAAACATTAAAGCCGGCAACTTGAGAGTTATCAAAGCAAGATTGGATGATGCTGTATTCTTCTTTAACGAAGATACCAAAAAGCCTCTTGAAGCTTATGTTGAAAACCTGAAAGGAATGACTTTCCAGAAAGGTATGGGCTCTGTTTACGACAAAACTCAGAGAATTATTAAACTTTCAGAAAAAATTTCCTCAGAGCTCGGCGTAAATAAACCTTCAATCAAGAGAACGGCAGAGCTTTGCAAAGCTGATTTAGCAACAAATCTTGTATTTGAATTTACGGAGCTTCAAGGATTTATCGGTGCGGATTATGCAAGAGTTTCCGGAGAATCCGCAGAAGTTGCGGAAGGTATTAAAGAGCACTACTTCCCGCTCAATGCCGACAGTGAAACCGCAAAATCAATCGAAGGCCAGATTGTAGGTATTGCTGATAAAATTGATACAATCTGCGCCGTATTTGTATCCGGCAAAAAACCAACCGGCTCTTCTGACCCGCTCGGCGTAAGACGCGCTGCGTTAGGTATAATTAAAACAATACTTGAACATAATCTTAAACTTAATGTTTCAAAATTGATTGATGAAACTCTGGGGCTTCTCCCGATGAAGGCCGAAGTTAAAAAAGATGTTGAAGAATTCTTTGTTCAGAGATTAATTATTTTCCTGAATAATGATTACTCTAAAAACATTCTCGAGGCATGCTCAACAAACAATCCTTGCCAAGACTTCTGCGATTATGTAAAAAGAGTCGAAGCAATTTCATCAGGCGTTGATGAAAAACTTGTTGAAAATGCTAACAGAGTTCTCAGAATTCTGAAAGAAGAAGCGGGAGAAATCAGCCCGGAACTCTTTGTTCTTGATGCGGAGAAGGATTTGAACAAAGCCGTTGAGAGCGTAAAATTCGACGGTGATTACAAAAACTATCTCAAAGAATTAACAGATATTAACCCTGTTGTAACAAAATTCTTTGATGACGTTCTTGTCATGGATAAAGACGAAAAAATTAAAAATAACAGGCTTGCACTATTGAAGAGTTTGAAAAATAAGTATATAATACTAACAGATTTCTCAAAAATGTAAAAAATTGTAACAAGTTCCTGAAAAACAGTCAATTTTTACCTTGAGGAGACTTTATAAAAATACAAGTGAAGGTAGTAAAAACTAGCAAAAGAGGTCGTTATGTTCAACCTGAAATTTTTAAAGTCACTGAAACAAGCATTAGATACTAAAGCAAACTTATTAACATTCTCCAGTTCTCAAAGACAGATGAATGAGAATTATATAGAGTCATTGTCAAGCAATGAACTAAAAATAAAGGCTGACGAACAAAGGCTGGAAGCAATGGTCAGACAACAATTAAAAGAAGAATTTCCGAATATTGAAAAAAGTTCTTCTTACGACTTATTGGTTGACGCGGTCATCCACAATTACAAGTCAAAACAGCTTCAGGCCACAGATGATGCAGTTATAGAATAATTTAGTGCATCACACAAATCAAGACAAATAATAAAAACACTCTTTTCTTTTGAATCGGGTGTTTTTAATTTTTAAACAACAATATTTTACAAAATTATGTTATAATGATTTAAAAATAATTTTTTGTGTTTATGTATAATATAAATGGTAGGATAATTAATGAAAATATTTTTGGGAATAATTTGTACTTTATTTATTATTAACTCTGTCAATGCCGCAGGGTTTAATAATTCAAAATATTATGATGCCGGTTTAATATACTCCGGAACATCATTTCCGCAGAGTGCTGCAAATCAGCAACCTGAATGTGCACTTCAAAACCTGAAAACAGGCGAAGCAGAATGTATAAATATTTTAGGATTTGTAGAAACAGGAGATGCCAGCATTAACACAGCCGCAAAAAACGGCGGAATCACAAAAATACATTATATAGATTACAAGATCAATAAAGTGTATATTCCAATTTTGTTTATTCCAATATATGCAAAAGAAATTAAAACAGTTGTTTATGGAGAATAGGAGAAATAAATATGAAAAAGATTTTTTTAACTATGTTAATTGCCGGTTTTATTTGCATTCTAAACCAGATAAGTGCAAATGCAACCGCATTATTTTATACTAATGCGACATATCCTGTCACAGCAACAGGTCTTTCAATAGAAGATTTACAAAGTTTAAAAAAAGGAAAATCTTCCTCCACAAATATTTTATTTCTGGTTGAAACAGGAGATGCCGGAATTGACAGAGCTGCAAAAAATGGTGGAATTACAAAAATCAGTCATATTGACGTTAATGAAAAAATGATTTTTATTTTTTGGAGAAAGATAACTGTAACTGTTTATGGAGAATAAACTGCAGGTAAATAAAAATAATAATCATGCTTCACACAAAATGGTTATTGGTGTAAAATACTCCTATGAAAAATGTTTTGATTTGCGGATTGGGTGCGGTAGGACTTACATACGCCGTAAAATTCAAGAATAATGCTAATCTAAAAATCCTTGTTGATGAAGAAAGGCTTGCAAGGTATCTGAAAAATAAACCGGTCTTTAACGGAAAGATACAGGAATTTGAATATATTCTGCCGGACAACAAAGAATTTAATGCTGATTTAATTATTATTGCAACCAAGTTTCAGGGATTAGAATCCGCCGTTAAGAATATAGAGAATTTTGTCACCCCGAATACAAGAATAATTTCACTGCTGAACGGAATTTCATCAGAAGAGATTATCGCAAAAAAATATCCGCAGGCTGCAGTTTTAAAATCATATTTTATCGGACACAGTGCAGTAAGAAGCGGCAGCAGCGTAACTCAGGACGGAGTCGGAGAAATCGTGCTTGAATATGACAGTGAAACCATTAATTTTCTGGAAGAGTGCGGAATAAATTATTCAATTCCAACCGACATTGATTACGCACTCTGGTTAAAGTTCACAATGAATATTTTTTCAAATCAGACTTCCGCAATTTTGAAAATGACTTTCGGTGAACTTAAACAAAATAAGACGTTTCGGGAAACCGCAAAAAAAATTATTTCAGAAGTCAAACAAATTGCAGAGATGAAAGGAATTAAGAATCTTGAGAACCTTGAAGCTGATGCTCTGGCCGCATTAGACAGAATGTGTGATGAAGGAAAAACATCAATGCATCAGGATATTCTTGCGCATCGCAAAACAGAAGTCGATATGTTTGCCGGAGAAATTATAAAACTCGGCAAAGAATTCGGTATTCTTACACCATACAATCAGGTTTTTTATGACTTAATAAAAATTGAGGAAGAAAATAATGAATACAGCGTTCATTCCTGTTAGAGGGGGGAGCAAATCCATACCATTGAAAAATATAAAAATCCTGAACGGTAAACCCCTTGTATACTGGACGGCAAAAGCTGCAAATGACGCCGAATGCATTGATAAAGTTATTATTGCAGCGGATAGCGAAGAAATTAAAAGAACCGTGGAATCTTTTAAGCTTCCAAAGCTGGAAATTTATGACAGAAAGCCGGAAAATGCAGCGGACAATTCTTCTACCGAAAGCGTCATGCTTGAGTATCTGGAAACCGCCGGACTTAAAGATGATGATTTATTGTTCCTTATACAGGCTACTTCGCCTATGTTAAAAGCTCAAGATATTGACGGCATGTTCAATAATTTTATAAAAAGCGGGCTGGATTCCATGTTCAGCGGAGTCAGAGAAAAACAATTCCACTGGAGAATTAAAGATACCGGAGTCGAACCCGTTAACTATAATTACCGAAACCGCCCGAGAAGACAGGATTTTGAAGGGCTTATTGCAGAAAACGGCGCCTGTTATATTAATTCGGTTCAAAATATTATCCGGCATAAGTGCAGGCTCTCAGGCAAAATAGGCGCATACGAGCTTCCTTCCTATACAGCTTACGAAATTGATGAAGCCGAAGACTGGATTATTGTTGAAGAGTTGATGAAACATTTCTTATGATTTATACCTAAGTTATAGATTTTTTATAATTTCGGATAATTAATCTTTTTTGAAAAAATTACTAAAATAATAATATGGAAATCCGAACATCACAAAAATTCTGTATAATTACCCCGCTGAGTCCGCGTCTTGATTCAAGAGAAACCACTCGTCTTCTGGAAGAAATAAAGCTTCATCCTGACAAAAATATCGGTTTTGATATGAACTATGTAGAAGATTGCACAATTGATTTTTTAGAATTTGCCAGAAGCTTAAAAGCCGGATTTTTCAATATCCAATCGGATATTTTCTCGCTCTTTATTCTCATGGATATAGATAAAAGCGCAGAGCTCTATACAACGGAAGAGGATTTTGTAACCAGCCGCCGCAGACTCCTAAACCGCAGATTCTGTGTTGTATAAATAATTTAAACTCGATTAAGTGTATGATTTACACATCAGGGTTGAAAATTTTTGGTTTTTGTATTAATATGTTTTTGACATAAATTCTGTATATTATTTATCCAAGCCGGAGTGCGGGGAAATATGAGGATAGTCGCCTAACAAATTTTGGGGCATGGTAACAAAAAATTTAGGAAAGACGCTTTATAGGGAACCAAACGAGAACAAAGTGAAACCGTAGGGAGGATTTTTTATAATAGTTTACAGAATCCAATTTACAATAATATAAGAGGATTTCAATGATTAGAAAAACAGTCTTAACAACTATTGCATTGCTGGCTTTGCTGTGCGCTAGGGTTCAAGCTGCTCCGACTCCAGAGAGTGTAATTAAAGAAACCATTGTTAAACATTCCATAGAGATGAATGTTGATCCGGCACTGGCTCTGAGTATTGCAAAGAAAGAATCGGGATTCAAACACGAACTGAGGAGTCCTTACGGTGCGGTCGGTGTATTCCAGCTGCTCCCGTCAACAGCCCGGAGAATGGGATTTAACCCTTATTACTTAAGCGAAAATATTAAAGCCGGACTTACTTATTACAAGATGATGTATAAAATGTTCGGTTCAACAGAACTCGCACTGGCAGCATACAATGCCGGTCCGGGCAATGTTAAAAAATTCGGCGGAACAATTCCGCCATACAGCGAAACAAGAAGATTCGTATCCCAAATCATGCTTGAGTACAACAGGCAAAAAGCCAATCCGGATCCGGCTATAACAAAGGTGCTTCAGACTAAGGCACAAATGCCGGAAAGAGAAACGGAAGCTAAAAATACCCCGAAACAGATTGAGCTTCCTAACCTGAGTGAAATTCCTGAAGTCAGACATTCGGAACCGGCAATGGAAATTCTTTAGAAAACAGCAAAAAAGACTCTTATATAAGAGTCTTTTTTGTTATAATTAAAACTATGGCAGAGAGAATAATTATTTTTTCAGGTAAGCAATATTCCGGCAAAGATACGGCAGCTAAAATTCTAATGGAAGCCATGCCGGAATTTAAACGCTGTGCAATGGGTGATATTATTAAAATTGAATACGCCAAAGAGCATAATATAACTTTTGAAGAAATTGAAGCAAACAAACCCAAATATCGTCAGGGCTTAATTGAACTCGGGAATTGGGGACGAAGTATAAATCCGGACTACTGGTTAGAAAAAATTGTAGCGCAGGAGGGTAATATTGTTGTAACAGATGTCCGAATTAAACACGAATATGAAGTTTTCAAAAATGCCGGTGCTGTTTCAATAAGAGTTGAAGCTTCAAGAGAAATAAGAGAAGCAAGAGGCGGCAGGCTTGTCGGCGAAAATGATGTTACCGAAGTTGATTTAGATAATATTCGGGATTGGGATTTTCTAATCGACAATAACAAGGATTACGAAACATTGAAAAAAAGTGTTCTAAAAATTGTTGAAAAATTACGTTAAGCATTCTCTGTCTCCTTTTTTTAATATATTATTTCTGTTTAATTAAATATCATACTGTTTGAACAGGGGGTTGTTTCGGGGGTGATGTTGATTGCGCTAAATTTTCAACAGTTTTTTTAGGATTTAGGGTTCTATCAGCTATGCTTCCCAGCTGGCTTAATCCGGCACTCGCGATAGAGCCGTAAATAATACTCTGCACTCCGGAGAATAACATTGCCGTAAGCGCCATTGAAGCTCCGATACCGGCTACAGCAGGAAATCCGAGAGTTAAGGCTCTTGAAACGCGGTCTTCTTTTGTATCTGCCGTACCCACTGCAATACCGCTTAAGCCAATCATACCGATTCCGCTTATGATATCGGAAGGTGCACCGCCGAGCATCAAATCTCTTTTCTTATCAAAATATTCTACACATTCACTGTGATTGGCTTTGCCGAGTTTCTTTTTCGCAACTCGCAAACTATCGTCAAGAAGTCCTTTTTCTTCTTTTGTTATATGAGGCGATAGCATATCTATAACTTCGTTATATTTTCCGCGGATATTTTTACCGTCTCCCATAAGTTCTTCTACTGCTTTTTTGCCCTCCTGCTCAAAAGTATTTCTGGAAGGCATCAGCATATCTTCCGCCCAGAAGGACATGTTATCCTGAACTATTTTTTTATTGTGCTCCATTTTTTGTTTGAAAGTACCTTCAGAGCGAGGACCTTTAAACTGTTTTAAATATCCGTTAAATAACTTATCTTTAAAATCTTTTTCAAGATGCGACATTGATTTTTCCTGCATTGCAAGACGTTCTGCAGTTCTTTCCTGAGAGAAGTATTTTTGTGCATTTTTTATTTCGCTTAGCTTAGCTTCAAGTTGTTTTTGCTCTGAAGGAGTTAATTTGTTCTTGTAATTCTTGATTAAATCGTCAAGATAATCCAGTTTTTTTCCTGCGGAATTATATTTGTGATAAACGGTGCTTTTGCTTATTCCGTCAAACCATTTTGTAATCCCTTCATGCAAAGGCGTCATAAGTTTTCTAAAACCTGCATCACAGGTTTTAAGGACTTTTCTTGCGCTGTCGTTTTTTACTCCGTTAAATTTTTCCGCAGTACAGAGCCATTTAAAACCTAAGTCTTTTGAGGCGTTAGCTGAATTTGTGAATTGAAAAATATCAAAAACTTTCTTTAAAACTTTTTCGCTTGTTTTATAGAATTTACTTTTGATAATATCATCCTTATTTTTTTGAACATTTACCGCTGCTTTATGGGATAAATTTTGCAGTTTGCCAAGAAATTTACCGGAAAATCTCGGGTTAAGAAGTGCTACAAGCGTAGACAGAACGAGTACCGTACTTCCTGCCGCAATAGCAGTTTTATGGGATTTTTTCTTCTCTTCATCCTGAGGCTCTTTAACAAAACTGTCTACTGTATTAGTAATTACATTTTCAACTTTTTCAATAGGTTTAGCAATAACCTCCGGCGCATTCGGGGAAGCGGCTGAAAAATTCACGTATGATGAATATCTGTTTGGATTATTGTATAAACCAAATGCCATAGAAATATTACCTTCTAAACCTGCTACATGAATATAAAGTATATTTTCCAACAAAAATTGCCGAATTAGAGGTGTATATTAAGATATGTAAATACAGGATTTCCGTTTTTAAATTCTACAATTATGTTTGTTGCAAGTATAATAATTTTATGGGAAAAGGATTTACAAAAATTTTCTGGCAATCAGTTTTTGTCGGTTTATTAACAGGTATCGTTGTTGTACTGTTCAGACTCGGCATTGAGAATTTGTTCGGATTTGTAATGACTCATTTTTACATTTATCCGTTAATCTTCTTGTGTGTAACCACGTTAGGCGGACTGTTTGCAGGGCTTTTGATTTACAAATTTGCGCCAGAAACCTCGGGGAGCGGGATTCCTTATGTTAAAATGTCGCTATTAAGAAGCGGAAAATTAATAAGAGTCAGAACCGTCTTTGTAAAGTTTATAGCAGGCATTTTAGGGATAGGAACAGGGCTTTCTCTCGGGCGTGAAGGTCCGAGCGTTCAACTTGGCGCGGGAGTCGGCTCTTTTGTGGGAAAGATTTTTAAACTAAACGGTAATAACCGCGATAAACTTATAGCCTCAGGGGCGGGTGCAGCAATCGGAGCTACGTTTAATGCGCCTATTGCAGGGACTTTATTTGTTCTTGAGGAATTGATACACAAATTTACTCCCTCAATGCTTTTTCCTACACTTGTTGCAACAGTTGTTGCGGCATCTACCGCAAGGCATTTTCTCGGAAGCAACCCGTCTTTTGACGTAACTTTACCGCCTATAACGCTTGAAGGAAGCATGATTTTTGTCTGCATGATTTTAGGATTGTTATGTGGAGTTCTGGGAGTTTTGTTTTCCAAGACAATATTTTTCTTTAATAATTTGTATTCAAAAATAAAACTTCCTAATTACGCAAAACCGGCACTTGCAGGATTTTTAACGGGGCTTGCGGGGCTTGCACTTCCTTATATTCTTTCTTCCGGCAACGGAAGTGTGGATATGCTTATGAAAGGTGAATTTCCTATAATTCCGGTAATAATTATTTTTGCGGCAAAATTCATAATCACCCCGCTTTGTTTCGGCTCGGGCGCAGCCGGCGGAATTTTTCTTCCGATGTTAATGTTAGGCTCTTTTCTCGGATATATTACGGGTTATGCCTCAGATATGTTTGTATCGGACGTAAATCTTGCAGCAGCAGCTTCGCTCGGTATGGCGGGATTTCTGGCCTCCGTTGCAAGAACTCCGCTTACTGCCGTTGTTATGGTTTTTGAAATGACAGGCGGGTATGATTGTATTCTGCCGCTTATGCTTACGGCTGCAATTGCGGATATTACCGCGGGGAAACTTAATCACAAACCTATTTATGCCAAACTGGTTGTTAGCGGGTACAAAAACGCCGGTGTTGATATTGAAGGAAAGGCCTGCGTAAAAGATGTTATGAGTAAAGGCGTTAAATGTTTTTTCGACAACACAAAAATTACAGATATTCTTGAATATATGAACAAAGAAGGTCATCACGCTTATCCTATCATTGACAGATACGAAACTTTATCGGGAATCGTTACAAAATCCGATATTGAAGATGTGCTTGTGGATAAAAATATGAAAGAGGCAAATGTAAGCAGGATTGTTGAAACCGCTCCTGTTACGGTTTATCCCGACGAAAACCTTTACACCGCTTATTACAGGCTTCACGAAAACTCAACAGAGTGGGCTATTGTTATTGATAAAGACAAAAAAGTTCTCGGAATAATAACAAGGAAAGATATTTTGAAAAACTAGCCTTTAACAGCGCCGTCGTTTTCACCTGAGATAAAATATCTCTGCATAAACAAAAAGAAAATAATTATCGGAATCGTAGAAATTATCGAACCTGCAGCAATAAATCTCCAGTTAGAAGAGAACATTCCCTGCAAATTGTTTATTCCGACAGGAAGCGTGTACATTGCATCTTTTGTTAACATAATACTCGGCCAGAGAAATTCTCCCCAGGAGCCGATAAATGTAAACACCGCAAGCACCGCAAGGGTCGGTTTAACCATAGGAAGCACAACTCTGGTAAACATTTGAAAAACATTGCACCCGTCAACAATTGCCGCTTCTTCAACCTCTTTAGGAACTTTAAGAAACGCCTGCCGCATAAGGAAGATTCCGAACGCGCTCACCGCAAACGGCATTACAAGCCCGATATAGCCCATAACATTATTCACGCTGTCTATCAGATGAAGTTTCATCGTAATAATATAAACGGGAAGCATAATTGCCTGAAACGGTATCATAATTGTTGCAAGGATTGAAAAAAATACCACCTTTTTCCCCCGAAAATTCATTCTTGCCAGAGGATAAGCCGCAAGCGAGGATAAAACAAGGTTCAATATAACAGTGAGCCCTGCAACAATAACGCTGTTCCAAAAATATCCCATAAAATTAACCCTGCCCCAGACGTCAATATAGTTTGCCCAGCTAAAATCCGACGGAATAAGATGAGGCGGGTAAGCAAAAATATCTTCATTCAATCCTTTCAGCGAAGTTGATGTCAGCCAGATGAAAGGAAAAATTGAAAGAAGCGATACCAGTATTAATACCGTGTGTATGGAAGTTTTTGAAATAATTTTCTTTAACACTTACGTTTTGCCCGCCCTACAGTTACTCTTCACTCTTCGCATTCTCTTCTTCATCTTTTTTGAAGAGATTTTTTATCTTGTATCTAAGAGTTTTCTTTTCCGCTTCGACCTCCTGAACAACTTCATCAATCGTAGTTGCTTCGCTGCCCTCAACAGGCTCAGGAATTGAATTTACATATTCAACAGCATTTTCATATTCGCTCTCCGTTGCAAGCCACTTGAATGATTTCACAAGCGAAAACGGTTTTGCAGCATCGCCTCTTACTACAAGCTGGAATTTCGTCGCTGCATTATCTACATATTTGTTTGCGAAACTCGGAATCGCATTAATTTCTTCTTCCGGAACCATTACACAGAAGATTGAGAATGCTTTTGCCGTTACAATATTAAGACTTGCAGCACTGTTGATAAGATTTGCAGGGTTAATAGCCCCTATTGGTCCGAGAAGATTTGAAACCAGAGAAGCCATTCTTGCCCTTACGCTCATATCGGCATAATTTCTTAAAATATCAAAATCACCGGAAATATACAAACTCAAAATGCTACCGAGAGAAGTTATCGGATCAATATTGCAGATACCTTCGTTAAAATTCAATGTGCCGTTAAGTTCTGCAAAATGAGTGGTATCAATTGTTGTAAGCCCGCTTATGATACCGCCGAGCGCTGTCTGGAAGAGCTGTGACTCTCTTATATTTTCTGCAATAATAAGGTTTTCCAGTTTTCCGAAAGGTCCGAACTGCCCGTCTTTAACGGTAAAATTCACGCGTCCTTTGAGGCTTTTTATCTGTTCTTCAAAAGTTGTTCCGCTAAGCGAAATATCTGTATCAAAAGAAGCTTTTCCCGACAAAGTATCCTTCATGCCGGCAGCGTCAAGAAGAGCCTTTTCAACATCAACCCCGTTACCCTGAACCGCAATATTCAAAAGCATGGAAAGAAGGTTAACGGAAATATTGCCGCGCACTCTGCCGTTAAAAATATTTGTTCTTAAATTGTTTATATAAAATACATTATTAGCAAATGCAATTTTAGACGTTGTATTTTTAATATCAATCTTACCTGTAATAATTCTTGCGAAATCAATACTTCCGTCTTTTATCACAACAGGAATATCTGCAGGTGCGGATTTTGAAGCGGGAGCAGTACTCTTCGGTACATACGCCATTGCTTTTTCGCTTACTTTCATAACCTTATCCAGATTGAAATAACGTGATTTTACGTCCAGATTCAGAATATTTATTACACTTGCAGGTATAAGGCTGATTTTTGAATTCAGTTGAATATCTGATTCGTTGAGAATTAAATCTTTCAGGACAAAATCCGCACTGTGACCTTTGAAATCAAGATTAGCGTCTCTCAATGTCAGTATAAGTTCCGGAATCGAAAGGTTTGCAATATCGAAACCGCCTCTCATTCTCGGCGCAGCCATCTCGCCGAATACATAGGCTCTTCCCTTAAACTCAAACGCAGATTGAGGGAATGCATAAATCTTTCCCTTCAAAGTTTCAGGTATTGTTATTTTGATTAAGTTGATTCTATCTCCCTCCAGAGTTCCGTCAACACCGAGAACCTCGCTTAAACTTACAACTTCGTTTCCTTTTTCATCAACGCTTACTATACGTTTGAAAATACCTGTTTTCTTAATTTTTATTCTGTTAGGCTTAAAGTCAACTACACTTTGCAGAGAAATATTCTGCCCCGCAATATTTGCAAGATCAACAGGAGTAATAAAGTTTTCTTTATCACAAAGCGCCTGTGCAAAAAGTGTTTGTTTTTGTTTATCACCCTCAACCGTCAATTTTACAGGAATTGCTCCCTGAGAATGAATAAACGGTTTAAACTCTTTGCCGATTAATTTTATTAAATCATTTGTATCAACATTACCCTGTACGAGGAAATTAACTGATTCCAAATTGTTATAATCTGTTACCCCGCCGCTGTATTTAAGGTTTGTTTTATTATTCAACAAAATTGAATTTTCTTTTATATTAATATTATTGTCCGCAATTTCAACATTCAACGCCGGTACTGAAATCTTTGAGCCATTTTTTGGAATAAACAAGTTTAAATTAGCATTATCGATTTTACCTGTTTGTTCTTTTGAATTAACAAAGAACTCACCTGACAATTTTTCGTTTGTAATACTCAAACTCTTATCGGAAACATTGAGATTAGCAAGCGCAAATTTCACACCAGCAACCGCTTCTTTGAGTTTTCCGCTCAAGCCTAAATCAAGAGTTGCAAAACCTGATTTAAAATTGTATTTGCTTCTCAAATCCACAGGAGCAAAAGCATTAAACAAAGCCGGCAAAGGAATCTTATCCGCTTTGATTTTAATATCCGCAACGGATTTTTCATCAATACTTCCGTCAATAAACAAAGGAGCATTACCGATTAAAATGCTTGAATTTCTTATATCAAGAATATTATTATCAAGTTTTATATTAATATTGCCGTTTGAAAGAACTTTTCCGAGATTTCTAACGCTCACACCGCCGTCTTTTATCACAACAGAGCCTTCAGAATTCCATTTTTTGAAATTGGTTTTGATATAACAATCCGCATCAAGCTGTCCTTCTGCCTTGATTTGCGCAAGTTCGTTTCTTATATGGAGAGAATCCATAATCGCTTTTGCAAGTATAACCATATCGTTAAACTTGATTGTGCCTGTTTTAATTCTCATATCCATCTTAGGACGGCTGCCGTAATTCAAGCTTCCGAGAAGCTGGATGTACTGATCTTTAACAGGATAAATATTCGTGTCCAGCGTAACCTGAGTGCCGAAAGTTTTTGCTCTCAAATAGCTTTCCGGAAGCGTCAGCTGAGAAACTTTTAAAGTTGCATTTTCAATATTAAAATGTCCGAAAGAAGAAATGTTTCCTCTATGGTTTCTGATTCTTAATTTTGTATCAAGATTTGCTTTCAAATCATAGTTTCTGTACATTGTAACGGGATTTACAAAAGCAATATCAATTCTCTCCGCCGGATCATCCTCTTTGTCCAGCTTTGTTCCGAATTTTGGCAGAAAAGTATTTATATCAATATTGGCAGTAATATTTTTATTCTCATCGCTATATAATTCCGCATAAGTTTTAACCTTTGCGGTTTTGCCGTTAAAGTAACCGAGAGTTAACTCTTCGCCTCTCAAATTTAAGAAATGTTTTGATTTTAAATCGTTTACAAGAATTCTGTAATTATAAAGTTTTACATTAGGAACTTTTATACGAATCCATGCAGGATTAAATTTAAACTTGCCGTCATCTAGTTTGGAAGTCTGACCTTGTGTTTCAAGCTTCTGTTCTTTTCCGGCATTTAATTTATTTTCAATAAGTTTTACCAGCTTAAAATTATCATCATTAATAATTTCAAGATTAACAAACGGTGATTCAATCTCTAGACAGGAAACTTTTACCGTCATAAGCAAAACACTCGGAAGCGCAATTCTTGCCTGAATTTTGTCAGCGGAGAAAAGAACAGAATCATCCGGCAGCTTAACGCTTATATCTTCCGCTTTAATTCCCGCGCCTAAAAGAGGAGTGGTAACAACTTTTGCATTATTAAAATCAAGCTTTAACTTTGTCTGCTCCGCAACAAGTTTCTGAATCTGAGATTTATAATCCTCGATTTTAATTACATTTGGAAGAACAAACAAGAATCCGAGATAAACTAATACAACAATTCCCAGAAAAACATATCCGGTTATTTTTAACCATTTATTCATATTACCAACCCCGCTTTTATCAATTTAACATATAAAATTTTAACATAAAATGTTACATTTACTTCGCAATGTAAAGATTTTGTAATGACTTGACATGTTTTTGATATAATAAAAAAATGCGAGAGATTATGACTAGTCGTTACAGTTTTTTATTTTAATTTAAGGAAAAGCCTATGAAGAGATTTATGATGATGTTATTTACAATGCTTATGACTTTGCAGTCAGCTCAGGCAGCAGATGTTAATGCCTTTATGGACAAATATGTTGCGCCTGTATCAGATGCTGTTGCAAGGTTAATCTTTTTCCCGATAAAAATCTGCGGGTATGATGTTCCTTTAATCATATTCTGGATACTTATCGCAGGATTCTTTTTTACATTTTATTTTAAAGGAATTTCTGTATGGGGTTTTAAACACGCGATAGATATTATAAGAAAACCTGCAGAAGATCACCACCACGGTTTTGGTGAAGTATCATCATTTCAGGCACTTGCAACGGCATTATCCGGAACAATCGGTATCGGAAGTATTGCAGGTGTAGCAATCTCTATCTCTATAGGCGGACCGGGAGCAGCTTTCTGGATTTTTGCCGGCGCACTGCTCGGTATGTCAATAAAATTTGTTGAAGCAACTCTCGCAGTAAAATACAGAAGATTTAACCTTGACGGTTCCGTTTCAGGCGGCCCGATGCATTATATTGCGCACGGTCTTACACGTAAAAAAATGCGCTGGTTAGGTCAGCCTCTTTCAGTACTTTATGCAATTCTTTGTATCGGTGGCGGTATTACCGGCGGAAATATGATTCAAATTAACCAGACAGCTCACCAGATGGTATTTATAACCGGCGGTGAACACAGCTTTTTGCAAAATTATACCTGGGTAATCGGTCTGATTGTCGCAATACTTATCGGTATGGTTATTGTGGGCGGTATCAAGAGTATAGCTAAAGTTACAACCATCCTTACACCAACAATGTGTATAATGTATATAGTTTCAGGTCTTATTGTTATCGGTGCAAATTTTGTACATATTCCGCACGCTTTAATGTTAATTCTTAAAGAAGCATTCCACCCTACAGCAGTTGCCGGCGGCATTTTCGGAACAATAATTATTGGCTTGAGACGTTCGGTTCAGTGTAACGAAGCCGGAACAGGCGCTGCAGCTATCGTTTATGCAACAGCACAAACTAAAGAACCTGTATCACAAGGTTTTGTTGCATTAATTGAAACCTTCTTAACAGGTGTTTTATGCTTATTCACGTCTTTTGCAATTGTATTTTCAGGCGCTTGCACTCAGGCAACCAAGGAAATTTCAGGTATTGAACTTGCTTCAAACGCATTCCAGTCTGTTATTCCTTTCTTCCCGATTATTCTTTCAGCAATCGCAATAATGTTCGCGCTCTCTACTTTAATTTCCTGGGCATACTACGGACAAAAAGCCTGGACATTCCTTTTAGGAGAAGGCAAAAAGAGAGTTCTTGCTTTTAACCTGATTTATTGCTTATTCATTGTTGTAGGTTCAGCTATGAACGTTAAATCAGTAATTGATATTACAGACGCAATGATGATTGCACTCTGTGTTCCGAATATTATCGTTCTATACATTCTGGCCCCTGAAATTAAAAGAGATTTGAAAACATATTTGGATAAACACAATATGAACTTTATGAGATTTTAAGTTATAAAACAAAAAGGGCGGCGAAGAAAATTTCTTCGCCGCCCTTTTTTATTATCGTCTTTTATAAACTTAAGTAATAATCTTTTAAAAGCTTTGCATCCTCTTCAATATTAGGACTTTCACATACAACTGCGCCTTTTACATTGAATTTTTTAAACGCTTTTAACAAATCCTTATAATTAAAATCGGATTCTTCAAGGTTCAAATGTTTTTTCTCGCCTTTTGCTCCGTATTCAATACCTGCAATATGTGCGTGAAAATTATCCAGCGCGATTTGGCCTAATTCATCGCCAATTTTTTCAAAGATTGTGCAAAACTCGTCGTAAGTATTTGAAATCCCGTTATATCTGGCGTGCAGGTGCGAAAAATCAACACACGGAAGAACAGTTTCAAACTCTTTTGAAAGCCTTACAATTTCTTCCAAATCGCCCCATTGCGTTGCTTTACCGGTTGTTTCCGGCCTTATCCAGATTTTATTTCCTGCTTTTTCAAGAGTTTCGGTAATAATTTTTACCTTTGATTTAATATTATTGTAAACAAGCTCTGCTTCCTGCCCGAGATAATAACCTGCGTGAAACGTAATGCTAAACCCGCCGAGAGCATTTGCAGTTTCTGCAGTTTCAATAATCCTTTGAACACTTGCCTCAAGCTTATCTTCTTCTCTTGCATTAAGATTTACATAAAAAGGTGCATGCGCGGTAATAACTTTATTTGCGGCGCTGACTGCTTCGCGGCTTTTGTCGCTGATTCTTACTCCGCGTACAAATTCAAGTTCAAGTCCGTCAAGATTCATTTCATCAAGGATTTTAAACCCTGCTTCATATCCTTTGTTTCCGGCTCTCAAAGGTACACCGGCCGTTAAAAAATTTAATTTATCCACAATCACTCCTGTTTTTTGAAATTTGTTTTTGCCATCCGACCATTTAGCTTAATGTGACTTTCTACTTGTAGTTTGTCTTTAGGGAAACCTGTAATTATTAATTCAACTTGTAACTTTGACTTTTGTTTCCCGTCCAAATATTCTTTTCTTTTTGGTAACTTTTTCTTTTTAGTAAAGAAAAAGTTACCGGAATTCTTCACCGATTTTCGGATTAACAATTCTCAAGAAATCTTTGCTGTCTCCCATAAAGAAACTGCCAAACTGCATAACTGTCGGTGAAATCAAACCTTTTGATGTTGCAATAAAAAATTTGTCATCTTCTATTTTAGCGACAGTTCCGGCAGGATGCGGAACGCAAAAAGCGTCAGAAGCAACTTCAACCTTCATAATTTTCATCATATTTCCCCTGAAGGTTGTACTTGCCAGAATAAACGGATTCAACGCGCGCACAAATCTTTCAATTTCTTCCGCAGTTTTGTTGTAATTAATAAACACATCTCTTTCACTTAACCCCTTGCCGGAAATAAAATCCCCTGCAGGCTGCTTAATCCTCGGAAGCGGCTGATTTTCATACGCTCTTAAAACCTGAAGCAAAAGCTCGATTCCCAGAACGTTCAATTCGTTAAAAATCGTTCCCATTGTAGCTTTTGAATGTATATGATAAGGTTTTTGCGCAATAATATCACCGGTATCAAAATTTTCATCCATAAAATGAATAGTAACACCGGTTTCCGTTTCGCCGTTAATTAACACCCTCGAGTAAGGATTTCCGCCTCTGTATTTAGGCAGCATAGACGGATGTACATTTAGAAAACCGTCTTTTACCGACTCCAGAAGAATTCGCGGAATCTTGTAATTAAAAGAACATACCACCGCAGCATCAATGTTTAAATTCCTCACGGTTTCAATCAATTGCGGCTCGTCAAGTTCGTCATAATCAATGTAATTCAATCTTCTTGACTGGACAAAACTTTTGAAATCGTAATACATGTTATGGTCTTTTTTAGGCCCCATAACTCCAACGATATTAACTCCCGCCATCAAAAGTCCGTCAAGCCCGATATATGCCATATCAGGAATGCCGACAAAAAGTATTCTTTTTTTGAACAGAGTTCTGTTAAACATTAAACCTTAACCTTAATAATCTCATCCAGAATCTTAGAGCAGTCATTAACCATATTTGTACAATGTGCTTTTCTTTCAGGAGAAGCCATATCCATACCCGCAGTCAAAACTCTGCAGCAAGTTGCTTTATGGTTTTTCTTAAATTCTTCAATAAACTGTTTTGCAAGAGCTCTTGCTTTAACCTCGTTACCTGATTTATTTTCTCTGCCGTATAACCATCCGATAACTATCTGCGATGCTGCAATTGCTCCGCACAGACAGCCTGAGCCCATTCCGCCGGAAAACGCCGTCGCAACAGAAAGCAGCTCTTCCGGCACGATACCTTTTTCTATTGCTTCTTTTATAACACTTTCAGAGCAGGAATACCCGCTGTTAAAATACTCTGCAGCTTTCATAATAAATCCTCTTTGATATATATATTACCATTAAAGAGGTTTTTATACCAGAGGGGGGGTAAATGTATTGAGTTAATAGGTGAGACTACAAGACCAATGTCTTTCTAGGGGGTAAATGTATTAGGTTAACAGGTGAGACTACAAGACCAATGTCTTTCTAAGGGTAAATGTATTGAATTGACAGGTGAAACTACAAGACTAATGTCCCTTAAATCCCTGCTCACTAACCATATATTTCCCTCCTGCATGACTTTTAAAAAATATTCATTATATAAATATCGTACATATATACGATATTTTAATAAAACGGTAAAGAACGTCGAATAATATCCGATAATACAAAAGGAAGGACGGTTTATATTGTTTAACACAATGAATACAGTACGCCCTCGCCCTTATCCTCAGAGGGAAACAGGCAGTTATAACGCAGGCAGCGACAGTACCGACAAGGACGGTCACAACGGTAACGCGCAAGATCAGCGCGGCCAGCAAAACCAGCGTACAATTGCCAGAGGCAGAGCTGAAGATATACAGCAGGCTCAGGGAACACCGCGTCAGGCAATATATTCGCCTGCAAATAACGCATACCCGTCCTCACATCCGCAAAGACAGACATATCAGGTTCAAACCCCGCCGCCTATCAGATACAGCCCGCATCAGGTTAATCCTATGCAATATCAGGCAGCTCATGCCGGATACCAGCCTATAGGTAACCAAGCACCCGCTCCTACTCCGGCTCCTATGCCGCAAGCTCCGCAGAGAAGCAATAAAGTTAATATTGCCCAGATACTAAAAGATTTCAGAAACACGATTAAAGCAATTGCAACACCTGCAGATATTGAAGAGCAGGTTAATCATTACCTTCAAATTGTTGAACAGCAGGTAAGAGGACCGCATCCGCAGGTCAATTTAATTCAGAGTAATCTGAAAATTGCAGCTTCCATGCTGGACAGATACATTTCAGATACTTTAAACAAAGATTCAAAAGTTGTTCAAAACTGGCTTGATGCATTATTCTTACAGAAGATTAACTATAACTATGATGAAGCAGAAGTTAATCCGAATTTCCTTGTAAAATTCCCTGAAAACAGGAAAGAAGAGAAAAAGCCGGCGCCGCAGCAGGAACCGGAGATTCAGCCTGCTCATGAAGAAATTCCGCAAGCTGCGGCGCCGGAAGAAGAAGTTATTGAAATCGAGCCGGAAGAATTAACGCTTGAAGAAGAATTTGTTCAGGCTAAAGAAACTATATCTAAAAAACCAAATATAACCATCATTCCGCAGGACACAAAATTAAAATCTCTGTTTGTGGAAGCTAAAAAACAAGCTTTCTCCAATAACCCGCAAAGAGCAATGCAGATTTTCAAAGAAGCATTCACAAGAGCGCAGGAACTTAAAGATAACGAAACCCAGTCAAGAATCTGTCTTGAAATAGGAAAAATCTATGATGACAACGATCACTATGTTCAGGCACTCAACAGTTACAACAGATCTTTGCAATATACAACTGATGTTAATGTAAAATCAAGAGCACATTTTTCAATGGCTCAGATTTATGATGATATTAATGAAGTTGAACCGGCATTAAATCACTACATGACATCAATTTCTTACGCAGGAAAATCTGACGATTTAATCGGACAGTCTGATTCTCTTACAAGAATGGCAAATATTTTTACAGACAAATACGATGAAGGCGCATTTGATTATTATGATGTTGCAAGAAAACTCATTGAACAAACAAGCGATAACTCAATGAAAGGGTACGTTTTAAGCAACACGGCAGATGCCTGCGTTCAGTTCAAGAAAAAAGATAAAGCTTTAAAATATTATGCGGAAGCTGTTAAAAACTATGAACACTCAAATTCAAAAGAAGAAATAGCAAGAAACTACAAAGCTGCCGCAGAATTAATGATTGATTTCAACAGCCCTAATAAAGCTAAATCTCTTTTAAAGAAAGCACTTGTAAATGCAGTTAAAACAACCAACGAAGATTTAGTTTCAGAAATCAATGCTCTGCTTGCCTCTGTTGATGCATAATCGCCTCTCCAAGTATTTTTTTTATTCCTTAACAGCACCGTCCATCGGATTATTAATCAAATATTTTTTACCGATAACAAAAATTAGTATTACGGGAACAGAACAAATACAAGAGCATGCCATTAATTCGCCCCAGAGCGTTATTTCTCTGAAAGAGCCTTTAAAAATTGTAAGCCCCAGAGCAAGCGTCCGCATACTTTCGGTATTTGTTACAATCAAAGGCCACATAAAACTATTCCAGGTTGTAACAAAAGTAAAAATTCCGAGAGTTGCAATCGCAGGAAGCGCGCAGGGAAGAGCAATTTTGCAGAAAGTTTGGAATATGTTGCACCCGTCGAGCTTGGAAGCATCTTCGAGTTCTTTTGAGAACCCGAGAAAATACTGCCTCATCATAAATACGCCGAACCCGCCGAATATTCCCGGAACAATAAGCGCCTGATAAGTATTTATCCAGCCGAGCTTGCTCATAATAAAAAACAGAGGAACAATATTTACCTGCGGCGGAACCATCATTGTGAGAATAATTATGAAAAATAAAATATCTTTTCCTTTAAAGTTTGTCCTTGCAAAACCGTACCCCGCAAGTGCCGCAATTATTACCTGTCCGAGAGTTGTAAAAAGTGCAACGATTAAACTGTTTAAGAAATAGCGCACAACGGGTATTGATGAAAAAACATTTTTGTAACTTAATAAAGACAGATTGATGTTTTGATAGTTCGTGAAAATGTTCTCTTCTCCGCTCAAAGAAATCAGAAACATCATCAAAAACGGCACAAACATTGACACTGCCATTAAAATTAAAATAAGGTGCAAAAAAATTTTTTTCATACTTTTATTTTAGTATAAAACTATTTTTATTATCAGATAATTATCATGAAATCGTCGGTTTTAATTAACAGAATACTTGATTCCTCATCACTTGCAGCCGGAATGTTTATAGCAAGCGGCTGTTACAAGACATATAAAGATTACAAAACCGCAAGCCCCGAATACAAAGATCGTTTTCTCGTAAAAGACTGCGTAATTCTATCCGGCGCCGCACTAGGAATGTTTGCACATAACGCAGCTTCTAATAAAATTTCTAACTCAAAACTTTATAACCAAATTATTACCGATATCTCAAAAAAAGTTAACGCTTCAAGTATAAAAAACGGGATAAAAACTTCGCTTCAATACACAACGGATATTATCAAAGATATGACCTCAGGTTTTTTGTCAACGGCAGCAGGTATTATAGGTGCTCTGTCAGCGGATTATCTGTTATCCAAAACATCTTTTGAACAGCCAAAATATGTTGAAACAATTGAAGAAAAAGATAAGCTTGCAATGTATCTGGAAAACAATCTTGCAAAATTTACGGATGAAAACACCAGAAATGTTATATATACAAGCGTTTCAGACCTTCCTAAAATACGCATTCTCTCTTCCGGTATGCTGGGCGCAGACGCAATTGAACTTGCAAAAAACAAAGAACTTGATAAAAAATTGCAAAATACAACAGAATATTTAGTGAACGACACACTTGTACCGCTTATATTTCTTTCAACCTCAAGCGCACTTACTAAAAATATGAAAGCCAAATACAGAGTCCCGATTATTTTTTCAACCTTATTCTGCGGAATACTCGGTACGCAGAAACTTATGGATATTTGTAACCGGAATAAAATGTAAACTTTTTTAAAAATCGTATATACTTTTGTTGCACGTTTCGCGACATATGTTAAAATCATGCTTAAGATATGAATACGTGCAGTGTAAATAATATGAGTTTTGGTGCAAGAATTCAGTTTGACAATAAAATGACAAACACAAAGAAAACTTTGCCCCAAAAGACGCGTCAAGCCTGCCGCGGGGTTTACATAGCAGCAAGACGTGTGTTTATTATTCCTGTATTTTTTTCTGCAATCTTATCAAAAATTACTAAGGTCAAAAATAGTATAAAACTACCATCCTAAATGGAAGAAAGGAAAAAGGGAAAGATGAAAATTAGTGCTATTGGTGTTACAACTTTTGGAAACAAGCAGCAAATGATAAAAAAAGCTGCAGCAGGATTTATGGCAGCAGCAGGCGCAGGTCTTGCAGCAGATACTTTTGTAAGAGGTTTGTCTAAACCTGACAGATCAAAAGAAAATGAAATTTTAAGAGGCAACGATGAAGGCTGGAATCCTGTAGATCCTTGCTGTGATGCAGCTTGCGGAACGCCTGCGGAACAACGCGAAGATTCAGGATGCGACTGCTAATAAAATATGATATTACCGGTTTCAATATCAGAAAACAGAAATTACACAAGAGGGCTGAGCTTTAAGAGTTCCGCCCTCTTGTCTGATAAAACACTTCCCGCTTATAAAAAGCTGGAAGTAAATTCTGCTGATTATATCAAATACATTTATCAAAGATTAAAAAGAGTCTGCAGAGAAGTGGTGGAAATTAATGTAGAGACGGATAAGCTTCAGGATATCGTACACTCTGATGAACCGAGAATTTTTATTATGAATCATACGAAAAATCAGGTTAAAGATATTAATGCGGCGAAGTTTTTTAACACTCTTCTCTACAGAGAATATTTGTACCAGTCAAAAGCTGCAACCTGCCCGAGAAGCAGAATACTAACCAATATCGGAGTTTTGCAAAAGACAAAAGATAAAGGAGAAGAGTTAAAATGGATGGGCGCAGTTCCGATAAATGCCGGCCTCGGCGCAAAGGACAGCAAAAACGAAAACGCTCTTACTCTGAAGCATTTAACAAGAGGACTTATTGACGGTAATATTAATCTGTTTATTTTCCCCGAGGGCGCTCTTGCATCACTCACATTTTTACCTCTCCGATATAAATTCCAGCCGGGAGTTTCCGCAATAATAAAAAGGATTCTGGAAGAAAAAGAACATATAAGAGTTACGCCTCTGGGGTTTGCGCACAACAACAAAGAAAGCGCAATTCATATAGGAGACGACGTCGTTTTTTCTAAAACAGACGGCAAATATTATTCAACAAGGGGAAATGCGGATTCAAAATATTTCGATAAAAATCTGCATAATTTATACGGAGAAAAAGAAGATATTGTCATTACAGAAAACGGAGAAAGTGTCGGGACTAATAAAATAGTACCGTTTATATCCGGCATTTTGATGAAAAATCTGGAATGCTGCACAAAAGAAGCAAAGCAGGATTTGAAAAACAGTAAAGGAGAAATTTTTAAGCTATGAATATTTCTTCCCGTCTGACAGCTTTGAGGTACAAATGGACATACAACTCTCTTCTTTATCTGAACAAAAATAATTCAAAAACAAAAAAATATCAGGAAGAGGGATTAAAACTTCTGGAGGGCAAGGTCGATAAGCTGCCGCAGGAGATGGCTTTCAGACCCAAATTTATTACACAATCAAGCTGTGTAAAAGTTTTTGATAAACTTTATCTTTTTATCTCAAAATCAAACTTAAAAAAGCCGCCTTCCGAAAAATTTGATTCGTTTTTTCATGAAATAGGTCACTGGCTGCATTTTCCGCAGATGCCACCGGTTAGCGAATGCAAGGAAATCTGGAAAAATGCCGACACGGAAAAAATTAAAAACGATGTTTCCGAATATGCAATCGGCAAAAATGACGGCAGAGAATTTGTTGCGGAAGTTTTTAAGGGACTTGTAAAAGGGATTAAGTACGATGAATATATTATGAATCTTTACAGAAGCCTCAAAGGTCCGAATGTCCGATTTTAATAACAAAATATAGTATTTTTTGCCGTTTTAAGCTATAATAAAATTTATTCAAATAAAGGAGAGAACTATGGAAATAAAATATCTGGGTCACAGCGCTTTTGAACTTGAAACAAACGGAAAGAAAATTTTAATCGACCCGTTTCTGGTTTGTGTACCTGATTACAAACCCGAAAATATTTATGATATTTTTGTAACTCACGCTCACGGAGACCATCTCGGAAGCGCCATAGATATCTCTAAAGAAACAGGAGCTCCGATTACAGCTGTTTTTGAACTTGCAAATTACTGCAAGAAAAACGGAGCAAAAGCTAATGATATAGGTATAGGTGCCTGGATAGAATACAGCTGGGGAAGAGCAGCTGCAGTTCCGGCTTTTCATTCAAGTTCAACTCCTGACGGAGTTTACGGAGGAATACCTTGCGGATTTGTTTTTGAAACAGAAGGTAAAACTATTTACCATGCAGGAGATACAGGATTAAGTTCCGAAATGAAAATGATAGGTGAAGTTTACCAGCCTGATATTGCAATGCTTCCAATTGGCGGCAAATATACAATGGATATAGGGCATGCTGTTAAAGCAGCGGAATGGCTAGGTGTAAGTGAGATTATTCCTATGCATTACAATACTTTTGATGCCATTGCTGTTGACATCAGCGACTTTGAACGCCAGATAAGAGAAATTGGCAAATTCCCTCGTATTATGGAAATACAAGCATAAACATAATTACTTATTTAACTCGTATAAAAACCTTAGTCCTTCGAGAGTCAAATACGGATTAACAAAATCGAATTTGCGGTCCATATATTTGGAAATCAGGGAGGAATATCCGCCGGTTGCTATAATAACAGCTTTTGAGCCCAATTCTTTTTCACATTGTGCTATCAAACCTTCTATAGCGCAGGCAGAACCGCGGATTACACCTGATAAAATCGCATCCGCCGTATTATCGCCGATAGCATTATCTACCGTATCCGCCTCTATCTTAGGCAGTTTTGAAGTGTTTGAATTCAGTGCTCTAAACTGTAAGTTCAGCCCCGGCATTATTACACCGCCTAAAAAATCTCCGTTTTTATCAAGAATATCAAAAGTTGTTGCAGTCCCGAGATCAACAATTATTGCAGGTTTAGAATACAATACATAAGCGCCGCAGGCGTTTGCAATTCTATCCGCGCCGGCTTCTTTCGGATTTTTAAGCCTAAGCTTTATTCCAAGATTAAGTTTGTTCGTCAAAAGCATTGAATCCAGATGAAAAACATTATCCGCAGCATGTTTAAACGTACGATTCAGTTCATCCACAACGGATGCAATAATACACGCTTGAATATTGTATTTCTTAAACAGCGTATGAAGCAGAATTTCGTATTCTTCCTGCGGCAGCTCTCTGTCGGAGGGAAGCCTGTATGTCTCCAGTATGCTTTCGTTCTCAAAAACCCCGAGAGTTATATTTGTATTTCCGATATCTACAGCAAGCAGCATTATACTTCTCCGTAATTACTAAGTGCAGAAGAAATTATCTGCTTCATTTCTTCTCTGTATGATTTTGGATTAATAATTTCACACTTGTCATCATATCTGAGAAGTCTTGAAAACAAAATTTCCTTACTTTCGCCATGGTTGGAGACGGTAATGCTGTGCCCGTCAAAATTTTTCATAAGACGCTCATTTTCGCGCAAATTATATCTCTGGGCAAGAGGCGCTTTGAGTTCAAATATAACAACCTGATCGCTGAAATTCTGAATATATTTTTCACCCAAAACCTGAATACCGGAAACACGCGATGCGTCTATCATCTTTTCTTTATTTTTATATATTACATGGAAATAAGTCTTATCCTTGTTTTCCACAACACCGATAGGTATGCAGTCCTGTATTACCTTATTTTTGTACATAAGGCGTACTTTTCTTTTTTCGGAAACACCCAATTCAAAAAGCTCGGCAGTCATGTGATATGTTTCTTTTTCAACTCTGGCAATTTTTTTGTTTGAATACCTGTTAATTTTTTCCAAAAAGCGATCAAAAATTTTATTGCACTTGCTGCCCATCTCTTCCCGAATAATATTCTGCATAATCTCCAGAATACCAATATCATTTCCGGTTAATTCAAAGCCAAACGGTATGCTCGTTACAAAATATCTGTTATGAATTTTGGGTATATCAATACCTACATATCTGCAGGTGTTAATATATTTGCTGACAACACTGTTATTAAATACAGGTTCCGACTCGCCGGCATTAAGCTTTGATATAAGCTCCTGCATTGTATAATTTCCCTGAAGCAATACAAGAAGAGTTTTTAAAACCTGTGTTGAAGAGAGATTCTTTTTCGCGGAAAGTTTAGCCATTATAAACACCTCTCATACTTTTTAATTTTTCAATAATAACCGCTCTGAAATTATCAGGTTCAAGCACGGTGCAATCGGCTCCGAATGACAGAATCCTTTGTACCGCAATAAAATCATTATAATATCTGCCTTCTATTATTCTGCCGTCAGGAAGATTTTCAACAACCTGTTCATTTTCTTCAATATCCATAATACAAGAATTTTTAAGCAGAAACTTAACGTTCGTAGTCTTGATATCAATGTTATTACTGCCGCCTGCAATTCTGGAAATTATTGAAAGTATGCGTTTTACATTTAAAGTTACGGATTCTTTTCTTGCAAAATCAAAACAATATAAATAAACACTGTCATTTTGCAAAACAACTTTCTGAGCAAGAACCGTTTTTTCGGCAGCTTCTTTTGCAGAAGGCTTTTGATACATTAAGGTTAAAGTCCTCTTTGCCTCACAATCGTCAAGAAGTTCTTTGAAAATCTTTGTATCAATATCTTTTAACACAGAAAGCCCGTACAAAGTTTCCTTCATTTCCGGATTTGTAATATTGTCCGCAAGTTTTTTAAAAAGGCTGTCATATTTCAGCATCAACCCGATATCAAAGCGGACTTTTATCTTATTATAAACCCGTTTCAGAATTGAAACTTCTTCTTGTGTTAATTCAAAAGCAAAAGGATGCTCCAAAAGCATATATTTAAAATTTGTCTTGGAACCGGCGCGGGTAATTTCACATCCGCAGTTTCTTAAAGTATTTAAATCAATTCTTATAATATCAGTAGAGTCGCCCTGCTCCATAATACCGAGCTCTATGAACGCATTCTTAATCTCCTCAAATGTTCTCGGAGCTTCAATCAAAAGCGAAAGCAAAACAAGCGCCCTAACACCCGTCAACGATACCTGATTAATCTCTGTATTCTCTACTAATTTTAACAAAACATTCCCTCTTTACTTATTATTTGCACAAATTGGTTAAATATTCAATCACCGTTTCGCAATATCTTCTTTCCGCAGCACTAAAAGGAAGCACATCTCCGCCAAAACTTTTCTTAACATTTGCAATAACACTTCCATGCTTGCCTTTGGGAACATAATCAATCTTTGTCACTACGGTAAATATCGGAAGATTATACGCGCTAACCCACTCCCGCATTTGAAAATCATTTTTTTGAATATCATGTCTTGCATCTATAAATTGTATTAAAGATTTAATTTGTTTTCTGTTTAAAAGATATTCCTCTAAATACTTCTGCCACCTTGCCTGAGCCTCTTTGGAAACCTTTGCATAACCGTATCCCGGAAGGTCTGCAACGGTAAAAATATCAGAAAAGTTAAAAAAGTTAATGAGCCTTGTTTTCCCCGGAGTGTTAGAAGTTTTTGCCAGTTTTTTATTATTTGCAAGCGCATTAATAAAAGATGATTTACCGACATTTGAACGTCCGAGAAGAGGGAATTCCGGCAAAGAAAAATCCGGACACTGTGAGAGTTTCTCCGCACTTATTATAAATTTTGCATTGATTTGACTCATTTTTACCTCATCTGCTGCCGGCTGAAATACATTTGTCCCTGCAAAAACGCCCGCCTTGTAGTTTCACTTACTGACCCTATACATTTATCCCTGCGGTAATTTCCTAACTGCCTGTTTTTTCTTTTTCCCTTTCTTTTGCTCTGTGTGTTACAAGAGACAAAAGTTTATAAACTTTTTCGTTATTAACAACAGTCAGCTGCGCTTTGTCTTTAAGCACAGTCACGTCGATTGACGGTTTATGCTCAAAAATATTACCTGTCTGAATACTCACGATTTGAATAAAATTATCCCTCAATATACTAAGGGGTTCTTTTAAAAATGTCTCAAAAGTCTTAAAAATATTCATACGTACCGCTTCAAACTTTAGTACAAATATTGTATAATAGTTGGGGGTAAATGTAAACATGGACAGCAGAGAAAAAGAGTACATAGAATCCTTTAAAACATACCTCAGTGTGGAGAAAAATTTTTCTTCTCACACCTTAAGCGCGTACGAATCTGATGTTGTAAGCTATGTTCTCTGGCTCAACGACACCAGCTGCGTTGATGCTGATTTTAACAAACTCAGAGAATATCTGCATTTTATCCAGAGATTTGATTACAAAAAGACAACCATTGCAAGAAAAGTCGCTGCCATAAGAACTTTCTATAAGTTTTTGTTCAGAGAAAGATACATAGAATCAGATCCGGCAATATCACTATCTGCACCTAAAAGACCTAAATCTCTGCCAAAATTTCTAACACCGGATGAAGTGGAACAAATTTTGAATAATGTTAAAATTGACACTCCGGCAGGGTTCAGAAACAGAGTAATTCTGGAACTTTTATGGGCTACGGGAATGCGTGTTTCCGAACTAAGCAATCTCAATTTCGGCGACCTGAATCTTGATGAAAATGAAATACGCGTTTTCGGTAAAGGTGCAAAAGAACGTATTGTACTTATGTCAGACAGGGCAAAGGGATATCTCATCCAATATATTAATTACGCTAGAAAACTGCTTGCACCGGGGTATGATATCGGAGAAACGACAGACAATTCACCGCTTTTTATAAACAATACCGGATACCGGCTTCAAAACAAAACGATAAGAAAAGTTATCAATGAAACCGTAGAAAAAATAGAGCTTCCTAAAAAAGTTACTCCTCACGTATTCAGGCACAGTTTTGCAACCAAGCTTATAGAAAACGGAGCTGATTTAAGAGTTGTGCAAGAGCTTTTGGGTCATGCCGGAATTTCTAACACCCAGATTTACACCCACATTTCCATGAAGCATATGAAAGATGTTTACGAAACTGCCCACCCTCACGGTAAAGAATAAGAATTCCATAATCCTGAAACGTTCGAATCGTAAATACAATACACAAAAAAAGAAGCCGAAGGGCTTCTTCTTTAAAATGGTCGGGATGACACGAGTGCTACGCACGTAGGCAAAATAGTCGACAGACATAAGTAAATTTCCAAGCCTGTTTTACCCCTGCCCTGTCTGTCTCAAAGATACAGTTCCATAATCCTGAAACGTTCGAATCGTGAATACAATACACAAAAAAAGAAGCCGAAGGGCTTCTTCTTTAAAATGGTCGGGATGACACGAGTGCTACGCACGTAGGCAAAATAGTCGACAGACATAAGTAAATTTCCAAGCCTGTTTTACCCCTGCCCTGTCTGTCTCAAAGATACAGTTCCATAATCCTGAAACGTTCGAATCGTGAATACAATACACAAAAGAAGAAGCCGAAGGGCTTCTTCTTTAAAATGGTCGGGATGACACGAGTGCTACGCACGTAGGCAAAATAGTCGACAGACATAAGTAAATTTCCAAGCCTGTTTTACCCCTGCCCTGTCTGTCTCAAAGATACAGTTCCATAATCCTGAAACGTTCGAATCGTGAATACAATACACAAAAGAAGAAGCCGAAGGGCTTCTTCTTTAAAATGGTCGGGATGACACGATTCGAACGTGCGACCCCCTCGTCCCAAGCGAGGTGCGCTACCAAACTGCGCTACATCCCGATATTAAGTTTTCAGTTTTTCTTTGAGAAGCGCAGTTTGGTCTATCTTCTAAACGGCTCAATCGAGCCTCCGGCTCTTCATTCGCCTGCCCCATTGTCAACGTGCCACCGGCACCTTTCCAACGGGAGACCCTGCTACATCCCGATATTAATTAAATTTTCAAACTTTGCTACGTATTGAACGGCTCAAAGTGCATGACTATTCTACGTTAAACAAAATTATAAATCAACCCTTCTTTTTTATTTCAACTTTTACTATTTACCCGATACCCCTCTTTGATGTATAATACCCGTAATATGACAAATCTTTTACAGGTCAAAACTTCAGCATCCGCTCTCGTAGAAACACTGCGGGAACTCGGGGTAGACAGTATCTTCGGTTATCCCGGCGCTTCTGTTCTAAGCATCTACAATGAACTCTCAAAAGAAAAAAGCATTAAGCATTTTCTTGTAAGACACGAACAGGCAGCCGTGCACGCCGCGGAAGGATATGCAAGAGCAAGCGGAAAAACAGGCGTTGTTCTCGTAACTTCCGGCCCGGGATTTACCAACACTATCACCGGTATTGCAAACGCTTATGCGGATTCTACTCCGCTCGTGGTTCTTGCAGGCGATGTTGCAGTTTCCACGCACAGTGAAAAAGTTTTTCAAAAAGTTGATATCAAAACCGTTGCAAAAACCTGCTGCAAAAAAGTTTTCACCTTTACTAAAGATGACAATATCTCAGCACTTATAAAAGAAGCGTTCAGAGAAGCGGAATCCGGAGTAAAAGGGCCTGTTGTCGTTGCTCTGCCGAGAAATTTACTGGAAGCGGAAGCAAAAACATTTGATGAAAGTTTTGATAAAGAAGATTCTCCAAGTTTGCCTGATTTTGAAAATAAAATGCCGGAATTTATCAACCTTGTAAATGCTGCGCAAAATCCGCTTCTTCTGGTCGGCGGCGGGTGTATAGACGCCTTTGCGGAGATTGAGCAGTTTGTATCAATTTTGCAAATTCCCGTCGTATCAACGCTTATGGGTATCGGGATTTATCCTTCCGAAAATAATCTTTATCTCGGCATGATAGGACTTAACGGAGTGGATTCCGCAAATGAAGCGCTGAGCCAGTGCGACCTTTTAATCGCTTTAGGAACAGCGTTTTCCGACCGTTCAACCTGCAAGAAAAATGATTTTGCAAAAAACTGCAAGGTAATATCGGTTAATATCAAACAGTCAAAAAGAAAATTCGAACTCCAAATTAATTCTGATGTAAAGCATTTTTTGAGACAATGTATAATCAAAAAAAATAAATTCAAAACGCGCGACAGATGGCGCATGGAAGTTGATTTATTTAAAGAAGAATTGACCCCGCAGGAAGAGCCGCCGCACTGTCTGCATTCTTCTGTTGTGCTGGAAACTTTATCCGAATATACAAAATACTACGAGCCGGTTGTTGTAACCGATGTCGGGCAGCATCAAATGCTTACGGCACAGTTTTTTAATTTTAACAAGCCGAGAAAATTCATAACCTCCGGAGGGCTAGGCACAATGGGCTTCGGGCTTCCTGCCGCAATAGGAGCGCATATCGCAAAACCGGACAATCTGATTTTGAATATTACGGGGGACGGCTCTTTCCAGATGAATTTGCAGGAGCTTGCAACCTGCAGAGAGCATCAAATTCCGGTGAAAATTATTATTATGAATAACAGTTATCTCGGAATGGTTCGCGAAATGCAGGAAAAACTGTACAATACCCGCTATCAGGTTGAAATGATTAATCCGGATTTTACAAAGATAGCGGAAGCGTACGACCTTTTTGCAGTCAGAGTAAAGGAAATAAATGAACTGATTCCGGCGCTTGAAAGGGCAATCAATCATCCGGGAACGGCAATTGTTGATATAGTTATAGATTCGTTTGAGAATATATAATAAATGAGCGGGTCGGACTTGAAATCAAGTCCGACCCGCTTCATAAAAGATTATTTAAAATTATTCAACTTCGATTGCAGAAACAGGGCAAGCGTTAGCTGCTTCTTTTACGCAATCTTCGTTACCTGCGATACCTGAAGCTGTTACTTCTGCTTTATCTTCCACATGAAAAACTGCGTCGCAAATTGATTCGCAAGCGCCGCATCCGATACAAGAATCATTAATTGTTACGTTCATTTCATCTTCTCCTTTTTATATTAATTATCGGTGCAAATTAATCACACCTTGAGATTTACTTTTCTGCTAACAAGCATTCTTATTATACACTTAAATCCGAAAAATTAAAATAACCAATCGGATATTCTCTTCGCAATTGAATCAAAGCCTATTTCAATGCCCAGATCTTTTGGTTCAACTGCCGGTGAGTAATAAAGCACCGGAACCTGTTCTCTTGTATGATCAGTTCCCGGAACCGTAGGGTCGCATCCGTGATCTGCTGTTATTACAAGAAGGTCATTCTCTCCGATTAGCGGAAGAATTTTTGTCAGGTATCTGTCAATTTCTTCAATAGCTTCGCCGTAACCCTTTGCATTGTTTCTGTGACCGAAAAGCATATCTGTATCTACAAGATTAGTGAAGATTATTTCTCTTTCATTATCCGTAATATTTACACCCAGATACTTAATGCTTTCTAAATCAAGACTTCCGTCAAGCGCTTTTACGGTAAGCTCCAGCCCCTCTTTATTTGAACCGGTATGGATTGCGTGAGTTATGCCCGCTTTTGAGAAAATATCTTCAATTTTCCCGATACCGATGACTTTTGCACCCGCGTTTTTAACCTTATCTAAAACAGTATCTTTAGGCGGTGCCATCGAATAATCTCTTCTGTCTTTAGAAATTCTTGTCGGCTTGCCGTCCATAATTTTGTAAGGCCTTGCAATGACTCTTGCAACATTGTAGCCGCCTTCATCAAGAATTTTTCTTGCAATTTTGCACCAGTCATACAAAGTTTCCAGAGGTATCATATCCGTATCAAGAGCAATCTGGAACACGCTGTCTGCAGAAGTATAAACAATCGGATATTTTGTTTTGTGATGTTCGTCGTTTAACTGTTCAATAATTGCAGTTCCGCTTGCGGGAATATTTGCAAGAACTCCACCGCATCCGGTTTCTTCAATAAATCTGTCAATAAGTTCTTTCGGGAAACCTTGAGGAAATGTCGCAAACGGCCTTTCGGAAACAAGTCCCGCAATTTCCCAGTGGCCTGTTGTAGTATCTTTGCCCTTGGATTTTTCTCTCAAAGTTCCGTATTGCGCAGTCGGACTGTCAGTCTTTTTAACCCCTTTAAAATCCTGAATATTTCCTAACCCCATTTTTTCAAGGTTCGGCAAATTAAGTCCGCCGTTAAATTCACACACATTCTTTAGCGTATTGCATTCTTTTATATCGCCAAATTCTTCACAATCAGGCATTGCACCTATTCCCATTGAATCGATTACAACAATTATTGCCCTTTTTTTCATAACATTCCTCCTAAACTGATTAAATTATACCATAATTCAAGAGTTAAAATTAGATTACCAGAATGCTTTCGGCATCAAGCGTTTATAAAGCCAAATTTCTGTATTATCATAAGTTAAGTCAAATTCTGACGCGAGTTTTTCATCCACGCCGATTGCACGAATCGAAAGATTTATTTTTGAGCAGGCTTCTTTTAGTTTATGATACCCGCTGATTACATCCTCTTTTGTCGTTTCATCCCCGAAATGCGTATTTGAAATTACTCCTGTGAAATTATACTGCCCGTTTGTACCGCGTGCAAAATCTACATATTCTATAATGTTTTCAACAGTTGAAGTCTCAAACTTGGCAGTATTAACCACAAGATAAATTCGGAGATTCTTTTCTTCTCTGATATCGGTCACAATATCAAGAATATCAAGCCCGCCTGCGCCATAGCCGACATCAATAATTATATCCCCTTCCTGTGAAAGACAATTAATCTGAGCCGGAGTTACATAACTTGCAGCTTCGCCGAGCCCGAAGTTATCAGGCTGGGTTATAACGTTTATTCCCATATCGCGCAGCTCTTTTGCAATCGGGCGCAATGTATAAGCCGGCTCCACCGTGTCCAAATCGACAAGCGTTACGGGTTTATTCATTTTTGCAAACTGTCTTGCACGATTAATTGATGTTTCCGATTTTCCGCTTGCATAAGCGCCGGCATAAACTTCTACCACTCTCATTTATAATTCTCCGTTTAATACTATTTTATAACAAGAAAAGCCAATATTTAATCCTATAATTTACCATATCTATACATTTACCCCCGAACATGGTATAATGGGCGCATGTTCACGGGAATTTCAGAAGAAAAAGGCAAAATCCAATCTATCGGAAATGACTACATTATTGTTAAATGCAGCAGGGTCTTAGAAGGAAGCAAAACAGGCGACAGCATTGCCGTTAACGGAGTCTGCCTTACTTTAACCGAATCCGGAAAAGATTTTTTCAGGGCTGACGTTTCGCCTGAAACTTTTAAAGTGACTGCCCTTGGCTGTCTCAAAGCAGGAGATTCCGTGAACCTTGAACGCGCCTTGCCGGCAGACGGCAGGTTTGGCGGACATATTGTTCTCGGACACGTTGACGGAATCGCAAAAGTTGTTTCAGTTGTTAAAAATCATGAATTTTTCGATTTAATAATTGAACTAAATCCTGATGAAATTCGTTATATAGTCAGAAAAGGTTCAATTACCGTAGACGGAATAAGTCTTACGGTTGCTGAAATAACGGGTGAAAGAGTAAAAATGGCGATTATTCCGCACACATTTGAGAATACAAATCTCTCAAATTTAAAATACGGAGACTTTGTAAATATTGAAGTTGATATTCTGGCTAAATATGTTGAAAAATTTTTATCAACGAGTGATAATGGGTCAGGTATAAGCATGGATTTTCTTGAAAGAAACGGGTTTTGCTAATTATGACAAATCAATTTAACACAATCGAAGAAGCATTAGAGGATTTCAAAGCCGGCAAACCTATTATAGTTGCCGATGATGAAGATCGGGAAAACGAAGGTGATTTGATTTGTTCCGCACAGTTTGTAACTCCGGAGCTTGTAAACTTTATTACAAAAGAATGCCGCGGGATTGTGTGCCTTGCAATTTCTAAAGAAATTGCAGATCAGCTTGATTTGCCGCAAATGGTTGAAAAAAATACCGAAAGCATGCAGACAGCTTTTTCACTAAGTATTGATGCGCACCCGAAGTACGGAGTAACTACGGGTGTTTCTGCGTTTGACAGAGCAAAAACAATAGAAGTTGCAATAGCACCTGATGCGCAGCCTTCCGATCTTCGCAGACCGGGGCATTTGTTCCCGTGTGTTGCAAGAAAAGGCGGAGTCTTAAAAAGATGCGGCCACACGGAAGCGGTTGTTGATCTGGCAAGACTTTGCGGTCACAGAGAAGCCGGAATTATGTGCGAGATTATGAAAGATAACGGCGAAATGGCGCGCAGGGACGATTTGCATGCCTTTGCCGAAAAACATAATATAAAATTCATAACGGTTGCTGACTTAATTGCTTACAGAATTAAGCGTGAAACATTTGTAAAACGAGAGATTGAAGTTTTTCTTCCGACACAGTTCGGAGATTTTAATATCGTAGGCTACACCGATACAATAACCGGCTGCGAGCATGTTGCTCTCGTAAAAGACGACGGATCGGATAAAATTCCGCTGATTCGTGTTCACAGCGAATGCCTGACAGGTGATATTTTCCACAGCCTCAAATGCGACTGCAACTGGCAGCTGCATACGGCTCTTAAAATGATTAACGAGTACGGAAAAGGCGCTTTAATTTATATCAGAGACCACGAAGGCCGAGGGATAGGCTTGATTAATAAGCTTAAAACGTACAAACTTCAAGAGCAGGGGCAGGATACGGTAGAGGCCAACGTTTCTCTCGGTTTTGCACCTGATTTAAGAAACTACGGAGTCGGTGCACAAATTATTCTTGACCTCGGATTCAATAACTTTAACCTCATAACAAATAATCCGAAAAAAATTATCGGATTGAAGGGTTACGGACTTACAATACACGAAAATATTAACCTGAAATCAGAAGTTAATAAGTATAATGAACGCTATATAAATACAAAGCGTGAAAAAATGCATCATCTAATGTAAAAAGGACTATTTATGACAGACATGACGTATGAAACAGAATTATTAAACGGCAATATTTCAAAAATCTTTGCAGGTGTGTACAATGATTTTAAAGCAAAGGCTGTAAGTGATTATAAATTTGAACTTGAGCCGCTTTCATACGAAGAATTTATTGATGCTGTCGAAAAAAAATACATGCAATGCATTGTGCTTAAAGAAAATGATATTCCGACAGCGTTTCTTGTTTACACAACTTCAATTTCCGAAGCAGTAGAATTAAACCTTATACACTGTCTCGGAACAGAAGATGAGACTACAAAAGTTAAGTATCTTATCGAAAAATTTCTTGAATTAACAGCAGAAGAACGTCAGAATAAAGTAGTTTCGTATCCGATGATCGGACATCAGTCAGTTTTCACTGCAGAAATTGCAAAATTCGGGTTTAAATACGTAGGACAGGCTATTTTGAGATTTATGATGGGCAACGCTTCATCAGAAAGAATTCTTGAAAACATGAAATTATCCGAAAGACCTGACGATTATAAACTTGTAAGCTACGATGATTCTTATAGAGAAGAAGCAATAAGAATTATCCATGAATCTTTTCAGGATACACAGGATGCCCTGTTTGATCCGAGATTTAAATCAATAGAAGGAACGGAAGATATTATTAATAAAATTGTTGAAAATGTATACGGCGAATTTCTGCCGGAAGTTACTTCCGTGCTTTTATACAAGGATTCTCCCGCCGGATTTGCGTTTGCCAACGTAACCGGAGGTGATATTGCCAACATTCCTCTTGTTGCAATTGAAAAAGAGCACAGAGGGCATGGTTTTTCAGAACATTTGTTAAATCGTTCAATCAAAACCGTCATAGATTGGACAAAAATCGGAAAGAGAGTTTTTAGCGAGATTAACGTTACGACTGAGACTAACAATTATAAAGCGTTGAAAATGTACCGTAGAATCGGATTTAGAGAAGATTTTTGCTATCCTCAGGCGTATCTTTTGCCAAAGAAAAAATAAATACACTACATGGTTTAAATACTTATATTTTACTTTCAGGTAAAATATTCTGAGAAAGAGAAAGGAGAAGTATGAAACTATCAAAACAAATTCTTGCAACATTCGGTGCTGTATGTGTGACCGCAGGTGTCGCAATGGCAGGCGCTCCTGAACCGGCTGATGTTCAGGCTTACGCTCACCCTACATTATTCGGTACACAGGCTCAAACACTTGTAAATACCGATAGTAATGTAATTATCGGCGGCAAGATTTACAAACCTTGCACTGCTAAAACAATGGAGCAAAAACAAAATGTTGTTATAGCTCGTTTTTCAAAAGAATTGCTTGATAAAATGAAAAGCAAAATGGATCCGCAAAGAGCTAACCTGTTTAATCCTAAAATGCCTGTATTGCGTTCAGAACTTGCATTCATCCTTTCAGACGGTTTGGATTTGAAGGAAGTTAAAGCTAATAACTACACCGACGTAACAGCAGAATACTGGGCTAAAGATCAAATTGACAGAGCTCTCAGCGCTGATGTTATGATCGGCTATCCGGATGCTACTTTCAAACCGGATCAACCTATTACTAAAGCAGAAGTTTTTGCAACTTTCGCAAAATTAATGGACGTATCAGCAGACAAGAACGCTGCACCGACATTTGAAGGTCAGGCTGTAAAACACGTTCCTGTTTGGGCTTACGGCGCTACAAATGAAGTTGTTGCATCAGGTATTTTAGACAAACTTGCAGACAAAGATAAAGTTGTTAACGATGAATATCTTTCAAAACAACAGGTTGCAGATATGTTAGGTGCTATGAAAGCAACATTTAATATTAACACTAAAAACGGTATCTTAAACTGCGCTACAAAATGCGAACCTATTACAATGAAGATTAAATTGTCTGAAAGAATCAGCGCAAGAACTTCTAACGTAGGCGACACTTTCACTGCTAAGACAGTTGAAGACGTAACAATCGGCGGCGTTTGCTACCCTGCAGGTTCAACAGTTAAAGGTGTTGTATCTTCTGTTTCAAGACCTGGCGTTAAGAACCCTGGCTATGTAGCTATTGAATTCAAAACAATTACAAACGGCGATAACTGTGCAGAATTCCCGAAATTGATGTCTAATGCATCAGTTGATGTAGCTAAAAATCCTAACATTGTCTCCAGAGTTCTTGCTGCTCCATTCTCAATGGTAGGCAGAATCGTAGGCGTTGCAGGCAGAACAGTTTCTACTGACGTAGAAGTTATCGGTAACGGTCTTGAAGAATACGGCGACAACTGGTCTGACGCATTCTGCGACACAGCTTCACTTCACCCGCTCAAAGGCTTGAAGAGCGTTGGAAGCAGCTTTATCACAATCGGTAAAGGTGTTTACAATGTAGTTAAAGCTACAGGAAGCGGCGTATTCGGTATCTGCTATGAATTCGTTGACGAAGCTAAATATATCTTCGTTCCTAACACAACTAACGATTCAAGCTTGAATCCGGATGAAGTTTTGACAATTCTTTACTAAGAATTAAAAAACGATAAAAATAAAAACCTCTGTTAATAAGTATTAACAGAGGTTTTTTCTTGTTAATTAAAAAACATTTCGTTACAAAACTTCACAATTCACTCTAAAAAAGCAATTTTTATTTTTTTTCGAACTTTATATATATAGGATATCAAAAATCACTAAATAATAAAGGAGAAATATATGGCAAGAGTACTAATTTCAATGCCTGAAGAATTTTTAGACAGAATCGACAAAGTTGCTGAAGGCGAAAACAGAACACGTTCAGAATTAATCCGTGAAGCTTTAAGAAGCTATATGTACAAAAGCAGAGTGAAAGCTAACACAATGGCAGGCAAAAACGCTGCGATTCTGGAGGCTCTTCTGGATTAGTACCGCCTGAGTTTATTTACGTCAGGTAAATATACCTTACCCCCTCTGCTTGCGGGCGGAGGGGGTTGCTGTTTACCAAGTGTTAGGCTTGACAAACATGGTATAATTAATTGTATGAGGAAAAGTTTTTTTGTACTGTTTTTTCTTGCACTTTTTTGCTGGAATATGAATTTGAATGCATCGGCACATGATGACGACGAATTTTTCAAGCCCGTTGAAATCAAGGACGGAAGCAGTCTTTCCATGATGGATTGTGTCGCATCTGCTTTCAAAAACAGTCCGAAAATCAAGCGCCAGAAATACAACCTTGATATTGCAAAGAGCAATCTCGGTATTGCAAGGTCAGCGTATTTTCCGGTAATCAGCGCGGGAGTCGGATTTCATAATGAAAACAATTCCGACAACATTTATTATAATCATTACTACAGAGAGCTGCCGAATGTCGGTGTTTCAGTGAACAAAATGATTTGGGATTTCGGCAAAACCACTTCTTATATAAAAATGGAAGAGTTTTACAAAATCGGTGCCGAGTATGAGTTTATGGACAGCCTTTGTTCAACTTTGTTTGATATAAAAGCAAAGTATTATAACATGCTGAGAGCAGGCGCATTAATGCAAATTGCGCAAAATAATGTTGAGATTAACAAAGATTTTGTGAAAAATGCAAAGGCCGGAGCGGATTTGACCACTGCAAAGCTTAACCTGAGCGAAGCAGAAGTTGCATATCTGGAGGCAAAAAACAATTTTTATAATGCAAAAGTTGACTTAACAAATTCGATGTATCTTGATAACCAGCCTGACTTTAGTATAAAAAACACAAAAACTTTTGATTTTCAGAATGATTACGCATATACTTCAAACCCTCACATGCCGGAAGCTTATTTGAAATACGATTTTCCGTTCAAGAGAGAAAATGCGCCGGAACTTGCGTACGAAAGCAGTCCGGATTTAAGAGTTCTGACATCCACAAGAGACGCAATGATACAATCGCTTAAATACATCAAAAAAACTTATCTTCCGACACTTTCCGGAAATGTCGGATACGGGTTTAATAATACAAACGAGACTTCCAACAACAGCCTGCAGGTCGGAGTTAATTTGAGCTCCAATGTCAATCTTATGGAACTAAGACATTCAATCAAAGGTGCTGACGCGCAGGTATATCTTGCGGATAACGAGATTGTTCTGTTTAAAAAAGATTTGTATTACGAAGTAAAAAGAGCGTTTAATAATTTTGATAAAGCGGAAAACCAGATTCCGACCTCCCAGCTTGAAGCAAAACAGGCTTTAGAAAACCTGAAACTTGTTGATGCAAAATATAAAAGCGGAGAGTTGAATTATATTGCACTTCAGGATGCGAGAAAAGATTACATAATGGCCGTAAACCATTATGTAGAAACTATCTATAATTACAATATGGCTTTGATTCAAATAGAAATGGCAATGCACCACCATATAGTTGATATTCACCACAAGTCGGAACACGCTATGTGCTACCATTCTGAGGCTTTAATTAATCACTTGAATGAAGTTCTCGGATGTGATGAACACGAAGAACATATGCCAAAACGTATTAAAAAGATTAAAAAACAAAAAGATGATTTATAATTTTTGTACTATAATCTGATAAGGAGGTAGTGCAAATGTATACACTGGTTTATTCTATTGATAACAGCGAACATCCTGAAACGGTTTATGTTAATCTGACAAACTCGTGCACAAACTCCTGTATATTCTGCCTCAGAAATCAGAAAGACGATGTTTGCGGGGCTGAGATGTGGCATGATGATAGTTATTCGCTTGAAGATATTATTAATCAGTTTGAAAAATACAACCCGAAGCCGAAAAGTGTAGTATTTTGCGGATACGGCGAACCGTTTCTGAGGCGCGAAATGATGAAGGAATTCTGCAAATATTTGAGAAAAAATTATCCTGAAATTAAAATCAGAGTAAACACAAACGGCCATGCCAACGCAATTTACAGAACAAATATCGTAAAAGAATTTAAAGGTTTAATTGACGCAGTTTCCGTAAGTTTAAATGCGGCAAATGAAGCTGATTATGATGAGATTTGCAAACCAAAAATTAAAAACGCTTATGAAGAAGTGAAAAAATTTATTAAAGCCTGCGTTGATGAAGGGATTGAAGCTACCGCTTCTGTCGTTACCGGATTTGATAAAATACATTACATAGATGCCGGAGAATGCGAAAAAATTGCAAAAGAGCTCGGCGCAAAATTCCGTAACAGAGAGTTTATAGAAAACGGATATTAGGGGTAAATGACACAAACGAATATATGTTGCAGATTAGGGAAATTGTAATGTGCTGCATCATTTACAAGAATAATAAAGGAATCGTATGAGAATAGAAAAAATACAACCACAAAATTTTGAAGGTAAACAGAGATTTTTATCAGCTGACGGAACAATGAAGGTTCAAAAACTTTTAAACAAAATGAACAATGAAACCGTTTATAATGCAACAGGTGATACTTTTGAATCAAAAGTTTTGGGAAGAATTAATATTAATAACGAAGCGGGATTTACGGACAAAAGGTTTTTAGTTGCAAAATCTGACGAACTTTTCGGAGAATCCACTCTTAATTTTGACAAAACTGAACTTGTTATTGATAACACCAGCGGCGAAATTAAGGAACACAGAAAACCGTTCTTTAAAAGCTGGAAAAAAGTTTTATCAAAAGCGGAAGAATTAATTTCTACTGCTATTGATAATTTTGATAACAATGATGTAGTAAGGAAAAGATTTATAAAAATCGGCGGTTTTACCCGGAAAGGAGCGGAAAAACTAAAGCAAGCAGCAAAAAATACAGAGAAAAAACCGCCTCAAAAACCTGATGTTTTTCTTGAAACTTTACATATTTACTAAGGAGTCGTATGAAACTTATTCTTGCATCAAATTCTCCAAGAAGAAAAAAAATACTGGAAGATTTAGGATTAAAGTTTGAAGTAATTCCTTCAAATTATGACGAAAAACTTCCTGATGATATTTTTTCTTATGAAAAAATAGAAGATTTAGCAACAAAAAAATGTCTTGATGTATCTAACCGTTCGGATAAAGATTCCGTTGTTCTTGCAGCAGATACGGTAGTAGTTCTGCATAACAAAATTCTCGGAAAACCGCACTCCAAAGAAGAAGCTTTTGAAATGCTAAAATCACTGTCAGGAGTTACGCATTCAGTTGTTACATCCGTTTGCGGAATTAACACAAAAACCAACAGAGCCGCTTTATTATCCACAACAAGTTATGTGCGCTTTAATGAGCTTACGGATTACATGGTACATTATTATATTGAGACTCATAATCCGCTCGACAAAGCCGGAAGTTACGGAATACAAGAACTTCCTCCGAATTTTATTGAAAAATACGAAGGAAGTTTTGAAAATATTGTAGGCCTCGCACCGGAAGCAGTAACTGCTGTTTTAAAACAACTCGGGTATAAATCTTAACCTATAACAGGTGCAACAAATGTTCTTGCGGCAAGGTCTTTGTCTAACATTAACAAAGCCTTTTTGTCATCGCCGATTAATCTCAATGTTGCAAGAACTCCGCCGACATTTGCTTCTTCCTCCACCTGTTCTTTGATATACCAGTCAAGAAGGTGCATTGCAGCTCTGTCACGGACTTCTTCCGCTACATCCATAACGTGATTTATTCTCAATGTAACATATTCTTCGTGTCTCAAAACGTGTTCAAAAACTTCTAAAGGTGTTTTACCCTCAACAACAGGTTTTTCGATAGCTCTAAGGTCAACTTTTCCGCCTCTGCTGTTCAAATAATCAATCATACCGACAGCGTGGGCTCTTTCTTCCTGAACCTGCACGTCAAACCAGTTTACAAAACCCTGAAGGTTCAATTCCTGAAAATAAACTTTCATTGCATAATAAAGGTATTCGGAATAAAGTTCTTTATTAATCTGATCATTAAACGCTTCTTCTAACTTCTCATTAATCATATTTTTCCCCTTTCTTTTATTTACCCCTTCTTCTATTTTAATTCTATCACTAATTTGCTAAAATGATTTTATGCTTAAGACAATGTTAATAATTTTATTTATTCTTTTTATCTGGTCGTTTTTGATTGAGCCAAACCTGCTCGCGGTCAAACATTATAAAATTGAGGCTTTAAAAGGAATAAGAATTGTTTTCGTAAGCGACTTTCATATCTCAAAATACAATAAGGGGAGACTCGAGAGAGTTGTAAGACTCATTAACAAACAAAATCCCGATATTGTACTATCGGGCGGTGATTTTATCAAAGGACATGACGGGAAATATACACTCCCGATAGAAGAACAGGCAGAAATTCTGAAAGGAGTCAACGCGCCTTTTGTAACGGTTCTCGGAAATCACGACGGATGGTACGACAGGGAAAGAGTTACAAAAGCATTAAGAGAAAACGGGTTTACCATTCTGGAAAATTCAAATGTCAAAATTAACAATCTTTACATCGCGGGGATAGAAGATTTACAAACGGGGAAACCTGATATAAACAGGGCTTTAGAAAACACGCAAGCCCCGAGAATAGTTTTAACCCACAGCCCTGATATTTATTATGATGTAAAAGAGCCGGTAGAATTGATTCTTGCAGGACACACCCACGGAGGACAGGTAAGTTTTCCGCCGTTCGGCGCACCTGCTGTTCCGTCTAAATACGGATCTAAATTCGCAAAAAGAATTATAAAAGAAACAGAAAATACAATGATTATTACAAAAGGCATCGGAACGAGCATTCTGCCGGTCAGATTCTGCGCCGTTCCGGAAATCGTAGTAATAAATTAGGAGAAAAATAATGCCAAGACTTCCGGAATACTTAAAACGTCCGATAATTGACACGGAAAAAACAAAAACCGTAAGAAGGATTTTAAAAACCAAATGTCTGAACACTGTCTGCGAAGGAGCAAGATGCCCGAACAAGAGCGAGTGTTATTCGCATAATACCGCAACCTTTTTGATTATGGGTTCGGTCTGTACAAGAAACTGCAGATATTGCAATATTTCACCTGCCCGTCCCGAGCCGCTTGACCCGAAAGAGCCGGAACACATAGCAGAAGCCGTAAAAGAACTCGGTTTGAAATATGCGGTCATAACATCAGTAACCCGCGATGATTTGCCTGACGGCGGAGCAGAGCATTTTAAACGCTGTATTGAAGAAATTAGAAAAGTTTCCGACGCAAAAGTTGAAATACTTACACCGGATTTTAAATTCTCGCACCCTCTCCGGAAAGCGGAGCGAAAGGCGGAGAGGGCAGAATTTCTTAATGAACGGAGTGAATTTAGAAATTCGGGAGAGGTTTTGCAAACGGGCAGCAATCCGCTTGATACTATAATTTCCGCTAACCCTGACGTTTTTAACCACAATATTGAAACCGTAAAAAACCTGTTCAAGACCGCAAGGCCGCAGGGGGATTATGAGCGCTCTCTAAGAGTCTTAAAGTACATCAAAGACAATTCTTCCATCATAACAAAATCCGGCTTAATGGTCGGACTCGGTGAAAGTTTTGAAGAGATTGAAGAAACACTTCTCGACTTAAAAAAAGCGGGAGCGGATATTATAACAATCGGACAGTATATTCAGCCGTCTAAAGCCCACCTCGAAGTTGCAAAATACTACACTCTTGAAGAGTATGAAAAATTAAAAGAGCTGGCGCGCAAAACCGGATTCAAAAACTACCAGATAGGTCCGCTCGTCAGAAGTTCATATCATGCCGGAAGTACGTTTGAAGACAGCTTGAAATAAATTTAATAAACATGTACAATTGAATTAAGGGAGCCGGATGTCCGTCCGAAAAAGAAGAGAGAAAGAAATGACCGCAGCACAGGATGTTAACAGACTGATTAATATAGGTTTTACACTTCATGAAGCAGGAAAGCTTGATGAAGCCGAGCATGCTTATCAGGAAGCGCTGGGACAGGACAGTGAAAATGCAGAAATTTACAATCTGCTCGGGGTTTTAAAATTACAGCAAAATGATGTTATTTCTGCCATTAACTGGATAGAAAAGGCAGTCGAACGCCAACCGGAAGCGTACTTTTACGAAACTCTTTTTCAAGCTTACGTAAGAGCCGGACTTTATAAACAGATTGTGAAACGTCAAGACGAAGTATTGAAGCTTTTCCCTGATAATTTCTCGCTGCTTTTTAATATTGCTTTAGCTAATACTAAGATTAAAAATATTAAAACGGCAATAAAATTTTATGACAAAGCCCTGAAAATTAATCCGGGTTCTTATGATGCATGGTTTAATCTTTCTCACATGTACAGCATTGAGGGAGAAGCGGAAAATGCTATTTCAGCGCTCAAAGTCTGCAAAAAAATCCGCCCTAAGGATATTGATATAGATTATTTTCTGGCTCTTGCGTATATGAGAGTGAAAAACTATGACAAAGGGTTGAAACTCTTTGAAACAAGGTTGTGCCGTGAGACAGCATTTGCGCTCAGAAACAAAACTTATCCGAACAAACTAACAAGAGATAACATGTGGAAGGGCGAAAATATCAAAGATAAAACAATTTATGTTTATTATGAAGCAGGATTCGGCGATGTGATAATGTTTTCCAGATATTTGCCGCTGCTTGCACAAAAGTGCAAAAAAATTCTGTTTTTCTGCCAGAAACCTCTTGCACCTGTATTTAGAGACAATCCGCTCGGAATCGATGAAATTATTGACAAATTTATACCTGAAAAAGATATTGAATTTGATGTTCATGCTCCGCTTCTAAGCCTTCCTTATCTCTTAGGACTCAAGGGCGAAAAAGTTTTTGCATATCCGGAAGGTTATATCAGACCTAATAAAAAGCTTGCGGAAGAATACAGAAAAAAATATTTTGATAATGACAAAATAAAAGTCGGAATCAAATGGCAGGGAAATACCTATTATGATCAGGACAGAGTAATTCCCGTAAAATACTTCAAACCGCTGATGGAAGTTGAAAATACGCAGTATTATTCCTTCCAGACTTTTGAAGGTTCTGAAGATGTTAAAGACCTTGAAGGTATTATTGATATCGGAAAAGACCTGATAGATTTCGGTCAGACCGCCGCCGCGTTGAGTAATCTGGATTTAGTCATCTGCAATGACACATCTCTTGTACACCTTGCAGGCGCAATGGGTATTCCTTGCTGGGTTATGCTTCCTTACGAAGTCAACTGGAGATGGCATAACGATTTGAATAAATGTGACTGGTACGACAGCGTAAAACTCTTCCGCCAGCATAAAATTGATGATTGGAAAAGCGTTTTTGACGACATTTTAAAAGAAATGGACGCAGAATAAAATTTCTGTATACTAATGTAAATTTTTCTTACTTTTCCGCAATTCTTCCCGCCCGCAATACTTTATATAAATATAGTGTGAAGAAGGGTTTATTGTGTCTGAGATTAATCCTATACTTTATCAAAATGAGCTGAGCAAATTTCCCCAAATCCAACAGGATTACGAGGGGGTAAAAAAACACGTGGATAATGATAGCAAGCTTTCTTCAATTTTTGACATCTGCCCGATATTCAGGCGTGTTGAGAGAGTTCCGGATAAAGTCGAAGCGGAAGATTATATTCCGGCTGCCGGTCTTGTTTCGCTTGCCGTTTTGAACGCACCGGAAGACTGGCGTGATATGAAATCCGCTTACCGTCAAATTAAATCCGGCGCGGAAGGTAAAAATTTTATCCCTACATACAATTATAAAACAGCCCAGCATCCGTTTTCGTTTTTCCGCGGAACACTGCTTCATAAGTTTGTAAACCCCGCAACAAGCCCGTGTCCGAAGTTCGCAAAATGGCTTTTGAAGAATGACACGACACTCTGGGATACAAAATTGAAAAATTTTATTATAAATAAATTTAACGTTCAAGAAACTCCAATTGATACAAAAATAGAAAATATAACATCAACAAAAGAAAATCCTTCATTTGTCGGTGCAAAACAGTTTATAACAAAATCACCATTCGGAGAATTAACAGCACGCGCAATGACAAGAACAACAAAAATCGGTGCTGCTGTACTGGGAGGATTAGAAGCTGCGCATCTGATTAAAGAAATTTCAGACGGCGAGAACGCAATAAAAGCAACTGCGAAATCCGCAGTAAACTTTGCAAGCTCTGTTGCCGGCATCGGCTATGGCGGAGCTATCGGTGCAAAATACTTTGGACCGGTCGGTTCACTCGTCGGCATGGGAATCGGTGCTATTGCAGGAAATAAAATCAGTGACCTTATTGATTAAGCTCTTTTGATACAATCCATTACATGGTTATAGAACTTCATGCTGCCTTGGCTAACATATTTTTTTGCCGCATTCATTGTATCAACACCATCTTTTGAAGAAATATCTCTAAACAAAGTAACATCATCCCGTAATGATTCATACCATTCAGTACCAATATTTTTCATTAATTTATAATCTTTTTCCGCCCATTTCAAATACTTTTGATTAACAGCCTGAAAAGCAGGTTGATTTGTACCATTACTTACCGGATTAATTCTCATATAATACACTCCTATAATACTTTTTCACACTAATTTGTTTTTAACCTGTTATTTTACACACATTCTTTGATTTTATATTATCATATTTTCTCATTTATGCAAAGGGGTTTATATGTTACAATAAAACTATGCAAGAAATAACTGTCGGAAAACTGTATAAACATTACAAAGGTAACATCTATAAGATTATTGCGCTCGGCAGGCACTCCGAAACAGAAGAGGATATGGTTGTTTATCAATCCGTAAAAAACGGAGATATTTGGATTCGTCCGCAAAAGATGTGGAATGAAAAAATTGACAATAACACACTTAGATTTACACTTGTAGAAAATACTTGAAATTTAGCAAAAACAGGTTAAAATAAGAATATAGGCAAGGGTGCCGTTACACCCTTACCACCTGCAGTTAGTGCAGGATTTTGCAAATGAGAATTAGTATTATTGTTAATGCTAATTCTCTTTCGGTAATTTCAACTAACATTTACACCTCCTTTCGTTAGCTGAAATGTTGTTGAAATCTTTAGCCTATATTCTGTTTTAAAGGTACCTGATTTATTATATCAATAACAGCATAAATATCAATATATTTTCAAATATAAGGACAAAATGATTACACGTGAAGTAAGAGAATGGATGCAAAAAGTTGAGAGAAGGCAATATTCATACGACGATGCAATGTATGAGTTTATGCGCTTTTCTTCATTTCTTACAAGGGAAGAAATGAAAATGATTAAGTCTAAGCTTGAAGCGTCTTATAAAATCCGATAAAACATGCTAAAATAAAAATACAGGTGAGAGCATGTTTAGAAAAAATGTAAAAACTAAGATGGAATCGGAAATCGCCGAACAAACGGGTATTATTCCATATATTTTGATGAAATATATTAACCCTGAAACCGGCGAAATTAAGATTGAACTTCCTGACAACATTACCAAAATTGTTCTCGTTGCAAGCGGTTCCTCCTATCACTGTGCAAGATTTGCGGTAGATTTGCTTGAAAAGTTTTCCGGAATTGAATCGAGAGCAATATATTCAAGTGAATTTTTGCTCAAAAATGTTATTCCGCACGATAACAATACGCTTTATATTTTCATAACCCAATCCGGCGAAACAAGCGACACGGTTAAGTCTGCCGAAAAAGTAAAACAGCTTAGCAATGTATCAACACTTTGCATCACCAACAACGAAAATTCCGCAATCTGGAATATCTGCGACTACAAAGCGGCCTGCTGGGCAGGTGTTGAAGAAGGCATTGCCGCTACAAAATCATTTACTTCCCAGATGCTCTGCCTGCTTTTGATTTCGCTTAAACTAATAGAAAAAATTCACGGAAGCGAAGCTGCGCGGATTTACAAAAAATCACTTTTCCATCTTCCGATGGTTGTTGAAAAAGCACTCGCAAAACGCGAAGAAATTAAAAAACTAGCTAAGATTTTATCAAAAGAAAACCTGATAGTTATAACCGCAGACGGAATTTCATACTCGCTTGCAAAAGAAGCCGCATTAAAAATCAAAGAAACGTCTTACAAAAACATAAGCGCAGCCATTTTAGGCGAATTTATGCATGGTCATGTTGCGGTATTTAATAACAAAGGAACACTTATCTACATTGCAATTGACAATATTTCAAAGCGTTCCGTATCAAATCTTGAAAAAATACAGGAGGATTATCACCCTAAACTTGTTGTTATCGGCCCTGCAGGTGAAGTCAAGAATTATGACTACAACATCCATGTGGAGTGTGAAAATGAAATCCAGCAAATGTTTGCAAATGTCGTTGTTCTGCAGCAGCTTGCACTTGAAATTGCGCTGAAATTAAAAAGAAATGTTGATCATCCTAAGGGTTTGCACAAAGTTGTTGTTGATAAAAATATCTAAGCTTCGTTAACTTCTTTTTTTTGATATCTGGCTGCCTTAGCGTTAATTGCGTAACATACTGTAGATAATTTTTGCGAAAGCATAAACATGTTTCTCTGTATTGTTGCAACATCGTTCATTGCATCCAGCATCTTATTAGGATCAACCATTGATTCCATTGCATCATGGTTATCAACTTTTTCATCCGCATATTTTTTTACTAACAGTTTATCTATGTAATCTCTTGCTCCGATTGCCATAGTCTAATCTCCCAATTCCTATATTTCCTTATATATATAAAAACAATTCGGGAGAAAAAATTGACCGTTTGTAAAGAAATATGAATTAACCTCTAAGCTGAACAGGCATTACAAGGTAAAGGTAATCTTCCTCTGAAACAGGCGCAAATACTGTTGCAGAAAGCGAAGAATTAAGTTTAATTGTGATTTCTTCAGACTCAACAATTTTCAAAAATTCCAGAATGAACTTGTAATTGAAAGCTATAGCAAGCGGTTCGCTCATATACTTAATATCAATTTCATCCTGAGAATTACCTGCATCAGGCGAATCGCCGGAAAGTTTAAGTGTATTGTCAGCAAATTCAAATTTTACAATACTGTTTTTTTCGTTAACCATAACCGCAACTCTTTCAAGAGCAGAAATCAAGCTGCTTTTATTAACAACAGCTTCTTTCGGGAAAGTCTGCGGAATAAGCTGGTTATATTTAGGGAACTGGCCGTGCATAAGACGGGTAACAATCTTAGTTTTATCAATCGTAATCACGATTTTTTTCATTTCTTTGCAAATCTTGATAGTATCAGAATCGGCAATCAAAGAAATTTTTGAGAGTTCTGAAAGAACTTTTGAAGAAATAAGCATTTCAAACGGCTTCTCACTGTCGGAAGAATTATTTTTAACAACTTCCCTTACTCTTGCAAGCCTGTTACCGTCTGTTGCAGCCATCTCCAGCACGTTTTTGTTAACCTCGCATACAACACCGGAAAGAAGATTATTTGTTTCATACCCTGCTGCAGCCGAAACAACTTCCCTGATTGCTTTTGTGAAAGGTCTTGTTTCAATTTCCATGCAATCAGTCTCTGCAATATTTTCTTCCACCTGCGGAAACTCGTTTGCAGAAATACCTATAATATCAAATTTAGAGTTTTTGCAGGTAATAGTTGCAGTAGAACCGTTAAGTTCAAGGTTAATAAGCTCATCATTGAGTCTTGATAAGATTTCACCGAGTTTTTTTGCCGGAAGAGTAAATCTGCCTTCGGCTTCAACATTTGCATTAATAAGAGTAATTATTGAAAGGTCAAAATCTGTTGCTGTTAACTTAATCTGGTTTGTGCCGACAGTTTCTATTAAAACATTGGCAAGCACCGGCTGGAGCCCTTTAACTACCGTTGCTCTTTCTACAATTCTTATCCCGTTTAGTAAATCGTCTTTATTTGCAACAAATTTCATGTAATACACCCCTCAAAAAACTCATATAACACGGTAATTTTAATACAAAAGGGAATTATTTACAAGCCGTTGACTTTTTATTACAGAGCATTAAACAGATATTACGGCTCTTGTGTAAATATTTGTAACAAAAACTTTCAAAACTCTAAAGTTTTTCAAAAAAATGCCGATATAAAAAATGTAAGTCAAACACTCCGAGAATTATTTAGGAAAGGATTAACAGTATATGCGTATCGAAAATGAAATGTTATCAAGATTCAACCAGATGGAAAATCAATCAAGTTTTGAAATGTCATTAGCGCAGGAATTGGATTTTTTCTTTGATAATGTAATGGACACAGTGGTAGATTACTTCAAAGAAGAAGTAACAGTATAATTTTTGCAAGACTCAAAAATATTTACTCCCCCAAATTTACCCCGAATTTATTTTCCTCCCCAAAACATTTACCCCAAAATTTAATTACGGTGCTGCGTAATACGCAGCACCGTTTGAGTATTTTGTCGGACAAATATAATCTGCTTTTTTAATTCCCTTCACACCTCACTCTTCACCAATCATACATTCCCCCTGCAATGACATTAAACTTGTAGTTTCACTTCCCCCCCAATACATTTACCCCCAATACATTTACCCCCAATATATTTACCCCTCCATGACTTTTGAGAAATTATCCTTAAACATATACAAAAGACTAATTTCTATAGTTTATAAAAAGCAGAATAATTATCGTATGAAAAAAGTTTTGAGTTTAACAGCACTAATAGTTTTCCTAATGCTTCCGGCAGGTGCAGCGACTTTTCAGGGCGGTGTTTATGAGCAGGGACAGGGTAACGCAAGCCGTATTATCGATAAACAAACCGGCGAAGGTATCGGCGGAGCGCAAATCAACCTGCCTAAACAAAATTATGCGACACGAACCGATTCAAACGGTTTTTTTGAACTGGATACACAAATAAACGGCCCGAGCATTATGTCAGTACAGAAAGAAAACTACAAACCTTTTACAATGACTGTTAACGATAACACCTTCAGTGCACCGATTGTTGTAGGTATCGAAAAATCAAACGCTTCCGATCTGGCGCTGGATGCAAATATGTATCATCTCGGAGATGACAGCTATTCAGATTTGTCGGCAAATGCAGGTGAATTTAGGATGCAGGCAATAGGGCCTTTTTATACAAAACGGTTTACGCTGAAAAAACTTGATTTGAGAAAGCCGGTTTATCTTGTAATAGGTTCAATCATCGGTATAGATACCGCAATGGCGCGTTCTATGGGGCAAAATCAGATTCCGAACGCTTTTGCTTCTCCGCCGGAGGTTTATTTCAACGGAAACAAGATTTCAGAAATCCAGCTAAACGGTGACGGACAGAGAGTAAAGCTTCCGCCGAATTTAATCAGAAGAAATCAGGTTAATGAAATTACTATCAAAACAGGCAGAAATCTTATGCAGACGGCATATGTTGATTATGATGACATAGAGTTTATGAACCTGATAATCGAAAACTAGTGGTCTGCATATGGATAAATTTTTACAATAATTGTAGCGCTATAGCAGGTGTTTGATTTGCTGTAGACATTAGGGTGGCCGCGGCTTGCTGTAAAATCTGATTTCTGATATAAGCGCTTGACTCCTCAGCAATATCAGCATCTCGAATAGTTGATTGTGTTGAAGTCAGATTATCAATACTTACACCAATAGTTTCAAGTGCAGACTCGAGCCTATTATAAGCTGCTCCATACTCCGTTTGCTTTGTATTTACACGTTTTATAAGTTCGTCTATTTTTTCTAAAGATTTACGGGCATTATCAGAAGTTGACAAATTTATCTTTGGAACGGTCAAGGCAAAAGATATATTTAATGAAATACGAGAACTGTCTGAAGAATCAACTCCAACTTGAAACTCTGTAGGTGAATATGTCAACAAAGAATCTGCAATCTTTGGCAATACACCATTACTTATCATTTCATTAAGCTCTTTTGTACTTACCCCGGCTACCGTTCCAGTAGAATTATTATGCCCTACTGGAGGATATTTATTAGAAGTTTTTTCGTTATTAACATACGAATTCAATATTGTTGAAGCACTATCAACCATACATGCGAATCCATAACAAAAGCTAGAAGATGTTACTGAGCTGTAACAATTTTCAACCACTGCATTGTTTATTTCTCCTATAAAACCTCCAGACATACCAGAATGCATTCCATCCATATTTCCTTCTGAATACGAATTCTTTATGCTGCCACCCCCGAACGTTCCTATCAAACCGCCGTTACCTCCTGTTGAAACAGAAATAGAAACATTGGTATAACAGGCTTCCACTGTTCCACGTAAATCTGAAGCCAATCCACTAACAGATGCATATCCTTTTAGCTTCCCTGTAACATAACAATTTGTAATTGATGCGTTACTACCAGTACCTGCGAGCAAACCGGCCGAATCTTCCTTACAGCTGATATCAACATTTTCTAGTCCAACGTTCTTTATTATTGCATTTGAAGCATAGCCAAAAAATCCTTGCATTGTTTCTGAAGGTCTATTAATTGAAAGATTTTTTACGACTTTTCCGTTACCATTAAATACGCCCTTAAATGGCCCCATATCATTATTGCCTACTGGAGTCCATTCATATCCAGAAAGATCTATATCATTCATAAGAATATATTTACCACTCAAGTCATATTGCATTGCCTGAAGCTCATCTGCAGTTGTTATGATTGTATAACCCTGAGCAATTGCTTCGTCCTCTGTCAATGGCCTAACAGCCTGAATAAAATCCCCGGTGCGCTCTGGTTCTCCATCAAAGAGTTTCACATTATTAAACTCTGTATTTGAAACTAATCTAGTAATCTCGTCTGAACGGGCATTTATTTCAGATTGAATGGATTGCAAAGAGCTTGCACCATAAGTTCCATTAGCAGCCTGCTCTGCTAAATCACGCATTCGTGATAGATGACTGGAGATTAAATCAAGACTATCCATTGCAGTCATAACCATATCTAAGCCCATATATACATTATCCTGAGCGATTTTATAGGACGACAATTTACTTGAGAGCTTTGTATTTATTGAATAATTAGCAGCATTGTCTTTCGCATGGTTTATCTTAAAACCAGTTGACATGCGCTCTATTGCTGTATTTAATCCGTTGGTTGATGCTTTTAAGTTGGATTGGACGATTAAGCTTGATAAATTGGTGTTAATTTTCATTTTAACACCTCGTTTAAAAAGCCCTGTAAATTAGGGTATTTAGCCCCCCTACAGCCGTAAGGGTTTCAGGGGTATTATTTACACCTGATTTAAACATATCCATATATAATATATTCCACATTTAGTGATTTCATAACACTTTATTACAAAATCTTTACAAATTATGCTTCATATAATCCACAATTTGGTTCAGTGCTCTTGACCTGTGCGAAATCTGATTTTTTTCTTCCTCGCTTAACTCAGCCATAGTTCTCTTATCACCCTTCACAAGAAAAATTGGATCATAGCCAAAACCATTAACACCGGCAGGCTTCTCTGTAATCGAACCCTCACATATCCCCTTGCAGAAAAAAACAGCTTTCCCCTCAGGGTTCACAAGCGTCATTGCACATACAAATTCTGCATCTCTTTCCTTAATACCTTGCATTTCATTTAGAACGCGCTCAATTCGTTTTTGCGGAGTTTCTTCATATCTTGCGGAATGTATCCCCGGTCTGCCGTCAAGAGCCTTAATACAAAGTCCCGAATCATCAGCGAGCGTCCAGCTTTTAGAAATTTTCCACGCCTCAAGCGCTTTGATTTTAGAATTTTCTTCAAAAGTTTCCCCGTCTTCAACCGGATCAAACCCCTCGGGCGGCAGGATAAATTCTATGCCGCTTCCGGAGACCATATCATTAATCTCCTGAACTTTATGTTTGTTTGACGTCGCCAGAACTATTTTCAAAACCTACTCTCCTTTTTTGTAATAATAATTAAGTTCTTTTTCGGTATCCAGAATCTTTCCGCCTTTGCTAAACAGTTTTATTTTAAACCCGATTTTAGCGAGTCTGTATTTCAGACTCACAAGCAGAACTTCAAGCCCGTACTTGCAGGAGCGGACAAAATTTATCGAAGACGCTTCCGCAAAGTATTTTGTAGGGCAGGAAATCTCGCCGATTTTATAACCGTTATACAAAATTAAGGCCAGCATTTCATTATCAAAAATAAAATCGTCGCTGCAATCTTCAAGAGGCAAGGTTTCAAGAATTTTTCTGGTGAATCCCCTGAAGCCCGTATGGTACTCTGAAAGCTTTTCACCAATAACAAAATTCTCAAACTCGGTCAAAAATCTGTTGGAAATAAATTTATACATCGGCATTCCGCCTTTCAGCGCAGAATTTCCGAGCATTCTTGAAGCAATGACCGCATCATATTCATCAAATGCCATCATAGAAGCTATTGCAGGAATAAGCTTCGGCGTGTACTGATAGTCAGGATGAAGCATAATAACAATATCCGCACCCGCTTTCAATGCAGCGCGGTAGCAGGATTTCTGGTTTCCGCCGTAACCTTTGTTTTTTTCATGCACAATTGTTGTTATATTCAGGTCTTTTGCAACCTCCTTGGTCTTATCAGAAGAGAAATCGTCGACAAGAATAATCTCATCGACGAATTTTTGATAAATCTCATTATAAGTTTTTTCTAAAGTTTTTTCTGCGTTATATGCCGGCATTATTACTACAACTTTTTTGTTGTTAATCATCTTTTAATTTCACTTCCCGGTATGCAGATCTAACTGCACATCCACCACATAGTCTTAACTCTTCTTTCCGGTTATAGTACTTTCTGCCTTAGCAAACTGACTCCTAGCTTTCTACAGCCTCTGCGGTTTCACCGGCTTCTTCCGGACTTTCAACCTCAACGTTTCTGATAGAAGACTTGTCAGATGATAAAGCTTTGTCTTTGAACTTCTTTACCTGTCTTGACAATTTGTCAGCTAACAAATCGATGCTTGCATACATAGATTCAGCAGCTTCTTCGCAATGAACGACACCGGTGTTCATTTTGCAGGAAACTTCTGCCACATGCTTGCCGGTTGCTGCAGGATTTTTGATTACAGAAAGGATAACGTCAATTCCGGTAATCTGATCGTAATGATTAGCCACTTTACCGATTTTTTCCTTTACATAAGCTTTGATAGCGTCTGTAATCTCAATGTTTTTACCATTTACGTGTATATGCATTTACACCTCCTAAAGTACTACCTTTCTATTGTACAACATTATTCCACTTTTTTAAAGGGGGGGGGGTAAATGTATTTGGCCGGTATGTGAAACTACAAGTCAAAGTTCATTGCGGGGAGGAGGTAAATAAAACAGCCGGAGTACGGCAATCCGCACTCCGGCTGAAATCGTTATAATTCATTATTTTCTAACAATTCTGATTGCACTGTCCGGACAGGTCATTTCACACTGTCCGCATGCTATACAAATTTCAGGATCAGGTGCAACAGCCGGAGTCTGGTATAAACCGACCTCCTTAGACCATTGCAGACATTTTTTTCCGGCTTTGTTCATCGGACATTTTGCAATACATAACCCGCAGCCTTTGCACAGGTCGGTATAAACATAGTAATCCGCTTTACCCTTGCCGACACCTTCTATTTTATATCCTTTATATTGTCTTTCTTCTGTCATCTTAACGCCTTTCCGCTTATACTGCCGTACGTTCTTTGATTAAGCCCATGCCCATTTCAAGAGCTTTGTAGTTTAATTCTCTGAGCTCCGGCTTAGCATCAAATTTCTTACCCAGTGCCTGTTCCATAGCATTTTTAATATCACTAAGCTCAAGAACATGCGTTGCTTCCAATAATACACCGAGAATAATTATGTTGAAAACTCTCGCACTCAACTGTTCATTCGCAATTTTATTAGCATCAACGCCAATAATTTCTTTGCATTTTACCTCAGGTTTTTTGGTGCAGACAGAAGTATCATAAACAACTATTGAATTTTCATCAACGTAAGCGGAGCATCTGTCTATTGCCCTGTCTGAAAGCATAATAATGATATCACCTTTAGCAAACCTCGGCTCGCCTATTGTTTCATCAGCAATCTGGCAGAAAGCAATAGAGACACCGCCTCTTTGTTCAACACCGAAATTCGGGATATAAAGAACCTGTCTGCCTGCTTCATAACCTGCTTCTACAAGGATTTTTGCAATAGATTGAACACCCTGTCCGCCTTCGCCGGCTAATACGATTTTTGTTCTTGACATATTACACCCCCTCCGGAACTAAGAATTCCTTAACTTCAAAGAACTCTTCCATCTGAGCCAGTCTTCCGAAAGTATCGACATTATTTGTTCTCCAGTTGAGAGGACAGATTGAAAGAACTTCTACAAAAGAAAATCCGCCGTTTTGTACGTTTTTCAAGCCCTTAACAAAAGTTTGCTTAAGCTTCATCATATTAGAAACGGAAGAACGTGCAACGAAAGATTTTTGAGGATCTGCAATTGCCGCAACCATTTCAGCAGCCTTTGCAGGTTTTCCGGTAACGGAACAATCTCTTCCGTAAGGAGTTGTTTCTGTTTTTTGCCCCGGCATTGTTGTCGGTGACATTTGACCGCCTGTCATACCGTAGTTTGTATTGTTAACAACAATAATCATCATTCTTTCGCCTCTGACAGTTGCGTTAACAAGGTGCTGCGCACCGATTGCAAGACCGCCGCCGTCTCCCATATAGGCAATACCTATAGCCTCAGGATTTGCTCTTGTAAACCCGTAAATAACAGGGGTTGTTCTTCCGTGGTGGGTTTGAACCGTATCTAAGTCCATATAATTCCATGCCAGCAAAGAGCATCCTATATCACAGCCAAAGACTGTTTTTTGCTTGATTCCAAGTTCATCAACAGCTTTAGCCAGCGCTTTTAAAGTTATACCGTGTCCGCAGCCCGGACAAAATTTACTTGCTCCGACCTCCGCATTTTGCGCATCAGGTAAATTAGGAGGAAGGGTTAATATTTCTGCCATTGTTATTCTCCTTTATTAAACTGCTACCGCCATTGATTCAACTTTATTAACGATATCATCGCCGGTTACGCCGACACCCATTTTGAAGAGTGTTGAGTACGGTGTATTTAATCCGTAAAGTTTTTCCAGTACCATTTGTGCAAGCTGTCCGTTTGCGGATTCCGTAAACAGAATTTGTTTCGCTCTTGAAACTGCAGCTCTTAACGGTTTAACGGCAAGCGGTCTGATTGTTATCGGTCTGAAGAGCCCAGCTTTGATTCCTTTTTCTCTTAATTCATCAATAGCAGTTCTTGCGGAACGTGCAACTATACCGTGTGCAATGACAAGAATTTCTGCATCTTCAGCTTTGTATTCTTCCCATTCAGCAACTTCTTCGGACATTTTTTCATAATCCGCTTTGTATCCTTCAAGAACTTCCATAAGCTCTTCTTCCATATTATAAGTGTTTCTTAGGTGTGCGGATTTTCTGTCAACTCCGATTTGGCCGTCAGCAAGAAGTGCTTTTGTTGTCGGAACCATAGTTATACCGCGAGAAGCAGGATCATATAAAGTTACGGGTTCTCTCATTTTACCCTGATAACCGTCAGCTAAAACGTAAGTCGGGAATCTGTACTTCCAGGCAGTGTTGAACGCCTTAATCATATAATCATAAAGATCCTGATGGCCTGCTGTAGAATATACGATTCTAAAACCTTCACCGTTTCCGCCAAAGCAGGTTAATCTTGTTTCCTGCTGTGCATAAATTACCGTAGCAGTGGAAGGGCCGCCTCTCTGCATAACCGCACATACAAAAGGAATTCTCATCATCTCTGCCATTGACTGCGCATCCTGCATAATTACATTGCCCGGACCTGCTGTTGCAGTGAATGCTCTTTTGCCGGCTAAGATACCGCCGATAGTAGAAAATCCTGCAGAGATTTCATCTTCGGTCTGCAAAAATCCTGCTTCTGTTTTAGGAAGCAGCTTACACCACGTATGCATAATTTCATTCTGAGGTGTAATCGGATAGCCGTACATAAATTCGGCTTCCGCAGAGTTTGCCGCATAAGCTAATACTTCATTTCCGGTTAAGAACATTTTAGTGTCTTCTTTAATAAGTTTGTTTACCATACTAATAACCTTCCATAAAAATCTACAAGAATATTTTACTACAATAAACGATTTGGGTCTAGTTGGAAAGTTTTTGTCAGGCGAAGCCTGACCTACTAAGAGACGCTCGGGAGGGCGCCGCCGCTGTCAGAATTAACAAGCCTTCGCGCCGCGAGCGTGTTATGCGTTAGCATAACAATAGCGAGCTAAAAAGTGCAGGCTCCGCCTGCTACAGCCATTCAGACCCTCGCTCGTAAGAGCGTTGAAAACGATTGCGTTTTTTCTCTTTCTTTTCGTAGTTTTCTTTCTCTTTATCTCGCAACAAAAGAGAAAGAAAAGTACAAACAAAGTATCGGTGGGCACGCTCACGTTTTGCCAACCCTACTACGGTTCTATGGTTCTTCTCAAAAATAACCATTTGGAATTATAATTAATAATATATAAGAGGAGAAAATTATGTTTAGCGAATTACGAGATAAATTTTGCAAAGATTTAGAGAGAGTTTCTATTAATCTGGAAAAATCCTGCTGGGATTTCTATACAAACTCGACCCCTGAAAACATGAAAAAATACGAAGAAGTTCAGGAAGAGTACTCAAAGCTTTTCAGAAATGAAGAATTTTATGAAAAATTTAAAGCAGTTGATAAAAATTCACTTTCAAAACACGAACAAAAGCAGCTTAAAGATTTATTAAAAGAGTTTGATGAAGAATTAAACACAGGCGAAGAGCTGAAAGCTTTAAGGCAAAAAGAAAACGAAATTGCCGGAAAGTTTAATTCTTACGTTCCGCAAATTGACGGAAAAGAGGTTACAAAAACAGAGATTTTTAAGATTCTGCAAACGGAAACCAATCCGGAAAAGCGCCAAAAAGCTTATGATGCCAAAATCAAAGGCGGAGATTTGATTGCAGATGACATGGTTGAATTTGTCAGGATGAGAAACCGTTTTGCGCAGAATAAAGGGTACAAGAATTATTTTGAATACAAGCTTAAAGAAGATTATGATGTAGATTTCGACTTTCTGGACAAATTAATAGATGAAACTTATTCAGAATCAAATAATAAAATTAACGAGATTTTATCTAGGAAGCAAAATGAATTAAAAGAATTTTTTGGAATAAACTCCTTAGAAAATTACCATTATGGTTTGCTACTGGACACAAATCCAGAAAAAGGGGTGAATAAAATTTTGGAGGCTCAAGACGTTGTTTCGATTTCTAAAAACATATACAAAAATATGGGCTATGATATTGAAGAATTAGAGACAGAGGGAAAAATTACTCTGGATTTATTTCCGAGAAAAGGGAAAAACACCCACGGCTTCTGTTTTGGTGTAGAAACCGGAAAGGATTCAAGGATATTGGCGAACCTTACAAACAATGTTACAAGCCTTGATACGCTGAATCATGAACTCGGACACTGCGTTTATGATTTAGGGATTTCGCTTTCGCTCACATACCTTGATAAACGTGCTTCTTCTCCTGCCGTTACGGAAGCGATTGCAATGATGATGGGTGATATTATTAAGACTGAAAATGTTTTAGCCGGAATTATTCCTGCCGAGCTTTTGGAGAAATTTAAGGCAACACACATAGAAGATGAAGCGGGTTTTGTAGCAAAAAGTCTTCTTATAATCGATTTTGAACGTCAATTTTATGCAAATCCGGAGCAGAATCCGAAGGAGCTCTGGAACAATTTGACTTATAAATACCTTAACAGAAAGACTGAAGCGGATAACGAGTGGGCAACCATTCCGCATTATCTTTCTCATCCGGCATATTATCAGAATTATTTCAGGGCAAATCTTATGAAGGTTCAGATTTATAATTTTCTGAAATCAAAGCTCGGAAATATTACAGAAAATCCGGAGAGTTCAAAATATATGGATGAAAATATCTTCAAATTCGGTGCTTCCGTGGAAGAATACGATTTAATCAAACAATTGACAGGCAAAGAATTTTCGGCCGATGATTTTATATCAAGCCTGAATTAGTGTAATTACAGGGCAAAAAGCCAGAGAGAGTTCAGCGGTACAAAAGTTAATAAAACTTCTAATAACCCGACTGGACTCTCTTTTTTGGTAATGTTTTAATTCGCGAAAAACCCCATAATTTAGGTGTCAATGAAATAAAGTGCAGCCAAAACTGTACTTAACAATAAAAGGGGTAAATAAAATATGGAGAAGCTAATACCAGCTACTCCACATACATAAAAAAGGGGTAAATAATGTTTGGGAAAAAACGCCAAACAGCCCCGCTTAATAAAAAGGGGTAAATGAAATTTGGAGAAGCTAATACCAGCTGCTCCACATACATAAAAAAGGGGTAAATGAAGTTTGCAGAATGAACGTAAATCTACTCCACACCTAATACCAAAGGAGGTTAAAATGACGATTAAAAAACTTACTGTGGCAGCTGCAATTGCCGTTGGGATAGCAACGTGTTCGTTCAATACGGTAATGGCAGCCTGCCCGTGCGACCAGAAACCTGTAGTAACACAGGGTGCATGTCCTTGCGATGAAATTCCGGAAATCACCGGTGCAGCCTGCCCTTGCGAAACCGCTCCGGCTCCTGATTGCGGCTGCAACGCAATTCCTGAATGCGAACCGGATCCGGTACCTTCATGTGCACTTTGCCCGGGAACAAAAGATCTGTCACGTGCAGATATGAAACAGGTTTACTCTTATCCTAACGCTGTTTACGGTTACAACAACTTTGTAGGTACGGAAAAAGATTCTATCTACACTGCAGAAGGTTTTTCGGTAAACCGAGAGATTAACCAGCTTACGGCAGGCACAATGGGTACAACCGTGGCTTCTGACGGGTCAATTACAGGTGCTGCTACAGACATTCCTTGTCTTAACGATATGCCGAGACATACCGGAGCACCTATTATAAGAGATGAAGCCAAAATGGACGGCAACGGCTGCCCTATCCAGATGGGTACGGCAAACTCAATTCAAGCCGTTAAAAAGACATTAGTTCCGTTTGATCTTTCACCTTTCAGCAATATGACAGGTGCTGCAGCAGGCCTGCAAATGTTCCCTGACGTTCCTGACGGATACTGGGCATCCTGCGAAATCGATAAACTCGCAACAAATGACGTTGTTGTAGGTTATCCGGACAGATTATTCAAACCGTCTAAGAACATTTCGCGTGCAGAATTCGCAACAATGTTGGTTAAAGGTTTTAACAAAGACATGTATTCTTGCGCACCTGAAAAATTATTCTCAGATGTTCCGACAAACCACTGGGCAAACTCAGCTATCACAGTTGCGGTTCATCAGGACTTGCTCAAAGGATATCCTGACGGCAAATTCCTTCCAAACCACAACGTAACAAGAGTAGAAGCTCTCTGTGCTTTATCTAAGGGTGTTCAATGCCCTGATATGGATAAATGCAAAGCTCAACAAGTTTTATCTAAATACTGCGACGGCAACACCGTTCCCGAATGGGCTCAAATTCCTATCGCAATCGCATTGGATAAAGGTGCTTTGAATAACTCACCTAACCCTAATACTATTGCACCGTTCAAAGATGCTTCCCGTGCTGATATCGCAGCTATGTTACAAAATATTCGTGTAGCAGCAGGCATCGACAAGAACCCTGTAACGGCAAATAACGATTGCCCTATGTGTCCGGTTGATAAAAAAGCATTTATTGAAAACGAAGAACTTGTTCAAATTCCTACACTTCAGTTGGAATTCAAAGATCAGGTCAGTGCAAAATCTTCTCACGTAGGACAGAGATTTGCAGCTAAGACATTAGAAGATGTTACAATCAACGGTAAATTATTCCCTTGCGGATCTAAAGTTTACGGTAAAGTTGTAGAAGTCGTAAGACCTTCAGGATGTCAGAAGGGTGCTCTTAAACTCGCCTTCACAGAAATTGAAAATTGCGGCTGCAAAGCAACACTTCCTAGACAAATCCTTAACGCTGAAATCAACAAGTCTAATACACCGAACATTGTATCAAGAATCGTTACGGCACCTCTTACATGGGGCGGTCAGATGTTAGGTATCGTAGGCCGTACAACCGGCGGTATGTTATCTAACCTCGGTAACGCACTTGAAGACGTGGCTTCCGGTACAGGTATTGCTTTAGGTGAAGCATTCCAGGGTCAGTTTATGGCATCAGCAAGAAGTGTCGGCGACGTTGTTAAAGACACAATCAAAGCTCCTATCGACCTTACAAGAACCGCAATCTCAGGTACTGTCGGCTTAGTACAGGCAACCGGAGACGAAGTCGGATACCTTGTTGACGCTAAAGGATACAAAATTTCTGCCATCAATCCAAAAGAACGTGTAACCATTGCATTTGGTTGCAGCGGCGAATAGTAAGTAAGTCGTTCGCTAAAACAAAAAAAGCAGGCAAATTGCCTGCTTTTTTCTTGCTTTTTTTTATGTTACAATTATCGTAACACTAGTTAAAAAGGAGAAAACAATGTCTTTAAGAAATGAAAGAGTTCGAAAAGAACTTATGAGGGATATCTCTGAGATTATTCGCAAAGAAGTCAGAGGAATAGAAGGAGTTTTATCTATAGTTGACGTTGAAGTTTCTCACGATAATTCTTACGCAAAAGTTTATTACAGCGTTTTAGGCTCACCTGAACAGATAGAAAAAGATAAAGAAGTTATTGAAAAAAATACCGGAAAAGTAAGGTATGAAGTCGGAAAACGCATCAGACTCAGAGTTACGCCGGAAATAAAATTTATTTATTCTGACGGACTTGAACAGGGCTCAAAAGTTCTTGATTTAATCAACAAAATTTCCAAAGGCGAGATTAAATAAATGTTCGGCTTTCTTAATGTATACAAACCCTCCGGAATGACTTCTCACGATGTTGTTGCCGTATTAAGGCGTGTGAGCAAGATAAAGCAAATCGGACACACCGGAACTCTGGATCCTTTTGCGGAAGGAGTTCTGCCTGTATGCATAGGAAAAGCAACGCGGCTTATTGAATATTTAAACGATGAAAAAGCTTATATTGGAACGGTACAACTCGGAAGTTCAACAACAACTTATGATAACGAAGGCGATAAAGTAAATACTTCCGGCAAAAAAGCAAATCCTGAAGAAATTGAAGCCGCCTTGAAAGACTTTCGCGGTGAAATCGAACAGCTTCCGCCGATTTATTCCGCAATTAAAGTTAAAGGCAAAAAACTTTATGAGTACGCAAGAGAAGGCAAAGAGGTTGAAATTACTCCGCGCAGGGTAACAATTTCCAAACTTGAAATTGTTGACTTTAATTATGAAACGCAGGAGGTTTCATTGCTTATTGAATGTTCAAAAGGGACTTATATCCGCTCTATCGCCAATGATTTGGGAGAAAAGCTCGAAACATACGGCCACCTCACCAAACTAACCAGAATAAAAGCCGGAGATTTTGAGATAAAAAACGCTGTAAAACTTGATAATTTAGATACAATAGAAAAAATCAGGCAAAATTTGATTTATCCAACAGAAAAATTACATTTTCCGGTTTACGAACTAACCGAAGAAGAAAAAATAAAAGTTTCCAACGGCATGCCAATCAGAGCCTGCAGACACTTTCCTGATTCGCAATTAATATTGCTGAACTTCAATAACAAACTTGCTGCAATTGCAAAAACCGATAAACAACAGTTAAGGTGCGAAAAAGTCTTTATTTAAAGTACAAAAACTACATGCCTATTGCCCAATTCGGCTAAATATGATATAATACCGACGTGTTTATTTGGAAAAAGGAGAATACGCATGGTTGAACAGTATTCAGATATTGATTTTGAGGCTCTTCTTTCAAAGTATGATTACAATTTCAAACGGGGCGATATTGTAAAAGGTGTTGTGTGTGCCTACGAATCTGACGGTGCAATCGTTGATATCGGTTCAAAAAGCACTGCCTTTGTTCCTTCGTATGAAGTCTCGTCGGACAAAAAAGCCAGAGTTGAAGATGTTTTAAGTTTAAACAGCGAGTATGAATTTTTAATCACTCAGGAATGTGATGAAAACGGCAAATTCACACTCTCTTATAAGAAAGTTCACCTTGCTCATACCTGGGCAGAGCTCGAAAAGATTAAAGAAGCAGATGAAACTATTGCCGTTGTTGTATCACAAATCGTTAAAGGCGGAGTTGTAGTTGACGTTTCAGGCGTTCAGGGCTTTATTCCTCAAGGCCAGCTCTGCGCAAGAGAAACAATCTGCAATCCGGGCGATAAGATTGAGGTTAAAATCCTTTCCTTGGATAAATCGCAAAATAATCTTATTCTTTCTAACAGAAAGGTCTTTGAAACAAATATGGCAGAAACACGCAAAAACGTGTTTGAACAGGTAGAAGTCGGACAGGTTGTAAAAGGTGAAGTCGTAAGAATCACCGATTTCGGGGCGTTCGTTAACGTAGGCGGTGTAGATTGTCTGCTTCCGCTCTCACAAATTTCCTGGAAATGGGTGGAACATCCGACAGATCTCTTGAAAGTCGGTCAGGAAATTAACGTTGAAATCATTGATGTTGATTACAACAAACAGAGAATAAGCCTGAGCTTAAAGAATACCGAGCCTGATCCGTGGATTAAAGCAGAAGAAGAATTAAAAGAAGGCGACGTTAAAGAAGGTATAATCACAAGAATTAAACCGTTCGGAGCTTTTGTGGAAGTTCTGCCGGGTGTTGAAGCACTGCTTCCTCAGACAGCCCTTGCAGAATACCAAAATAAAAACAATTGCATCCTGAATGCAGGTGATAAAATAAATACCAAAATTGTTAAGTTCAATCCGAAAGACAAGCGCATTTCACTTGGGCTTCCGGAAAGCGAAGAAAAATAAATTAAAAAAACAATTAACCGAAAAGAGGAAACGCGCTTCTGTGTTTCCTCTTTTTTAATGCGCATAAAAAAAGTAAAAGCGATAATTACCTAAATTACCGCTAAATTATGTGTGTGTATTATATTATAGATTTTTAAAGTGTGTGTGTTCTATGGTAAATGCTAATTTTTTTCGGCTTATGCCATTGCTACAAATTGCTTAGCCTCATTTTGAGGAGCTTGATCATTATTACGTATCATACTGAATGTTCTGTACAATTTGTAACCTAAAGCTTTTAAAGGATTAGAATTCACTGAATCTGCATTTTGAGCGAATTCCTGGCTCTGCTGGAATTTAACAGAAGCCTTAGGGTCTCTGAGCATCAAGATTGCATTTTGTGATTCCATATTTGTTGAAACTATATTATTAGATTTAAAATTTACGTTTGATATTCTATTAACTAACATAATTATCACCTCTGTGAACTTTCTGTTGTTATTAAGTGTTTCATTTACACTTCATTCAACAATTTCATTATGCAACATATTAAAAGAAAAGTCAAGAGGGTAAAACTCTTTTTGTTAACTTTTGTGAAATCCAATAAATAAGGGGCTTTGAGGGATAAATGTCAAAAATACACTTAAAAAATAGCCCATATGGTTAACTCTTTTCAGTGTAAAAAATACACTTTTTCCATGCGCATGCCCCCTTTTGTTAAGATTCTTTTATTTTTGCACCTGTTATGGTAAAATTAAGTGGGGGAATTATGAGGGGAAGCGGTAATAATAAAAATAAAGTCTTTTCTGAACGGCTGATTTGGATACAAGCTATCTTTCTCGGCATTATACTGCTGTTCATCGTCTACCTCTTCTGCGTACAGGTGCTTGATATCAGGCATTGCCGCGATAAAGCAAAAAACCAGAGACGCGCAAGCTCTTTTGTCATGAGAGGAAATATCTACGACAGAAACGGCATTAAACTCGCTACAGATACCGTTTATTACGATATTTTTGCAAGAAAAGAAGATTTTGTTCATACGCCGGAAGAACTCGCGAAAATGCTCGCCCCTATACTGAAAATATCCCAGTTTGACCTTACGGAAAAACTTAAACAAAATATTTCATTGATTTCATTAAAAAAAAATGTAGACCGCCATACTCGGGATCAGATTGCTAAATTAAATCTTAGAGAAATCCCTATGGATAAAAAAAGTATAAGAACTTATCCACAGGGAACGCTTGCAGCTCACGTTCTCGGTTATTATAACTTTGATGCAGACGTGGCCTCAGGCGTTGAACTTACTGCAAAAGATACGCTTGAAAGTGTTACAAAAACCTCCAATTACGAAATGACACCTAAAGGCAAGGTTATTTATAATATATCAACCGACCCCGTTGCCGCAACAAAGCCGGTAAAAGGCAAAGACGTTACGCTCACAATTGATGCCGCGGTTCAGCATGTCTGCGAAAAAGAATTAATGAAAGCTATAGAAAAATTTAAAGCCCACAGGGGTGCAGTTATTGTCATGAACCCGCGAAACGGCGAAATTCTGGCTTATGCGGTATATCCTTATTTTGACCCGAATAATTTTAAAAACGCAACCAGTTTTCAGATTAAAAACTGGACTCTGACCGATGTTTTCCCTCCGGGCTCTACTTTTAAAGCTATAACTGTGGCTTCGGCAATTGAACTCGGAAAAATAAACCGGTACTCAAGAATTAATGATACCGGAAAAATTAAAATCGGCTGGTGGACAATCAAAAACTATGACTACAGCACGCACCCTAATCCGGGAATGATTGACCTTGTTTATTTGTTTGAACACTCAAGCAATGTCGGCTCGGTACTTGTTGCCCAGATGATGAGCAAATATGAATTTTACAATATGCTTAAGAAATTCGGATTTGGCGAAAAAACAGGAATTGATTTGCCGGGAGAATCTGTCGGACTTCTAAAATCTCCGAATAAATGGGATTCCTCAGACCATGCCTCAATGGGTTACGGATACGGTTCATCCGTTACTGCAATACAAATGGTATCTGCAATTGCAGCCATTGCAAATGACGGAATTAAAGTCACTCCCCATGTTATAAAATACTCACCTGAAGAAGAAGCTGTAAAAATAAAAAGAGAACAGGTTATGACACCTGAACACGCAAAGATTGTAACAGAACTTCTCACAGAAAGTATAAACAGAGGAAAATCCCCTATTAAATCTGCCAGTTACAATATCGCAGCAAAAACGGGAACATCTATTAAACCTAAAGAAAACGGAAGCGGCTACACAGACAAGTTATATACTTCTATTGTAGGTTATATGCCGTCTTCTGACCCGCAGGTATTAATATATGTTATAGTTGATTCCGCACAGGGAGGTGAAATTTGGGGTAATACTGTTGCTGCACCTATTTTCAAAGAGATTTCTACCCAGATTTCTCACATATTAAACCTGCAGCCTGATAAAATCGGTCTAAATAGTGAAATTAAGAAAGGAATAACGGAAGAATGAAATTAAGAAACCTGATTGACAACATTAATTATATAGAACTTGTTAACGTTGAGAATATGTCTGACGAGATTATGGGAGTTTCTTACAACTCAAAAAAAACTGTTCCGAATGATTTATTTATATGTCTTACAGGAGAGCATGTAGACGGCCATGAATACGCGGAAGAGGCTTTTGCTAACGGTGCACGCGCTTGTATTGTAGAACGCCGGCTGAATCTTGATGTACCGCAGATTGTTGTTGACGACACAAGTCAAATCATTGCACAAATTTCTGATTTATTTTACGGCTCACCGTCTAAAAAACTTAATATTATCGGCGTTACCGGAACAAACGGAAAAACTACGGTTACACATTTAATCCAAAAACTTTTTGAGGCAAATAACCAGCAATGCGCCTTAATAGGTACTCTCGGACATAAATTTTTCTCCGATGATATATACCGTGACGCAAAACATACCACACCACAGGCACCTGAATTACAGGGACTATTATATGAGATTAATGAAAAATGTATTAAAAATGTTGTAATGGAAGTTTCTTCACATGCACTTGCACAGCACAGAGTTGATTATTGCGACTTCAACGGGGCAGTATTTACAAACCTCACGCAAGATCATCTTGACTTTCATATCACTATGAATAACTATTTCAGAGCTAAAGCTTTGTTGTTTGAAAATCTTGTTGCAGGTGATTTTGCCGTCATAAATGCAGATGACGAGTATGCTACAAAATTTCTGGACAAAATTTCACCGACGGTAAGCACTTACACATACGGAATTAAATTACCTGCAGACGTAAGAGCCAAGGACATAAAATTTAACCATGACGGTGCTTCTTTTATATGCTGTATAAAAGATAAAGAATACAATGTTAATCTTAAAATGAACGGCATGTTTTCCGTGTACAATGTTCTTGCTGCAATAGCAACTTCAATTGCACTGGGAATGGATACAGAAAAATCTATTAAGACGCTTGAAGAGATGGGCGGAGTTGCCGGCAGGTTTGAAGTTGTAATAACAAAACCTACAGTAATTGTAGATTATGCTCATACACCGGATGGTCTTGCAAATGTTTTAAAAACAGCCAGAGACATTACACCGAGTGACGGAAAGTTAATCTGCTTATTCGGCTGCGGGGGAGACCGCGATGCAACAAAACGTCCGAAAATGGGCGCAATTGCAGAAGAACTTGCAGACAAAGTTATTATTACAAGCGATAATCCGCGCTCAGAAGATCCTCAGCAAATTATTACTGACATTCTGGCAGGATTCAAGAGTGTAAATGAAGTTATTGTTGAGCCTGACAGGGAACTGGCAATCAAAGAAGCTTACAAGATTGCACAGCCTAATGATGTTGTACTTGTGGCAGGAAAAGGACACGAAGATTATCAGATTTTAGCAAATGAAACCATTCATTTTGATGATCGTGAAAAAGTAAGAGAAATTTTTGGCGAAGGATAAAATGCGTACTCCTTTAATAATAGAACAGCATTTTCACGGCGCATACGGCGTTGATTTTAATAAAGCAGGCGTAAATGAGATTCTGGAATTATCCGAAAAATTACGCAAAATCGGTGTCGGAAAAATTTTTCCGACACTTGTAACAGACTCTGTTCAAAATATTAAGCACCAGATAAGTATTATAAAAGAAGCTGCCGGACAAACCAAAAGTATTGCAGGAATTCATCTTGAGGGAATATTCATTAACCCTGAAAAAAAAGGAATACATAATCCTGAGCATTTTCTGCCGCTTACGGTTGACAATTACAGGCTTCTTGAAGATGATTTTATAAAAATTGTCACTCTTGCGCCGGAATTGGACGAAGGGTTGATTGATTACCTGAAAGAAAAAGGTGTAAAGGTTCAGGCAGGCCATTGTACAGGATTCGGAGACGTTGACGGAGTAACGCATACTTTTAATGCAATGAGCGGTATAACACACAGGGGCTCTTCAACCGCGCTTTCAGCGCTTATTGAGGATAAAGTTTATGCGGAAATCATCGGAGACGGAGTTCACGTAAGTGATGATGCTCTAAAATTATTCTTCAAAGCAAAACCTGCCGATAAGGTTATTTTGATTAGCGACGCGCTTCCGATAACATACAGCAGCCTTAGAGAAACAGTTTTTGCGGATTCTAAAATATATTATGACGGAAAAAAGGCAACTTCTGAAAGCGGAACTATTGCAGGAAGCACAAAATTATTACCGGAAATTATTCAAATTCTCGGTAAAAAAGGCTTATTTAACCCGCAGTTTATTGAAAATACTTACAATTACCATAATATTGAACCTGACGGACAGATTGAATGGGATGAAGAGTATAAAATTCACTTCTAGGTATATATATTGAAAATCTAATATAATATGTTATTATATAAATATAGGGAAGCGATTTACAAAGTCGCGCTTTATAAATCGCAACCGTATTCCCTACAAACATGTAGAGTTACTTAAAATAATAGCCACGGCAATGGCTATTATTTTTATTAGCAACCTAATGTCCATAGTTCCCTCCTTTCCCGGGCAATTAACCGTAAAATTGCGTGTGCCGGAGGCGGGTATTTCGGTTTTCCCTGTATTTAAATGTACAAATTATAATAATTTTAATATATAATCCAATTTAATACAAGAAAAATTTATTTTAATTGCTAATTTTAATATATGCTTTAAAAATTTTATTTGAAACAGTATCGTCAAAAGCCTGCTGGATTTTGTCCAGAGGATAAACAGTTGTGAGGTTTTTAACATTTACTCTGCGCTCAGTTAAAAGCTCGTAAGAATCTTTTAAATCCTGAGGTGAAGGCGAATAACTGCCTAAAACAGTCAATTCTTTATAATAAATTTCATTATTCGGATATCCGCTGCTTAGCGGAGTACTTGAAAAAACAAGAATTTTACCGCCCTGTCTTACTGATTTAAGCGCAACATCAATCGCTTTATCCGCACCGGAAGTCATAAAAACAGAGTCAACGCCGTAATTATCAGTTTTTTCTTTTATAATTTCACAAAAAATATTCAAATCCCTCGAATTAAATGCTTCGATTCCCATTTTTTCGGCAAGCTCAATTCTTTCAGGAATTAAATCACAGCCATAAACCTTATACCCCATAGCTTTAAGCCCTTCACTCATCAGAAGCCCGATAGAGCCCAGACCTACTACAAGCGCACTGTCGCCGGAAGATAAATTACATCTTTTTATCGCTCTTACGCAGCAGCCCAGAGGTTCATAAAACGATATCTCCTCGTCAGTAATATCATCCGGTACAAGATAAGCAACTTTTTTTAAATGCTCTTCGGAGACAAAAACTTTCTCACTGAACCCTCCCGGAAAAATATTAGTTTTTTTAAAATGCTCACACATAGAAACATTTCCGTGCCTGCAATATTTACATTCTCCGCAAGGTATATGATGAGAAGTAACTATTCTGTCGCCGGTTTTGAATTTTGTATCCGTATCAGCCTCAAGAATCACAGCAACAATTTCATGCCCCAGAACAGCGCCGTCATGAACAATGTTATGTTTAAATTTTACAATATCCGACCCGCAGAGACCGCAGCCGAGAACCTTTACTATAGCGCCTTTTCTTCCGTATAATTTAATATCTTCTGATTCTTTTACTACAATTTTATCTTTATAAACCTGTGCCGTTTTCATCTTCCTGCCTCAATAAAAAGGAAAGTCTTGCAGTGTGTGCAAGACTCAAAAATATACATTTACCCCACTAACTTTATACCACATTAAAACTTTTTTGTCAACAAAAAGTTAAATGTCAATAAAATCAGGGGAAAACACTTATTGATTATTCGCAAGCTTTTCACGAACGAGAGTTTCAACTTGATTCAAAATCTCAGGATTAGCAGCAAGGAATTCTTTAGCCTTATCTCTACCCTGTCCGAGTTTATCATCATTGAAACTAAACCATGATCCCGCTTTTTTGACAATATCCAAATCAACAGCTACATCAAGGATATTGCCAATCTTGCAAATTCCTTTTCCGAAAATAATATCAAATTCTGCCGTTCTGAAAGGAGGAGCGACCTTGTTTTTCAAAATACGAACCCTTACGTGGTTTCCGATTTCTTCACCGTCACCTTTCAGACCTTCCACACGTTTGATTTCCAAACGCACTGATGCATAATACTTAAGAGCATTACCGCCGGTTGTAGTTTCAGGGTTGCCGTACATAACGCCTATTTTTTGTCTCAACTGGTTGATAAATATAACTGTGGTTCTTGTTTTGCCTATAATACCCGTTAATTTTCTTAAAGCTTTAGACATTAATCTTGCCTGCAAACCCATTTGCTGGTCTTCCATGGAACCTTCAATTTCAGCCTTAGGAACAAGAGCCGCAACAGAGTCAACAACAATTACATCAACAGCACCCGAACGAACGAGTTCTTCCGTAATATCAAGCGCCTGTTCACCGGTATCAGGCTGTGAAATTAAAAGTTCATCTATATTAACACCGAGGTTTCTGGCATATTCCGGATCAAGTGCGTGTTCAGCATCAACAAACGCTGCGATACCGCCCTGTTTCTGGCATTCTGCAACAATGTGCTGTGCAAGAGTCGTTTTACCTGAAGATTCAGGTCCGTAGATTTCTATAATACGACCGCGCGGAATGCCGCCTACACCAAGCGCAACATCAAGCGCCAGAGCTCCGGTAGGAATTGTTTCTACACTGACAGCAGGTTTGTCGCCAAGTTTCATTATCGCACCTTTACCAAAATCCTTTTCGATTTTTTCAATCGCAAGTTTTAGTGCTTTATTTCTTTCATCTGTAGTATTTACCGCGGTTTCTTCCTTAACTGCCATTCTTTAACCTTTCTTTTGTTAGTGAATAGTAATTTGTGAATAGTGAATAGAGCATTAATTTAATTTCTATTTACTCCTCACTATTCACTACTCACTAGCTATAACATAAAATTTGTTTCGTCTTCTTTTTTAATATAGAATCCGCACATAAGCGGCTTAAAGCTGTTCAAAACATTTTTCAGCTTAAAGTTTTCTTTGTTTAATTCATTAACCTTATTCTTAAGATTTTCATTTTCTGTTTTGCATCTTACGAGTTCCAAAACGACATCATCCATACCTTCGAGTTTTTCATCGATAAGCTTTGTCATAGATGTTGTAATATTATTTTCCATTTTGTTAAGGGTTTCCAATAACCCGTTAACTACTGTTTGCGAATTTGTTTTTGTCATGGGTAATGTCACATTTTTGCCGTTGCTCGGGCTAGCTGTTTTCATAGGTTCCAAAACTTTCCTTGCTCCTTTTCCATTCATGCCTGCAATAATTGATGATGATTTTGCATTTCTAAGTTTTTTAACTTCATCCACAGAAAAATAGATTTGACCTCTGTGGTCTTTTTTCGGGGTTACTGCAGTCTTTTTGCATAACTCAACTATCTCTTTATTATCCACATTTAAAAGCTTTCTTACGTCATTAGGTAAAAGTACCTTATTTGCATTCATCATTTAAAAAATTCCCCTCTTTCTACACCCAATAGATATTCTAATCAATAAAAAAATTTATTTCCACTATTTGTAACAATTCTTTAATGTATCGTTACAGAAAACAAATAATGAAATAATATTATCAGATAGAGGAGAAAGCCGGCGGCTATTTTATCATCTTTTTTACTCCTTCGAGGTATTTTACCTGAACCGGCGGAATAAACCCCGGCTTAAATTTCTTAGAATTCAACCTGTCAATAAGGGCTTTCAGTTTTTGTTCTATTCCAAAATCAACACTGTCTGATTCTTCAACCTTTTGAACCATTTCAATTATAGCCGCCCTGTCCTCCGGCTGAAATTTATCAAGGTCAGAGTTTCTTACAATTGTAGAAATTGTTTTTTTGATACCTTCAACAAAATTTATATGCTGCTCTTCTGTTAAAACACCTTTTTTCGGTGCAAATTTTTTCATCCGGTTTGCACAAATAAGCGTCATAACAGGGTCTTTGAGCTCTTCTGTTTCCTGAAGCTGCTCTCTTAAAAATTTGCTGTCTGCCTGACATTCAGGTGAAAGATTTTTTCTTAATTCTTTTGCGGTTTCCCTGTCACCGAAAAATTCCATAATATTATGTTCGGAAGCGTTCTGAATTGCGCAGGTGAATTTTGACAGAAATCCTGCCATTTTCGTACTGATAGGATCGTCAAGTTCAGGATAAGACATTCTGTTAATCAATTTTTCTTCCAGATACTGGCGGCGAAGTTCTTTGAGCCGTGCAAGCTCGCGCATTTCCGCTTCTCGGTGTGCATTTGATTTAAAATTGGCTGTGCTTATTCTGCTTATTATCATAATTTACCTTTCTAAAAGGGCAGGCTTTTGTTTTACCCGCTATACACTTCTATTCAATTGTCAATTTATTTTACGAATAATACCCGTAACCGCTGTCATTATTTACGGCATCTTGTTCCAAATTAACTTCCAGTTCTTTAATTCTGTCATCAATTATTTCCGTAGGAAGCATATCGTACTTCATCAAGGCAGGATATACCGTTTCTGTTGTATAAGATTTTGAAAAATTCTTCTTTGCAAATTCCAAAACCTGTTTTGAGTATTCATCTTTATCTAAAAACGGTGAAGATAAAATTTTGCTAAGCAGGTTTTCATTGTATGCCGCGTAACCAAAAATTTCTCCGATATTGCTTTCAAAATCTATTTTTAAATTCCTAGCTTTATTTTTGAAATCTTCATCGGCTATATTGTTGTAAACCCAGTCGATTTCTTCCATGTATGGAAATTTATAATTCTGAACAAGTTCAAGTCCTTGCGGGTTTTCGGAATTAAGAATTTTCTCCAGTACGGAAATTCCGTAGCTATCCTTCTGGTTATAAATTATTCCGTGCATATTTTTCATTCTGTCAATAATTTGCTTGTACTCTTCTTCGTTAGTTTCGTTTGGCACAATGTCAAAAAATCTTGTAAGCAGGGTGTCCCCTTGTTCGTTAAGCTTGTAATTAAAAATATCTCCGTTTTTAAAATCCGTTTTGACTTTATCTTCATTTAAAATATCAAGAAAAGTTTTTGTATCGCTAAAGTCTCTGTCCCTGTATTTATACATAATCTTTCTGAAATCTTGATTTCCAAGTTTCAGAAGTTCTTCTGACAATCTAAAATTCTTATATTTATCCGATAAATATTCGCTGCTCATTTCATAATCTTTAGTTTTTCTGCCGGTTGGTTTACTGTTTTTTACGCCGTCAGAAGCTTGCATTCTTGCGGTATATTCTAACGGAAATATCAGAGACATAAGATATGCGCCGCCCGCTCTTTGCCCCTTATCGGAATATCGGAAGGGTTAGCGTCATCAATGATATTAACATACTTATTTCCCTGAAAAACATTAAACCCTAACCTTTCACCCAGTTCCCTGAATCCGTCCAGAAACCTCATCAAGTCCTCAAACAAAATTGTCTCACACCCTTTTTGAGGCGGCTTTGCATCTTTCAGACAGTGAGAACAATTAACCCTGCACCCTCTAAACAAATTCAAAGTCTCAAACCGCTTGGTCAAAAACGCAATATCCCTCATATTTACACCCTCAAAGAGCGGAATATCTCTTTGTATTCCTTCAAGCTTTTCAGGCGCTAGCCTTGTCAGAGGAAATGCGGAATTTTTAATTTGTGCGGGTATATAGTTTAAATATGAATTCATATAGATTATAAAAATCATAAAAATATTTTTTGCTTTACAATTTCTTAATATCAAATCTATTGACCGATTTAAAAAAATAATATACGATAAAGCTTTGGTGTAGTTATTACAATTATTATTAAGAAAGATCGGAGGGTATGTATGGAATTTCATCATCAGCCGCTAAACGGCGCAAATTACACTGATGCCGATATAAAAAGGCTAATCACTGAGTACAACGTCCAGTTTATTAAACTTCAGTTTGTTGACATAAACGGACAGGTTAAGAATATGGCTGTACCTTCGGAACACATTGACAGGATTCTTAATAATGAAATTATGCTTGACGGCTCATCAATCAAAGGGTTCAGAAATATTGAAACTTCCGATATGTTTTTCTATCCGGACAAAAACACATTCCAAATTCTTCCTTGGCAGGAACATGACGGCAAAAACTCCGCCAGATTAATTTGTGATATCTATAATTCAGACGGAACACCATTTGAAGGATGTCCGAGATGCAACTTAAAAAGATTAATGGCAGAAGCCCAAAAGCTCGGATTCTCAATGAATGTAGGACCGGAAGCCGAATTTTTCTTATTTGAAAAAGATGATGAAGGTCAGATAACAACCAAAACACACGACAGAGCCGGCTATTATGACGTAGGTCCTGATGATTTAGGCGAAGCTGTCCGCGCGGATATCGTAAGTACATTGCAGGAAATGGATTTTGATATTGAAGCTTCTCACCACGAAGTTGCAGACGGTCAGCACGAAGTGGATTTTAAATATTCCGATATTCTTACAACCGCCGATAATGTTGCCACTTTCCGAATCGCCGTAAAAGCCGTTGCTGCTCAATACGGACTCCACGCCACATTTATGCCGAAACCTGTTTACGGAATCAACGGTTCTGGTATGCACTGCAATATTTCATTATTTAAAGACGGCAAAAATGCTTTTTATGACGAAAATGCGGAATATCAACTTTCTGATACAGCCAAATACTCTATCGGCGGGATTTTGAAACATATTAAAAGCATAACCGCAATTCTTAACCCGACTGTAAACAGCTACAAAAGACTCGTTCCTGGCTATGAAGCACCTGTATATATGGCGTGGTCCCTTGCAAACAGAAGTGCACTTTTAAGAGTTCCGGCAAAACGCGGAATGTCAACACGTGTAGAACTCCGTTCTCCTGACCCGAGCTGCAACCCTTATCTTGCTTTCGCAACAATTCTTGCTGCCTGCCTCGACGGCGTAAGAAACAAAATTGAACCGCCAAAACCTGTAGAGGCTAATATTTATAAACTTTCAGACAAAGAAAGAAAGAAAATGAGAATTGAATCTCTGCCGGGAAGTTTAAAAGAAGCGCTTCATTATATGGATAAATCTCTCATCGCAAAAACCGCTCTCGGAGACCATATTGTTGATGAATTTATGACCGCAAAAGAAATCGAATGGGATTTATTCAGAACCTATGTTTCACAATGGGAAATTGACAGATATCTTGCAAGATATTAATTGTTTTTTTTAATAAAGTCGGGGCGGAATTTTTCAAATTCCGCCCCGACTTGTTGCTTCTCAACAATACCAATCAAAGCAACCAGATGCCCGAATTGCACGTCAGAACTTAATTAAAAATTTATCACATCCTACAGAACCCGCAACAAAAGAGAAAGAAAAGTACAAACATCAGTTATCACCCACCCCAACCCTGTCTTGGATTATTCGGGGTGTCGGAAAGCTGGGAACTTTCCGACACCTTACGGGCTCGCTTGCGGGAATGAGTTCCTCCCGAACTCCCGCTCCCGCACGCTTCACCCTACCGAAAATCCGCTCCCTCATTTAGCACTGCTGTCTATGATAAATTATATTGTCATGCTGAACTTGTTTCAGCATCTTACCAACTTGGCGTTATACTTGATTTTGGGTAAGATCCCGAACCAAGTTCGGGATGACATTTTTTTATGTTATTGTCCGGCAAAGAATGTAGGATGTGGTAAATTTTTAATTTACCGCATCAATAAAATAATTGTTTCGGTAATTAAAAATTACCAAAACCTACGGACTATTCTGTTTTTGAGTTTTAATTGCTTCTATCAGTCTTTGGGGATTGACAATTTTTCCGACAAATTTGCCGGAATCATTATTCGTACACAAAATATACTTGTATTCTTCCTGATATCGGCTTCAATTCTAGCAAGATCTGCCTGCAAATTTCTTACAGCCTCAGTATCGCCCTGACTCTTTGCAAGATTAATCTGCTGCTTTTTAATTTCTCTTGCGTTCTTCAAATCCGCAAGACTCTCTGCCTGCGGCTTTATTTTTTTCGATAATGCTTCCTGTCTTTTTTCGTACTCCGCTCCTGAAAGCTTACCTGAGCCGGTATTCTGTTCCGGCTGCTCGTTTCCAGAAATTCTGACCATAAAAACTCCTTTCTTTGAGATAAATGTTATATTGTGCATAAATTTGGGGTAAAACAAATCTTATTAAGAAAGTTTATGCGCTTTCAAAAAGATAGTATTCTGTTGTTGAGATGGGTGATATTGCTAAAAAATTAGGCTTGAGAATAAAAGAACTGCGGGAGAAAAAAGGACTTACACAGCTGCAGCTTGCAGAAATTCTTAACATGGAATCTTCTAATCTCTCAAAAATCGAGCGCGGGATTCAAATTCCTAAAGAGGAAAGTCTGGAAAAGATTACAGCCGCTTTTGAAGTTGATATGAGAGATTTGTTTGACTTTGAACATTTTACGGATAAAAAGACGCTTATCAAAAAAATAAATAATATTTTAGAAACCGCATCTGACAGTGAAGTACAAAAATATTATAAAATTCTAATTAATCTATAATTTATTATTTTGTGTTAAAATTTTCTTATAAATGTTGGAATCTTTTTTAGTGAAGTAAGTCTCCAAGGGAGAAAGATAAAAGGAGAGAAAAGATATGGAATTCATTCACAATTTTGTCGCAGCACATAATGTGATGATCTCTGCGGGGTTGTTAATCATTGCGTATATCTTTATCGCAACAGAAAAAATCCCTAAAGTCACAATCGCATTACTCGGCGCTGCAATCACAATTATTTTGGGGCTTGTAAGCCAGACAAGAGTTCTGGACGGCGGAGCATTAAACCCGATTTACTTTGTCCAGTATGTTGATTTTAACGTAATCTTTTTGCTCGTAGCAATGATGATTATTGTTAATATTACGACAAAGAGCGGAGTTTTCAGTTTTCTGGCAAACGAGCTTTTGAAACTTACAAAAGGACATCCGGTTTGGATTTTGATGGCACTCGGTATTTTTACCGCAGTAGTGAGTGCATTTCTGGACAACGTAACAACAGTTATTCTTGTTATGCCGATTACATTTGCTATCGCGGAAAAACTCGATATTGACCCGCTGCCGTACCTTTTGACAGAAGTTTTTGCGTCCAATATCGGCGGAACGGCAACTCTTATCGGCGACCCGCCAAACATTATTATCGGAAGCGCAGCAGGCTTCTCATTCATGGATTTTGTAAACAATCTTACAATTGTTGTTGTAATTATCCTGCTTGCAGTTGTTTTCACAATGGCAGTATTTTTCAGAAAGAAACTCAAAACCACTCCTGAAAAAATGCATGAAGCTGCAAATATTGATAATTCAAAAACGATTACGGACAAGACTCACATGATTCGCTCAATCATAGTGCTTGCACTTGTAATCTTAGGTTTTGTAACTCATGACAAAACCCATATTGAAACCTGTGTTGCAGCTATGCTCGGCGCAAGCGTTTTATTATTATTTGAAAAACCTACCGAAATTCTCAGAGATGTTGAATGGAATACAATATTCTTCTTCGTCGGTTTGTTTATTATAATCGGCGGTGTTGAAGCATCAGGTGGTATAAGACTTCTGGCAGAATGGATATTAAGAATTACGCAGGGTTCTCAGGAAGCTGCTTCTATGTTAATTCTCTGGGCTTCAGGTATAATTTCAGGTATTATTGACAATATTCCTTACACGGCAACAATGTCACCAATGCTTGTTGAAATTGAAAAAACAATGGGTGCAGATTATACTTATCCGCTCTGGTGGTGTTTATCACTCGGTGCATGTCTTGGCGGAAACATGACAATGATAGGTGCGGCAGCAAATGTTATTGTTTCTGAAACTGCCGCTAAACACGGACACCCGATGTTCTTTATGAGATTTATGAAATACGGGGTAATCGTTGTAGCGATTTCGCTTATCATAAGCTCTGTATACATTAATCTTAAATATCTATAATACTCAAAAGGCGGGATTTAAAATCCCGCCTTTTTTATGATTTCTGTTTTAATTTTTTCAATTCTCCGTTATCTAAAAAAGCGGCCCCGCAGACATTGCAGCAATCAATCTCCACCCCGCTTGCACCGCCTGTTTTTACCATCGGAGTATCACATACCGGACAAACTCTTACTTTGTCTGTATTTGTTTCATTAAAATCACTATTCTCAAGATAATGTATTATCTTATCAATAACTTCATCCTTTGAAAAAATTGTTTTCAATTCTTGATTGTCAAACAAAATTCCGCCGCAGCCGTTTGTACACATATCTATGGTAAAACCTGCCTCGGGAATATTAACTTTTCTCATTGTATGCCCGCATGCCGGACATTGCAAGATTTTCGTGCTGTCCATAATTTATCCTAAAACTAAATCGCCGTGTTTTTTAATATGTTCAATCAAACCGCCGTCCTCAAGAAGTTTTATCATAACATCGGGAAGCGGCTCAATTGCAGTAATCGTACCTTTGGTAAGATTTTTTAATGTTCCGGATTTAATATCAAGTTCCAACTCATCTCCGGCATCTATTCCGTCAGTATCACATTCTACTGCCAGAAGCCCTATATTTATTGCATTTCTGTAAAAAATTCTTGCAAAAGATTTGGCAATAACAGCACCAACACCCGCAATTTTAATGATTTGCGGCGCATGTTCTCTTGAAGAGCCGAGCCCGAAGTTATGACCCGCTACAACAAAGTCGCCTTTTTTCATATTTTTTGCAAAATTTTCATCCGCATCTTCAAGAACGTGTTTTGAAAATTCCTGCAAATCCGAACGAAGATGGAATAATCTTCCCGGAGCTATGTGATCAGTAGAGATGTTATCTCCGAATTTAAATGCTTTTCCTCTCATTATTTTAACCTCGTTTTTTACTTATTCTACTACGATAAGACCGGTTTTGTCTATTTATTTGTAACAAAAAAGCAGGCGGCAGGATTACATCCTGCCGCCTGCTTAATTAAATAATTATTCCTTAGTAAATTCCGCATCGATTACATCGTCATCTTTTTTGTCGGATGAAGCGTTTTCGCTGCCTGCTGAATTTGCTTCGCTATTTGCATTACCGTCTTTTTGAACAGCTTCGTATGCTTTTTGTGAAATTGCAAACATTGTTTGCTGCAAATCTTCTGACAATTTCTTCAATTCGTCAACCGGTTTGTTTTCATCAAGAGCTTTTTGAAGAGCTTCTCTGTGTTCGGTTAATTTCTTAACATCTTCTTCAGAGATTTTACCTTCAAAATCTTTTACGATTCTTTCGGAAGAAGCAATTAATGAGTTTGCATTGTTCTTTATTTCAGCTTCTTCTTTTTTCTTCTTATCTTCTGATGCGTTAGCTTCAGCTTCTTTAACCATCTTATCGATATCAGCTTCGGAAAGGTTAGAAGAGTTAGTAATTGTAATCTTCTGTTCTTTGCCTGTAGCTTTATCTTTAGCAGAAACGTTAACAATACCGTTAGCATCGATATCGAATGTAACTTCGATTTGCGGGACGCCTCTCATTGCAGGTGCGATACCTTCAAGTCTGAACATACCTAATGACTTGTTATCACTTGCCATCGGTCTTTCACCCTGAAGTACGTTAATATCTACAGCTGTCTGGTTGTTTTCAGCAGTTGAGAAAACCTGAGATTTGCTTACAGGGATTGTAGTGTTACGCGGAACAAGAGGAGTCATTACACCGCCTAATGTTTCAATACCGAGTGTTAAAGGTGTTACATCAAGAAGAACGATATCTTTAACTTCACCTGCAAGAACACCTGCCTGAATTGCAGCACCAACGGCAACAACTTCATCAGGGTTTACTGACTGGTTAGGGTCTTTGCCTGTATAAGCTTTTACTAACTGTTGAACAGCAGGGATACGGGTTGAGCCGCCTACTAATACAACTTCGTTAATATCGTTTTTGCTTAAACCTGCATCAGACAAAGCCTGTTCAACAGGTTTTTTGCATCTTTCCAACAGGTCGTGAGAAAGTTCTTCAAACTTAGCTCTTGTTAAAGACAATTCTAAGTGTTTAGGGCCGTTAGCGTCAGCCGTAATATATGGTAAGTTAATAGAAGTTTCAAATACAGATGACAATTCACATTTAGCTTTTTCGGCAGCTTCTTTAATACGCTGCATAGCCTGTTTGTCACCTGTAAGGTCAATACCTTCCTGTTTCTTAAATTCTTCGCAAATCCAATCGATAATCTTTTTATCAAAATCATCGCCACCTAAGTGAGTATCACCTGAAGTTGAAAGAACTTCGTGAACACCGTCGCCGATTTCAAGGATTGATACATCGAAAGTACCGCCGCCTAAGTCGAATACAAGAACTTTTTCCGATTTATCTTTTTCCAGACCGTAAGCAAGAGCAGCTGCTGTCGGTTCGTTTACGATACGTAAAACATCTAAGCCTGCGATTTTACCTGCATCTTTTGTTGCCTGTCTTTGAGCATCGTTAAAATATGCAGGAACTGTGATTACTGCGGAAGTAACTTTTTCGCCGAGATATGCACTGGCATCATCCGCTAATTTTCTCAAAATCATTGCAGAAATTTCCTGCGGAGTGTAATCTTTTCCGTCTATATTTTTCTTGTAATCTTCACCCATATGTCTTTTAATTGAAGCAATAGTCTTATCAGGGTTTAAGATTGCCTGTCTTTTTGCCAATTGACCTACTAATCTTTCACCTGTTTTTGAAAATCCAACGATAGAAGGAGTTGTTCTCATACCTTCCGCGTTAGCTATAACGGTTGGCTTTCCGCCTTCCATAACGGCTACAACTGAGTTTGTTGTACCTAAGTCAATACCAATTGTCTTTGCCATTTTTTAACATCCTTTCTGAATTATATTATTATTCTTTCATAATTTTCTTTTTACATTATCATTAAACCACCGTTTCCCATAAAATCTTAAAAAATAAACAAAAAATTAATATTTTAATTTTCCCTCTCCGATTAATAATATTCGCACTCTTTACTTTTACCCCCGTTTATGCTCTAATGAAAAGTGGTTTGATACTATATTCAGGGGGGAAGGGTATTTTAAACCCGATGTAAAACCTGATAAAATCTAAGCAGGAGAGGTTATGAAAACAGAAGAAAGAACATTTGTTGCGATTAAGCCGGACGGCGTTAAAAGAGGCATGATAGGGAAAATTCTTGAAAGATTCGAAAACAAAGGTTTCAAAATTGTCGCAATGAAATTACTTCAGGTAACACCTGATCTGGCAGCTAAACATTACGAAGAACATCAGGGTAAACCTTTTTATAACAGACTTGTACACTACATAACAAGCGGCCCGATTGTTGCAATGGTTATTGAAGGATATGAAGCTATTGAAAGTGTTCGTCACATTGTAGGCGCCACAAATCCTTTAAAAGCTGATGTAGGAACAATCAGAGCTGATTTTGCTCAGGTTATGGAATACAATATTATCCACGCTTCAGACTCACCTGCAAGCGCACAAAGAGAAATTAATCTTTACTTCAAGCCGGAAGAAATCTATGACAACTGGCAATCTATGCTTGAGATGATTACCTACGATGAAGAAAGATTCGAAGGCTAGGGGTAAATAATATTGAGGCTGGCAGGTAAGACTACAAGCGAATAGTCAAGACAGTCCGAAGCAACCCCTAATCAGGTAAATATAATTATGACAGAAGGTTTCAGTTACAAATTAATTCATATTGACAAAAACACCGGAGCACGCGCCGGTGTTTTGCATACGCCTCATGGTGATATAGAAACACCGATTTTTATGCCTGTAGGAACGAATTCTACCGTAAAACTCGTTACAAATAACAACCTTTACGACACGGGAGCGCAAATAATTCTTGCAAATTCTTATCATTTGTATCTGCGCGCAGGACATAAGCTTATTGAAAAATTCGGCGGAATTCACGGCTGGATGAACTGGCAAAAACCTGTACTTACTGATTCGGGCGGTTTTCAGGTCTTCTCACTGGCACATTTGCGTAAGATTTCGGAAGAAGGAGTCGAATTCAGAGACCCTAAAGACGGAAAAAAACATTTCATAAGCCCTGAAATCTCAATGGAAATCCAGCAGGCAATCGGCGCGGATATAATTATGGCATTTGACTGGTGTGCGCCTTTCCCTTGTGATTATAAAACCGCAAAAGAAGCAATGGAGCGGACACATAGGTGGCTTGAAAGATGTATGAAGGCTAAAACTTCAACAAATCAGGCACTTTTCCCTATTTGTCAGGGTGCATTTTACGATGATTTGAGAAAAGAAAGCGCAGCTTTCGTATCTTCTTTTGACGCTCCCGGGTACGCAATCGGCGGCTTAAGCGTCGGAGAAGATAAAGAAACCATGAATCATTTTGTAGAACTGACTGCACCGCTTCTGCCTCAAAATAAACCAAGATACCTTATGGGCGTCGGCACTCCGGAGGATTTGCTCGACGGAATTAAACGCGGAGTGGATATGTTCGACTGTGTTCTGCCGACAAGAAACGCCCGCCACGGCTCATTCTTTACTTCCGAAGGCAAAAAACAGATTAAAAATGCCCAATTTCAGGAGGATTTTCGTCCGCTTGACGAAAACTGCGACTGCTATTGCTGCAAAAATCATTCAAGAGCTTATTTAAGACACTTATACAAATGCGGAGAAGGTACAGGGCAGGCTTTAATGTCAATTCATAACATAAAATTCCTGATTGATTTTGCTAAAAAAGCACGTCAGGCAATATTAAACGATGAATTTGAAAGCTTTTACAACGAAAACTACCCGAAAGTCTCAGCCAACTAACGATTGAACATTTGATGACGGCTCTACAACAAGGTTAATTTTGTCGCCGGCATTTGTTTCCACAAATTGATAATGATTCTCCAAAATTTCCACAACCTGATTTTGGCTTAGTTTTTTAGAATCACCTATAAACGTTTTACCAAACGCATCATTCCACATGGTTACACTTTTATTAATCGCATGCAAATTATCCAGCGGAGCTCCCTTCTCCTTACCGCAAACCATTGTAAATTTTACCCCCAGATCATCAAGCGTATCCGCAATTGCAGTATATAAATTAAAACTTTTAACAGATTCCTGATTCTTTGTATCCAATTCCCAGCCGCCGCAAATAAATCCGCGAATATCTTCACAGGTTTTCCGTAAAACTTCCACCTGCTTTTCAAGCGCCTGTCTTACCGCCCTCAAACTTTGCATTTCCGGTGCTGCATGAAACATAAAATGCTTGTCACCCGCATTTAAAACACCTGCCGTACAACTATTAATATTTTCTGTCTGCATACCGCGTTTTGTTGTAATCAAGCTGCCTTTGTGGATTAAATAATCATGAAAATCCCCTACCATTTTGGGGTTCTTTATCGGAAGATGCGGAACATTTGTAAATTTTATTGATAATGGACACATATACACACACTCCTTTTAATTTACATAAAAACCGTAAATAAAAAAATTTGCTTTTTTAGTTTAATTTATTAAAACGCAGCATGAGAGTTTTTGGAAAATATGATATAATAACCTATGAGGTGTAGTATGAAAAAAATCTGCTCTTTAATTTTGTGTGTTGCGGCTGCAGCATTTCTGACATCCGCCTGTAATGTTAAACAGCCCGATTCAATGATAAAATCAAAAAGACGATTTGCTAAGTACGTTGAGCCTCAAAAAGAGAAACCCAGCGGAGTTGTTGACTTATCTGAAGGGCCTAAATTACGATACGACGCAACTTTCGGACCTAAAAATCCGGATTTTGACTTTAAAATAAAAAATCCTTATTAAATTAATCATGGAAGATATTAAAAACAGAAAATACGTAGGCCGGCTTGTATATTCGGTTCTGACAGAAAGAAAAAGCGTAAGAGAAGCTCTTTTACTTTTTCCTGAAAGTTCCGATAAAAGTATTGAATGCGCATATCATGCACTTGTACATTTTGAAGCGGATGAAGATTTGCGCTATAAAGATTATGATTACAGAGAAGAGCAAAATGATTATCTGGAATTTATCGCACAAACTTTATCGGAAGGAAAAAGTCTGCCGCGCAACATTATTGCGGATTATGAACCATATTACAAAGGAATTGCGCACAAATGGAAAAACGATTCCAAATGGTTCTGGAAAGAATTTTTGAGAATTATTAATTTTTAACATTTGTTACAATCGCTTGCACAAAAAATGTTTTATGCCATAATTAATTATGGACATAAAGTGTAATTTTAACCCTTATTATTTTAATCAACACTATTATCCCCCGGAAAATACAGGGACAGTCTTCTACGGAGCGTATAAAATTCCGCCGAAGAGCGTAAAAAAGAGTGTGGATATATTTGTGAAAAGACCGGTTGACGCAAAGTGCGCTGCCGGTCTTTCAGGCGTTAACCCGCTGATTCTTACCCGAACCGTATTACAAAAAATAAGCAATTATGCAAAAAATTACGTCAAAAACATAAAACACACATATGACCACAAAGTAATTTTTGCTCTGGTTGAAAAAGAGCTGTTTGGAGGTAATACAATTGACAGTATTACTCATGATCTGGACAAAATGATACTTTATCTTTTAGGTTTTCCGAAATCTTTCGTATCAAAATTCCACAGAGAACATTCGGCACACCATCCCGAAAGCGGCAAAGAAATGAATCTCAGAAGTATGCTATGCGATAATATTGCATCCTCACCGGAATTTAAGCCTGAGAAAAAGTATTCACTCAGAGAACATTACAGAACAAGTAAAACTCTTCAAAATGTCAAAGGCTTTAAATACATTCTGGAAAGATACAATTACGGCGAAGATTTAGACTTCAATAAAATTAATGCGGAAAAAGCTTCAAAATATACCGGACTTAAAGGCTTGATGCTTGTAACAAGCAAACTGGCTTTACTGAATCTCTTTTAATTGCGCCCAGATTGTAGGATTCGGAGTATCATAATCCATTAAATCAATAATTCTGTAATACGGAAGTCCTGCAGTTGTTATATGCATTACATTGTCAACATTTTTTTCACTGTTAACCCCAAAATGTCCTGATATTACAGCCCTGACATTTTTATGCACAGCAAGAACGGTCATATAATCTTCCGGTTTAAAAGTATAGTAGGATTCCTTTTCTGCCGGAGGAATTATCGGAAAATGCTGGAAAATAATTACATGATTTTTAGAATGTGCAGCGAGTTCACGGTTCAGCCAGACCAGAACATCTTCCTTATAATATCCGTTTGTGCTCGGTATAACCTCCTTAGAGCCATCAACTACCGCAAAGATAATTCCGTCTTTTTCAAAAACATAATTCGGTTTTTCCGGCTTATATTTTCTTACATTTTTCCTGATTGTCTGAATATATTCCGCTTTGCTTAAGTGTTTAAGTTTATTAACTTCCTTATCCCCGAGGACAATATAAAACGGGCATTTCAGTTTTTTTGCTTCATCAAGAAAAGATTCCAGCAATTCAGCAGAAGGCTTTGCAATGTTATCGCCGGTAAAAACAACAAATTCCACATCTTTTTGTTTGTTAATATCTTCAACCGCTTTTTTAAAAACAGTATTATCAGAAGCGTCAGAGAATCTTGCATCACTCACCTGCACAAATCTCATATCTTTTGCCTGCGCAACGGACATAAAAAATAAAAACGTAAAAAACAGAGTTAAAATTCGTTTCATTTCTACCTCGATAGAATGATTTTAGCACAAAAATACTATACTTTTTTCAAAAATAGGTTATAATGTACATGCAATGTATAATTTCGGACATAAATATGTCTTTTGATTTCAGTAATATCAACCCGATTAACAAAGCTCAATCCGCGTACAAAGATGGAAGCGGCATGGGCGGCGGCGGCATGTATTTTCGTCAAAGAGGGAAGCGAAAAGGCGAAGAGGACGAGGATATGTTTGAACGCAGCGAGGAAAAAGATCCGAATGAAATTGAGTTTGAAACGGAAGTAAAGGAAGAAGATATTCCTCAGGACAATCTTGTAAACAAATTTGTTAACTGGTTCAGAATAAGAAAAAAATAGAGCGATTACAAGCTTTATACCATTACCCTTGATTTTTTAGTATTTAGTTGATAATATTAATTTTGTCGTGAACCTGCGGCAACGCAAGTTCAAAGTTATGAAAACTAAATTTATTTGTCACGGGCCTGTGGCACTCTGCCGAGCAAAAGCTGACTAAATGTCAGGTTTTGAGAGAGGTAGGTAGCGCACTTTGCGGAGCAAAGTCTGCGCGGACGCAAGCCTGGTGTCATGAAAATTAAATAAGTCGTCACGGGCCTGTGGCGCAGCGGTAGCGCAGAGGACTCATAATCCTTTGGTCGTGGGTTCGAATCCCTCCGGGCCCAAAAAAATAGGCAAAACTTAAAGTTTTGCCTATTTTTTTATTTGAAAACCCCTGCCCGATATTTACATCTGCACCAGAAGCTTTATCTGTAATTTAACGACCGGTTTTATTTGTACGGATACTTTGATTATTTTGGACAGCCCGCTCTGCGAGGGCGTTTTCAGGTCGGAAAATTAAGTTTACCAAAAAAATCAAACTGCCGAAATGGACTTTTTTCGGACTGTACGGATAGATTGAGATTTTCTTAATATAGCTGGATTTAGCACCAATTTTTAAGTGTACGGATAAAATGATTATTTTGGTAAAGTCCAGTTGCGCAAATATTAAAAAACGACGAAAAATTTATCCTATCCAAAACTAATTTATTCAAATTATTAGACTTGATTTTATATTTATTTCGAGTGATAGATACAATAAATAAAGAAAGGCAGGCACAAAAGTGGATAATTTAAGCAGTTTGACTATTTCACAAGAAGATTTTAATAAAATAAGTAATTTGTCCAAAAATATTTATAACATCGCTGTGGTGATTGATTATTTTTGTAAGACACAACCTGAAATTGAAGAATTATACAACTTGACACCAGTTGTAACTCATTTAAAACATAAATCAGATTTACTTCATGCATTTTTTATAAATTCTTTTGTATAGAAAATAGCAAGGTATTTATAAACTATCAATTAATTCAGTAAAATCTTTTGATTTTGCAATAGCTAGAATAGTAGAATTTGTTTCGTTTGCTTTTTTGCGTGCATTATCTATTATCATTATTAAAGTTTCAATAACTATACTATCTGTAACATTTGAAAGGTCTAAGCTAATTAAGTCAAGTTCTGTATAATTAGCACCTAGAATTTTTTCTAAGACTTTTAAGCCTATATGATACTGAAAATCAAGTTTTTCATGACGTTTATAATTATCTGAATGATAATTTTTTATAATTGATAAAATTTTCTTCATATAAAGTATTGATTTTGCATAAATTTCAATATTTTTGAAACCGAATATTTTGTTATATAAATTATCTTTTTTTACCAATGAACCTGGAGCGCTTCTAGAAATTTGAGGATTTCTTAATAGTATAGCATTTATTACCTGCGCCATATACTGAATACTAATTATTTGTTCTGTATTTTTCCCCATATTTTTATAATAATTTTTACGACGATCATAATACAAATTTTTAGATTTTAAATAATCTTCAATATCTCTATGAATCTGATCTGTAGCTCTTAATGCATAAGAAGGTAAAGGCGTTTGAGAATTAGTCGCTTTTATTATTTGGTCGGCTCTAAAATCATTCTCTGGTGTTAATATAACGCGTATCAGCAATTCTTTTTCTTTATTCTCTGATATCATTTTAGAATAGCTCTCAAAAATTGAGTAACTTGTCTGTAGTCCATTTACAATTTGGATTTGATCTAAATTAATTGTTCCTGCTGCAATTGTAGCTTCAGAAGCTAAAATTGTAATACCATTGTTTAGCCACCAAAAATTAACATCTAATTCCTCATATTTTTCTAGTGTATTTTTAATTTCTTTATTTACTGCGACATTACCTTGATGGTCTCTAATATTGGATTCAAATAAATATTCTCTTATTTTATGATTTTCATTATTTAACAAAAATTCATAATAATCTCGTATCTTCACGAGTAATATATAACTATCTTTTAAATTCATTATGGATTGAAATTTTAAAGGGAGTTTATATTGTGGTAATATTCTATATAAATTAATTAATTCCGAAGCTCCAAATAAATTAACATTTGCAACTTCTGAGATAGCAGTATTTAAAATTTCAGCTTTTATTTGTGCTATAGTATTATTTATTTTTTCATTAACTTCGTCCAAAAAACCCTTTGAACAATATGAAATATTAATTTCCACTTGAGGGTGGAATGCGGCTAACTCCAAAAATATTCTTTTAAATAACTCTCTTTTTTCTATTAATTCATTTTTATATACGCTATTTGACATTCTTACATCTAAATTAAAAAAATCTTTTATTGTTGATAATATAAATTTCATTACAGTTTCTTTGAAAGAGTTTGAATCTTTTGCTTGTATTATATACAACGATAAATTTGTATTATTTGTTTTAAAATTATCAATATTATCTTCTTCTAAAAATTCTTCTGTGCATAATTGACCATTTAAAAATATATAGACAGCATCAATTCCTCCATCATTTCCACCATCTATAATTCCATCGGATAGTTCTTCATCACTCAGGGAATAATCTTTTAAAACTTGCTCACAAGAAAAAAGTTCAAATAATTCAGCTGAAGTGAGACTATCAGATTTTAATTTTTTGTATTCCTTCAAAATGCTATCTAAAATTAAAAGATTATTAGAAACTATACTCATACATCCGCCTATATAAATTTTTTTCTATTATAGTACTATATAAATATTTGTATATTACCCAACTGTCTATTATATAAAGATATCAAGAATATTATTTTCCAAATCCTTAATATTATAAACAGTATCTAAAATATCAAAAGTTTCTTCGAGGTTGTTTCTTGCACTATTCCAACCACAACCATCGGTAAACCAGATAAATGTCACTCCATCTATTGTTGCAACTTCTTGTGCAAGTGTTTTATAACTTCTTGCTGTTTCATTTAACTTTGAGCCTCCACTAGCATAGAAGTTAGTTTCAATTACATAAACTTGTTTATCTGTTTTTATTACAAAATCAAAACGTTTTTCCATTTTCCCTTGATTAGAAATTGCTGACAAATTTACATTCCATTTTTGCTCAATTTCATGGATATACATTTCTTTAAAGTAATTTTGCCCCTTAACGAAACCCGCTTTTTGAATATAACTTTCAACTAGATTTTCCATTAAATGCCCGCCACGATTTTTACGAGCATTAGAATCTAACCCTGTTTCAACACCTGTTGCATAATCTACTAAATTATTTACAATATGGTTTTGTAGCAAGTCAAAAAGTTTCGTTTTTCTCAGAAACATTTTATATTCTTCAATAGAATAATTCATCTTTTTGAATGAAAAATTATATTCCCCATCCTTATCTATTGTATAAATTTCATTAGCTCTTACAGCTAAAAGAAAAGGAATACATTTTAATGTTTCCGGATATTTTTTTATAATATTTTCAAAATCTTGTTCAATATTTTTTGAACCAACTAAAGAGTTTAAAATATTTAACTCAACTTTTAAGTTATCTATATTTTTAGTAATTTTATCAAAATCCGCATAATATCCATAATCTGCAATACAAGGTCTAAAAGTAGATAACCATTCTTTAAAATTTCTAGTCATAATTCCTCACTAAAACTTCTGTAATTTTGCCTCTACCATTTGCATTAGCATTTACAGCACGAGAAGCAAAAACTTTTTTTATTTCATAATTTGCATATAATTCATTTACTAATTTAGTATCAGAATTGGAAAGCATAAACATAACACCTCTAGAATCCAATTCATCGCAAACCTCTCTCAGTTTAAACTGCATATCCAAATCAAAACCATCTTTTGTGTATGAAGTAAAACTGGATGTTTCATTTAATGGGACATATGGAGGGTCAAAATAGACAAAGTCGCATTTTTGGATATTTCCCAAAATCGCTGAAAAATCTGCACATTTAATTTCTGTATCTTTAAGTAATTTTGAACAGTTTATTAAATTATCCGCATCAACAATTCTTGGATTTTTATAGTTTCCAAACGGGACATTAAATTGTCCTTGAGAATTTACTCTGTATAAACCGTTAAAACAAGTCCTATTTAAGTATATAAAACGACTTGCCTTTTCTACATTTGAAAGTGTTGAATATTTTTCAGTTCGATCTAAATTTCTTATTTCTAAAAAATATTCTTTTGAAACTTCATGCTTATTCAGATCTGCAATCAATTCATAAACATTATCTCGAACAGTTAAATATAAATTTATCAACTCCTCGTTCATATCTGAAATGTAGGCATTTTGCGGTTGCAACTCAAAAAACAAGGCACCACCACCGATAAAAGGTTCAAAATATCTGTTGTAAGACATTGGCATATTTTTGAGTAGTTCAAACATTAGCTGACGTTTTCCGCCAACCCATTTAACAATCGGATATGTTTCATTTTTCAATTGTTCTAAAACTACTGCCATACTTTTTCTTTCTTTGAAAATGCTTGTTCAAACCTTTTGATTGAAAGGTCTAAATATTCTTTTTCCAAGTCTATACCAATAAATTTCCTATCTGATTTTAAAGCCATTATACCAGTTGTTGAGCTTCCTGTAAAAGGATCAAGAATCAAATCTCCAACATTCGTTGATGCAAGGATTATACGCCTTAACAATTCTAAAGGTTTTTGTGTTGGATGTTTACCAAATTCTTTTTCATAACTTTTTGTAGTTCCTATTGCCCAGACTGAACGCATTTGTTTTTCCGTTTTTTTGATAAAATCCTCACACCAATCGCCATTTTTCATAAGTTCATAATTGAATGTATGCTTTTCATTATTATCGATTTTTGCCCACAAAAGTGTTTCATGGCTTGCTGTAAAATACCTGCAAGACATATTCGGCGAAGCATTTGGCTTAAACCAACAAATATCATTTAAAATTTTAAATCCGTTTTTTTGTAAGGCAAAACCACAAGCATAAATAGAATGATAAGTTCCCGAAATCCATATTGTTCCGTTAGGTTTCAAAACTCTTTTGCAGGCTTTTATCCAGGTGTTGTGGAATTCAAAATCTTCATCAATCCCTTTACTCTCATCCCACTTTCCTTTATTAACAGAAACGACCTTTCCTGCATGGCAAGTAATTCCACCATTAGATAACATATAAGGAGGATCGGCAAAAATCATATCAACGGATTCTGGTGTTGCTTTATTTAAAATCTCGATACAATCACCTTGAAATAAAGTTATATTATCCTTTTCATAGACCTTTTGCATGAGTTAATTATAATATAAAATTTTTTTCTTTGTCCTGTTTCGGACAATTTATGAAATAGACTTGATATTCTGAAGAAATGAGTTATCATTAAAAACGAAAGGGTTCGGATCCCACCCTTCCCGTATCAAACTACATGTACAAAATAGTCAAACCATGTGTTATTTTACATTATCCTTGTAATTTAACGACCGGTGTAATTTAACGACCGGTTTTATTTGTACGGATACTTTGATTATTTTGGACAGCCCGCTCTGCGAGGGCGTTTTCAGGTCGGAAAATTAAGTTTACCAAAAAAATCAAACTGCCGAAATGGACTTTTTTCGGACTGTACGGATAGTTTGATTTTTTCTTAATATAGCTGGTTTAGCACCGTTTTTAAGGTGTACGGATAGTTTGATTATTTTGGTATAGTCCAGTTGTGCAAGGAATTAAAAAATTAACACCAAGTTTCGGAAAAATTAACACAAGGTTTTGGAAATTTTAATGATACAAGAATGACACAAAGCTCGGAAGTGATGTTCCAATACATTTAATTTCGAGCTAATGTGTGTCTGCGATGAAAAACAAAGAATATATAGATATTAATAAAATAGCAGAATTAAAAGGGTTGAAAAGCAATCGTTCACTAAGATTAGCAATTCAAAAAGGTAAATATGTAGCACGTGTTGTTAAAGTTTTTGGAGGTAAATCATACGAGATATTATACTCATCTCTAGAACCAGAAATTCAAGAAAAACTCCAAGATGAATTAATTAAAGAAGTAACTCAATCAAATTGCACCGCATTAGTTCCCATTAATAATATAAACAATAAAAACTTCATAACAGAGAGTGCAAAAT